>DATBGO010000406.1:0-3947 GCA_036558005.1 Streptosporangiaceae bacterium | reverse complement strand
GATGCAGGTGCACGGCTCCCCCTACGACGCCACCGGCCGCACGTTCATCGTCGAGATGCACGACTCGGTCTGGCAGGCCGCCGGGTTCGGCCAGCTGGCCGCCGCGGGCCTGGCGCCGGGCGAGTCCGACACCGCCTCGATCGAGCGGATCAGCCAGATCTTCGCCCCGGTGCTCGGCGGCCACGCCGTCCGCGCCAACAACTCCAAGTGGATCAGCTTCGCCACCCTGCGCTGCGAGAGCTGGCACCACGGCAACGTGGTGCTGCTCGGCGACGCCGCGCACACCGCGCACTTCTCCATCGGCTCAGGCACGAAGCTGGCCATGGAGGACGCGCTCGCGCTGGCGGCGTGCCTGCACGAGCAGCCGGGGGTGAGCGCGGCGCTGGACGCCTACGAGGCCGAGCGCAGGCCGGTGGTCGCATCGACCCAGCGGGCGGCCCAGGCGAGCCTGGAGTGGTTCGAGAACCTCGGCCAGTACGTGCACCAGGAGCCGGAGCAGTTCGCGTTCAACATCATGACCCGCAGCCGCCGGGTCACCCACGGCAACCTGCGGCTGCGCGACCCGGAGTTCGCCGCCCGGATCGACGCCTGGTTCGCCGGGCACGAGCAGCGCCGCGGCAACGGCGACGGCCAGGTGGTGCCGCCGATGTTCCAGCCGCTGCGGCTGCGCGGCCTGGAGCTGAAGAACCGGGTGGTCGTGTCCGCGATGGACATGTACTCCGCCCAGGACGGCGTCCCGTCCGATTTCCACCTGGTCCACCTGGGCGGCAAGGCACTGGGCGGGGCCGGGCTGGTGATGACCGAGATGGTCTGCGTGTCCCCCGGGGGACGGATCACCCCGGGCTGCGCTGGCCTGTACGCGCCCGCGCACGAGGAGGCCTGGCGGCGGGTCACCGGTTTCGTGCACGACAGCTCCACCGCCAGGATCGGGCTCCAGCTCGGCCACTCCGGCCGCAAGGGCTCGACCAGGCTGATGTGGGAGGGCATCGACCAGCCGCTGGAGTCGGGCAACTGGGAGGTCTGCGGCCCGTCGCCGATCCCCTACCGGGACGGGGTCAACCAGGTGCCGCGCGAGCTGACGCTGGCCGAGATGGCCCAGATCAAGGACCAGTTCACCGCCGCCGTGGCAGCCGCCGGCCGGTGCGGGTTCGACCTGATCGAGCTGCACTGCGCGCACGGCTCCCTGCTGTCGTCGTTCATCTCCCCCATCACCAACCAGCGGACCGATCAGTATGGCGGATCGCTGCAGCGCCGGCTGGCGTTCCCGCTGGAGGTCTTCACCGCGATGCGCGCGGTCTGGCCGGCCAGCAAGCCGATGACGGTGCGGATCTCGGCCACGGACTGGTGCGAGGGCGGCATCACCGGCGCCGACGCGGTCGCCATCGCCCGCGCGTTCGCGGCCGCGGGCGCGGACGCCATCGACACGTCGACCGGCCAGGTCACCCCCGAGGAGCAGCCTGCCTTCGGCCGCTCTTACCAGACGCCGTTCGCCGACGCGATCCGCAACCAGGCCGGCCTCGCCACGATCGCGGTCGGGGTGATTTCCTCCGCCGACGACGTGAACTCGATCATCGCGGCCGGGCGGGCGGACCTGTGCGCGCTGGGCCGGGCGCACCTGTATGACCCGAACTGGACCCTGCACGCCGCGGCCGAGCAGGGGTACCAGGGCCCGGCCGCGGACTGGCCCGCGCCGTGGCGGGCCGGCGGCGCCGCGCCGCAGACCGGGCGCACCGACGGGCCCAGGCCGCGGCTGCAGCTGATCAGGGAGGGCGAGCCGGTCACCAGGCACGCCCGCTGGCGTCCGCCGGCTCCGGACCGCGAGCGGCACCCGGCTGCCGCCCCGGCCGCCGGAGGGTGAATGCTGTGCTGCGAAGGCCAGCGGCGGCGGAGGTAATAACACCATGCTCGCAGAACGGATAAATCCCCCCGAACTCACCCGCCCGTCCGGGTTCTCGCACGCGGTGGCCGTGACGGGCGGCACGCTGGTCTTCCTGGCCGGCCAGACCGCGCTCGACGCCGCGGGGATCATCACCGGCGACGATGTGACCAGCCAGTTCGAGCAGGCGCTCGGCAACCTGCTGACGGCGCTGCGGGCCGCGGGCGGGCAGCCAGGGCACCTGGTCAGCCTCACCATCTACGCCGTGGACCTGGCGGACTACCGTGCGCACGCCGCCGGACTCGGCGCCATCTGGCGGCGGCTGGCCGGACCGGACTACCCGGCGATGGCCGCGGTCGGCGTGACCAGGCTGTGGGATCCCGCCGCCCTGGTCGAAATTCAGGGCCACGCGGTGATCCCCGGCCAGGTCAGCGGCTAGGATCCGGCCAGTTCCTGCGGCCGGCTCCGGCGGCTAGCCCGTGCCGCTGCGGGCCCGCTTACCCGCCAGCACCAGGAACGGAGATCCCGCCCGTGGACGAACGGCCCGCGCTGGTGACGATCCTGCGGGAGTGGGGCAGGATCGGCTTCGTCGGCTTCGGCGGGCCGCCGGCGCATATCAGGCTGCTGCGCGAACTGTGCGTCGAGCGCCGCGGGTGGCTGGACCCGACGGAGTTCGAGGACGCGCTGGCCGCCTGCAACCTGCTGCCGGGCCCGGCTTCCACCCAGCTGGCTATCTTCTGCGCGTGGCGGCTGCGCGGCCGGGCGGGCGCGCTGGCCGGCGGTGCCGCGTTCATCGTCCCCGGCCTGATCCTCATCCTGGCGCTCGCCGCGCTGTTCCTGTCCGGAACTCCCCCGGCCTGGGTGCGCGGGGCGGGAGCGGGGGCCGGGGCAGCGGTCGCCGCAGTGGCCGTTCAGGCGGGCGCGAGCCTGATCCCAGCAAGCTGGCGCCGTGCCCGCCAGCCCGGCCCCGCTCCCCCCGGCCCCGCCGCTCACCCCGGCCCGGGCGGTCAGCCCGGCACCGCCTCTCCATCCGGGCCCGCCCCTCAGCCCGGCCCGGTCCGCCGGGCAGGCCCGGGCGGAACGCGACCCCGCTGGGCCCGCTATTTTCCTGGCCCGGCCCGCGGTCTCGATGGCCTGGCCGCCGGGCAGGCTCGCTGGCTGGCCTACCTGATCGCCGGGGTGGCGGCCGCGGCCACGATCGGGCCCTGGCTCGTGCTCGTCCTGCTCGGCTGCGGCCTGGCCGAGCTAGCCCTCCAGCGAACCCGCCGCCCGGGCGCCGGCAGCGCCGCCGGGCAAGCGACCGGTCCCGGCAACGCCCCGGCCCGCGGGACCGCCGCGAGATCAGCCGGGCGCCACCCGCCCGGCCGGGCCAGGCCCGGCCGCCGCGCAACCGGTGTCGCGCCAGTCACGCTGCTCGCGGCCGGGGCCGCCGGGAGCGGCGTCTGGCTGTCGCTGGCCTGGGTGGCCATCAAGGTCGGCGCGCTCTCCTACGGCGGCGGCTTCGTGATCATCCCGCTGATGCAGTCGGACGCGGTCAACCATTACCACTGGATGACCAGTGGCCAGTTCCTGAACGCCGTGGCGCTGGGCCAGGTGACGCCGGGGCCGGTCGTGCACACGGTGGCCGTGGTCGGCTACGCCGCCGCCGGGGTCGGCGGCGGGCTGCTGGCCGCCCTGGTTGCGTTCTCACCGTCCTTCGCGTTCATCCTCCTGGGAGCCGACCGGTTCGACCGGCTGCGCGCCAATCCCCGCGCCAAGGCGTTCCTGGACGGGGCTGGGCCGGCCGCTATCGGCGCCATCCTGGGGACCGCCGTCCCGCTCACCCGGGCGCTCGCCGAGACCTGGCAATACGGCGTCCTGGCCGCGGCCGCGGTGCTGCTGCTGGTGGTCCGCCGGGGCGTCGTGATGACGCTGCTCCTGGCAGGGGCGGCGGGCATCGTGATCGGCATTGCCGGCGGCCCGCTTCCCACGTAGGGCACCGACTGGAGCGGAGAGGGAGGGATTCGAACCCTCGCTGGAGGTTTACCCCCCAGACCCACTTAGCAGGCGGGCGCCTTCAGCCACTCGGCCA
>DATBGO010000405.1:0-2497 GCA_036558005.1 Streptosporangiaceae bacterium | reverse complement strand
GGCCTCCCCCAGCCGCTCATCAGCCAGCCACCCCTGCACCACCCCCAGCACCCGGCCCACCTCAGCACGCGCCGACGCGGCCGTCCCGCCAGGGCTGGCCGTGTCCCCCGCGCACACCAGCACCACGCCGGGCGCTGGTTCACCGGCCTGGACCGCCGCGGTCAGCGCGGCGAGGTCCGGATAGGCCCGCACCTGTGCGCCTGCCGCCGCCAGCCCGGCCTCGAGCTGCCAGGTGTCATCGCCCGCCACCGCCCACCGGCTGGTCACCGGACCGGCGGCCGGCACCGGGACCCACTCCACCGTGAACAGGGAATCGGGTGCCCCGCCGCCCGTCGTCTCGAGCTGCGCCGCGGCGATCGGCCGCAGCACCAGCGAGCGCACCGACACCACGGGGGCGCCTGAGCCGTCGGCCGCGGCGAGCGATACCGAGCCGTCAGCGCCCTGGGTCAGCCGGACGCGCAGCAGCGCGGCGCCCGAAGCGTGCAGCGACACCCCGGTCCACGCGAACGGCAGCCGCACCTGGCCGGTCCCGGCCGCGGGTCCCGGCTCAGGGCTGGCGTTTCCGGGTAGGCCGGCGGCGTGCAGCGCCGCGTCCAGCAGGGCCGGATGGATCCCGAACGACCCGGCGCTGAGGGCGGTCTCCTCCGGCAGCGCCACCTCGGCGAACAGCTCGTTCCCGCGCCGCCATGCGGCGCGCAGCCCGCGGAAGGCCGGCCCGTAGTTGTATCCGCCCGCGGCCAGCCCGTCGTAGAGTCCGCCGGTTTCGGCCGGGACTGCTCCTTCGGGCGGCCACCGCGTAAACTCCGGCGTCGCCTCGGTCTCCGGCTGCCCGGCGGGGGTCAGTAGCCCGCTGGCATGCCGGATCCAGTCCGTCCCGGAGCCGCCGGCCCGCTCGGACCGCGAATAAATGCCGACCGCGCGCTCTGCGCGCTCACCGGCGTCACCCACCGCCACCTGCACCCAGACCGCTTCGCCGGCCGGCAGCACCAGCGGCGCCTCCAGCGTCAGTTCCTCCAGCCGCCCGCATCCGGCCGGGTCCCCGGCCCGGATCGCCATCTCCACGAACGCCGTGCCTGGCAGCAGCACTACCCCGCTGACCGCGTGGTCAGCGAGCCAGGGCTGGGCCCGCACCGACAGCCGCCCGGTCAGCAGGTATCCGTCACCGGCCGCCAGTTCTACCGCCGCGCCGAGCAGCGGATGGGCCACCGCGCCGAGGCCCGCCGCCGTCACATTGCCCGCGCTGGCGCCCGCCGGCTCCGGCCAGTAGCGCCGCCGCTGGAACGCGCAGGTGGGCAGGCCGACCCGCTTCCCGGCGACGATCGCGGTCCAGTCCACGGCCGCCCCATGGACGTGCGCCCGGGCCAGCGCGGCCAGCACGCTGGCCGCGGCGGGCCGGTCTGGCCGCAGCACCGTGACGAACACGCCGTCCCGCTCGCCCAGCGCGGCCGGGCCCAGCGCCGACAGCGTCCCGTCCGGGCCCACCTCGATGAACACGCTCACACCCTGAGCGGCCAGCGCCGCCACCGCGTCAGCGAACCGGACCGGCTCCCGCGCCTGCCGCGCCCAGTAACCCGCCCCCGGCCCGGTCACCAGCTCACCCGTCAGCGCCCCCGCCCACGGCACCCGCGGCGCGGCGTACTCCAGGCCGCCAGCCACCCCGGCGAGCTCCCCCAGGACCGGGTCCATCCGGTGCGAATGGAACGCGTGACTGACCCGCAGCCCCCGCACCCGCACCCCGCGATCAGCGAACACCCCCGCGACCTGCCCCACCGCCTCCGCGTCACCAGAGATCACCACCGACGCCGGGCCGTTCACCGCCGCCACCGACACCCCAGAGAGCCCGTCCAGGGCCTGCGTGACCTCGGCCTCGGCGGCGGCGATCGCGGTCATCGCCCCGCCACCAGGCAGCGCCTGCATCAGCCGGGCCCGCGCCGCCACCAGGCGGCACGCGTCCTCCAGGGTCAGCACCCCGGCCGCGTACGCCGCGGTCACCTCACCCACCGAGTGACCGGCCACCGCATCCGGCCTGACCCCGCACGCCGCCAGCAGCGCCACCAGGCCCGCTTCCACCGCGAACAACCCCGCCTGCGCATACAAGGTCTGATCGGCCCGGTCGTCCTCCCCGGAGCCGAGCACCACCTCGGCGACCGGCACCCCCAGCTCAGCTTCCAGGAGGGCGCAGGCCCGGTCGAACGCTTGCGCGAACACCGGCGAGCACGCGTGCAACCCCGCGCCCATCCCGGCCCGCTGACTGCCCTGCCCCGCGAACACGAACCCCACCCGGGCCCCGCCCGAAGGTGCCATCCCGGTCAGCACCCCGCCGGCCGGCTCCCCGGCCGCCACCGCGGCCAGGCCCGCGATCAGCTCCTCCCGGCCGGCGCCGGTCAGCACCGCCCGGTGGCTGAACGCCGACCGGGTGGCGGCCAGCGACCAGCCCACATCCGCCACGTCCAGGTCCGGCCGCGCCTCCGCGAAGCCGGCCAGCCGGGCGGCCTGC
>DATBGO010000404.1:0-6399 GCA_036558005.1 Streptosporangiaceae bacterium | reverse complement strand
GGCGCTGCGGCACGGGCTGCTGCCGCCGACGCTGCACGCGGCCGAGCCGTCGCCGCACGTGGACTGGTCGCCCGGCACGGTGCGGCTGCTGACCGAGCCGGTGGACTGGCCGCCGGGCGAGGACCCGCGGCGGGCCGGGGTGTCCGCCTTCGGGCTCAGCGGGACGAACGCGCACATCATCTTGGAGGAGCCGCCCGCTGACGACGACGCGGCGGCTGGCGGTCTGGTACCTGGCGAGGACCGGGTGCCGGTGCTGGCGGTGGATCGGGCTGGCTGGGTGCCGTGGGTGGTGTCGGGGCGCAGCGCGGCCGGGCTGGCGGCGCAGGCGGGGCGGCTGGCGGCGGATGTGACAGCGCGCCCTGATCTGGATCCGGGGGATGTGGGCTGGTCGCTGGCTACCTCGCGGTCGGTGTTCGAGCACCGCGCGGTGGTGACCGGGGCTGGCCGGGAGGAGCTGCTGGCGGGACTGGGCGCGGTGGCGGCGGGTGAGCCGGCCGCGGGCGTGGTCACCGGGTCGGTTCCGGCCGGGGGCGCGGGCCGGGTGGCGTTCGTGTTCCCCGGCCAGGGCAGCCAGTGGGCCGGGATGGGCGCGGAACTGCTGGGCTGCTCGCCGGTATTCGCGAGCCGGCTGGCCGAGTGCGGGCGGGCGCTGGCCCCCTACGTGGACTGGGACCTGACGGACGTCATCAGCGGTGCTCCCGGGGCGCCGGGGCTGGAGTCCGCGGATGTGGTGCAGCCGGCGCTGTGGGCGGTGATGGTGTCGCTGGCGGCGGTGTGGCAGGCGGCCGGGGTCACCCCGGACGCGGTGGTGGGGCATTCGCAGGGGGAGATCGCGGCGGCGACGGTGGCGGGGATCTTGTCGCTGGAGGACGCGGCCCGGGTGGTGACGGTGCGCGGACGCGCTCTGTCCGACCTGGGCGGCGGCGGGGCGATGGTGTCGGTGGTGATGCCGGAGGCGGCGGTGCGGGAGCTGGTGGCCCGGTGGGGGGAGTCGCTGTCGGTGGCGGCGGTGAACAGCCCGGCGCAGGTGGTGGTGTCGGGGGAGCGGGGGGCGCTGGCGGAGTTCGAGGCGGAGCTGTCGGCGCGGCATGTGCTGCGCTGGCCGGTGCCCGCCAGTGATTTCGTGGCGCATTCGGCGAAGGTGGATGAGCTCGCCGGAATCCTGGCCGGGGAGCTGGCGCCGGCGGCGCCGGGGGCGGGCGGCGTGCGGTTGTTCTCCACCGTGCACGCCCGGTGGATGGACGGCCCAGAACTGGATGCCGGGTACTGGTTCGCGAACGTGCGCCAGACGGTGCGGTTCGACGCGGCGGTGCGGGCGCTGGCGGGTGAGGGGTACCGGGTGTTCGCGGAGGTGTCGGCGCACCCGGTGCTGACCGCGGCGGTGACCGAGACGGTGCACGACGCCGACCCTGGGCTGACGGTGCTGGTGACCGGGACCCTGGAGCGGGAGGACGCGGGGGCGCGGCGGCTGCTCTCCGTCCTGGCCGGGGTGCACGTGCACGGGGTCAGCGTCGACTGGGCCGCGGTGACCGGCAGCGGGCAGCGAGTCGAGCTGCCCACGTACGCGTTCCAGCGGGAACGATACTGGCCGGAAGCCGCCCAGGCCCCCGCCGGGCGTGGTGGTGCCGCCGGCAACGGCGCGGTGACCTCGGCCGAGGCGCGGTTCTGGGCGGCGGTCGAAGGTGAGGACGTGACCGGGCTGGCCGGCCTGCTGCCAGCCGCCGGGCCGGAACTCGGCTCACTGGTGCCGGCGCTAGCCGCGTGGCGGCGCCGCGAGCAGGACCGGTCCGCGACCCAGGACTGGTGGTACCGGGTCTCCTGGGTGCCGGTACCCGAACCCGTCCCGGTGATGCTGCCAGGCACCTGGCTGCTCGTCACCCCCGCCGGGCCAGCCAGCCTGGCGCGGGACTGCGAGCGCGCGCTGGCGGCCCGCGGTGCCCGGGTCGTGGTCACCGAGATCACCACGGGCGAACTCGACCGGGACATCCTGGCCGGCCGGATCGGCCAGGCACTGGCCGATGACACCGGGGTCCGCGCGGTGTCCGGGGTGCTGTCGCTGCTGGCCCTCGACGAGGGCCCGACCGCGGGGTTCCCGACGGTGGCCGGCGGGCTGGCCGGGACGCTGGCACTGGTCCAGGCGCTCGGCGGCGCCGGGATCCGCGCGCCGCTGTGGGTGCTCACCTGCGGTGCGGTGGCCGCGCGGGCAGACGAGATGCTGACCAGCCCGGTCCAGGGCCAAGTATGGGGGCTGGGCCGGGTCGCGGCGCTGGAGCACCCGGACCGCTGGGGCGGCCTGATCGACCTGCCGCCGGTGCTGGACGAGCGGGCCGGCGCCCGGCTGTGCGCGGTGCTGGCCGGGATCGGCGAGGACCAGGTCGCCATCCGCGGCGCCGGGATCCTGGGCCGGCGGCTGGTGCGAGCCCCCCAGCCGCGCGACCAGCATGCCTGGCGGCCGGGCGGGACGGTGCTGGTGACCGGCGGGACCGGGGCACTGGGCGGGCATGTGGCCAGGTGGCTGGCCGGCCGGGGCGCGCCCCGGGTGGTGCTGACCAGCCGGGGCGGCCCGGCCGCGCCGGGAGCGACGACGCTCGCCGCCGCCCTCGGTACCGCGGTCGAGGTGGTCGCGTGCGACATCGCGGACCGGGCCCAGGTGGCCGGGCTGCTCACCCGGATCGGCGCGGACGGGCCGCCGCTGACCGCCGTGGTACACACCGCCGGGGTCGGGCAGGCCACCACGCTCGCCGATACCTCGGTGACCGAGCTGGCCGCGGTGGCCCGGGGCAAAGTGGCCGGCGCCACTCACCTGGACGAGCTGACCCGGCCGCTGAACCTGGAGCAGTTCGTGCTGTTCTCCTCGGCCGCGGCGACCTGGGGCAGTGGCGGCGAGCCGGGGTACGCGGCGGCCAACGCGTACCTCGACGGCCTGGCGCAAGTCCGGCGGGCCAAGGGGCTGCCGGCCGTGGCGGTGGGCTGGGGCCCGTGGAGCGGCGGCGGCCTGATCGACGAAGACAGCGAGCTGAAGCTGCAGCGGCGCGGGCTTCCGCTGCTGAATCCCGGTCCGGCCATCCGGGCGCTCGGGCAACTGCTCGACGCCGGCGAAACAATGATCACCGTCGCGGACGTGGACTGGCCGCGGTTCACCCCGCCGTTCACGCTGCTGCGGCCCAGCCCGCTGATCCAGAGCCTGCCCGAAGTCCAGCAGGCCCGCGCCGACGCCGACGCGGCCAGCGAGGAGCCCGCGGCACCCGGTGCCGGGACCGCGCTGGGCCAGCAGCTGGCGGGCCTGTCCCCGGGCGAGCAGGACCGGGTGCTGATGGCTCTGGTCCGGGCCGAGGCGGCCGTCGTGCTCGGCCACCCCTCGGCCGAGGCAGTCGAGGTCAGCCGGGCATTCAGCGAGCTGGGCTTCGACTCGCTGACCGCGGTGGAGCTGCGGAACCGGCTGAGCGCCGCGACCGGATTGCGGCTGCCGGCCACCCTGCTGTTCGACTACCCGCGGACCGCGGCCGTGGCGGCGTTCCTGCGGTCGCAGCTGGCGGGCGAGCGGGCCGCGGACCCGGCGGCCCGGCCGGACCAGGCTGCCCCGGGTACCGCCACCGCCGGTGAGCCGATCGCGATCGTGGCGATGAGCTGCCGGTTCCCCGGCGGGGTGCGCAGCCCGGAAGACCTGTGGGAGCTGGTGCTGTCCGGCACCGACGCGATCTCGGGATTGCCGGCCGACCGCGGCTGGGACCTGGACCAGCTGTACGACCCCGACCCGGAACAGGCCGGCACGTCCTACGTGCGGTCCGGCGGCTTCGTGCCAGAGGTGGCGGATTTCGACCCCGGCCTCTTCGGCATCAGCCCCAGGGAAGCGCTCGGGATGGACCCGCAGCAGCGGCTGGTGCTGGAAACCTCCTGGGAGGCGCTGGAGCGGGCCGGCATCGACCCGGGCTCGCTGCGCGGCTCGGCCACCGGCGTGTTCGTCGGCGCGGCGCCGTCCGGGTACGGGGCCGGGCTGGAAGGCGACCTGGCCGGGCACCTGCTCACCGGGACCGCGGGCAGCGTGCTGTCCGGCCGGGTGTCGTATGTGCTGGGCCTGGAAGGCCCGGCCGTCACCATCGACACGGCGTGCTCGTCGGCGCTGGTGGCGCTGCACCTGGCCTGCGCCGCCCTGCGGGCAGGCGAGTGCGAGCTGGCGCTGGCAGGCGGCACGTGGGTGACGGTCACCCCGGACATCCTGATCGGGTTCAGCCGGCAGCGCGGCCTCGCGGCCGACGGGCGGTGCAAGGCGTTCTCCGCCGACGCCGACGGCATGGCCGTCGGCGAGGGCGCCGGCGTCGTCGTGGTGGAACGGCTGTCCGACGCCCGCAGGAACGGGCATCCGGTGCTGGCGGTGGTGGCCGGCAGCGCGATCAACCAGGACGGCGCCTCCAACGGCCTGACCGCGCCGAACGGTCCCTCCCAGCAGCGCGTCATCAGGGCCGCGCTCGCCTCCGCGGGGCTCAGCGCGGACCAGGTGGACGCGGTCGAGGCACACGGCACCGGCACCAAGCTGGGCGACCCGATCGAGGCCCAGGCGCTGATCGCCACCTACGGCCAGGACCGCGACCGGCCGCTGTGGCTCGGCTCGGTCAAGTCGAACATCGGCCATCCGCAGCAGGCCGCCGGGGCGGCCGGGGTGATCAAGGTGGTGCTGGCGCTGCAGCACGGGATGCTGCCGCCGACGCTGCACGCGGCCGAGCCGTCTCCGCACGTGGACTGGACCGCCGGGCAGGTGCGGCTGCTCACCGAGCCGGTCCCCTGGCCCGCGAACGGCCGCCCGCGCCGAGCCGGGGTCTCGGCATTCGGGATGAGCGGCACCAACGTGCACGCGATCATCGAAGAACCGCCCGCCGCCGATCCGGCCCCGGCAACGGGCGACGGCCCGGTCCCGGTGCTCTCGGGTCCGCTGCCCTGGCTGGTGTCGGCGCGGACCGCCGCCGGGCTGCGCGCCCAGGCGGCCCGGCTGACCGCGCACGTGGCGGCGTGCCCGGATCTGGATCCGGCCGATGTCGGCTGGTCGCTCGCGACCGGCCGGTCGGTGCTGGAACACCGGGCCGTGGTGCTGGGGTCGGGCCGGGAGGAACTGCTGGCCGGGCTGGCCGCCGTCGCGGCCGGCCCGGCCGCCGCCGGGGTGACCACCGGGATGGTCCGGGCCAGCGACGGGATCCGGGTCGGGTTCGTGTTCGCGGGCCAGGGCAGCCAGCGGGCCGGGATGGGCGCCCAGCTGCACGCGTGCTCCCCGGTGTTCGCGGCGGCGTTCGACCAGGCGTGCGCGCTGCTGGAAGCCGAACTCGGGGTGCCGGTCGCCGAGGTGGTCCTCGGCTCCGAGGACGACGAGCGCGCGGACCAGACCCTCTACGCGCAGGCCGGGCTGTTCGCGGTGGAAGCCGGGCTGGTCGCACTGCTGGCCGCGTGCGGGATCACCCCGGACGCGGTGGCCGGTCACTCGGTGGGCGAGGTGACCGCCGCGTACGCGGCCGGGGTGCTGACCCTGGAGGACGCGTGCGCCCTGGTGGGAGCGCGGGCCCGGCTGATGCAGGCACTGCCCGGCGGCGGTGCCATGACCGCGATCGCCGCCACCGAGGCCGAGGTCACCGAGGCTCTCGACGGGGTCGCGGGGGTGTCGGTGGCGGCGGTGAACGGGCCGTCGGCCGTGGTGATCTCCGGTGACGCGGAGGCGGTGGAGCAGGTCGCGGGGGTGTTCGCTGATCGCGGGGTGCGGACCCGGCGGTTGCGGGTCAGTCATGCGTTCCATTCGCACCGGATGGACCCGGTCCTTGGGGAGCTCGCCGATGTCGCTGGCGGCCTGGCGTACGCCGCGCCGCGGATCCCGTGGGCGGGGGCGCTGACCGGTGAGCTGGTGACCGAGCCGGGGGCGGGTTACTGGGCGCGGCAGGCCCGGGAGCCGGTCCGGTTCGCGGACGCGGTGATGGCGCTGACAGCCAGCGAGATCTCGGTGTTCATCGAGATCGGCCCCGACGGGACGCTGTCCGCGCTCGGCCCGGATGCGGTGGACGACGAGGGGAGCGCGTTCATCCCGGTGCTGCGGCCAGGGCAGCCTGCAGCTGCGGCGGTGCTGGCCGCGCTGGCCCGGGCGCACGTGTCCGGGGCGGACGTGGACTGGGCCGCGGTGCTGGCCGGCGGCCAGCGGATCGACCTGCCGACCTACGCGTTCCAGCATCAGCGGTTCTGGCCGCAGCCCCGCGCGGCGTTGATGCTGACCGCAAACGGCTCCAGGGACGGTGCGGGTTCGGTGGCTGAGGAGCGGTTCTGGGCGGCGGTGGATGGGGGGGATGTGGCGGGGTTGTCGGCGGTGCTGGCGGTGGATGGGGAGCGGCCGTTTGGTGAGGTGCTGCCGGTGCTGGCGTCGTGGCGGCG
>DATBGO010000403.1:0-15020 GCA_036558005.1 Streptosporangiaceae bacterium | reverse complement strand
GATGCGGGGGCGCGGCGGCTGCTGGCCGCGCTGGCGCGGGTGCACGTGCACGGGGTCAGCGTCGACTGGGCCGCGGTGACCGGCAGCGGGCAGCGAGTCGAACTGCCCACCTACGCCTTCCAGCGGCAACGCTACTGGCCGGAATTCCCGCCGGCCGCGGCCCAGGCCGCCCCGGCCGCGGGCACCGGCGGCGCCAGCGCCGCCGCCGAGGCCCAGTTCTGGGCCGCGGTCGAAGGCGGGGACCTGCTGGCCCTGTCCGAGACGCTGGCGGTCGAGGACGCCGGGCAGCTAGGTGAGGTGCTGCCGGCGCTGGCGTCGTGGCGGCGCCGGGAACGAGACCGGACGGTGGCCAAGGCCTGGCGCTACCGGATCGCCTGGCTGCCGGTCACCGAGCCGGATCAGCCGGTCCTGACCGGGACATGGCTGGTGGTGACCCCGGCGCAGCCGGCCGGCCAGAAGCTGGTGCCGGGCTGCGTACAGGCCCTGACGGCCCGCGGCGCCCAGGTGACGGTGGCCGAGGCCGGGCCGGACGACACCGACCGGGCGGCCTTCGCCGCCCGGATCGGCGCTGCGCTGACGGTCGCGACGGCCGGCGAGCCGGCCGCCGGGATCACCGGGGTGATCTCGCTGCTGGCCCTGGACGAGACGCCAGCGGCGGCCTACCCGGTGGTATCCCGCGGGCTGGCCGGGACGCAGGCACTGGTGCAGGCGCTCGGCGACGATGGGATCCGCGCGCCGCTGTGGGTACTCACCTGCGGGGCGGTGGCGGCCGCGGCGGGTGAGGTGCTGGCCCGCCCGGTGCAGGCGCAGGCCTGGGGCCTCGGCCGGGTGGCCGGCCTGGAGCACCCCGACCGGTGGGGCGGGCTGATCGACCTGCCGCCGGTGCTGGACGAACGAAGCGCCGCCCGGCTGTGCGCGGTGCTGGCCGGGATCGGCGAGGACCAGGTCGCGATCCGGGCCGGGGGCGTGCTGGCCCGGCGGCTGGTGCGGGCCCCGCAGCCAGGTGACGCCGAGCCCTGGACGCCAGCTGGCAGCGTGCTGGTCACCGGCGGGACTGGGGCGGTGGCCAGGCACGTGGCCCGGTGGCTGGCCGGCCGGGGCGCGCCCCGGGTGGTGCTGGCCAGCCGGTCCGGCCCGGCCGCGCCCGGCGTCGCGGCGCTGACCGCGGGCCTGGCCACCGCCGGGACGACGGCGCAGGTGACCAGGTGCGATGTCGCGGACCGGGCCCAGGCGGCCGGGCTGCTGGCCCGGATCGGCTCCGGCGGCCCCCGGCTGGCCGGGATCATGCACACCGCCGGCGCGGTACAGACCACCCTGCTGCAGGACACCACGCCCGCCGAGCTGGCCACCATGGTCGCGGCCAAGGCGGCAGGCGCGGCGCACCTGGACGAGCTGACCGCCGGCCTGGACCTGGAGCAGTTCGCGCTGTTCTCCTCGATCGCCGCGACCTGGGGCAGCGGGCTGCAGCCGGGATACTCGGCGGCGAACACCTTCCTGGACGCGCTGGCCGAAAACCGCCGGGGCCGGGGCCTGGCCGCGACCTCGGTGGCCTGGGGGCCGTGGGGCGGCGGCGGGATGACCGACCACGACGGCGCGGAACAACTGCGCAGGCGCGGCCTCGAGCTGATGGACGCCCAGCTGCTGACCGGCGCCCTGGGGCAGGCACTGGACGGCGCGGAAACGCAGGTCACGGTCGCCGACGTGGACTGGGCGCGGTTCGCCCCGCCGTTCACGCTGCGCCGCCCCAGCCCGCTGATCGCCGACCTGCCCGAAGTCCGTCAGGTGCTGGCCGAGGCGGCTGCCGGCGCCGGGCCGGCCGACTCGGCGGCGGGGACCGCGCTGGGGCAGCAACTGGCGGCACTGCCGCCAGCCGAGCAGGACCGGATGCTGGTGAACCTGGTCAGGACCGAGGCCGCCGCCGTGCTGCGGCACTCCTCTCCGGATGCGGTGGAAGCCGAGCGGGCATTCAGCGAACTGGGCTTTGACTCGCTGACCGCGGTGGAACTGCGGGACCGGCTGGGTGAGGCCACCGGACTCCGGCTGCCGGCCACGCTGCTGTTCGACTACCCGAACCCGGCCGCTGCGGCGGCGTTCCTGCTGTCCCAGCTGGCCGAAGACCTGGCCGCGGACCCGGCCGGCCCGTCCCAGGCCGGCCTCGCGGTGGACGGTGAGCCGATCGCGATCGTGGCGATGAGCTGCCGGTTCCCCGGCGGTGTCCGCGACCCCGAGGGCCTGTGGCAGCTGGTCGCGACCGGTACCGACGCGATCTGCGGCTTCCCGGCCGACCGGGGCTGGGACCTGAGCGGCCTCTCCGACGCGGACCCGGAGCTGCTCAAGGCGCTGCAAGGCGGGTTCGTCCCGGACGTGGCGGACTTCGACCCGGTGTTCTTCGGGATCAGCCCGCGCGAGGCACTGGCCATGGACCCGCAGCAGCGGATGCTGCTCGAGGTGTGCTGGGAGGCGTTCGAGCGAGCCGGGATCGACCCGGTGGCGCTGCGCGGCAGCCGCACCGGCGTGTTCGCCGGGGCCACCTCCTCCGGGTACGGCGCGGGCGTCCCCGCCGAGGCCGGCTCCGAAGTGTTCCTGATGACCGGCAACGCAGGCGCGGTGATCACCGGCCGGGTGGCGTACGCGCTGGGCCTGGAAGGCCCCGCCGTGACCATCGACACGGCGTGCTCGTCGGCGCTGGTGGCGCTGCACCTGGCGTGCCAGGCGCTGCGGACGGGCGAGTGTGACCTGGCCCTGGCCGGCGGCGTGTTCGTCATGGTCAACCCGGGTGTGTTCAGCGAGTTCTACTCGATGCGGGGACTGGCGTCGGACGGACGTTGCAAGGCGTTCTCGGCGACCGCCGACGGCATGGCCTCAGGCGAGGGCGCCGGCGTGGTGATGGTGGAGCGGCTGTCCGACGCGCGCAGGCACGGCCACCCGGTGCTCGCGGTGGTGGCCGGCAGCGCGATCAACCAGGACGGCGCCTCCAACGGCCTGACCGCGCCGAACGGCCCCTCCCAGCAGCGCGTCATCCGGGCGGCGCTCAGCTCCGCCGGGCTGTCGCCGGATCAGGTCGACGCGGTCGAGGCACACGGCACCGGGACCGAGCTGGGCGACCCGATCGAGGCGCAGGCACTGCTGGCCACCTACGGTCAGGGCCGGCCGCCGGAGCGGCCGCTGTGGCTCGGCTCGGTCAAGTCCAACATCGCCCACACCCAGGCGGCGGCCGGGGCAGCCGGAGTGATCAAGATGGTGCTGGCGCTGCAGCACGGGACGCTTCCGCCCACGCTGCACGCCGGCGAGCCGTCCCCGCACGTCGACTGGTCCGCCGGGCAGGTGCGGCTGCTGACCGAGCCGGTGTCCTGGCCGCAAACCGGCCAGCCCCGGCGCGCGGGGGTGTCCTCGTTCGGGATCAGCGGCACCAACGCGCACGTCATCCTCGAACAAGCCCCGCCAGCCGCCGACGGCGCAGCGGCCGGGCAGGCCCCGGCGCTTACCACGGACCTGATCCCGTGGCCGGTGTCCGGCCGGACCGGCGAGGCCAGGGCGGCGCAAGCGGAGCGGCTGCGTGACTTCGTGCTCCTCCGGCCGGAGCTGGATCCGGCCGATGTGGGCTGGTCGCTGGCCACCACCCGGTCGGCGTTCAGCCACCGCGCGGTGGTGCTGGGCTCCGGCCGCCAGGAACTGGCCGCCGGGCTGGCTGCGGTGGCCACCGGGCAGCCCGCGGCGGGGGTGATCACCGGTGCGGTCCGGGCCGGCCGCAAGGTGCGGACCGGGTTCCTGTTCGCGGGGCAGGGCAGTCAGCGGGCCGGGATGGGCGCGCAGTTGCACGCGGCCTCGCCGGTGTTCGCGGCGGCGTTCGACCAGGCCTGCGCCCTTTTGGAAGCTGAACTCGGGGTGCCGGTCGCCGAGGTGGTGCTCGGCTCCGGGGAGGACGAGCGCGCGGACCAGACCTTGTATGCGCAGGCGGGGTTGTTCGCGGTGGAAGCCGGCCTGGTCGCCTTGCTGGCCGCGTGCGGGGTCAGGCCGGATGCGGTGGCCGGTCATTCGGTCGGTGAGGTGACGGCGGCGTATGCGGCCGGGGTGCTGTCGCTGGAGGATGCGTGCCGCCTGGTGGCGGCGCGGGCCCGGCTGATGCAGGCGCTGCCCGGCGGGGGGGCGATGACCGCGATCGCCGCCGGGGAGGCCGAGGTGACCGAGGCCCTGGAGGGGGTTGCCGGGGTGTCGGTGGCGGCGGTGAACGGGCCGCAGGCCGTGGTGATCTCCGGTGACGCGGAGGCGGTGGAGCAGGTCGCGGAGTCGTTCCGCGAGCGCGGGGTGCGGAACCGGCGGCTGCGGGTCAGTCACGCGTTCCATTCGCACCGGATGGACCCGGTCCTTGGGGAGCTCGCCGGGGTTGCTGGCGGCCTGGCGTACGCCGCGCCGAGGGTGCCGTGGGCGGGGGCGCTGACTGGTGAGCTGGTCAGTGAGCCGGGGGCGGGTTACTGGGCGCGGCAGGCGCGGGAGCCGGTCCGGTTCGCGGACGCGGTGGCGGCGCTGGCGGCGCAGGAGATCTCGGTGTTCGTCGAGATCGGCCCGGACGGCACGCTGTCGGCCATGGGCCCGGCCGCGGTGGGGGACGAGGCCGGCCCGGTGTTCATCCCGGTGCTGCGGTCCGGCCAGCCTGGCCCGGCGGCGGTGCTCGATGCGCTGGCCCGGGCGCACGTGCAGGGTGTCGGCGTCGACTGGACCGCGACCGTGGCCGGCCGCCGGACCGACCTGCCCACCTACGCCTTCCAGCATCAGCGGTACTGGCCCGAGCCGGCCGCGGCCCCGGTGGGCGACGTCACCGCGGCCGGCCTGGGCGCGGTGGGTCACCCGCTGCTTGGTGCGGCAGCCGCCCTGGCTGGCGACGAGGGCTACCTGCTGACCGGCAGGCTCTCGGTGCGGTCACATCCCTGGCTGGCCGACCACGCGCTGGCCGGGACGATCTTGCTACCGGGTGCTGCGTTCGTGGAAATGGCGTTCGTGGCGGCCGATGCGGCCGGCTGTGAGCGGATCGAAGAGCTGACGCTGGAGGAGCCGCTGGCACTGCCTGCCGACCCGAATGACCGGGCTGGCGGGACGGTCCGGGTCCAGGTCATGGTGGGTGGTCCAGGGCCGGACGGCCGGCGGACCGTCGAGGTGCACTCCCAGCCCGCAGACTCCGCCGGAGCGGGCCCGTGGACCAGGCACGCCCGCGGCCTGCTGGCCCCGGGCACGCCCGCGGACCCAGGGACGACCGCCGGGTTCGAGGAGTGGCCGCCGCCAGGCGCCGTCGCGGTGGACGCCGGGCGGCTCTACGGCGACCTGGCCGCGGACGGCTACGGCTACGGGCCGGCCTTCCGGTGCGTGCGGGCGGCCTGGCGGCGCGGCCAGGAGGTCTTCGCCGAGGTGGCGCTGCCCGAAGGGGCCGGCGCCCGGTCGTTCGGACTGCATCCGGCCCTGCTCGACGCGTGCCTGCACGCGGCTGGCACAACCGGGCCGTCCGGCGCCGAGCCGGGTCAGCTGCGGCTGGCGACCGACTGGGCCGGGGTGTCACTGCACGCCACCGGTGCCACGGTGATGCGGGTCTGGCTCCGGCCGGGCGACGACGACTCGCGGACCCTGGTGGCGGCGGACCCGGCCGGCGCGGCGGTGCTCACGGTGGCGTCGGTGGCCTCAAGGCCGGTGGCAGTGCCGCAGCCATACCCGGCTGGCGGCGGGCCGCGCGGGACACTGTTCACCGTCGACTGGGTTCCGCTGCCCGCCCGCGCGGTGGCGCTGACCGGGCACTGGGCGGTGGCCGGCGCCGACCGGCTCAGGCTGGCGGCCCAGCTGGCCTACGCCGGGGTGCAGGTCCGGCCGTACGCCGACCTGGCCGCGCTGGCCGACGCGGTGGCGGCCGGAGATCCGGTGCCGGACGGGGTGCTTGCCGGGGCTGGCGCTTTGGCCGGGGATGTCAGCCCGGCACCCGGCGATGCGGCCGGGCTGGCCAGGGACGCGGCGTGCCGGGTGCTTGCGCTGGTCCAGCAGTGGCTGGGCGAAGACAGGCTGTCGTCGTCGCGGCTGGTACTGCTGACCCGCGGTGCGGTGGCCGCGGTCCCCGGTGAGGGCGTGACCGACCTGGCCGGCGCGGCCGTGTGGGGGCTGGTCCGGTCCGCGCAGTCCGAGGACCCGGGCCGGATCGCGCTGGTCGACCTGCCCGCGGCGGGACCGGACGGCGAGCTGGATGTGCTCGGCGTGCTGGCCGCGGCGGCCGGGGCCGGAGAAGCGGAAGTCGCCATCAGGGGCGGCCTGGCTTACGGGCGGCGGCTCGCCCGCCCGGCCGGAGAGCAGGCAGCGCCGGCCGCAGACCTGGTCCCGGCAGGCCCCGCCCGCCCCGCAGGGACGGTGCTGGTGACCGGCGGGACCGGGATGCTCGGCGGTCTGCTGGCCGGGCATCTGGCCGACGCCGGTCGGGCCCGGTCGGTGGTCCTGGCCAGCCGGTCGGGTCCGGGCGCGCCGGGCGCGGCGAGGCTGGCCGCGGCGGTGGCGGGCCGCGGTGCCGGGGTTCAGGTGACCGTCTGTGACACCGCGGACCGGGCCGAGCTGGCCGGGCTGCTGGCGGCGGTCCCTGACACCGCCCCGCTGACGATGGTGGTGCACACGGCCGGGGTGGTCGACGACGGCGTGATCGGGTCACTGACCCCGGACCGGGTGGACGCGGTGATGCGGCCCAAGGCCGACGCGGCCTGGTACTTGCACGAGCTGACCACGGGGCTGGACCTGGAGGCATTCGTGCTGTTCTCCTCGGCCGCCGCCACCTTCGGCGGCTCGGGGCAGGGTAACTACGCGGCAGGGAACGCCTTCCTGGACGGGCTGGCCGCTCACCGGCAGGCCGCCGGGCTGCCCGCAACCTCGCTGGCCTGGGGACTGTGGGACGGCGCCAGCGCCATCTCGGGCCACCTCAGCGATTCCGACCGGGCCCGCATCGCCCGTAGCGGGATGGGGTCGCTGACCGCTGCCGACGGCCTGGCGCTCTTCGACGTCGCGCTGGCCGCCGGGCCGGCCCTGATGGTGCCGCTGCAACTGGAACTCGGCGGTCACTCCGACCCCGAGCACATGCCGGCCCTGCTGCGCGGGCTGGTCCAGCCCCGCACCCGCCGGGCCGCGGACACTGCCGCGGCGGACACCGCCGTTCCCGCGCTCAGGGAGCGGCTAGCCGGGGCACCGGAAGCCGAGCAAAGCGCTGTCGTCCTGGACCTGGTCAGCGCGCACGTGGCGGCGGTGCTCGGTTACGGGTCACCCGGCGCGATCGAGGCCCGGCAGGAGTTCCACGAGCTGGGCTTCGACTCGCTGACCGCGATCGAACTGCGCAACCAGCTGAACGCGGCCACCGGACTGCGGCTGTCGGCCACCCTGGTCTTCGACTACCCGACCCCGGCCGGGCTGGCCGAGCATCTCCTCCGCCTGCTGACCAGGGACGGGGTGCCCGCGGGCACCGCCGCGATCGAGGAGATCAGCAAGCTCGAGAAGATCGTCGCGAACATCGCGGCTGACGACGACGCACGGGCCGGCCTGACCATCCGGATGAGAGCCCTGCTCGCTGCGCTGGAAGGCACTCCCCAGGCAGCGGCCGGCGGCGACGACGACCTGGCCGCCGCGACCGCCGAGAACATCTTTGAGCTGCTTGACCAGGAACTCGGGGAGTCATGACCGGCGACGGCGGTGTCTCGATGAGCGAAGAGAAGTTCCTCGACTACCTGAAGCGGACGGCGGCGGACCTGCGCCAGGTCCGGCGCCGGCTGCGGGAGGTGGAGGAACGCGCCCGCGAGCCCATCGCGATCGTCGCCATGAGCTGCCGGTACCCCGGCGGCGTCGGCAGCCCCGAAGAACTGTGGGACCTGCTGGCAGCGGGCCGCGACGCGATCTCCGGCTTCCCCAGGGACCGGCTGTGGGACGTGGACGGCATGTACGACGCCGATCCCGACCGCGAGGGGACCTCCTACGTTCGCGGCGGCGGGTTCATGGCCGACGTGACCGGGTTCGAGCCCGGCTTCTTCGGCATCAGCCCGCGCGAGGCGCTGGCCATGGACCCGCAGCAGCGGCTGCTGCTCGAAACCTCCTGGGAGGCACTCGAACGGGCCGGAATCGGCCTGCAGTCGCTGCGCGGCTCCAGGACCGGCGTATTCGTCGGCGGGACTTCATCGGGGTACGACGTCGGCCTGCAGATGGTGCTGCACGGATCGGGCGGGCTGGAAGGTCACCTGATGACCGGCAACGCGACCAGCGTGCTGTCCGGCCGGGTGTCCTACGTGCTCGGCCTGGAGGGCCCGGCGGTGACGGTGGACACCGCCTGCTCGTCCTCGCTGGTGACACTGCACCTGGCCAGCGCGGCGCTGCGGGCCGGGGAGTGCGACCTGGCCCTGGCCGGCGGCGTGACGGTCATGGCGACCCCACGGGACCTGGTGAACTTCTCCCGGCAGCGGGGCCTGGCCGCGGACGGCCGGTGTAAGGCGTACTCGGCCCGCGCCGACGGCATGGGGATGGCCGAAGGCGCCGGGATGCTGGTGCTGGAGCGGCTGTCCGACGCGCGCCGGAGCGGGCATCCGGTGCTGGCCGTGGTGACCGGCAGCGCGGTCAACCAGGACGGGGCGTCCAACGGGCTGACCGCGCCGAACGGCCCGTCCCAGCAGCGCGTCATCCGGGCCGCGCTGGCCAGCGCCGGGCTGAGCACCGACCAGGTCGACGCGGTGGAAGGCCACGGCACCGGCACCGAGCTCGGGGACCCGATCGAGGCCCAGGCGCTGATCGCGGTCTACGGGCCGGGCCGGGAGGCCGGCCGGCCGCTGTGGCTGGGATCGGTGAAGTCCAACATCGGTCACACCCAGGCCGCCGCCGGGGTGGCCGGGGTGATCAAGATGGTGCTCGCGCTGCGGCACGGCCAGCTGCCCGCCACGCTGCACGTCGAGGAGCCGTCGCCGCACGTGGACTGGCCCGCGTCGGTCCGGCTGCTGGCCGGGCCGGTGGACTGGCCCGCGAACGGCCGGCCCCGGCGGGCCGCGGTGTCCTCGTTCGGGATCAGCGGCACCAACGTCCACGTGATCGTGCAAGAGCCCGAGGCCGTCAGCCCGGCCGACGACAGCGCGCAACCCGCCGATGACCCGGCAACGCGAACGCGGCACGCCGTGCTCCGGCCGGGGCTGCTGCCCTGGGTGGTGTCGGGCCGGACCGCGGCCGGGCTGGCCGCGCAGGCGAGCAGCCTGGCGCAGTGGCTGGCCGCGCGGCCGGAGCTGGACCTGGCCGACGTGGCCTGGTCGCTCGCCTCGACCCGGTCAGCGCTGGAGCACCGCGCGGTGCTGCTCGGCCAGGACCGGTCGGAGCTGACGGCCGGCCTGGCCGCGATTGCGAACGGTCAGCCCGCGCCTGGCGTGGTCACCGGGTGCGCCGATGCCGCGGGCCGGGTGGTGTTCGTGTTCCCTGGCCAGGGTGGCCAGTGGGCGGGAATGGGCCAGGAACTGGCTGAGGCCTGCCCGGTGTTCGCGGAGCGGCTGGCCGAATGCGGGCAGGCGCTGGCCCCCTACGTGGGCTGGGACCTGCGGGAGGTGCTGGCGCAGCGGCCGGAGGCGCCGGGCCTGGACCGGGTAGATGTGGTGCAGCCGGCGTTGTGGGCGGTGATGGTGTCGCTGGCCGCGGCCTGGGAAGCGGCCGGAGTGACCCCCGACGCGGCGGTCGGGCACAGCCAGGGGGAGATCGCGGCGGCGGTGGTCGCCGGGGTCTTGTCGCTGGAGGACGGGGCGAAGGTGGTGGCGCTGCGCAGCAAGGCGCTGGTGGCGCTGGCCGGCCAGGGCGGAATGGTGTCGGTGGCTGAGCCAGCCGCGGCCGTCAGGGAGCGGATCGCGTCCTGGGGGGACCGGCTCGCGGTGGCGGCGGTGAACGGCCCGTCGGCGACGGTGGTAGCCGGTGACCCGCCGGCGGTGTCCGAGTTGGCCGCCGCCTGTGAGGTGGCGGGGGTGCGGGCGCGGGTGCTGCCGGTGGATTATGCCTCGCACAGCCAGCAGGTGGAGCAGATCCGGGCGGAGATCACGGCGTCGCTGGCGGGCGTAGAGCCTCAGCCGGGGCGGGTGCCGGTGGTGTCGGCGATGACGGGTGAGTGGGCGGATGGGCGGGAGCTGGGGGCGGGGTACTGGTTTGAGAGCTTGCGGGCGCCGGTGGAGTTCGGGTCGGCGGTGCGAGTGCTGGCCCAGGCGGGGCATGGGGTGTTTGTTGAGGTGTCGCCGCATCCGGTGCTGACCGCGGCGGTGAGCGAGCTGCTGGATGAGCGGGCGGATGCTGGCGCGCCGGTCCCGGTGGTGGCCGGGACGCTGCGCCGCGATGACGGTGGCGCGGGCCGGTTCCTGGCGTCGCTGGCCGGGGTGCACGTCCGCGGCGTGGCCGTCGACTGGGCCGCGATCACGCCCGGCGGCCAGCGGGTCGAGCTGCCCACTTACGCGTTCCAGCGGCAGCGGTACTGGCCGCAGCCTCCCGTCCCGGCCGGAGCTGGTGACCCGATGCTTGGCTCGGCGGTGGAGCTGGCCGGGGACGCTGGCTTCCTGTTCACCGGGCGGCTATCGGTGTCGTCCCAGCCGTGGCTGGCCGAGCACGCGGTGGCGGGGACGGTGCTGCTGCCCGGCACCGCGTTCGTGGAGATGGCCGTGCGGGCCGGGACCGCGGCCGGCTGCGCGCGGCTGGACGAGCTGACCCTGGAACGGCCGCTGGTCCTGCCCGAGGACGGCGAGGTCCAGGTCCAGGTGCTGGTCGGCGCGCCGGACGCGGCCGGGGCCCGGCCGGTGCAGATTCACGCGCGGGCCGGGGACGCCCCGGCCCCGTGGACCCGGCAGGCCGGCGGGCTGCTCGCACCGGCCCGGACCCCCGACGCCAGCCTGACCCAGGACTTCGCGCAGTGGCCGCCCGCTGGGGCGGTCCCGGTAGCGCTGGAGGGCTGGTACGACGAGCTTGCCGCCCGTGGCTACGGATACGGGCCGGTGTTCCGCGGGCTGCGGGCGGCCTGGCGGCTCGGGCCGGACGTCTACGCCGAGGTGGCCCTGCCCGAGGACGCGGTCGCGCAGGCGGCCTCGTTCGGGATGCATCCGGCCCTGCTGGACGCGGCCCTGCAGGCCGGCGGGCTGCTTGCGGCCGGCGCCGAAGCCGCTGCAGCCAGCGGGACGCAGGACCACGGCGGCGAGGTCCGGCTGCCGTTCGCCTGGAGCGGCGTGGCCCTGCACGCGGCCGGGGCCCCGGAGCTTCGGGTCCGGCTCCGGCCCCAGCAGAACGGCCTGTCGCTGACCGCCGCCGACGCCAGCAACACGCTCGTGGTCTCGGTGGACTCGCTGGTGTCCCGGCCGGTGCCGGCCGGCCAGCTGGCCGTCAGCCTGGACAGGTCCGCGGACGCCCTGTTCGCGGTGGACTGGATCCCGCTGCCCGCCGCCGGCCGCCATGACGCAGGGCGGTGGGCGGTCCTCGGCGCCGGCCCGCCGGGCCTGATCCCCGAGCTGGCCGCGGCCGGAATCGACGCGTGCGGTTACCCGGATCTCGCGGCACTGGCCGGCCAGATCCAGGCGGGTGAACCGGTCCCCCAGGTGGTGCTGGCCTGGGCCGGCGCTGAGCAAGCCGGGGCTGAGCAAGCCGGGGCTGAGTCAGACAACGAGGCCGGCCCGGCCCGGCAAGCGCGGGCCACGGCCGGCCGGGTGCTTGGCCTGGTGCAGCAGTGGCTGAGCATCGGCTCCCTGGACTCGGCGCAGCTGGTGCTGCTGACCCGCGGGGCGGTGGCGGCCGAGCCGGGCGAGGACGTGCCCGACCTGCCCGGCGCGGCCGCGTGGGGGCTGGTCCGGTCCGCGCAGTCGGAGAACCCGGGCCGGATGGTGCTGGCCGACCTGCCCGCCGGGGACGGGACGACCGGTGCCGGGGTCCTGGCAGCCGCGCTGGCGGCCGGCGAGCCAGAGCTGGCGATCCGCGGCGGAACGGCCCGCGTCCGGCGGCTGGTGTACGCGGACGCGACACCGTCCGAGCACGCGGCACCCCGCCCTGGTGGCACGGTGCTGGTCACCGGGGGCACCGGGATGCTCGGCCGCACGGTGGCCCGGCACCTGGTCACCTCCCGGGGTATCGGCCAGGCGCTGCTGGCCAGCCGGTCGGGCCCGGCCGCGCCCGGCGCGGCCGCGGTGGCCGCCGACCTGGCCGGCCGCGGCGCCGGGGTGCACGTGGTGGCGTGCGATACCGCGGACCGGGCGGCGCTGGCCGGGCTGCTGGCCGCGGTGCCGGCCAGCAGCCCGCTGACCATGGTCGTGCACGCGGCGGGGGCACTCGATGACGGGGTGATCGAGTCGCTGACCCCCGCGCGGATCGACACGGTGATGCGGCCCAAGGCCGACGCCGCCTGGCACCTGCACGAGCTGACCCGGGACGCGGATCTGACGGCGTTCGTGCTGTTCTCCTCGGCCGCGGCCGTCTTCGGCGCGGCCGGGCAGGGCAACTACGCGGCGGCGAACGCGTTCCTGGACGGGCTGGCCGCCAGCCGTCGGGCCGCGGGGCTTCCCGCGGTGTCGCTGAGCTGGGGGCAGTGGGCCGACGCCAGCGGGCTGACCAGTCATCTTTCCGCGGGCGACCTGGCCCGGATGGCCCGCGGTGGCGTCGGCGCGCTGGCCACGGCGGACGGCCTGGCGCTGCTGGACCTGGCCGCGGGACGCGCCGAGGCGCTGCTGGTGCCGGTCCGGCTGGACGTGCCCGGGCTGCGGGCGCGGGCGGCCCGCGGTGAGGCGATGCCCGCGCTGTGGCGCAGCCTGGTCCCGGCGGCCCCGGCGGCTGGCCGGTCCGGGGCGAGCCTGCCGCCGGGCGGTCCGCGGTCGCTGACCGAGTTGCTGGCGCTGACCCGGCCGGAGCAGGACCGGGTGCTGGTGGAAATGGTGCGCTCGCAAGCCGCCGTGGTCCTCGGGCACGCCTCGGCAGAGCCAGTCGAGCCGGGCCGGGCCTTCACCGACCTGGGCTTCGATTCGCTCACCGCGGTGGAGCTGCGGAACCGGCTGCACGCAGCGACCGGGCTCCGGCTGCCGGCCACGCTGGTGTTCGACTACCCGACCCCGGTGCTGCTGGCGGCCCGGCTCCGGGCCGAGATGGGGGGCGACAGTGACGACGCGCCCGCCGCCCCGAAGCCGGCCGCGGCATCCGGGGAGCCGGTGGCGATCGTCGCGATGGGCTGCCGGTTTCCTGGCGGGGTCGCCAGCCCGGACGACCTGTGGCAGCTGCTGGCCGCGGGCGAAGACGCGATCGGCGACATGCCCGCAGACCGGGGCTGGGACCTGGACGCGCTCTACCACCCCGACCCAGACCACCCGGGCACCTCGCATGTGTACCAGGGCGGGTTCGTGCAGGACGCGGCCGGGTTCGACGCGGAGTTCTTCGGGATCAGCCCGCGTGAAGCGCTGGCCATGGACCCGCAGCAACGGCTGCTGCTGGAGGTGTGCTGGGAAGCCCTGGAACGGGCCGGGATCACGCCGTCATCGTTGCGCGGCTCCCCGGCCGGCGTGTTCGTCGGGGCGGCGGGCTCAGGTTACGGGGCCGGGCTGCCGGGGCTGGAGGGGTACCTGCTGACCGGGACCTCAGGCAGCGTGCTGTCCGGCCGGGTGTCCTACCTCCTCGGGCTCGAAGGGCCCGCCGTGACCGTGGACACCGCCTGCTCGTCGTCGCTGGTGGCGCTGCACCTGGCCTGCCAGGCGCTGCGGGCTGGTGAGTGCAACCTGGCACTGGCCGGCGGCGTGATGGTCATGGTCTCGCCGGGGGAGTTCGTCGGCTTCTCCCAGCAGCGTGGCCTGGCGGCGGACGGCCGGTGCAAGACGTTCTCGGCCGACGCGGACGGGATGGGCCTGGCCGAAGGCGCCGGGATGGTGGTCCTGGAGCGGCTGTCCGATGCCCGCGGGAACGGGCACCAGGTGCTGGCGCTGGTCCGCGGCAGCGCGGTCAACCAGGACGGCGCCTCAAACGGACTGACCGCGCCGAACGGCCCGTCGCAGCAGCGGGTGATCCGCGCGGCGCTGGCATCCGCCCGGCTGTCCGCTGGTCAGGTCGACGCGGTGGAAGCGCACGGGTCGGGGACCACCCTGGGCGACCCGATCGAGGCGCAGGCGCTGATCGCCGCCTACGGGCAGGACCGGGACCGGCCGCTGTGGCTGGGCTCGGTGAAGTCGAACATCGGGCACGCTCAGGCCGCGGCCGGGATAGCCGGCGTGGTCAAGATGGTGCTGGCCCTGCAGCACCGCGAGCTGCCCCCCACCCTGCACGCGCAGACCCCGTCCGCGCACGTGGACTGGTCGGCGGGCGCGGTACAGCTGCTGACCGAGGCGGTGCCGTGGCCCGCGAACGGCGCTCCGCGGCGCGCCGGGGTGTCCTCGTTCGGGTTCAGCGGCACCAACGCGCACGCGATCCTCGAAGAAGCCCCCGCGCGGGAGCCCGCGCCGGCAGGTCGCGAACCGCGGCAGGACCCGGGGTCCGGGGTCCTGGCATCCGGCGTGCTGGCGTGGCTGGTCTCAGCGCGGACGGCTGCCGGGCTGGCCGCGCAGGCGGGGCGGCTGGCGCAGTTCGTGACCGCCCGCCCGGACCTGGATCCGGCCGACGTGGGCTGGTCGCTGGCCACCACCAGGTCAGCGTTCGGGCATCGCGCGGTGGTGACCGGCGGGAACCGGGAAGACCTGGCCGCGGGCCTGGCCGCGGTCGCCGCCGGGGAGTCCGCGGTCGGCGTGGTGACCGGGGCCAGTGAGGCCAGCGGCGCGGGCCGGGTGGTGTTCGTGTTCCCGGGTCAGGGTGGTCAGTGGGCGGGGATGGGCCGGGAGCTGGCGGAGGCTTGCCCGGTGTTCGCGGGGCGGCTGGGTGAGTGCGGGCGGGCGCTGGCCCGGTTCGTGGACTGGGATCTGGGTGAGGTGCTGGCGGGGGCGGAGGGTGCGCCGGGCCTGGACCGGGTGGATGTGGTGCAGCCCGCGCTGTGGGCGGTGATGGTGTCGCTGGCGGCCCTCTGGCAGGCCGCG
>DATBGO010000402.1:0-41642 GCA_036558005.1 Streptosporangiaceae bacterium | reverse complement strand
ATGGTCAGCGGAGCGAGCTGGGAGTAGCGCAGGTTCAGCGTGGTGTAGGCGTCGAACACGCCGCGGGCGATGTGCTCCTCGTCCCGGCCGTCGGTGAGCACCTGCTGGCCGCGCTTGCCCATGATGATCGCGGTTCCGGTTTCCTGGCACATCGGCAGCACGCCGCCCGCCGCGATGCAGGCGTTTTTCAGCAAGTCGGCCGCGACGAACCGGTCGTTGCCCGACGCCTGCGGGTCGTCCAGGATTGACCGCAGCTGCCGCAGGTGCGCCGGGCGCAGCAAGTGCGCGATGTCACGCATGGCGGTCGCCGTGATCAGCGTGAGCAGCTCCGGGTCGAGCTGGAGAAACTCACGGCCGAACGCTATCCCGGTGCTGATCCCGTCAGCGGTCAGCAGCCGGTACCCGGTGTCGTCCGGTCCGACCGGGAGCAGCTCGGCATAGCCAAACTCGGGCATCAATCGCACATCCTCGCGGGTTCGCGGAACTCGCTTTCGCCGTCGCCTTCATCGTAGGTCGCTGATCACCGCGATGCGGCGCGGCCGGGTTCGCGGCCGGCGTGAATGGCTGCCGCTGAACCGGGTAGATCGCCAGCATCCCCGGCAGCAGCCGCGGCCCATTCCACGACGAAGTGAGGATGTGACAGCGTTGAGTATCTCCGGCAGCACAGACACCAACCAGCGGGCGGTCGCGCTCAGCGAGGCCGGCCGTCAGCTGGAGCAGGCGGTGCACGACGCCCGGGTGGCCTTCGACTGCATCGGCCTGGGCGAGCTGCGCCGGGCGCACACGCACGCGATCACCTCGCGGGCGGCCGTGGACGCCGCGGAGAACATCCTGCGCACCGTCACCGGCTCCGACGGCAGCCTCGCCGACGACATCGACATCTGAGATCCGGGCGCGCGGGCCGGGCGGGCGGGGCGGGCGGGGCGGGCAGAATACTGTGTGGACGCACGCAGCAACAGCCGACCGGATCGGGGGGAGCGGGCATGACGCGCGCGGAGGGCAGCTTCACCATCAAGTCCTGGGACGAGGACGCCTACCAGCAGCTCGACGGTGACGCGAAGCTGACCCGGGCCAGGGTCACCTTCGAGATCACCGGCGACCTGGCCGGCGAAGGGCACTGGGACGCGCTGATGTGCTACCGGCAGGACGGCAGCGCGGTCTACACCGGCCTGCAGCACACCGTCGTGACGGTGGCCGGGCGGTCGGGCAGCTTCGTGCTGCGCACCGACGGCGTCTTCGAAGGCGGTGCGGCCAGGACCAGCTGGGAGGTCATCGCCGGGTCCGGCACCGGCGAACTGGCCGCCGTCACCGGCAGCGGCGAGTCGATCTCAACCGGTCCTCCAGGGGGGACCTATAGCTTGGAGCTTGAGGGGTAGTGCTTTTGTGGGGGGCATAAGCCAGCCCCCCACGCCCCCCGGCATGCAACCGCTCGGCCCGGGACGAGCCCGGGCCTCGCGGTTGCATTAGCGAGCCAGCCGGGGGAGGAGCAGGGCCGAGACGGTGATGCCGGCGATGGTGGCGGCGGTCAGCACGGCAGCGTCGAGCAGCAGATGCGCGGAGCTGGAGATCAGCAGGCCGCGCAGCGCGTCCACCTCGTAGGACAGCGGGTTGACCTTGCTGACCGCCTGCAGCCAGCCGGGCATCAGCCGCTCGGGGTAGAGCGCGTTGGAGCTGAAGAACAGCGGCATCGTGATCGCCTGCCCGATGCCCATCAGCCGGTCCCTGGACAGCGCGACCCCGGCGATGCCCATCGACAGGCAGGAGAAGAACGCCGAGCCGAGCACGACGATCACCGCGGCGCCGAGCAGCTTCAGCGGGTTCGCGGTCATGGTGACCCCGAGCAGCGCGGCCAGCACCACGATCACCACGCCCTGGACGATCGAGCGCACCCCGGCGGCGAACGCCTTGCCGGTCATCAGCGCCGCCCGGGGCGTCGGGGTGACCATCAGCTTGGTCAGCACCCCGGCGTCCCGGTCCCAGATGATCTGGATGCCGTAGAAGATCGCGATGAACAGGGTGGACTGGGCCAGGATGCCCGGCGCCAGGTAGGCCAGGTACGGGATGCCGTCCGGGGTCGGGATCGCGTGGATCCTGGTGAACGTCTCGCCGAAGATCAGCAGCCACAGGGCCGGCTGGATGGCCCTGGTGTACAGCTCGGTCCGGTCGTGCCTGATCTTTCGCAGCTCGACCCAGCACAGCGTGACCACCCGGCTGCCCAGGCGGCGGATCATCACCCGCGGCGAGTCCGGGTCACCGCCACGGGCCGCCGACGGCGGCTGGCCGGGCTCAGCCGAGGCGGCGGGCGGTACGCCGGGCGCGACGGACGTCACGGATGCCTCCTCTCTCGCCTTCCTCCAGGGTGCCGCCGGTGTAGTGCCGGAACACCTCGTCGAGCGTGGCGTCGCCGCCGAGGCTCGCCTTGAGCTCACCGGGCGTGCCGGTGGCCCGGATCCGGCCCGCGTGCATCAGCGCGATCCGGTCGCAGTAGGCGTCAGCCTCATCCATGTAGTGCGTGGTCATCAGCACGGTCATCGCGGTGCGCTCGCGCAGCCCGGTGATGTAGTCCCAGACGTCCGTGCGGGCGATCGGGTCCAGGCCCACGGTCGGCTCGTCGAGGACCAGCAGCCTGGGGGCGCTGATCAGCGCCTGGGCCAGCTCCAGCCGCCGGATCATGCCGCCGGAGTAGGTCTTGACCAGCCGTCCGGCCGCCTCGGTCAGGCCCACCGCGGCCAGCGCCGCCCCGCCCTGCTGCGCCCGCTGCCGCCGCGGCACGTCGAACAGCCGGGCGAACAGCTCGACGTTCTCCCACCCGGTCAGCGTCGCGTCCGCCGACAGTAACTGCGGCACGTAGCCGATCATGCGGCGGGCCAGCATCGGCCGGGCGGCGACGTCCGAGCCGAACACGGTGATCTGGCCGGCCGCCGGTTTCAGCAAGGTGGTGAGCATCCTGATCGTGGTCGTCTTGCCCGCCCCGTTGGGCCCCAGCAGGCCGAACGTCTCGCCCGGCTCGATCCGCAGGTCCACCCCGTCCACCGCGGCCTGGGCGCCGAACCGGTAGGTCAGGCCCGAGCAGACGACCGCGCTCACAGCGCCTGCATCCGCTCGGCCAGCCGCAGCAGCGCGGGCACGGCCCGCTCCAGCGCGCGCTGGTCCGCGGCCGACAGCCGGGCCGCGGCCCGCCCGGCGAGCTCGGCCCGCAGGTCCCGCCACTCAGCCAGCTGCCGCCGCGCCTTGCCGGTCACCCGCAGCAGCGCGGCCCGCCCGTCCGCGGCGTCCTTCTCCCTGCTCAGCAGGCCCTGCTCGGCCAGCCTGCCCACCAGCGTGGACACCGTGTTCGGGGCGAGGTGCAGCTCGCGGGCGGCCTCGGCGACCGACAGGCCGGGGCGGGCCGCGGCCAGCCGGAGCAGCTCGGACTGGGCCGGCGGCAGCGGCTGCTGCGCCCAGGCCAGCCCGACCATCCGGCGGGAGGTCCGGCGGACCGCGCTTATCGCCGCGAACAGGTCAGCCGCGGGTACCTGCCCGCCCCGCTGACCGGTCCCGTGCCCTGGCGCCGCCGGGCCGGCCTGCAGCACCCGGCCGGCGCTGGGAATATCGTTCACAGAGCTAAATATATACCGGCAGGAACCGGGCCTGGCGTGCGGCGGCGGGGCCGGCTTACCTGATCTCGCTTTGCTATCAAGTTGCCAACGATCGCGGACCTGGCACGCTCAGCGGCCTGGACGGTTGCATAGCGTTTCTTGTCGTGACTGCTGAACCTCTCGCGGGCCGCCGGTGACGCCGCTACTCGGCGGACTGACCGCCTCGCTCAGGGCGCCGCTGCGCGGGCTCGCGCACCGCGGCGGTACGACGTTCATGATCCTCGCGGTGGCCTTGGTCGCCACCGCCGCCGCCGCGACCGGGCCGACCTACTACACCGCGGCGCGCACCTCGATCCTGCGCGACACCGTCGCGGACGCCTCGCTGGCCGGCCGCAGCGTCGAAGCCAACACGACCGGCGCCATACCGGGACTGTATGACCAGATCGCGCCGCTGTACCTGGGGCAGCAGAACGCCGCGCTCGGGTCGCGGCTGGCCCGCCGGAAGGTGTTCGCGAAGCCGATCTTCGCGCTGGAGACGACGGTCCCGCTGCCGCTGTACAACGCCTCGATCCCGCTGGTCTGGCGCACCGGGGTGTGCGGGCAGCTGCGGATTACCGGCCGCTGCCCCGCCGCGCCGCGCCAGGTGGTCGTCAGCAGCCGGCTGGCGTCGCTGAACCACTGGCACGCCGGCCAGCTGATCCGCTTCTTCGGCTTCAAGCCGCTCACGATCACCGGCATCTACAAGCTTCCCAATACGTCGAAGGACTACTGGTTCGGCCGCGGCACCATCTACTTCCCCAGCCCGGGCGAGAATCCACGCAACCTCACCCAGTCGGGCTTCGATGCGATGTTCACCCCGCGCTCGACGCTGGAGCAGGGACCGGCCGACCAGCAGGGCACCGTGGTGGTGGACGAACTGCTCAGCGGCTCCCGGCTGACCGGCGACGACGTGGCCGGGCTGAAGACGGCGATGACCGCGCTGGCCGCGAACCCGGCCCTGGGCGAGCAGCAGGTACTCATCAGCACCGCGATCCCGGCCACCCTGACCTCGGTCCAGGCCAACTGGCGGTCGGTGGCGATCCCGGTGGTGCTGATCACCGCTCAGCTGCTGCTGCTGTGCCTGCTGCTGCTGTTCCTCACGGTGACCGATGCCACCGACGCCCGCGGCACCGAGGTGGCGCTGGTAAAGCTGCGCGGATACGGGCGGCTGCGAACCGTGGCGTTCGGCCTGTCCGAGCCGGTCCTGCTGCTGGTGCTCGCGCTGCCGCTGGGCACCCTGGCGGGCTGGGGCGCTACCGCGCTGCTGGGCAAGGTGCTGCTGCGGCCTGGCACGGTGATCGCGTTGCCGGCCCTGGCCTGGGCCGCGGCGGCGGTCGCCGCGGCCGGCGGGATCGCGGCGGTGGTGTTCGCCGCCCGGCGCACCCTGCGGCGGCCGGTGGTCGACCAGCTGCGCAGGTCCGGGCGGCAGGCCACGGACCGCGGCTGGGTGTTCGACGCGGTGGTGGCGACCGCCGCGCTGGCCGGGCTGCTCGAGCTCGCGGCCAGCGGCCAGATCGGCTCGGCGAAGCACGGCGCGCTCGGCCTGCTGGTGCCCGGGCTGCTCGGGCTCGCGGCCGCGGTGATCGCCTCGCGGCTGCTGCCGGTCGCCTGCCGGGCCGCGTTCGGCCGGACCGGCCGCGGCGGCGGCCTCGGGCTGTTCCTGGCGATCCGGCACGTGGCCAGGCGGCCTGGCGGGGTGCGGACCACGATCGTGCTGGCGACCGCGTTCGCGCTGGCATCGTTTGCCATCACCGCCTGGTCGGTCGGCAGGGACAACCAGCACCTGGTGGCGGCCACCCAGGTCGGGGCGCCGGCCGTGGTGACGGTCAGTACCCCCGTCGGCAAGGACCTCGGCACGGTCGTGGCCAAGGCCGACCCGAGCGGGCGGATGGCCGCCGCGGTGGACCGGTACGTCAGCCTGACCTCCGGCAGCGCCGGGCTGACCACGCTGGCGGTGGACCCGCAGCGGTTCGCCAGGGTGGCCGCCTGGCGGCCCGGCTTCATCAGCCAGCCGTTCGTGACCGTGGCCCGCGAGCTGGACCCGCCCGCGCCGCCGCCGACCGTGCTGACCGGCGACGCGGTGCGGATCACCGTCAGCGTGAATTCGGCCAGCCCGGCGGGCGCGCTGCTGTCGGCCGACATGACCACCGGCGCGTCCCCGGTCGGGCTGGGCAGCCTGCCCAGCCACGGCACCAAGACCCTCACCGGCGAGCTGGTCGGCTGCCCGTGCAACCTGGTGGACCTCGACGTGGGCCCGCCGATCGGCCAGGCCGGCCAGGCCGCGGTCAGGGGCTCGCTGACCATCACCGCGCTGCAGGTGCACGGCCGGCATGGCTGGAAGGCGGTGCCCGGCGCGCTGGCCAGCGCGGCCCGCTGGCGCCCCGGCCACGCCGACACGCCCGCGGACACGATCAGCGCGTCATCGGCGGGCCTGAGCTGGAAGTTCAGCACCTCCAGGCGGCTGGACGGGCTGCTGGAATCGGTGAACCGGCCCTTCCCGCTGCCCGCCGTCGTGTCCAGCGCGATCCTGAACCAGGGATCGGCCCAGGTGACCGGCATCGGGCTGGACGGCAGCGACCTCGGCATGCAGGTGGCCAGCACGGCCGCGGTGATACCGGGCGCGCCGCAGGACGGGATCATCATCGACCGGCATTACGCCGAGCTGGCGGCCGGCGGCAAGTTCCCCGAGGCGGTGCAGCAGGTCTGGCTCGCCGCCGGGGCGCAGCCGGTGATCGTGCCCCGGCTGAAGGCGGCCGGGTTGCGGGTGATCTCGGTGCAGACCACCGCGTCCCTCGCGGCCAGGTACGCGCGGCAGGGGCCCGCGCTGGCCAGCGTGCTGTTCCTGGCCGACGCGGCGGCCGCCGCGCTGCTGGCCGCGGGCGCGGCGATCCTCGGGCTGTACCTCTCGGCCCGGCGGCGGCGCTATGAGTACGCGGCGCTGTCCGCGTCCGGGGTGCGGCGGCGCACGCTGCGCCGGTCCGTGCTCACCGAGCTGGCCCTGGTGCTCGGCTTCGGCAGCATCATCGGCATCGCGGCCGGCCTGGGCAGCGCCATCCTGGCGCTGCGCAGCATCCCCGAGTTCACCCGTCCGCCCGCCGTGCCGCCGCTGTCCTACGTGCCGTCCGCGGTCCCGCTGGCCGTGCTGCTCGGCGGCGCTGTCGCCCTGCTGATCATCGCCGCGGTGACCGCGAGCATCACGCTGATCGCCGGGGTCCGGCTCGACCAGCTCAGGGAGGCGCCGGCATGACCGAGACCATGGTGCGCTGCGACGGGCTGGTGCAGGTGTACGGCCTGCCCGGCCAGGAAGTGACCGCGCTGCGCGGCGTCGACCTGACCGTGACCGAAGCCGAGACCGTCGCGCTGCTCGGCCCGTCCGGGGCGGGGAAGTCGACCCTGCTGTGGCTGTTCGCCGGGCTGCTGCGGCCCACCGCGGGGATCGTGGAGATCTGCGGCAAGCGGCTCACCGACCTGACCCCCAAGGCGGCCGCCGACATGCGGCTGCGCGACGTCGGGTTCGTCATGCAGAACCCGGGCCGCAACCTGCTGCCCTACGAGAGCGCGGTCGGCAACGTGCTGCTCGCCCAGGTGCCGACCCGCAGAAGGTGGACGGTCAAGCGGAAGCGGGCCATGGCCCTGCTGGACTCGGTGGGGCTGGCCAGGTACGCGCACCGCCCAGCCGGGCGGCTGTCGGGCGGCGAGCAGCAGCGGCTCGCCCTGGCCGTCGCGCTGGCCAACGGGCCCAAGCTGCTGCTCGCCGACGAGCCGACCAGCCAGCTGGACCACGAGTCCGCGGCCATGGTCATCGAGCTGCTCAAGGCCGCGAACAAGGACCTGGGCTCGGCCGTGGTGGTGGTCACCCACGACCAGGCGGTCGGCAGCGCGCTCAGCCGCACCATCACCATCCGCGACGGCCGGGTCGGCTCCGAGGGGCACTTCGGGGAGGATTACCTGGTCGTGTCCAAGGACGGGTCGGTGCAGCTGCCGACCGAGGTGATCGAGGGAATCCTGCCGCCGGGCTCGCTGGTGCGGGCCATCGTCGCAGCGGACGGCGTGGACCTGCGCCGGGTCGACATGGAACGGGGCTGACATGCTCAAAGCCCGCGCCCTGCGCTACGTCAGGGACGGCCAGCTGATCCTGAACGACATCGACGTGACCGTCGAGCCCGGCCAGAGCCTGGCGGTGACCGGGCCGTCGGGGTCTGGCAAGACCACGCTGCTGGCGCTGATCTCCGGGCTGACCGCCCCCGCGTCCGGCGAGGTGTACATCGACGGGACGCTGCTGACCGGGTTCGCCTCGCCCGCCAGCGGGGTCGCGGTGGTGCTGCAGGGCTACGGCCTGGTCTCGCTGCTGACCGCGGCCGAGAACGTCGAGGTGGCATTGCGCGCGGCGGGCCGGCCCGCCCGCACCGTCGCGGCCGCCGCCCGCGCGGCGCTGACCAAGGTGGGCCTGGACGTGCAGGCCGACCAGCTCGTCGAGGAATTGTCCGGCGGCCAGCAGCAGCGCACCGCGGTGGCCAGGGCGCTCGCGCTGGAGCCGCGGCTGCTGATCGCCGACGAGCCCACCGCCGAGCTCGACCCGGCGGCCAGGGCGGTGGCGCTGGCGCAGATGTTCGCGGTGCCGGCCAGGGGCGGCTCGCTGGTGCTGGCTACCCACGACCCGGAGGTGGCGGAGCGCTGCGACCGGGTGCTTGACCTGCGGGCTGAGGAGAGCTGACCGGAGGGCTCGCCGAGTCCGCCGGGTCCGCCGGGTCCGTGGCGGGCAGGCCCGCCACGTCCGGCCCGGCCGCCGGGCCCGGCCCGGATGGCGTAGCTGGCGCAGCCGGGGCGTCCTCGTGGATGTACTTGCCGCCGCGCAGCAGTGAGGCGAAGGCGGCGATCACCAGCAGCCCCATCGCGGTGGCGAACACGATCACCAGGCCGTGGTGGAACGGCTGGGAGATCAGCTGAGGGAAGAAGCGCCGGCCGGTCAGCACCGCGACGTTGTGGGCCGGCAGGTGCCTGAGCACGCCGGTCGGCGCGAGTAGCAGCCGGACCGGGTTCTCGCCCAGGAACGCGGCGAACAGGCTGCCGACCGGAGGCAGGTTCCCCACCTGGGCGGCCACCGCGTGCGGCACGCCCTGCGCGGTCAGCCCCCTGGTCAGCGTGGTGGGCAGGGTATCGGCGAGCCCGGCGATCATCAGCGAGAAGAAAATGCCGATCGACAGCACGAAGCCGGAGTTCTGGAACGTCGCCAGCATCCCGGACGCGGCCCCGCGCTGCCGGGCCGGCACGCTGTTCATGATCCCAGCCGCGTTCGGCGCCGAGAACAGGCCCATCCCGGCCCCGGCGACGAAGATCAGCAGCGCGAACGACACGTAGCGGAAGTTGACCGGGAGCAGCAGCAGCCCGCCGAACGCCGCGGCGGACACCAGCAGCCCGCCGGAGGCGAAGGCGCGCGCGCCGTGCCTGTCCGAGAGCCAGCCAGACAGCGGCCCGGATACGACGAAGCCGAACGTGAGCGGCAGCAGGTAGATGCCCGACCACAGCGGGGTGTCGGTGAACGAGTAGCCGTGCAGCAGCAGCCAGATCCCCTGCAGCCAGATGATCAGCATGAACTGCAGGCCGCCCCGGGCGACCGCGGCCATCAGGGTGGCCGCGTTGCCGGCCGCGAACGCCCGGATCCGCATCAGCTTCAGGTCGAACATCGGCTGGCTGACCCGCTGCTCGATGACGCAGAACGCGACCAGCAGCGCCGCGCCGCCGATCAGCCCGGACAGCACCAGCGGGCTGGTCCAGCCCATCGAGTGCCCGCCGTAGGGCTGGATCCCGTAGGTGATCCCGACCAGCAGGCCGACCAGCCCGACCGCGAAGGTGATGTTGCCCAGCCAGTCGATCCGCGCCTTGGTCCGCACCCCGATCTCGCGCAGGCTCAGGTAGGACCAGATGGTGCCGCCGAGCCCGATCGGCACCGAGACGATGAACACCAGCCGCCAGTCGACCGCGGCCAGCACGCCGCCGAGGATCAGGCCGATGAACGCGCCGGAGATGCCGGCCACCTGGTTGATGCCCATCGCCGTGCCGCGCTGGCTGGCCGGGAACGCGTCGGTCAGGATGGCGGGGGAGCCGGCCATCAGCATCGCGCCGCCGATCGCCTGGATGACCCGGAAGCCGATCAGCCACAGCGCCCCGGCCGGCCCGGTGAACGGGTCGAACGGCAGCGCCAGCGCGGCCAGCCCGAAGATGGCGAAGCCCGCGTTGTACATCCGCACCCGGCCGTAGATGTCGCCGAGCCGGCCCAGGGTGACCACCATCACCGCGGACACCACCAGGTAACCCATCAGCATCCAGAGCAGGTAGCTGACGTTGCCGGGGGTCAGCGGGTTCAGCTTGATGCCGCGGAAGATGGCGGGCAGCGAGATGATCACGATCGAGGCGTTGACCGTGGCCGAGAGCGTGCCCAGCGTGGTGTTCGACAGCGCGAGCCACTTGTACCGCTCGCCGCGCGGGCCCGCTCCCGCCGTCCCGTTGCCGGTGCCTGGTGCGGTGCCGTCAGCTGGCTCGCTCACCCGCCGCCTCCTGTCAGCTCGCTGCCGCCCGTTAGCTCGCCTGGCGACCTGGGCCGCGCCGGGTGTCCCCGCCGCCCGCCCGGCCCCTGCGCCGATACTTCGTATTATCAAACTAACAGGTCGGCCGGGGCGGCCAGGGCCCGCTGCCATCTGCCGTACCCGACCCCGGGCCGCCGCGGGATAGCGGTATCGTCGCGCCATGTTAAATCGGATCGAGGAGGCGGCGGCGATGGCGGCCACCAAGGTGCTCCACGGTGTCGACGTGGCCAGCTTCCAGGGCGCCCCAGGCAACTGGAGCACGGAGGCGGGGAAGATCTCGTTCGCGGCGGTCAAGTTCACCGAGTTGCAGCCCGCGCCTGCCGGGCCCTACGTTAACCCGGACGCCGCCGCCGACTGGGCCTACCTGCACCAGCACAAGCTGGGCCGGATCGCGTACCTGTTCGCGCACCCCTCGACCGGCGTCACCGCAACGGTGAACCTGTTCGCCCGGCAAGTCACCAAGCTCGGCCTGGCCGACGCTGACGGCATCGCGGTGGACCTGGAGGTCACCGACGGGCGCAGCCCGTCAGCGGTGGACACCTGGGCGGCCGGGCTGATGGCCGCGCTGGAGAAGAAGTACCACCGCAAGCCGCTGCTGTACACGTTCCTGAGCTTCGCCGAGGCAGGCAACTGCAACAAGCTCGGCAAGTACCCGCTGTGGATCTCCAACCCGTCCCGCCCGGCGGGCCAGCCCCAGGTCCCTGCGCCGTGGAAGACCTGGGCGCTGCACCAGTACTCCACGACCAGCGGGAAGCTCGACCGCGACGTCGCGAAATATCCGAGTCTGGCCGCGATGGCGCGCGCGCTCGGGAAACCGGAAGGACCAGAGATGAAGAACATCGGCGGATCGCTGAGCTCGGACCTGACCTCGGTGCGCTGGCCCGACTCGGTCACCGTGGTGGCCGGGCTGGGCACCGACGGCTTCGTCCAGGCGGCCCGCTGGGCCAGCGGCAAGTGGAGCGCCTGGAAGAACATCAGCCCGACCAAGGCCAAGGGCGCGCCTGGCCTGCTGGCGTGGGGCACTGCCGACGGCCGCCTGTACTACACCGAGGCGTCATCGGGGAACGTCATCGTGCTGGCCACGACCAACGGCGGGAAGACCTGGACCTGAACGGGCCCGGGTTCGCGCGGCAGGGCGCCGGCCGCCTGGTCCGGTATCTTCAGGATGTGAGTTCCCGCCCCGGCCCGCATGACCTGCGCGCGTCCGACGCCGACCGGGAGCGCGTGGTGGCGCTGCTGACCGAGGCGGCGCAGGACGGCAGGCTCACCCTCGGCGAGCACGCCGAGCGGGCCGGCCAGGCGTACGCGGCCAAGACCCTCGGCGAGCTCGCGGTGCTGACCGCAGACCTCGCCGGGCCCGACAGGCAGCCGATCCGGCTGGACAACCGGCGCTCGGTGGCCGCGATGTTCAGCAGGGAACGGCGCGAGGGCCGCTGGGTGGTGCCCGCCAGCCTCGCCGTCACCGCGGTCTTCGGCGAGGTCACCCTGGACCTGCGCCAGGCACTGCTGCAGGCCAGCCGGATCACCGTGTACGCGACGATCATCGGCGGCACGCTGCAGCTGATCGTGCCCGAGGGCGTCTCGGTCCAGCTGACCGGCAGCTCGGTGCTGAGCAGGCGGACCGGGACCGCGGCCGCCCCGGCCGTACCGGGAATGCCACAGATCGAGGTCAGGACGCTCGCCTTCGGCGGCAGGGTCAGGACCATCGTGCCCCGCACCCGCCGCCGCTGGTCCCTACGCCGCGCCGACCCCCGCTAGCCCCCGTCCCCCAATCCGACATATATCGAGTTAGCCGTGCCGGGGCCGGATTCCCATGATCGTGGTGACTGGTCGGTAAATAGCGCTGACCAGCAACCACGATCATCGGGAGCGGCTGGCCCGGGCGGCCGGGCCTGGTTGCGGCGGGGTGGCGCGGGCCGGGTCGGCCTGGTCACAAGTCGCGGCCGTCGAAGTCGACGGCGCTGTAGGCGCTCAGCTTCCATAGCTGGTGCTCGCTGTGGATGTTGCGCAGCGTGCCGGACCTGGCCCGCATCACCAGCGAGTGGGTGGTGGCGCCGCCGGAGGCGTACCGGACCCCGGCCATCAGCTCCCCGTCGGTGATCCCGGTCGCGGCGAAGAACGCGTCGTCCGAGGCCACCAGGTCGTCGGTGGTCAGCACCCGGTCCAGGTCATGGCCGGCCGCGACCGCCCGGTCCCGCTCGGCCTCGTCCCTGGGCGCGAGCTTGCCGAGGATGACCCCGCCCAGGCACTTGATCGCGCACGCGGCGATGATCCCCTCCGGCGTGCCGCCTATGCCCAGCAGCAGGTCCACGCCGGTGCCGGCCCTGGCGGCCATGATGGCCCCCGCGACGTCCCCGTCGGTGATCAGCTTGATCCTGGCGCCCGCGTCGCGGACCTGCGAGATCAGCTCCGCGTGCCGGGGCCGGTCCAGGATGACCACGGTCACATCGTGCGGGGAGCAGCGCTTGGCCCGGGCCACCGCGGCGATGTTGTGCCCCGGCGGCGCGTTCACGTCCACGACCTCAGCCGCTTCCTGGCCGGTGACCAGCTTTGACATGTAGAACACCGCGGACGGGTCATACATCGAGCCGCGAGCGCTCACCGCGATCACCGAGATCGCGTTGGGCATCCCGTTAGCGGTCAGCCTGGTGCCATCGATGGGATCGACCGCCACATCGCAGGCCGGCCCGCTGCCGTCGCCGATCTGCTCGCCGTTGAACAGCATCGGGGCGTGATCCTTCTCGCCCTCGCCGATCACCACGACGCCCTTCATGGACACGGTGTTGACCAGCAGCCGCATCGCGTTCACCGCGGCGCCGTCGGCCCGGTTCTTGTCCCCGCGGCCCACCCAGCGGGCGGCCGCCATGGCGCCAGCCTCGGTCACCCGGGCCAGTTCGAGTGCCAGGTTCCGGTCGGGCGCGTGCCGGCCGGGCTCCGGCCCCGCCTCGCCCGGGGCGGGCGGCGAGTCAGCGTACTGATTCTCCGTCATGACAGATGCGCCTTCCCTTTCGGCCGTGATGGAATCCTATGTACTGCGGGCCCGGCGTAACCTGATAGCTTGTCCGGCCTGCTGGTTAACGGGAGCTGCCGAGCCGCATGACGACAGACCAGGCGCAGTCCATTGCGCGGGCCTCCGAGCGCGGTGCCGCGACGCGCACCGCGCTGCTGGCATCCGCCCGGGAGGTTTTCCTGTCGCAGGGTTACGCGCAGGCCGGAATTACCGACATCGTGACCCGGGCCGGGGCCAGTGTCGGCAGTCTTTATCATCACTTTTCCGGTAAGGCAGACCTTTATCGCGCGCTGTTCGACGAACTGCACGAGGACACCGGCAGGCGGACCAGGCAGGCCGTGCGCAGCGCGCGTGAGCGCGGCGCCAGCGACCCCAGGGCGCTGTTCCTGATCGGCGCGCGGGCCTACCTCGACTGCTGCGTGCGGCAGCGGGAACTGGGGCTGCTGTTCGCCCGCGGTGACGGGCCGCCAGGGTTCGACCTGGTGATGCGCGGCCGGCTGGCCGAATGGGTGGGCAAGAACACCGAGTTCTTCGCCCGCAGCGGCGAGCCGCTGGGCCAGGCCGCGGCGGTGGTCACGACCGGCGCGCTGATGCTCGCGGTGGCCGAGATCTCGCTCAGCGAGGACGCCGCCCAGGCCAGGAGGCTCGCGGACGGCGTGATCGAGGTCCTGTCCCGGCTGGACTTCTCTTAGCCTGGCGGCCCGGTCAGAACGGCGCGTCAGGGTCACCGTCAGCCTGGGTGCGCTGCGCCATCGCGGCCGCGAGCCGGGCCCGCGCGCCCTCCAGCCACTCGTCGCAGATCGCGGCGAGCCGCTCGCCCCGCTCCCACAGCTCCAGCGACTGCTCCAGGGTCAGGCCGCCCGCCTCCAGCCGCTTGACCAGTTCGGTCAGCTCGTCCCTGGCCTGCTCGTAACTGGGCCGGGGCGGCTTGGGTCCCTGGCTGCCTTCTGCCGGGTCACGTGCCGTCACATTCTCACCCTAATGTGTCACCGGCCCGGCCCGGGTCAACGCCGCGCGATCATCCTGCCCTGGCCTCGGCGCCGCTGCCCGGCGGCAGCGCAGGGGGAGCCAGCGCAGGCGGCCGGGCTGCACCAGCTTGCGGTTGTCCGGCTTGCGGCTGTCCGGCTTGGGGTTGCCCGGCTTGCGGTTGCCCGGCTTGCGGTTGCCCGGCCGCCGCGGCGCGCACGGCCGCCTTCACCAGCCGGGCGTACAGCGCCGCGCCCGACGGCCGGGGATGCACGCCGTCGTCCCACAGCAGCCTGGTCCGGTCCGTGATCGCGGCGTGCCAGTCGACCAGCAGGACCCGCGGATAGCGGCGGGCCGCCGCCGCGAGCATGGCGTTCACCTCGTCCTGCCACGGCCGTGCCTCGTAGGTGTTGATCAGCACCAGCCAGCGGTGCGGCCCGATCGCCGCCCGCAGCTGGCGGACCTGGCCGCCGGTGACGGTGCCGTTGGTGCCCAGGCCCACGACCACGACCTGGCGCAGCTCACCGCGCCGGGCCAGGGCCTGCACCGCCGCGAGGCCGGCGCTCAGCTGCCTGCTGACCGCCGCGTCGATGTAGATGCCGCGCAGCTGGCTGTGCAGCTGCTGGGCAGACGCCAGCATCACCGAGTCGCCGATCGCGGTGACCTTCGCGCCGGTCACCCTGCGGGGGCTGGCCTGGTGTCCGCGCCCGGTCCAGGCGGCCGGCGCGACCCCGGCCCCGGGCGAGGGCGCCGGGGCCGGGGCCGGTTCTGGCTGTGCCGGTTCTGGCTGTGCCGGTTCTGGTTGTGCCGGTTCTGGCTGTGCCGGCGCCGGCTTTGCTGGTGCCGGCCTTGCCGGTTCTGGTGCCGCCGGTTCTGGTGCTGGCATTGCTGGCGCGGGAGTTGCCGCTGGCCCTGGAGGCTGCGCTGATCCTGGCCCCGGCGCTGATCTGCTGCTGCAGGGTCGGCCCGGCGGACGGGTGCAGGATCCCGTACCCGGCGGTGCACGCGACCGCCAGCATCGCCACTGGTATCGCCAGCGGCGCCAGCGCGGCCGGGGACCGGCGGGCCGCGGCCGCCGAGGCCTTCAGCGCGGCGACGCCCGCCCGGACGGTCACCCGCAGGCCGCGGCGCAGCACCGGTTCCTCGATCCACCGCCACGACGAGGCGGCCAGCCCGATCGCGGCGCCGGCCTGGATCAGCATGGCCGCGCCGGAGCCGGCCCCCGGGCCCGCCGCAGCCCGGTAGAGCGCGATCACCGGCCAGTGCCACAGGTAGATGCCGTAGGACCGGACCCCGAGCCAGCGCAGCGGCGGCCAGCTGAGCATCCCGGCGACCGTCCCCGGCGCCGCGGCGGCCGCGATCACCGCCGCCGCGGCCAGCGCCGCGGCCGCCAGGCCGGCCGGGTACAGCGCGGGGTCAGCACCGGTGAAGTGACCAGCGGCCCAGGCCAGCACCGCCAGTCCCACCAGGCCGGCCATGTCGAGCCGGCGGACCAGGTCACCGGAGGCGGCGGTGAGCCGCGCCAGCGGCCAGGTCAGCGCCAGCGCGGACCCGGTCAGCAGCGCGGTGGCGTGGGTATCGGTGCCGTAGTAGACCCGGGAAGGGTCAGACCCGGGCAGGTAGAGGAACGCCATTGCCACCGCGGACCCGGCCGCGCCAGCCCAGGCGATCGCCGCGCGCAGCCGCCGGCCCGGCCGTCTGGCCAGCACGACCGCCAGCACCAGCGGCCAGATCAGGTAGAACTGCTCCTCGACCGCGAGTGACCACAAATGCTGCAGCGGGGGCGGCGGGCCGTAGAGGTCGAAGTAGGACTGGTGATGCAGCGCCTGCCACCAGTTGCTGGTGTAGGTGCCCGCGCTGATCAGCGCCGGCCGGAGGCTCCCCAGCTCGGTTGGCTGCACGATGGCGGTGGCCGCCGTCACGATGACCAGCAGGACCGCGAGCGCGGGCAGCAGCCTGCGGGCCCGGCGGAGCCAGAAGCCGCGCAGGTCCAGCCGCCCGGCGCGGTCGAACTGAGCGGCTAACAGGTCAGTGATCAGGTAACCGCTGAGCGCGAAGAAGACATCCACCCCGAGGAACCCGCCCGGCAGCGCCGACAGGTCCTCATGAAAGGCGAGCACGGCCAGCACCGCGAGGGCGCGCAGACCATCGAGCCCGGCGGCACGGGACCGGCCGTTGCCAGGCTTCGCGCCGCCCGCCATCGGGGCCTGCGGGCGCGCCGGTCCCGCTGATGTCGCTACCGCCACCGTGTCAGCCGTCCTGTCCGATCCTGTCCGGTCCGCCGTCCCGCCGCGCTTCACCCGCCGCGCGGCCCGGCCGCGGGCCGCGCAAATAACGGCAAATGGCGAAATGTGTCGCGCCATTGTCACGGCGCGTATCCAGCTAACCGGTCTTTCGCCTCGGCAGAGCGGCGGGAAACGCGGTCAGCGGCAATACGGGGAATCGCTTTATTTGAGCTTTAGCATCGTCACCGGCTGGCGATGACATCCAGCTGATCCTGCGCGAACCGTATTGTCAGCGTTTCGCCGTCGGCGACCTGCTCGGCCGTGCGGATCACGCTGGCGTCACCGCGTTGCACGATCGCGTAACCGCGGCGCAGCGTGGTGGCCGGGGAGAGGGCCAGCAGCCGGGCCCGGGTGTGGGTGAGCCCGTCCTGCGCCCGGTCCAGGCTGCCCGCGATTGCCCGGCGGGCCCGCTCGGTCAGCGCCAGCATCTGCTCCTGCCGCCGCTCTATCTCCCGCACCGGGCTGGCCATGGCGGGCCTGGACCGCAGGCCGGCCAGCCAGGACGACTCCCGGTCCAGCCGCCCGCTGACGCACCGGCGGGCCCGCGACCGCAGCTGGCTGATCAGCGCGACCTGCTCGGCTACGTCGGGGACCACCCGCCGGGCGGCGTCGGTCGGGGTGGAGGCCCGCACGTCGGCGACGTGATCGAGAATCGGCGAGTCCTGCTCGTGGCCGATCGCGCTGACCACTGGGGTCCGGCAGGCCGCGACCGCCCGGATCAGTGACTCGTCGGAGAACGGCAGCAGGTCCTCGATCGAGCCCCCGCCGCGGGCGATCACGATGACGTCCACCTCTGGGTCGCCGTCCAGCCGCCGCAGCGCCCCGAGCACGTCACCGACCGCGTGCGGTCCCTGGACCGCGACCTGCTCCACCCGGAACTTCACCGCCGGCCAGCGCAGCGCCGCGTTGCGCAGCACGTCCCGCTCAGCCGCGGAATCGCGGCCGCAGATGAGGCCGACCAGCCCGGGCAGGAATGGCAGCCGGCGCTTGCGTTCGGCCGCGAACAGGCCTTCGGCGGCCAGCGACCGGCGCAGCCGTTCCAGCCGGGCCAGCAGTTCGCCGATGCCGACGGCGCGGACTTCGAATGCGTTCAGTGAAAAGGAGCCGCGGGCGGTATTGAAATCGGGTTTCGCCCACACCACGACCCGGGCGCCTTCGGCCGGGACCGGGTCGGTCGCCTCGAAGATGACCCGCGAGCACACGACCCGGACCGAGACCGCGGCCACCGGGTCGCGCAAGGTGAGGAAGACGACGCTGCCGCGCCGGTTCAGCTCGGCGATCTGCCCCTCGACCCAGATCCGGCCGAGGCGTCCCAGCCAGTCGCCGACCAGCCGGAGCACGGTCCGGACCGGTACGGGGGCGTCGGCGGTGCTTTCGAGTGCCATGGCGTCAGCTCTGGACGCCCAGCTTGGCGATCCTGCGCTCGAACATGGTCACTACATCCGGCCGGTCCGCGTGGGCGCGCTCGTAGGCGAGCAACTGCCGGACCTGGCCCGCGTCCAGGTTGCGCAGCCGGGCCCGGAGCGAGGCGACGGACAGGCCGTCATATCCGGGCACCGGCAAGTCTCCGGCCCCGGCCGCAGCAGGCTCGGCCCGAGCAGCTCCGGCCGCGGCGCGTTCGGCGGCGCGTTCGGCGGCGGGCGGTTCCGCTGCGGTCGGCTCGGCAGCGGCCGCCTGGGTTGTGTCGGCCTGGGTTGTGTCGGCCTGGGCCGTGCCGGGCGGGGCCGTGCCGGGCGGGGCCGTTCCGGGCGGGGCCGTTCCGGGCGGGGCCGTTCCGGCGTGTGCTGAGGCTGTCCGGGCAGAGGCCTGTCCAGCGGAGGCGGGACCGGCTGCGGCCGGTTTGGCTGTGGCTGGTTCAGCGGGGGCGGGCTCGGTCACGGGGGGCTGAGCCGCGGCCCGTCCTGCGCCCGCCGACCCGCCGTCAGCGGGGCGCGCCTGCGCCGCTGTCCCCGGCTTGGCGACGCTCGGCTTGGCGATGCTCGGCTTGGCGGGGGCGGGCCCGGCGGTGGCTGGACGGGCGGTGGCTGGACGGGCGGTGGCTGGGGTGGTGGTGGCTGGGCTGGCGGCCGGAGGTTCGGGAGTGACGGGCTCAGCGGGCTTGGCGGAGTGGCTGCCCGGAAGAATCGTGACATTCCCGGTCCGGTCCAGCGTCCGCCACCGGGCGTCGTGGGCGGGGTCGGCCGGGCGCTCGGGCTTCCTGGCGGCCTTGCCTCTGCTCCGGCCCGCGGCCGCCCCGGCCGCGATCCCGCTTGCTGCCCCGCCGGTCGGCGCCGGAGCGGTGCTCGAGGGCGTGGTGCCCGAGGGTGCTGTGCCCGGGGATGCTGTGCCCGGGGATGCTGTGCGCGTAGCCGCAGGGCCGGAGGCTGGCGCAGGGGCCGCCGCCGCGGGCAACTGGCGCTGCTGGCCGGCGGACCGGCTCCGCATCCGGTCGGCCACCAGCAGCACCTGGCCGATCCCGGCGAACATCGCTCGCAGAGCCTGCGCGGGCGCCTCCTTCATCCGATCGGTGACCTGCGGGAAACGCATTTCGGTCTCCTCCCTCAGGAGTCGCGATGCTGCTCGCCCGGTGTCCGCAGCGCCCAGTTCCGTTACGGACTGATCATGGCATCCTGACTCATTGTCGTCACCTGTAATGGCGCGGTAGCAGGCGGGTCCGGACGACGCGGCCGGCCCGCTGCCGCGACCAGGTGTGGCGCGGGTACCCGGCGGGCGGGCAGCCCGGTGCCCCGGCCTGTCCTCCTAGGCAGGTCACCTACGATAGGACTCATGTCCGTGCCTACCCGGCGTGTTCTGCTCGCCAAGCCACGCGGCTACTGCGCTGGGGTGGACCGGGCCGTCCAGGCCGTCGAGACGGCGCTGGAGCGGTTCGGCGCCCCGGTCTACGTCCGCAAGCAGATCGTGCACAACACCCATGTCGTGAAGTCACTGGAAACGCGCGGCGCGATCTTCGTGGAGGAGACCGAGGAGGTGCCCGAGGGCGCCGTGGTGGTGTTCTCCGCCCACGGCGTCTCACCGCAGGTGCACCAGGAGGCAAAGGACCGCATGCTGCGGACCATCGACGCGACCTGCCCGCTGGTCACCAAGGTGCACAACGAGGCCAGGCGGTTCGCCGCACAGGACTACGACATCCTGCTGATCGGGCACGAGGGCCACGAGGAGGTCATCGGCACCACCGGCGAGGCGCCGGCCCGGATCCACCTGGTCGACGGTCCCGACGACAGCGCGGGCGTCCAGGTCCGCGACCCGGCCAAGGTGGCCTGGCTGTCCCAGACCACCCTGTCGGTCGACGAGACCAACCAGACGGTGTCCGCGCTGCGCGAGCGGTTCCCGTCGCTGCTCGACCCGCCCAGTGACGACATCTGCTACGCCACTCAGAACCGCCAGGTGGCGGTGAAGCAGATCGCCGCGGACGCCGACCTGGTGATCGTCGTCGGCTCGCGCAACTCCTCGAACTCGGTCCGGCTGGTCGAGGTGGCGATCGAAGCCGGGGCCAGGGCCGCCTATCTGGTCGATGACGCATCCGGCCTGGACGAGGACTGGCTAGACGGCGTCGGGACGATCGGGGTGACCAGCGGCGCGTCCGTGCCCGAGGACCTGGTCACCGGCGTGCTCGGGCGACTGGCCGAGTGCGGGTTCAGCGACGTCAGCGAGATCGAGGCGGTCAGGGAGAGCATGCGGTTCGCGCTGCCGCAGGAACTGCGGCAAAAGCGGGCCGGCCGGAGGACCGGCGGGAAGCAGGGCCCGGACGGCTCGGCGGCCGGCGGGACGGACAGCGGGACCGGTCCGGACGACTCCGGCACGACACCCGGCTAGCTGCCGCGCGACACCCCGGCCAGCGGCCGCGCGACAGCCGGCTAGCGGCCGCGGACGCTCTCGCGCAGGTCCCTGATGCACTGGGGGAGCCCGCGCAGCATCGCGATCACCAGGCTGAGGGCGACCCCGGCGAACAGCCACGGTGCCACGCCCGCCAGCATCAGGATCGTCCCCTCGGCGGCGCTCAGGAAGCCGGAATGGCCGGTGGTGGACGAGGAGGTCACCGCCTCGGCGCAGATCACCGCGATCAGGAAGATGAGCGGCGGGCTGACCACGACCACCAGGAGCGAGCCCCGGCGGGCGAACCTGGCGGCCAGCACGCAGCCGGCCACCACCGAGATCCCGGTCAGCGCGCCGAGACTGAGCAGTTCGGCGGTGGCCGTTCCGGTAAAGAACACGGCGAACATGGCCAGCACGGCACCGCGACCAGTCATCCTGGCCGGAGTGCTCACTTCCCCGGATGGGCTGGCTGCCTGCTGCCGCTGCAGGCTGTCATGCGTCACCACGTCTCCTCTACCCCCCGTACTGCGCGCCCCCCGGTGCGCAGGTAGCCAGCCGCTAGCCAGCCGCGCCCATCGCGCGCGGGCCGGGCAGCAGCTGGGCGGGCGTCTTGCCCGCACGGTCCTGGCCTAGGCCGGCGACAAGCTCCGGGCCAGGCTGGCTGACCAGCTCAGCGGCGGACAGTGCCCGGACGGTCTCCTCGACCGGCTTGGGCTGGTCAAGCTCGGCGTCAACGACGCCAAGCTGATTAAGCTTACGGGCGCTGACCAGCACCCGGCTCTCCAACGTCCCGACTGCCTTGTTGTAACTGGTCACGGCGCTGGTCAGCGCCTTGCCCAGGGAATCCACATGCTTTCCGTACCCGGCCAGCCGGTCGTAAAGCTCGCGGCCCAGGTCAAACACCGCGCGGGCGTTCTCCGACAGCGCCGCCTGCTGCCACGCGTACTGCGCGGTCCGCAGCATGGTGACCAGCGTGGTCGGCGTCGCGATGTGGACCCGGTGCGACATCGCGTGCTCCAGCAGGCTGGGATCCTGCTCCAGGGCCGGGGCCAGGAACGCCTCGCCAGGGATGAACAGCACCACGAACTCTGGCGCCGGGCTCAGCGCGGTCCAGTACGACTTGGCGGCGAGCCGGTCGACGTGCTCGCGCAGGTGCCGGGCGTGCGCGTTCAGCCGCTGCTCGCGGACACCGGTCTCGGTGCTCTCCGCGGCCTCCAGGTAGGCGGCGAGCGAGACCTTGGAGTCGACCACGACGTTCTTCCCGCCGGCCAGCCTGACCACCATGTCCGGGCGCAGCGACCCCTCGCCAGTCCCCACGGACACCTGCTCGTCGAAGTCGCACCGGGCGCTCATCCCGGCCAGCTCGGCCACCCGGCGCAGCTGCATCTCCCCCCAGCGGCCCCTGGCCTCGGGCCGCCGCAGCGCGGTGACCAGCGCCTGGGTCTGGGCGCGCAGCTCATCGGAACTCTGCCGGGCGATCCGTACCTGCTCGGCCAGGGCCGCGTGCGAGCTGCTGCGGGCCGCGTCGGTCTCCCGCAACTGGGTCTCCACCCGCTCCAGCGCCAGCTTCAGCGGCTCGACCAGGTGCTCGACCGCCACCCGGCGGCTGTCAAGATCACCGGCGGCCTTCACGTTCGCCTCCTTGAGCCGCCCTTCGGCCAGCTCAAGGAACCGGCGCGAGCTCAGGTCCAGCGCCTGCGCGGACAGCGCCTGGAACCGCTCGGCGAGCTGACCGTCGAGCAGCGCGGCCTTCTCCTGTGCTGCCCGGTCGATCAGCGCCGCCCGCTCGTGCGCGGCTTTGGCCCGCTCGTCGGCGGCCGCGGCCGCCCTGGCCGCCTCGGCGGTTGTCCCGGCCAGGCGGCTCCTGGCGTACAGATAGCCGATAACGGCACCGAGAATGGCGCCTGCTAGCAGTCCGGTGAGCATCCAGATGGCGTTCATCATGGCAATGCTCGCAGTCGAAGCCGACAGTTCCGTGCCGACACGCCCGGAGCGCGCGGTGTGCCCTGGATCCGCCGGGGGCGGCTGCGGGCGGGCGCGCTGCGGCCGGGAACCGGTTCCGGCACCCGGGCGGATAACAGGATGACAGTATTGCCCGGATCGCGGAGGCGGATGACATGCGTGGGGCTAGCCGGTGACCCGGCCCGGGCTGGACTGGCTCTCGCTGGCCGGGCAGGCTCACCCCGCGGGTGGACCTAGACTCGCGGGGTGAGCTTGTCGATCGGTATCGTCGGCCTGCCCAACGTGGGCAAGTCCACCTTGTTCAATGCCCTGACCCGGGCTAGCGCGCTGGCGTCCAATTATCCGTTCGCGACCATAGAGCCGAACGTGGGGATCGTGGGCATCCCTGATTCGCGGCTGCCCGCGCTGGCGGGTTTGTATGACTCGGCCAGGATCGTACCGGCCACCGTGCGGTTCGTCGACATCGCCGGCCTGGTCCGGGGCGCGTCGCAAGGGCAGGGCCTGGGCAACCAGTTCCTCGCGCACATCCGCGAGACCGACGCGATCTGCCAGGTCGTGCGGGTCTTCACCGACCCGGACGTCAGCCATGTGGACGGCGACGTCGCGCCCGAGCGCGACATCGAGACGGTGGCGACCGAGCTGATCCTGGCCGACCTGCAGACGCTGGACAAGGCCGCGCCCCGGCTGGCCAAGGAAGCCAAGTCCGCCAGGAGCCCCGAGCGGCAGCGGGCCGCCGACGCCGCGGCCAGCGCGCAGCAGGTGCTTGATGGCGGGACCACCCTGTTCGCCGCCGCCCAGGCGGCCGGGCTGGACCTGGCCGACCTGCGGGACCTGCACCTGCTGACCGCCAAGCCGGTGCTGTATGCGTTCAACGAGGACGACGCCGAACTCGCCGACACCGCGCTGCGGGACCGGCTGGCCAAGCTGGTGGCGCCCGCCGAGGCGATCTTCCTCGACGCCAAGACCGAGGCTGAGCTGGCTGAACTGCCCGAGGACGAGGCCGCCGAACTGCTCGCGGAGCTGGGCATGGGCGAGCCAGGGCTGGCCAAGCTGGCCCGGGCCTCGTTCGCCGCGCTGGGCCTGTCCACGTTCCTGACCGCCGGGCCGAAGGAAGCGCGGGCCTGGACGATCCGGGCCGGGGCGACCGCGCCCGAGGCGGCCGGGGTGATCCACACCGATTTCCAGCGTGGTTTCATCAAGGCCGAGATCGTCTCCTTCGAGGACCTGATGGCGGCGGGCTCGGTCGCCGCCGCCCGGGCGGCCGGCAAGGCCCGCATCGAGGGCAAGGACTACGTCATGCATAACGGCGATGTCGCCGACTTCCGCTTCAACGTCTGAGCCGCCAGCCAGTCCTGCCGCCCTGCGCCCAGATACTGCGGGTTATTCGGATGCGGTGGCCCGCCGCTGCCGAAACAGTGACAGCAGCGGGCCATCGCATCCGGACCGGCCGCGCTCGCGGACCTGGCCGGGCGGCGCTGATTGTCGCGGACGGAACCGCACCGGGGACAGCTTTAGGGATGCGCTGGCCCGCTGCTGCGCAAACAACGGCAGCCTGGGGCCAGTGCTGCTGAACCAGCGGCCCGGTGCCCGCCGAATCGGCGTCCTGGCGAGCAATTGCGGGCGTGGCGGGCCGGGAGTTTAGCGGCTATGTGAATGAGCCGCTAAGAGAGTGTCGGCGCTGTGACATAGCCGCTAAAACCGTCACGGTCGGCGCGCTGGCATGAGCCAGTCCGGGGAGAAACCGGACATACGTCACTCTGGTCAAGCCGACATTGCCGGATTGGCCGCGAGGCTAATCCGACATATATCGGATTGGCTGCGCGCTAACTCTACATATGTCGGGTGAAGCGGGAGGCGGGGCTAGGTCTACATATGTCGGGTTGGGAGGGGCGGGCTGGGGCTACATGTGTCGGGTTGGGGGGAGGGGCGGGTGGTGTCGGACGGGGTGGGGCGGGTGAGGCGGGGGTGGTTGCGCTGCGTTATCAGGCGGTGTGACCTGCGCGTTCTTGGGATGGATGGGGGAATGGCCCTGTTACCGTTCGTGGCGTGTATACCGCTGCCAGGACCCGCCAGCAACGGCTGGTGATCATTGGCGCCGTGGCGGTCGCGATCGTGGTGGCGGCGGCGGTGATCGTGTGGCGTTCCGGCGGTTCAACTGTCGCCGGGCAGCCGGGCTCCGGTGCAGGTCAGGCGGGTAAGGCGGGGGGCAAGGGCGGCGGGTCGGTGAACGGGGCGGCGGAGCACGGCTCGCCGCTGTCGCCGCAGTGGACCGGCGACGGCAAGCCGGTCACGCTGGCGTTCGGCGGGGACGTGCATTTCGAGGGCCCGCTGGCGGCCCGGCTGACGGCCAGCCCGGATACCGCGCTATCGGGGCTGAGCACGCTGCTCGGCGGCTCGGACATCTCCATGACGAACTTCGAGTCCGCGCTGGTCGACGGCGGCTGCCCGGACCCGCAGCCGAAGCAGTTCGTGTTCTCGACCGGGCCCGCGGCCCTGGCCGCGTTCAAGGCCGCCAACGTCACCGTGGTCACCGAGGCGAACAACCACGGCGAGGACTGCGGCCGGGCCGGCCTGGAGCAGTCGCTGGCGATCGAGAAGTCCGCGCACTACCCGGTCGTCGGCATCGGCAGGAACGCCGCGCAGGCGTTCCGCCCGTTCCGCACGGTGGTCAACGGCCAGCGCATCGCGATCATCGGGGCCACCGAGGTCATCGACACCGAGTTGCAGCCCGCCTGGACCGCCACCGCGAGCCAGCCCGGGCTCGCCTCCGCCTACCGCGAGGCCCGGCTGGTCGCGGCGGTCCAGGCCGCCCGCAAGAACTCCGACACGGTGATCGTTTACCTGCACTGGGGGACCGAGACACAGCAGTGCCCGAACACGGTGCAGCCGCCGCTGGCCCGGGCGCTGGTCAAGGCCGGCGCTGACATCGTCGTCGGCGCGCACGCGCACGTCCTGCTCGGTGCGGGCTATCTCGGCTCCGCCCTGGTCGACTACGGGCTGGGCAACCTCGCCTTCTACGACACCACCCCGCCAGAGACATACAGCGGGGCGCTGGTGGTGACCGTGACCGGGCGGCACATCGACAAGTTCAGCTGGCGGCCCGCGCTGATCCAGTCCGGGCTGCCGGTGCGCCAGGCCGGCCTGGACGCCGCGGCGGCGATCCAGCGCTGGAAGGGGCTGCGCGGCTGCACCGGGCTGTCGGCGCATCGGTCGGCGAGCAAGGCCACCGTCGCGACCGAAACCCGGCCGTTCACCGGCCAGGGCATCGCGCCGTAAGGCCGCCCCGGCATCGCGACGTGACCGGTCCGGGCCGGCGGCTTCGCGGCCTGCCCACGGCGGGGCATTTCACATAGACTCCCCGCCTATGAGCAGCGAGCCGCAAGAAGCTATCCGCGCGGATTCCGCCCGATCGGCCGGCGGGCCCGCGATCCCCGACCCGCCGCAGGCCAGGCGGGTTCCGAGCGAGCGCACGTTCCACGGCGACACGGTGATCGACGAGTACGCGTGGCTTGCTGACAAGGCTGATCCGCAGACCATCTCCTTCCTGGAAGCGGAGAACGCCTATACCGACGCGGCAACAGCCGGCCAGGCCGGGCTGCGGGAAGAGATCTTCGGCGAGGTCAAGGCCAGGATCCAGGAGAGCGACCTGTCGGTGCCGTCGCGCAAGGGCGGCTGGTGGTACTACGCCAGGACCGTCGAGGGCAAGCAGTACGCGCTGCACTGCCGCCGCGCGGTCCAGCCCGATGACCCCGGGCCGCCGATGACCGACGGCGGGCCGCTGGACGGGGAGGAAATCCTGCTCGACGGGAACGAGCTGGCCGGAGGCTCCTCGTTTTTCTCGCTCGGCGCGCACATCGTGAGCCCCGACGGGCGGATGCTCGCCTATTCCACCGACTTCGAGGGCAGCGAGCGGTTCACGCTGCGGATCAGGGACCTGGCGACCGGCCAGACCGCGCCGGACGAGATCCCCGGCACCTTCTACGGCGTGGCCTGGTCCGCGGACTGCTCGGCGCTGTTCTACCTGACCGTGGACGACGCCTGGCGGCCCTACCGGGTATGGCGGCACCTGATCGGGACGCCGGCCAGCGAGGACGTGGTGGTCTTCGAGGAGGCCGACGAGAGGTTCCGGGCCGGGATCCGGCTCACCCGCAGCGAGCGCTACCTGTGCCTGACCCTGAACAGCACGCTCACCACCGAGGTGCGGCTGCTGGACGCGGCCGCGCCGGCCGGCGAGTTCCGGGTGGTCGTGCCGCGGCGGCAGGGGCTGGAGTACTCGGTCGAGCACCAGGCCGGCGACGAGCACGACGGGCGGCTGCTGATCCTGCACAACGACCACGCGGAGAACTTCGAGCTCGCCACGGCCCCGGTGGACGACCCGGGCAGCTGGGCCACGCTGGTGCCGCACCGGGACGACACCCGGCTGATCGGCGTCGACGCGTTCGCCGACTACCTGGTGGTGTACTTCCGCCGGGACGGGCTGACCGGGCTGCGGGTGCTGCGCACCGACGGCACCGAGCACGAGATCTCGTTCGGCGAGCCGGTGTATCACGTGATGCCGGGCGCCAACCCGGAGTACACCGCCCGGCTGTACCGGCTCAACTACACCTCCCTGGCCACGCCCGACTCGGTCTACGACTGCGACATGGCCACCGGCGGGCTGACCCTGCTGCGCCGCCGCCCGGTGCTGCCGCTGCCCGGCGGCCGCGAATACGACCCGGGAGACTACGAGCAGCACCGGCTGTGGGCGACCGCCGCCGACGGGACCAGGGTGCCGGTCTCGCTGGTGTGCAAGGCCGGGACGCCGCGCGACGGCAGCGCGCCGCTGCTGCTGTACGGATACGGCAGCTACGAGTACTCCACCGACCCGTTCTTCTCGGTGCCCAGGCTGTCCCTGCTGGACCGGGGGTTCAGCTTCGCGATCGCGCACGTCCGCGGCGGCGGTGAACTGGGCCGCCGCTGGTATGACGACGGGAAGATGCTGCACAAGGTCAACACCTTCACCGACTTCGTGGCGTGCGCCGAGCAGCTGGTCAGCGAGGGCTGGACCAAGCCGTCCCGGCTGGTCGCCAGGGGCGGGTCGGCCGGCGGGCTGCTGATGGGCGCGGTCGCCAACATCGCGCCGCAGGACTTCGGCGGCATCGTCGCGCAGGTGCCGTTCGTCGACCCGCTCACCTCGGTCCTGGATCCCAGCCTGCCGCTGACCGTGGGGGAGTGGGAGGAGTGGGGCGACCCGCTGCACGACCCGCAGGTGTACGCATATATAAAGGCCTACTCGCCGTATGAGAACGTCGCCGACGGCCAGGCTTACCCGCCGATCCTGGCGCTCACGAGCCTGAACGATACGCGGGTGCTTTACCGCGAGCCCGCCAAGTGGATCGCCCGGCTGCAGGCCGCCGCCGCTGGCGGCCCGTTCCTGCTGAAGACGGAGATGATCGCGGGGCACGCGGGCCGCAGCGGGCGGTACGACGCGTGGCGGGAAGAGGCCATGGTGCTGGCCTGGATCGTGGCCACGGTCGGCGGCAGCTAACCGCCCGCCCCCGGGGCCAGGCCGCCCGAAGATCGCCGGATAGGCCTGTGAACAGGCCTTATGCCGGTTGTCACAGTCACTGTCACAGGATGTGCGCTGTCATTGCGCATCCGCCGGCGCAGCGGCTGCGCCGGGGGCGGTGTAAGGGCAGGTCAGATGTCATCTCGTGGACCGGGATTTCAGCCGGGCGAGTGTTAAATGGCCGTTCATATAGCAAAGCCGCCGGCGCGCCGGCGGCCGCAAAGAGACCCTTGGCCGGACGATTGACGCAGAATGGTGCCCGAGACGGGCAAGGGTTCGCCGCAACTCATTGCTGCGCGGGCGCAGGAGAGCGGGCGGAGGTGCGATGGTTCGCAGGGCGACCCTGGAGCGTGGTCTGCGGCCGGACGACGGGGCCGCGAACGGCGGTTCCGGGCCCGGGATGGCGCTGCCAGATGGGCCGGCGCGCCGTCCTGCGACGCAGTGGCGCGGCGCGGGCGGTCGCTGGCTGGTATGGGCGTTCCGGGCCGTTGTCTGGGCCGTTCTGCTGATCATCGGCTACCGGGGCGTGGTCGCGATCGTGTCCAAGCCTGATCAGGCTGCCCCGGCCACGGTAGCCGCTTCCGGCCAGGCGGGCGGCTTCCCGGTCCAGCTCGCTGAGGCATACGCGATGGAGTTCGGCCAGGTCTACCTCAACTTCAGCCCGTCAACGGCGACCGAGCGGGCCAGCCAGCTGGCCGCTTACCTGCCGTCCGGGGCGACCGACCCGCAGCTGGGCTGGAACGGCGCGGGCACCCAGCAACTGCAGTCCGAGCAGGTCGCGTCGGTGGACGTGCACAATTCCCGGTACGCCATCGTGACCCTGCTGGCGCAGGTGAACGGCAAGCTGATCGAGCTGGGCGTGCCGGTCTACGCCGCGTCGGGCGGGATGTCGGTGACCGGCGAGCCGGCCCTGGTGCAGGGACCGGCCAGCGCGTCGCCGCCCGCCGCGCAGAACGGCCCGACCGACCCGGCCACCCAGACCCAGCTGCTCAGCCAGCTGAAGGCGTTCTTCCGCGCGTACGCCAGCGGCGACCAGGTGACGCTGGGCCGGTTCCTCGCGCCGGGAGCGTCCATCACCGGGCTGGGCGGCACGGTCAGCTTCAGCTCCATAACCGGCATCAACGTTCCGGTCGGCGGCACGGTCCGGCACATCACGATCAGCGTGAACTGGCGGACGGTTCCGGCCCCGGCCAGCCCGGCTAGCTCAGCGACGACTAGCTCCGTGCCGGCCGGACTGGAGATGACCTACCAGCTCACCGTCGTCCGGCAAGGCGGGACCTGGTACGTCAAGGCAATCGAGCCCTCGACGCAGCAACTGGGGCCGCCGTGACCAGAAACCGGGCCCGCAATCCGGCATTGCCCCCGTGATCGTCCCTGAGTCCTACCCCCCCGCAAACCCCGGAGTAGAAAGATGACGCCGCACCTGCTTCTGACGGCATCGCCCACGGCGCTCAGCACTTCCGGCCTTGTCACCTATCTGCAGGGCCTGTTCGGACCGCTATTCCTCGGGATAGTCGGCATCGTTGCCATCTTCTTCCTGTTCACCCGCGAGATCATCCGGTTCGTGCAGTTCCTCGTGCTCGCGGTGGCGATCGCCGTCATCTTCTACACCCCCGGGATCGTGCAGACGCTGGCCACCGGTATCGCGAACGCGCTCGGCGTCCACTGACCTGCCCGGCGGAGAAGGAGATCGCACCCGGTGGACCTGCCCACCTACACCAACATCTGGCGGATCGAGAAGCGGCTCTACAAGCTTTATGACTTTCGGCTGCCGATGCCGCTGCCGCTTGGCCAGATCGCGGTGTTCACGGCCATTGCCGTGCCTTATGTGGTGATCCTCGCGGTCCTCGGCGTGCCCTTCAGCCACACCCTGCTCTGGCTTTACGTGCTGCCGCCCGGCGTGCTGGCCTGGTTCGCGACCCGGCCGGTGCTGGAGGGCAAGCGGCTGCCCGAGCTGGTCGCCTCCCAGGTGCGCTACCTGAGCGAACCCCGAACCTGGTGCCGGATGGCGCCGCTGGTCGAGCCGGACGACGTCCTGCTGACCGCCAGGGTGTGGCGCCGGCACCGCCCGGTGCTGGCGCTGGATGACCCGTTCGCCTGGCACGCCGAGCAGGAGGAAGCAGCGGGCGGCCGGGCGGTGACCGCCCTGACCGCGACCGGCCAGGCCAGGCCGGCCATCGCGGCCGCGGCCAGGCCGCTGGCCACCGCGGGGTCCGGCGGACGGCCGGCGCCGCCCGCCGCGCCGCAGGGGCCGCGCGCCCCAGGGCCGCGACGGCAGCGGTCCAGGCCGCCCCGCCGGCGCCGCCCGGCACTGCCGCCCGCCGCCCGGCTGCCCGAGGCCGTGCAGCCAGACCGCGCCTACCCAGACAGCCCAGCCCCAGACAGCCCAGCCCCGGGCGGCACAGTCCCATTCGGCACAGCCGCAGGCGGCATAGCCACAGGCAGCCCGGCGCGGGACCGCGCGTTCCCGGACCGTGCGGTCCCGGCCCGCGGCGCCCCGGCCGGACGCCGCCCGGAGTGGCCCGCCGCGTCCGGCCCGACGGTCACCCCTGCCGCGCGTACCCCGCTGAGCCCGGTCGGCCCCGGTCCTGATGCCCCCGCCGGGCACCCGGCGGTGCGGCCGGAGAGGCCCGGCCTCGCTGTCCCCGCCGCAGCTGCCCCGGCGGCGCGTACGCCGGTCATCAAGGGCGGGGACGTTGCCGCCTCGGCTGCGGATGGTGCCGTTTCGGCTGCGGATGATCCCGTCCAGGGCGCGCCCGGCGCGACGGCAGGCCCGGCGGAGCAGCGGGGGCGGATGGTGCAGCAGGGGCCGCCGGCGCCGCAGGAGCTGTCGGCCGAGCAGGAGTCGTCGGCGCAGCGGGAGCTGTCGGCCAGGCAGGCGCCGGCGCAGGAGCGGGAGCGGGCGGAAGAGCGGGAGCAGCCTGAGGAGCGGGCGCTGCCGGTGGTGACCGTGCGGGAGGACCGGTCCGCGGAGCGGCCGCTGCGGGTGGTCGGGCGGGCCCTGGGCAGCCCGACGCAGCGGCGGGCCGAAGGCTGGCGGGACCGGGTCGTGGTGGTACCCGGCGGGCACCGCCCCGGTCAGCCCGACCTGCTGCAGCGGGACCGGGCCCGGGCCCGGCTGGCGTTCGCCGGGCCGCGGCGGATCGTGGTGCTCGGCTGCACGGTCGGGGCCGGCCAGACCGTCACCACGCTGCGGGCCGGGGAGATGCTGGCCATCTTGCGGGACGAGCCGGTCGCGGTGCTGGACCTCAACCCGGGCAAGAACTCGCTGCTGGAACGGGCCAGGCACGATCCGGCGCTGAACCCGCCGGACCGGCACGCAGCAGCGACCGCGCCGGTCCGGCTCGAAGTGATCACCGCCCCGGCCGATGAGAGCGGCCGGGCCAGCCAGGCCGACCGGGCGTTCGAGCTGATGTCGGCCAGGTACTCGCTGACGCTGGCCGACCCGGCCGCCGCCGAGGTGCCGCGGGTGCTGCCCGCGGCGCACCAGCTCGTGCTGGTCGCGCCGGCCAGCAGCGACGCCGCCGGGGCGATCGCGATGACGCTGGAGTGGCTGGAGGCGCATGGCCACGCGGCGCTGGCCGGGGCCGCGATCACCGTGCTCAACGGGGTCAGCAAGCAGTCGCTGGGCTTCGTCGAGCAGGCCGAGGCGGTGGCGACCGGCCGGTGCCGCGCCATCGTCCGGGTGCCCTGGGACGACCAGTCGAAGTACCAGGCGCCGGAACGCCATACCGCGCTGGACCCGGCCGGCCAGCCGCAGCGGCCGGCCAGCGGCCCCGCCGAGCGGGCCTATACCGCGCTGGCCGGGGTGCTGGTCGCCGGCCTGATCACCGCGCCCGAACTGCCGGAGGCCACGTCATGAGCGGGAACAGGGCAGGACGAAGCCGGCTGCCAGTGCGCTACTTCGACGACAGGATCCTGCTCAGCGAGACGCACGCCTGGGCCTACTACCGGCTGCCCACCGTGTCCTATGAATTCACCACGCCACAGGAGCGGGAATCGCTGGCGATCAGCCTGACGGTCGCGCTGGCCGCGATCAGGATGGCCGACGCCGAGGTGCACCTGCGGATCGCGCACCGCTCCTACCCGGCGGCCGAATGGGCGACCGAGCTGGACACCACCTCCGACGGCGGGCCCGGCTGGCTGGAGTACCTGGACGAGATGTACCGGCACGTCTGGGCGAAGGACTTCTGGACCAAGGAGGTGTACCTCGGCGTCCGGCTCGGCCAGCGGGGCATGCGGGCCCAGCTGTCCGGTGGCGTTCTGTCGCAGTTCATCAGCGCCTACCGGGCAGGCGAGCAGACCCTCGGCCTGCACGACGAGGCGGTCAGCGCGGGCGAGATCGCCAAGTGGACCGAGCAGGCCGAGCGGGTCGGCCGGGCGCTCGGCGCCAGCGCCCTGGCCGCCAGGCACGCCAGCTCCGAGGACCTGTGCTGGCTGTTCCGGCACGCGATGACCGGGTCGCTCGGCGACCCGGCGCCGTCGGCGGCGCGGCGGCGGACCTGGGGCGCGGGCGAGATCGAGACGCTGGTCGAGGGCCAGATCCACAACGCCAGGACGCTGCTGCGGCTGGAGCACCCGGAAGGCGAGTCGTACGCGGCGTTCTTGTCGTTCGCCCGGTTCCCCGACGTCATGTACTTCCCCGACAGCGAGCCGTGGCTGCACTACTGCGACTCGCTGCCGTTCCCGGTGGAGGCCAGCCTGCGGATGCGGCTGATCCCGCCGGCCCGCGCCAGCAAGGACGTCAGCCGCAGGCTCGCGCACGCCAGGGACATGGACGCGCACATCAGGGAGGCGGGCGCGGAACTGCCGATCGCGCTCGCCGAGCAGATCGAGGCGGCCCGGCTGCTGGAGCACGGGATCACCAAGGAGCGGCTGCCGTTCGTCTACGGCTGGCACCGGCTGACGGTGAGCGCGCCGTCGCGCGACCTGTGCGTCCGGCGGGCCGAGGCGGTGGTCGAGCACTACCGGGACGCCGGGATCGACGTGGTCAACTCGACCGGCGACCAGTTCTCGCTGCTGCGCGAGTCGCTGCCCGGTGACCGGGTCAGGCTCAGCTCCTACCTGCAGCGGCAGCCGCTGTACACGATCGCGGGCGGGATGCCGACCGCCACCGTCGACCTCGGTGACCGGGCCGCGGGGACCGAGGGCTGGGTCGGGCCCTACATCGGCGAGACCCTGGGCCGGGCCAGGTCGGTGGTGCACTTCGACCCGCTGGTCGCGGCCGCGCGCAACCGGCCCACCGCGGTCGCGGTCACCGGCGAGCCAGGCGGCGGCAAGACCACCCTGGCGCTGCTGCTCATCCTGCAACTCGCGCTGCGCGGGGTGACCGTGGCGGTGATCGACCCCAAGGGCGACGCGGAGTCGCTGGCCACCCTGCTGCAGGCCCGCGGCCGCCGGGCCCGGGTGCTGCCGCTGGGCAGCGCCGCGCCCGGCCTGCTTGACCCGTTCTCGTTCGGCGACGACCTGGCCGAGCGGCGGACCATGGCCACCGAGACGCTGCGGCTGCTGCTGCCGAGGATGAGCGAGGAACGCGAGAGCGCGATGATCCAGGCGGTCAGCGCGGTGGCCGGGCGGGAGCAGCCCAGCCTGGGCCAGGTGGTGACGCACCTGGAGAAGTCGGCCGACCCGGCGTCGATGAACCTGGGCGCGGTGCTGCGCTCGATGTCGGAGATGCGGCTGGCGAAGCTGTGCTTCGCGCCTTCCGGCGGCCAGCGCATCGACGCGGCGGGCTGGACGACGGTGTTCACCCTGGCCGGGCTGACGCTGCCAGACGCCGGCGCCAAGCGGGACGACTACTCCTACGAGCAGCGGCTGTCGGTCGCGCTGCTCTACCTGGTCTCGCAGTTCGCCCGGCGGCTGCTGAACGGGATGGACCGCAGGCTGCCCAAGGCGATCTTCCTCGACGAGGCGTGGGCGATCACCTCCACGCCGCAGGGCGCCAAGCTCATTCCCGAGGTGTCCCGGATGGGCCGGTCCCGCAACACCGCGCTGATCATGGTCTCGCAGAACGCGGGCGACCTGCTGAACGAGCAGGTCACGAACTGTATCTCGGGGGTATTCGCGTTCCGCTCGTCGGAGCGGAGCGAGGTCGCCAACGTCATGGCGCTGCTCGGCATCGAACCCTCCGATGAGCACAAGGCCGCGCTGCGGGGGCTCGGCAACGGCGAGTGCATCTTCCGTGACCTGGACGGGCGGGCGGGCCGGGTCGGGATCGACCTGATCTCCGACCAGCTGCGTCAGGCACTGGACACCAACCCGACCAGGGCCAGGCCGGAAGCGGCCGCGGCGCCGGTCGGGCCGAACCCGCAGCCAGCCCTCGGGGGGCAGTTCGCCGGGCTGCTGCCCGGCATCGAGCCAGCCGTGCCGCCAGGACCCCGGTCGGCCAGGTAACGCAGCGACTGATATCCCCCAGGAGCCCCCCTGATGCTCAGATCACGCCGAACCCGCCGGATCGCGCTGGTGCTCGCCGCGCTGGCGATCCTGCTCGTCGTCCCGCGGCCCGGGCAGCCGGCCGCGCACCAGGGCGCGGGACGGCAGCCGGTGACCGCGGTCACCGTGGCGGACCGGTCGCCGCAGGCCCCCGACGGGGTGTGCTCGGTGCCGGGGATCGGCGACATCGGCAGCCTGATCGGGTTCTGCGCGGCCGGGCAGTCCGGTCTGACCGGCGACCTCAACAACATCTGCAAGCCGTCGCTGCCCAGCCCCGAGCCCGCCAGCGCGGGCATCAACTCGCTGGTCAAGCCGGCCGCCGCGGCCGGGCCGAAGAACGGCACGCTGTACGACAACTACGGGATGGCCGGGGACTTCTGGGCCGCGACCAACCTGCAGTGCTCGGACATGACATCGCTGATCGGCAACAACGTCGCCAGCATGGTCTTCGACGTCGCCAAGTCGATCGACCGGGTCATCATCAGCGTTTACCAGTCCGCCGCGGGCGAGGGCATCCTCAGCTGGCTGACCAGCGTCATCGACAAGCTGATCAGCAGCCTGGGGAACGCCATCTACTTCCCCTACCTGGCCGTCGTGGTGCTGCTCGGCGCGATGTGGCTGGCCTGGCAGGGGCTGATCCGCAAGCGCGCCACCCGCAGCATCGAGGGCACGGTGTGGATGGTGGTGGCCTGCGTCGCGGCGATCTGGCTGATCGGCAGGCCCGCTGACTTCACCGGGGTGGGACGGACGGTGTCGGACGGGATCGGCCAGACGCTCAACGTGGCGTTCTCCCGGCTGCCGAGCCCCGGGCAGAGCAACTGCCTGCCGGTGCAGGGCCACGACCCGCAGGTCCGCCCGGTCACCTACAACTACGCCTCCGGCAACGGGGTGGTCGACAAGGACGCCAACGAGCTGTGGACCGTGCTGGTCTGCAAGCCCTGGCTGGACGGGGAGTTCGGCACCACCAACTTCGCCGCCACCGCGACCGCCAGCAAGACGCCGGTCGACACCTACGGCAGGCAACTGCTGTGGGCACAGGCCATCGCGATCAACGAGAAGCCGACCGCCGCGCTGATCCAGGCCAAGCAGGCGACCTACAGCGGCATCGCCAACAGCATCCAGACCAGCAACCCGGGCATCTACCCGCTGTTCCAGGGCAAGCAGTGGACCACCCGGCTGGAGATCGCGTTCGCCGCGCTGTTCGCCGCCACCGTCGCCGGGCTGCTGGTGCTGCTGATCGCGGTCACCCTGATCCTGCTGAAACTCGGGTTCCTGCTGCTGCTGGTGGTCGGGCCGTTCTTCCTGCTGATCGGCATGCATCCGGGGTTCGGCCGGGTGGTCGCGCTGCGCTGGTTCGAGATGCTGGTCGGGGTGCTGCTCAAGCAGGGCGCGGTGGCGCTGGTGCTGAGCGTGCTGCTGTACGCGTACTCGCTGATCATGGGGACCAGCGACACGGTGCTGCCGTGGGCGCTGAAGATCCTGATGATCGCGCTGGTCACGATCGCGGTGTTCATCTACCGCAGGCCGTTCCAGCACCTGTTCTCCGCGGTCGGGTACGGCATGATCGGCTCCACCGAGCGGGCCGAGGTCAGCCTCGGCCAGGCCAGGACGACCGCGCGGGAGAACGCGCGGACCGCCGCGGCTGCGGCGGTGCCCGGCGGCTTCGCCGCCTACCGGGCGGCCAGGTGGGCGCGGCGCAGCCCGGCGCACGCCGACGGGCTCGGCGGGATCGACACCGCGACCGCCAGCGGGCGGGCCATGGCCCCGGACGGGGTCACCGACCCCGACCTGCAGGACGGCCAGCTGACCGAAGAGGGTGTCCCGGCCGCGGCCGCGCTCGCCGACGGCGCCCGGCCATCCATCCGCGGCCGGTCCGCCAGGGCCAGGGCGATCGCCGCGTCCAGCAGCGACGCCCAGGGCCGGACCCCGCCGCCGCTGAACCTGCGGTCCCGGCAGGCCGCCGAGCAGGCCGCGGCCGCCGGGCAGGCGGCCGGCCAGGCCGGCCCGGGCAACGGCAGCCGGGCGGTCCCGGTGGCCGCGGCCGGGCCGCATCCCTCGCTGCCCGCAGCGGGGCTGCCGAACGGCCAGCCCAGGAGCGCGGGCCCGACGTCAGCCTGGCCGGGCACGTCCAGCCGGCAGTCGCTCGGCGGCACCCGCGGGACACCGCCGGCCGCCCCAGGCAGTCCCGCGCCAGGCAGTCCCGCATCGGGCAGTCCCGCGCCGGGGGGCAGGCTGGCCGGCCCGGCGGCGAGCCCGCCCGCGGCAAGCGCGCCCGCGAGCCCGGCTACGGGAACGCCGGGCGGCTGGCTGGCCGGCCGCGGCGGCGCGGGAGCCCGGCAGGCACCCCCGGCCCGGCAGGCACCCGGCACCTCTCCGCCAGCCAGTTCCGGGCCAGCCAGTTCCGGGCCCGCGAGCCCGGCCGCGTCGCCACGGCAGGCACCGCCACGGCAGGCACCGCCACGGCAGCCGCCCCGGGCCCGGTCAGCACCGTCGGCCAGCACCCCGCCGGCCAGTTCTGGGCCGGCCAGTTCTGGGCCGGCCAGCTCAGGCCCGGCCAGCTCAGGTCCCGCCAGCTCTGGGCCGGCCAGCTCAGGTCCCGGCAGCTCAGGTCCCGCGCAGCAAGCGGGGCGAGGCGGAGGCAGAGGCGGCGGCGGCTGGCTTTCTGGCCGCCCGGCGAGCCAGCCGCCCGCGGCCCGGCCCGCCGCCCCGCCGCCAGCCCGGCACGCTCCGGCCCCGTCGGCTCCGGCCCGGTCGGCTCCAGCACCGTCGGCTCCAGCACCATCGGCTCCGGCCCCGTCCGCTCCGGCCCCGTCCGCTCCAGCACCATCGGCCGGGCCCGCGGCCCGGGCCGAACGCCCCGGCTGGGCGGACGGCACCGCCAGCCGCAGGCACGCCGCCGCGGCGCCGCCGTCCCGGCCAGCCGGCCAGGCCGGCCGCGGCGGCGAGACCGACCCGGCGGGCGGGCCGCTGGCCGGGCACCGGAAGCGGGACCGGGATGAGGAACCGATGCCGTTCTGGCTCAAGCCGCGCTGGCGGCGGAAGTAGCCGCTGCGATGGAACCGCTATCTGGCCAGCGCAAGGCGGCGTTCGCCCTGGTGGTGATCGTCCTCGCCGGGCTGGGCGGGTACCTGCTCGTGCCCGCGCTCTTCGGAAGCCATCAGCAGGCCGCGCCGGTGGCGGCCAGCTCGCCGGACGGCACCCCGGCCAGCCAGCCGGCCAGCGCCCCGGCGCCGCCGACGAGCCCGGCCCCGGACCCGGCCACGACCAGCGGTCCGGCGCAGTCGCGTGACCCGGACATCTACCAGTGGCTCCCGTTCGGCCGATCTGATCTCGGAGCCGCCGCGGGCGTGGTGGCGAAATTCGGGGCCGACTACGGGACCTTCTCCTACACCGAGAGCTCGGGCAGCTATGTCGGGGCGATGCGGAACCTGATCACGCCCGGGCTGTCGCAGCAGCTAGCCCGCGCCTACGGGGCGCCGGGGGTCGCGGGGCCCCGGGTCACCGGCAAGCAGGTGGGCACCGGCCGGGCGACGATCAGCTCGCTGCGGGCGTTCGGCGGGTCGAGCATCACCTTCGTGGTGACGATCAGCCAGCAGATCACCGGCGCGCAGGGCAAGAGCAGCGTCACCGGGCGGTACTCGGTCACGGCGACCGGCAGCGGCCAGGACTGGCAGGTCAGCGACATCGAGCTCGCCTCCGCGGGGAACACGTGAGGTGGCAGCGGGGCCAGGGCGGCCCGGGCCGGACGATCGCCCTCGCGGTGGTCGGCATGGCCGCGCTGCTGGTGCTCGGCCTCATCACCACCCCGATGCTCATCTTCGGCGGCAGCAGCATGTTCTCCGAGGGGGAGAGCGGCTGCGCGGCGGCGCAGGCGGGCACGGCCGGCCAGCCGCCGGCCAGCGGCGCGGCGCGCGACTCGATCCCCGCCAACTACCTGTCGCTGTTCCGGGCGACCGGGAACAAGTACCACGTGCCGTGGGTGATCCTGGCCGGCATCGGCAAGGTGGAAAGCGACGACGGCCGGACCAGCCTGCCCGGGGTGCACAACGGCTCGAACGCGTTCGGCGCGGCCGGCCCCATGCAGATCGGCATCGGCGGCGCATCCGGCAACACCTGGGGCGGCGCGCCGGTGCACCCGGCCAGCGAGACGGTCAGCGGGGTGGCGGCCGACGGCGACGGTGACGGCATCGCGAGCGTGTACGACCCGGCCGACGCGATCGCCGGCGCGGCCAGGTACCTGCTCAATCATGGAGTGGTGGACAACGTCGCTGGCGCCATCTTCGCCTACAACCACCTGGACGCCTACGTCCAGGCGGTGCTGGGCTGGGCTAAGGACTACGCCAGCGGCGGGTTCACGGTGAGCGCGATCAGCGCCGACGCCGCGCCCGGCTGCCTGCCCGGGGTCGGCGCGGCCCCCAACGGCGCGACCGGTTCGGCGATCTCGTTCGCCGAGCAGCAGCTCGGCAAGCCATACCAGTGGGGCGGGACCGGCCCGGACGCGTTCGACTGCTCCGGCCTGGTGATGCAGGCCTACCGGGCCGCCGGGATCGGCATCCCGCGCACCTCACAGCAGCAGTGGAGCTGGGGACCGCAGATCCCGGCCAGCCAGGTCCAGCCGGGCGACCTGGTGTTCTTCGCCGGCTCGGACGGGACCGTCAGCTCGCCGGGGCACGTCGGGATCGTGATCGGCGGCGGCCTGATGATCGAGGCGTACGCGACCGGGTTCCCGATCCGGGTCGCGCCGTACGGCGGCCGGGACCCGGTCGGCTTCACCCGGCCATGGGCGCACCGGGGCGTCGTGCTGGCCGCCGGCTCGGGCGGATCCTGACCCGGCCGACCCGAGCCGGCCGCCGGACTGGCTGGCGGGGACGGTATATCTGGGCCTGTGCGCAGGTGACCCGACCCACCGGGAGGCCAGATGGACTTCGAGCTCTCCGCCGAGCAGCGGCTGCTGCGTGACACCATCCGGGCGTTCACCGACGAGCAGATCCGGCCGGTGGCGGCCGAGTGGGAGGCGGCCGAGCGCTATCCCGATGAGCTGGTCGCCACGATGGCGCAGATGGGGCTGTTCGGCCTGCTGGTACCCGAGGAGTACGGCGGGCTGGCCGCCGACATGGTCTCGCTCGCGGTGGTGTTCGAGGAGATCTCCCGCGGCTGGATGGGAGTGGCCGGCATCATCGGCAGCCACTCCATGTCCTGCTGGATGATCTCCCGGTTCGGCACCCCGGAGCAGAAGCGGGCCTACCTGCCCGGGCTGGCGTCCGGCCAGCGCCGGACCGGGCTGGCCCTGACCGAGCCGGGAGCCGGCAGCGATCTGCAGGGCATCGCGACCGTCGCCCGCAGGGACGGCGACGGCTACGTGATCAGCGGGCGGAAGACCTGGATCACCAACGCCCGGCACGCCGACCCGCTGCCGGTGCTGGTGAAGACCGACCCGGCGGCCCGGCCCGCGCACGCGGGCATGTCGGTGCTGCTGGTCGACGCGGGGACACCCGGCTTCGAGGTGGTCAGGGACCTGCCCAAGCTCGGCTACCACGGGCCGGAGACCTGCGAGCTGGTGCTGGACGGCGCCCGGGTGCCGGCCGCGAACATGCTCGGCGGCACCGAGGGCCGCGGCCTGCAGCAGGTGCTCGGCGCGCTGGAGACCGGCCGGATCAACGTCGCGGCCCGCGCGGTCGGGGTGGCGCAGGAAGCGTATGACCGGGCGCTGCGGTACGCCGGGGAGCGCGAGGCGTTCGGCCAGCCGATCTCCGGGTTCCAGGCGGTGCAGCTCAAGCTCGCGGACATGGCGATGAAACTGCAGGCGGCGCGGCTGCTGGTGTACTGGGCCGCGGCCCGGGCCGACGCGGGGGAGCGCGCCGACCTGGAGTCGGGGATGGCCAAGGTGTACGCCTCGCAGGCGGCGCTGGAATGCGCGATCGACGCCATGCAGGTGCACGGCGGGTACGGCTACTCGCGCGAGTTCACGGTGGAGCGGCTGTACCGGGACGCGCCGCTGATGGTGATCGGCGAGGGAACCAACGACCTGCTCCGCACGGTCATCGCCCGGTCGCTGATCAGTGGCCGGGGCCGGGTTGGCTGACCAGGGGCAGCGGGGTGGTCGGCTCGTCGGCGGCCGGCTCGTCGAACCGGGCGGGCTCGGCGCCGATGGCGGCCAGGGCGGCTCGCGCCTGGCTGAATGACTCGTGCACGAACAGCACCGGGTGGCCGCCGGCCATGGTCACGGCGGCGCGCAGCGCGTCCTGCGGGCTGCGCGCCGGGACGCAGCGGATGCCCGGGCGGGCCCGGCGCAGCTCCGCCATGATCATTTCCTGCATCTGACCGGGCCGCCTGCCGCGCCGGTCGCTGTCCTCGTAGACGGCGACGGCGCCGAACCAGCGCGCGATGGCGGCGGCCGACGCGGCGATCAGGTCGTCGCGGCGGTCACCCGGCAGGGTCACCGCGGCGGCCGGCCGGCCGCCCCAGACGCTGCCGATCATCGCTCCGGTCGCGGCCAGAGCCGCCGCGTTGTGCCCGTAGTCCACGACCACCGGGCAGCCGCCGGCCAGGAACACGTTGCCCCGGCCCGGGTTCGCCTCGGCCGGGGTGAAGGTGGCCAGCGCCTGCCGGATGTCCTTGGCGCTGACCCCCAGCGCGCGGCAGGCGGCGATGGCCGCGAGCGCGTTCGCCACCAGGTGCGGCGCCCGGCCGCCGAACGCGCCGGGAAGCCCGGCCAGCTCCATCAGCGGCCGGCCGGCCGAGCCGCTGGACTCGACCAGCTGACCGCCGGCCACGGTGTAGACCAGGCCGCCTGCCCGGCGGTGCCTGGCCGCCAGCTCGCTGCCGGGGTCGAGGCTGAAGTACCTGATGTCGGGGGCGTGCCGGCGGACCGCGGGGCGGTCCGCGAGCGCGGCGGTGACCGGGTCGTCGGCGTTGAGCACCACCGCGCCGCCGTCCTTGATCTCCTCGGCGACCAGGGCCTTGACGGCGGTCAGCTCACCGAGGTGGTCGATCCCGTCGCTGCCCAGGTGGTCGGCGGTGATATTGGTGACCACCGCGACGTCGGCCTGGTCGTAGCCGAGCCCGCCGCGGATGATCCCGCCGCGCGCGGTTTCCAGCACCGCGGCCTCGACGCTGGTGTCATCGAGCACCATCCGCGCCGACCGGGGGCCGGACGCGTCAGCGTGGTAGACCAGGCTGCCGCCGCAGTACACCCCGTCGGTGGTGGCCATGCCCACCCGCAGGCCGGACTGGCCCAGGATGTGCCCGATCATGCGGACGGTGGTGGTCTTGCCGTTGGTGCCGGTGACCGCGACCACCGGCACCCGGGACGGCGCGCCCGGCGGGTACAGCTGGTCGACCACCGCGGCGGCCACGTCCCTGGCGGTGCCTTCCTCCGGGGACAGGTGCATCCGCAGCCCGGGGCAGGCGTTCAGCTCGATCACC
>DATBGO010000401.1:0-3121 GCA_036558005.1 Streptosporangiaceae bacterium | reverse complement strand
CGGGCGCGGTGTACTGGCTCAGCACCACCACGCCGACCCTCGGGTGGTTCTCCCTGATCCAGGCGGCGGCCTGAATGCCCTCGTCGGTCCCGGTCGGCGGCATCCGGATGTCGGTGACCACCACGTCCGGGTCCTGCTCGGTCACGACGGCCAGCAGCTGCGGCAGGTCGGATGCCGCCCCGACCAGCTCGAAATCGTCATTGGCCGCCACCAGGCGGGAAATGCCCTCCCGCAAGAGCACATTGTCCTCGGCCAGCGCCACTCTGATCACACCCATCGCGCCGCGATCGTAGCGCGTGGCCGTGCCTTTCGGCAGTGCCGGAGCCCAAATCACGCCGCACTGCGCGGTCGGCCACGGGCCCGGCCCCGCCCGGGTGGTGCTGGCCTCCGCCGAATCAGTGGTACCGCCCCTCCTGCCTGGCGCCTCAGTCCGGAGCACAATAACTGGCATGACCGACGATCGCGGCGGCGGCAGGCTGACGATCTGATGCGGACCGCTTTGTACTGGTCGCGTGCGACGCGCAGGGACACCTGGCGGGCGGCGCTGGCCGTGGCGCTGCTCGCCGGCCTGCTCGGGGCCGTAGCGCTGGGCGCGCTGGCCGGGGCCAGGCGCACGGTCTCCGCATACGGCCGGTACCTGGCCTCGATCCGGGCCAGCGACGCGTTCGTCAACGTGCCGGGCGCGGCGCCCGGGCTCCCGCTGGCGCTCCCGCTGACGCTGATCGCCAGGCTGCCCGGGGTGACGTCGGCCGCGGGGTATATCGGCCTGAACGCCAACCCGGTGGTGCGCGGCCGCGTTGTCGATTCCTTTCTCACCGACAGCATGGTCGGCTCGTATGCCGGCCCGTCATTCGGCCCCGACGGCTTCGGCCAGGACCGGATGACCGTGCTGAAGGGCAGGCTGCCCGCGACCGGGTCCACCAGCCAGATCGCGCTGACCCCTCGTATCGCCCGCCTGTTCGGCGTGGGTGTCGGCGGCAGGGTGACCTACCAGATGTACCGGCAGAACATCATGACCTACCAGTCGTACCCGATCGGCCGGGCCACGTTCCTGGTGACCGGGATCGTGGACATCCCGCCGGTCCTGGTGGACCAGGCCGACCAGAAGAACTCGGCAGTGCTCCCGCCGGCCGCCACGCGGCGGTGGCTGGCGGCCTACGAGTTCGCGTGGGTGGGGGTGCGCCTGGACCGGGGCGGGGTGCCGGCCCTGCAGGGCCGGCTCGCCACGCTGGCCAGCAGGGTGCAGCGGCTCGTGCAGCAGCGCAGCCACGTGAAGCTGCCCAACCTGACCTTCAACGTCAGCCGCTCGGACATCACTCACAACCAGGTGCAGCAGGCGATCAGGCCGCAGGCCATCGCGCTCGCCATCTTCGGCGCGATTACCGCGCTGGCCATGCTGGTGCTTGTGGGCCAGGGCATGGCGCAGATGCTGAGCCGGTCCGCGCGGGACGTGTCCGCCGCGCGGGCCGTTGGCGCCACCCGCGCCCAGGCCGCGGCGGCCGTCAGCCTCCCCGTGGTCGTCGCCATCGCTGGGGGGGTGATCCTCGCGGTGGCCGGGGCCGTGCTGCTGTCGCCGCTGGCCCCGGTCGGCCCGGTGCGCCAGTTCGACCCAGCCCGGGGTATGCGGGCCGACGGCCTGGTTCTCGGAGGCGGCGCGGCCGCGCTGGCCGTCATCCTGACCGGGCTGCTGGCCGTCATGGCCGCGCGGGCGGTACGGCCGGCGGCGCGCCCGGTGACCGGGCGGACGTCGGTCATCACGCGGGCGGCCGCATCCACGGGTCTGCCCGCCCCTGCGGTCCTGGGCAGCCGCAACGCGCTGCAGCCGGGAGTCGGCCAGCCGGGCGCGCGGGCGGCGCTGGCCGGGTCTATCACGGCCGTCACCGCGGTCACCGCCGTGGCCGTGTTCGGCGCCAGCCTGGGCGGCCTGGTCACCCACCCGGAGCGGTACGGCTGGAACTGGAATGTCCTTATCCAGGCCGAGGGAGGCTACGGGAACTGGTCGCCAGCGACCATGAACCGGCTGGTCAACGGCCAGCCCGCGGTGGCCGGCTGGTCCAGCTTCGGGTTCGGCCAGCTTCCTGTCGACGGCACTGTGGTCCCCGTGCTCGGCCTGCAGCGCAACCGCGGCTCGGTCGAGCCGCCCACGAGCAGCGGCCTGCCGATCAGCGACGACGACCAGATCGAGCTGGGCACCGTGACCCTGCACGCGCTCGGCAAGCACATCGGAGACACCGTCCTGGTGGGCAACCGGCCGTACCGGCGGATGCTGACGATCGTCGGGACCGTGACGCTGCCCTCGTTCGGCGTAGCCCTGACCGACCACGTGTCGCTGGGCCGGGGCGCGATGGTGTCCGAGCGCGCGCTGCTCGGATTCGCGGGCGCGACCTCGATGGACCCGCGGTCGACAACCGAGGCCGCGCAGGAGCTCCCGTCCGCGGCCGCGATCGATCTCGTGCCCGGCACGACCGCGGCGCAGCGGGCGCGCCTGGTGCACCACATCATCGCGGGCGACCCGGACGGCGACCCGGGCGGTACCTATGCACTCGGCCAGCAGCAGGGCAGCGCGATACTCAATGCCGCGAAGATGGGCGGCCAGCCGCTGGCGCTGGCGCTGGGGCTAGCCGGGGCCGCCGTGCTGTCCCTGGCGCTGACCGTGTACGCGTCCGTGCGACGACGGCGCCGGGACTACGCCCTGCTCAAGACCCTAGGCATGAGCCGGAGTCAAGTCCGGGCCGTGGTCGCCTGGCAGACCAGCGTGATCCTGCTGGTGGCGGCGGTGATCGGCGTTCCGCTGGGCATCGCCGCCGGGCGGCTGTCCTGGGCCGGCTTCGCGAACTCGCTGGGCGTGATCCCGGCCACGGAGACCCCCGTGCTGGCCCTGCTGGCCGGCTTCGTGACGCTGCTGCTGGCCGGGAACCTGCTCGCCGCCGTGCCGGGCGCGGTGGCCGCCAGGACCCCGGCCGCCGGCCTGCTCCACGCGGAGTAGCTACGGCGAGCCGGCCGGGCGGATACCGGCCAGGCGGCACTGCGGCCTGGTCAGCCGGGAGAGCTTGTCGTCGTGGGTGAACGCGGCCTGGCACATGGCCTGGGCCTGGCTGCCGCACTCGTGCATGATCCCGCC
>DATBGO010000400.1:0-20582 GCA_036558005.1 Streptosporangiaceae bacterium | reverse complement strand
GGGGCTGGGCGGAACCGGGGACGGCCGGGCGGGGCTGGGCGGAACCGGGGACGGCCGGGCGGGGCTGGGCGGAACCGGGGACGGCCGGGCGGGGGCTGGGCGGGGCGGGGGCGGCTGGACGGGGGCTGGGCGGGCGGGCTGGCCTGGCGTGGCGGTGGGGCGGGTGTTTACGCTTCGGGTATGCGTGTCGCCTTGTGCCAGATACCGGTCAGCTCCGATCCAGCGGTCAATCTCGGGCGGGCGGAGGCGGCGATCGCCGGCGCCGCCGGGCAGGGTGCCCAGCTGGCGGTGCTGCCCGAAGGGACGCAGGTGAGGTTCGGGGCTGACCTGCGGGGGGCGGCGACACCGCTCGATGGCACGTTCGGGAAAGGGCTGGCCGCCGCGGCACAGGAGCACGGGATCGCGGTGGTGGCCGGCCTCTTCGAGCCGGCCGGTGACGGGCGGGTGTACAACACCGTGGTCGCGTTCGACGCGGCCGGGCAGCTGACTGCCGCGTACCGCAAGATCCACTTGTTCGACGCGCTCGGCCAGCGTGAGTCCGACCTGGTCGCCCCCGGCGATGAGGTGGTCATCGCCGAGCTGGGCGGGCTGCGGGTCGGCATTCTCACTTGTTATGACGTCAGGTTCCCCGAGCTGGCCAGGGCGCTGACCGTCGGCGGCGCCGACCTGCTGGTGATCCCGGCGGCCTGGGCGTCCGGGCTGTTCAAGGAAGAGCACTGGGTGACCCTGGTCCGGGCCAGGGCGATCGAGAACACCATCTGGGTCGCGGCCGCGGACCAGGTGCCTGACCCGGCTGAGCCGGCCCAGGGCGCGCCGGCCGGGGTGGGCCGCAGCCTGCTCGTCGACCCGATGGGCACGGTGCGGGTCGACCTCGGGCCCGCTGCCAGGGTCGGTTCCGGCGAGGTGGACACCGAGCTGACCAAGGAGGTTCGCACGGTCCTGCCCGGCCTGAACAACCGCCGCGAGGACGTGTTCGGCGCACCGAGCCTGCCGCGCCACTAGCCTGCGGCCCTGTTCCGCGAGCCTGCGGCCCTGCCCGGCGAGCCTGCGGCCCTGTTCCCCGAGCCTGCGCCCCTGCCCGCCGAGCGTGCGGTCATGCCCGGCGAGCCTGCGGCCCTGTTCCGCGGCGGGTGGCCGAGACGGGCACTCGCGCTGGCCCTGGCCGGGACGCAGGGTTAGCCAGGCGGCGGGCTGGCGGGGGGTTGCTGGTCAGCGGGCGCGGTCAGGCCCTGGCCGGGATCTGCGGACAGCGGCGCGGTCACGACCGCCGCCCCGCCGACATCGGCGGCCGCGCGGATGTCGGCGGTCACTACGTGCGCCAGCCGGCGGTGCCTGCGGACTATCCAGACCGCGGCGGCACCGAGAACCACGACCGCGACCGCGATGGCCAGCCCGGCCCCGATCCGCCGCTCGACCACCTCGTACGCCGAGCCTGCCAGGTAGCCCAGCAGGCAGTAGCCGACCCCCCAGACGATCCCGCCTGCCACGTTGTAGAACGCGAACGTCCGGTAGCGGACCCTGGCCGCGCCAGCGGCCGCGGGCATCAGCGCCCGGATGATCGCGACGAACCGGCCAGCCAGGACCGCGAAGCCGCCGCGGGCGCGCAGCGCGGCCAGTGCCCGGTCGGTGCCGCCGGGAACCCGGCGCAGCGCCTTGGCCGAGAACAGCCGGTCCCCCATCCGCCTGCCCACCTCGTACCCGACGAACGGGCCCGCCACCGCGGCGACCACCACGATGCCTGCCAGCGCCCAGAGCGAGAGGTGCCCGCGGTCAGCCAGCACCCCGCCGACCACCACGGCCGCCTCGCCGGGCAGGACGAAGCCGAGGAAGACCGCGGTCTCGCCGAAAACTAGCGCGGCAATGACGCAGTACGCCGCCCAGCTGCTGAGGTGAATCAGCCCGCTGACGATCGAGCTCAACGCTCGCGCCCCCTCTGTGCTCGCGGCACGCGCCTGGCCTGGCAGGCCGCCGAATCCCGGTGCCTTCCCTCAGGCTGCATGCCCCGGTATCGTTGCCGCCGGCCCGATGACAACGATTTGAGAACCATTACGCTGGTAGAACGTGACCTAGTAGGACATTGACCTACTAGGACATCATGCGTTATCCAGCTCAGTCCCTGGAAGGGGCCGGTGATGCAAGTCATGCCTTCCCCGCCCTCAGCACCGACGCTCACGGGCGGTTTCCTGCGCCAGCAGAGTGCTTTCACGGGACTGATCACCAGGGATGGCAGCAGCGGCTTCCTGGCCCAGCCGGGCCGATATCAACTCTACGCGTCACTGGCCTGCCCGTGGTCACAGCGAGCACTGATCGTCCGCAGGCTGCTGGGGCTTGAGCAGGTCATCGGGCTGACGCTGACCGACCCGATCTCCGACGAGCGGGGCTGGCGGTTCCCCGACATCCAGGGCGGCCGCGACCCGGTCACCGGCGCGCGGTTCCTGTCCGAGCTGTACATGGCCAGCGATCCCGGTTACGTCGGCCGGTACACCGTGCCCTGCCTCTGGGACACCGCGACCCAGCGCATCGTATGTAACGACGCGCTGCTGATACCGGTCACGTTCGAGACCGAGTTCATCGCCTATCACCGGCCCGGGGCGCCGGACCTGTACCCGGTGCCGGTGCGCCGGGAGATTGACGCGCTGGCGACGCTGATCTATCACGCGGTCAACAACGGCGTGTACAAGGCCGGAATGGCCAACACCCAGGCCGACTACGAAGAGGCGTTCGACGCGCTGTTCGCGACGCTGGACGCACTGGAGGAGCGGCTCGGGCGGCGCCGGTTCCTGCTCGGCAGCCAGTTGTGCGAAGCCGACATCCGGCTGTTCCCCACGCTGGCCCGATTCGACGCCGTCTATTACCTGCACTACAAGTGCAACCTGCGCAGGCTCGTGGACTATCACTACCTCTGGGCGTACGCGCGCGACCTGTATCAGCGGCCCGGTTTCGGCGACACCACCGACTTCGACCAGATCAAACGGCACTACTACCAGACTCAGGACTGGATCAACCCGGCCAGGATCGTGCCCAAGGGACCGTTCGCCAACTGGCTCGAGCCGCACGGCAGGGACCGGCTGCCTGCTTGACCACGCGCGCGCCTGCCGCCGCGCGGTACCTTGCATCGCAGCCCGGGTAGCCTTGATCCCGGGCAATGTAACAGGTAACCCAGCTGCGGAAGAGGGCGATGTCCGCCGTGTCTTCTGAGTCCCCGCAGAGCCCTGCGGATCTCAATGAGCATTCAAACGGCCGTTCGGCCGGCCGGCCTGCCGAGCAGCCCGGCCGCGAGGGGGATCAGCAGGTCCCCGGCTCGCCTGGCGGGCGGCCCGGCACGGACTTCGGGCCCAACGAATGGCTGGTAGACGAGCTCTATCAGCGCTATCAGGCGGATCCGAGCTCGGTCGACCGGGCCTGGTGGAACTTCTTCGCTGACTATCACCCGCGGCCGGCCGAGCCGGCCGAGGCGGCCCCGCCCCAGCAGCCCGGCGGGGCGGGCCCGGCAGGCGGCGCCCAGCCCGGGCCTGCTGCCCGGGCAAAGGCCGGCAGCCAGGCCGCGGCACCGCCCGCCCCGGCCCCTGGCGGGGCGCGGGTCCCCGCCACCGGCCGAGCTGGCCGGGCCGCTCCCCCGGCCACCACCGCGGACGGCGCGGGCCCGGGACCGGCAGGCGGCGGCCGGCCGGCCGCCGCGGCCGACGGCGCCCCGGCCGGGGGCGGCGCCACCGAGATCCGGCTGCGCGGGGCCGCGGCCAGGACCGCGGCCAACATGGCAGCCAGCCTCGCCGTGCCCACCGCGACCAGCGTGCGCGCGATCCCGGCGAAGCTGCTGACCGACAACCGGATCGTGATCAACAACCACCTGGCCCGCGGCCGCGGCGGCAAGGTCTCCTTCACCCACCTGATCGGCTACGCCGTCGTCAAGGCGCTGGCGGCCGCGCCGGAGATGAACGAGTCGTTCGCCGAGATCGACGGCAAGCCGGCCATCGTCGCGCCCGAGCACGTCAACCTCGGCCTGGCCATCGACGTGCGCAAGGACGACGGCAGCCGCCAGCTGCTGGTGCCCAACATCCCGGCCGCCGAGCAGATGGACTTCCGCCAGTTCTGGATGGCCTACGAGGACGTGGTGCGCAAGGCCAGGACCGGCAAGCTGGCGGTCAGCGACTTCGCCGGCACCTCGATCAGCCTTACCAACCCGGGCACCATCGGCACCGAGCACTCGGTGCCCAGGCTGATGCCGGGCCAGGGCTGCATCGTCGGCGTCGGCGCGATGGAGTACCCGGCGGCCTACCAGGGCGCATCGGCCGAGACCATCGCCCGGCTGGCGATCAGCAAGACCGTCACGCTGACCTCCACCTACGACCACCGGATCATCCAGGGCGCGCAGTCGGGCGAGTTCCTGCGGATCATTCACCAGCTGCTGCTGGGCGAGCGGGGCTTCTACGACGGGATCTTCCAGGCGCTGCGGATCCCGTATGAGCCGGTGCGCTGGGTGCGCGACATCCCGGCCGCGCACGAGGACGACATCAGCAAGGCGGCCAGGGTCCACGAGCTGATCCACGCCTACCGGGTCCGCGGCCACCTGATGGCCGACACCGACCCGCTGGAGTACCGCCAGCGCAAGCACCCCGACCTGGACATCAACCAGCACGGCCTGACCCTGTGGGACCTGGAGCGGGATTTCGCGACCGGCGGGTTCGGCGGCAGGCCGCGGATGCAGCTGCGGGACATCCTCGGGGTGCTGCGCGACTCCTACTGCCGCACCGTCGGCATCGAGTACATGCACATGCAGAACCCGCAGGAGCGCGCCTGGCTGCAGGAGCGGGTAGAGCGGCCGCAGGCCAGGGCCGACAAGGACGAGCAGCTGCGGATCCTGTCCCGGCTGAACGTGGCCGAGGCCTTCGAGATGTTCCTGCAGACCAAGTTCGTCGGCCAGCGCCGGTTCTCGCTGGAGGGCGCGGAGTCGCTGATCCCGCTGATGGACGCGATCCTGACCGCCGCGGCCGACCAGCACCTGGACGAGGCCGTGCTGGGCATGGCGCACCGCGGCCGGCTGAACGTGCTGGCCAACATCGTGGGCAAGTCCTACGCGCAGATCTTCGAGGAGTTCGAGGGCAACCTAGACCCGGCCACCACGCACGGCTCGGGCGACGTCAAGTACCACCTCGGCGCGGAGGGCACCTACCAGGTCGGCGACGGCTCGTCGATCCGGACCTCGCTGGTGGCCAACCCCAGCCACCTGGAGGCGGTCGACCCGGTCCTCGAAGGCGTGGTGCGGGCCAAGCAGGACGTGATCGACATGGGCGAGCCCGGGTTCACCGTGCTGCCGGTGCTGATCCACGGCGACGCCGCGTTCGCCGGCCAGGGCGTGGTCGCCGAGACGCTGGAGCTGTCGCAGCTGCGCGGCTACCGGACCGGCGGCACGGTGCACATCATCGTCAACAACCAGGTCGGCTTCACCACCGCCCCGGAGTACTCCAGGTCGAGCGTCTACTCCACCGACGTGGCCAGGACGATCCAGGCCCCGATCTTCCACGTCAACGGGGACGACCCCGAGGCGGTGGCGCGGATCGGCCGGCTGGCCTTCGCCTACCGGCAGGAGTTCAAGAAAGACGTCGTCATCGACATGATCTGCTACCGCAGGCGCGGGCACAACGAGGCGGACAACCCCTCGTTCACCCAGCCGCGGATGTATGACCTGATCGACTCGAAGCGGTCCACCCGCAAGCTCTACACCGAGTCGCTGATCGGCCGGGGCGACATCACGCTGGAGGAAGCCGAGCAGGCGCTGCGCGCCTACCAGCAGGAGCTGGAGCGGGCGTTCACCGAGACCAGGGACGCCCCCGGGCAGCCGGCCCCGCCGTGGGCGGCGCCGATGACCAGCGAGCCCGCCGACCACGAGGCGACCCCGACCGCGGTCAGCGCCGAGACGGTCAAGCGGATCATCGACACCCAGCTGAACCTGCCCGATGGCTTCACCCCGCACCCCCGGCTCTGGCCGCAGCTGCAGCGGCGCGCGGTGATGGTCGAGCGGGACGAGATCGACTGGGCGACCGGCGAGCTGCTCGCGTTCGGGTCGGTGCTGATCGACGGCCGCACGGTCCGGCTGGTCGGGCAGGACACCAGGCGCGGCACGTTCGGCCAGCGGCACGCGGTGCTGGTCGAACGGCACACCGGCGAGGAGTACACGCCGCTGCGGGAGTTCAACACCGAGACCGCCCGGTTCCACGTCTACGACTCGCTGCTGTCGGAGTTCGCCGCGGTGGGCTTCGAGTACGGCTACTCGGTGGCCCGGCCGGACGCGCTGGTCTGCTGGGAGGCGCAGTTCGGCGACTTCGTCAACGGCGCCCAGACGATCGTGGATGAGTTCATCAGCTCCGGCGAGCAGAAGTGGGGCCAGCGCTCGGGCGTGGTGCTGCTGCTCCCGCACGGCTATGAGGGGCAGGGCCCGGACCACTCCTCGGCCAGGATCGAGCGCTTCCTCAACCTGTGCGCGCAAGACAACATGACCGTCGCGGTGCCGTCCACCCCCGCCAACTACTTCCACCTGCTGCGCTGGCAGGCCTTGTCACCCCGGGTCAAGCCGCTGATAGCGTTCACGCCCAAATCGATGCTGCGGCTCAAGACCGCTGTCTCCGCGGTGACGGACTTCACCGGCGGCGCGTTCCGCCCGGTGCTGGGCGAGCCGGGGCAGATCGACCCCGCCGGGGTGCGCCGGGTGCTGCTGTGCTCAGGCAAGGTCTTCTACGACCTGGCGCGGCGGCGGAAGGAACTCGGCGCGGCCGGCTGCGCGCTGATCCGGGTGGAGCGGCTGTACCCGCTGCCGGCCGAGGAGATCGCGGCTGAGCTGGCCGCCTACCCGGCCGCTCAGGAAGTGACCTGGGTGCAGGAGGAGCCCGCCAACATGGGCGGCTGGCCGTACATGGCCCTGAACCTGCCCGCCACCCTGGGCCGCACGATCGGCGTGGTGTCGCTGCCGGCGAGCTCCGCTCCGGCGGGCGGGTCGGCCAAGGCGCACGCGGCCGAGCACGCCTCGCTGCTGGACGCGGCCCTGCGGCTGGACGGCTGAGGGTGTACTTCACCGACCGGGGAATCGAGGAACTCGCGCAGCGGCGGGGCGACGAGCAGGTCGCGCTCAGCTGGCTGGCCGAGCGGCTCAGTGAGTTCGTCGACCTCAACCCGGACGCGGAAGCCCAGGTAGACCGCCTGGCCAGCTGGCTCGCCCGGCTCGACGACGAGTGACCCGCCCGCCATCCAAACGCGATACATCTTGACTTTCGACGGACACGACATATCGTATGTACCAGCGGGCTGTCTGGTACCGCGGCCGCGGCGGTCCGCCTGAGCCGAACGCCAGGCTGCGGTCCGGGAGGGAAGGACAGCGATGGCACGCTGGACCATTGACAGCCCCGCCACCGTGGAGCTTGGCGATTTCGCCGCGCTGCGCGTGCGGCTGGTCTCCGGATCGGTCGCCATCCTGGCCGCCCAGGGCAGGCCGGCCATCGACGTCTCGGCGCTGAGCGGCCAGCCGCTGCTGGTGACCAACGACGCCGGCATCCTCACCGTCGGCTACGAGGACATGCGCTGGGACGGGCTGCTTGGCCTGCTGCGCCCGCAGCAGCGCTCGGCGGATATCACCCTGACGGTGCCACCCGAGTGCCCGGTCCAGCTGGCCGTGGTGAACGCGAGCACTACAGTTTCGGGCGTGTCGGCAGGCATATCCGCCACAAGCGTCTCAGGAGACCTCACCCTGGATGCCGTGAATGGCACGGTGAACGCCAAGTCGGTGTCAGGCGACCTGGAAGCGAGCGACCTGGTCGGCGGCCTGTCATTCAACTCGGTGAACGGTGACCTGACCCTGGCCGGCGGGCTGCTGTCGCAGCTGGACGCCAAGACCGTCAGCGGCCGGGTCACCGCTGACATCGGCCTGCCCGACGGCAGCGGGGCGCGGATCGCCACCGTGTCCGGTGAGGTCGTGCTGCGGCTGCCGGCTGATCAGGGCGCCCGGGTTGAGCTGCGATCCGCCTCCGGCCGGGTGCGCAGCGCCTTCGACGGCGTCTTCGATGGCGGAGGTTACGGGCCGGCGAACGCCTCGGGAAGCATTGGCGACGGCGCGGCGAGCCTGTCGGTAACCAGCATGAGCGGCGACCTGACCCTGCTGGCCCGGGCGCAGACCGCGGCTGCGGGCGTGGCGACACAAGGAGGTGCCAGGTGAGTCCGGTTTTCCGGCACGGCGGCTTGCGGTTGTACCTGCTGAAGCTGCTCGACGAGGCGCCCAGGCACGGCTATGAGGTGATCCGGCTGCTGCAGGACCGCTTCCTCGGTGTCTACGCGCCATCGCCAGGGACCATCTACCCGCGGCTGGCCAGGCTGGAGGAAGAGGGCCTGGTCACCCACGACGAGGTTGACGGCAGGAAGGTCTACCGGATCACCGACGCCGGCCGGGAGGAAATCAACGCCCGGCTGGACGACCTGGCCGAGCTCGAGGAGGAGATCACCGAGTCGGTCCGCGACATCGCCCGTGAGGTGACCCAGGACGTCAGGGACACTGTCCGCAACCTGCGCGAGGAACTGACCTGGGCGGCGCGCGATGTGCGCAATCAGCACCGCGAGCAGGGCAGGGAATCGGCCAGGGACCATGCCAGGCGGGTCAGGGAGGAGGCGCGCAGGGACGCCGGGCGCGCCAGGGACGATGCCACGGAACAGGCCAGGAGCGCCCGGCACGGGGCCGAGGATCAAGCAGAACGTGAGGAGGCCCGGGCCAGCGACCGCGCGCACGAACATGACCGGGACCACGGCAGGGACCGAGACCGCGACCGTCGGCGAGACCGCGAGCACGGCCGGGACCAGGACCGCGAATACGAGCGGGAACGCGACTTCGCCCGGGACCGGGACACCCGCGACCGGGACACCCGCGACCGGGACGCCCGCGACCGGGACCGGGACCGGGACCAGGACCAGGGCTGGGGCCGCGGCTGGGACTGGGGCTGGGACTGGGAATGGGGCCAGGACCAAGGCGAGGACCGGGACCGCGAGCGAGAGCGCGGCCGGCGCCGCGGCGGGCGCAGCCCGTGGCCAGACTGGGCCGCCCTGCAGGACTGGCAGAGCTGGGCTGGCTGGCGGCCGCGCCCGGGTAAGCCGGGCTGGCCGGGCTTCGGCGGGTTCCCCGGACCTGGCGGCTTCGGCCCGGGCGGCTTCGGCCCCGGCGGACGCGGCCAGGGGGAACGCGGCCAAGGCGGACGCGGCCAGAGTGAACGCGGCCAGGGCGGACGCGGACAGAGTGAACGCGGCCAAGGCGGACGCGGCCAGGGTGAACGCGGACAGGGCGGACGCGGCCGCGGCGGGCCGTGGGCCGGTGCGACCAGGGACAGCTCGGGCCGGCCGGACGCCGGGCCATTCCGGGACCTGGAGCGGCTGGCCATCGAGTTCGCCAGCCAGCTGCGAGCCGCGGCCTGGCGCACCGAGTCAGTCGGCGAGAACGCGCTCACCGACCTGCGGGGAATCCTGGAGGACACCCTGATCAGGGTCAGGGACGAGGTCTTCGGCGCGGGCACCGGCCGCCGCGAACCGGGGCAGGATCCCGGCGAGGAGCCCGGCGCGGGCCAGGAAGCCGCGGCGGCGACGGCGACTGACCAGGAGCCCGGTGAGCCAGCCAGCGGCAAGCCCGCCGCCGCTGCTGAGCGCCAGGCGGGCGAGCGCACCGAGGCCAGCCCGGCCGGCCCCGCCAAGCCAGACGCCGGGACGACGACTCCAGACCCCGGCAGCAAGCCAGACGCCCAGAGCAAGCCAGATGCGGACCCCACGGCCGGATGACCATGATCGTGGTGGTCTGTCGGTAAATAGCGCCGACAAACCACCACGATCACGAGACCGGCTGCCCCGCCCGGGCTAGCGGGTGAGGACGATCTTGCCGAAGACGTCGCCGCCGATCAGCGCGGCGAAACCGTCCCTGGCCCCGGTCATCGGCATGGTGCGGTCGACCACCGGCCGGACACCGGTCTGCTCGCAGAACCGCAGCAGCCGGCCGAGCTGATCGCGGCTGCCCATCGTCGTGCCCAGCACCGACAACTGCAGGAAGAACACCCGGGCCAGGTCGGCCGACGGCGCCGGGCCGCTGGTCGCCCCGCAGACGACGATGACCCCGCCGGGCCGGACGGCGCGCAGCGAATGCGCCCAGGTCGCCTCGCCGACCGATTCCATCACCGCGTCGACCCGCTCGGGCAGCCGGGCGCCAGGCTCGAATGCCTGGTCCGCGCCCAGTTCGACGGCTCGCGCGCGCTTGGCCTCGGACCGGCTCGTCGCCCAGATCCGGTGGCCGGCCGCGTGCCCGAGCAGGATAAGCGCGGTGGCGACCCCGCCGCCCGCGCCCTGTACCAGCACCGTCGAGCCGGGCTCCAGGGCGGCCCGGCCGAACAGCATCCGGTAAGCGGTCAGGTAGGCCGTCGGCAGGCAGGCCGCGTCGGCGAACGACAGCGCGGGCGGCTTGGGCAGCAGGTTGCGCCGGGGCACCGTCACCAGGTCGGCGAACGTGCCTTGGTAGCGCTCGGACAGCAGCGACCGCTTCGGGTCCAGGGTCTCGTCCGTCCCGCCGTACCCGGGGTCGGCGACGACGGCGTGCACCACCACCTCGTTGCCGTCCTCGTCCACCCCCGCGGCGTCGCAGCCGAGCACCATCGGCAGCCGGTCAGCGGAGATGCCGACCCCGCGCAGCGTCCAGATGTCGTGATGGTTGAGCGACGCGGCCCGGACCGAGACGGTGGTCCAGCCCGGCGGCGGGACGGGATCGGGCCGGTCGCCGAGTTCAAGTGCGGACAGCGGGTCGTCGGCGGCGAAGCGGGCCGCGGTCACAGCGAACATGATTGGGACCATAGCGCGGTGCTTGTATGGGGGGCATAGACCCGCCCCCCCCACGCCCCCCGCTGCGATCCGCTCAGCCCGGGGGGAGCCCGGCGTCGCGGATCGCAGCGTTCAGCCTGCCTGCGGCACCCCGGAGCAATCCCGGGCAAACTATGACAACAGATCGCAGTCATCTGATGCCAATATGTGATGAACGCGTCGGTGAAGCCCCGCCCGGGGCCACCCCGGGTGTGCCATACTTCCGTGCGGGAAACCCACCTCTTCTGCCCCGCAGGCAAAGGACAGGGAGTGAATCTCACGTCCTACGCCGAGCTCGCGGTCCGCCTCGTGAACACGTCCGCCAGTGTTGACGCCGGCCCCGATTGCCTCGGTAGCCCGAAGGCGTTCCGCACACTGATCGCGGACCGTCCTTATCTGGCTGGCCAGGTTACCTACCAGGACCTGGACGCGCTCCGGGTACTGCGGGCCGAGTTCACGCAGGTCTTCAGCGCGGCGGCCGAGGGTGACGACGCCGGGGCGGCCAGGCTGCTGAACGCGCTGCTGATCCGGCACCCGGTCCATCCGGAGTTGGTCCGGCACGACGGGCCGCGCTGGCACATGCACCTGACCGACGGCGGCTCGGTGGCCGACAGGTACGCCGCGGCGGCGACGATCGGCCTGGCCACGGTCGTGACCGAATACGGCATGAGCCGGCTCGGAATCTGCGCAATTGCCGCCTGCCAGTGCGCATTCATCGACGCCAGCACCAACGCCTCGCGGCGGTACTGCTCTGATCATTGCACCGCGCGGGCCACGGTTACCGCGTTCCGGACCCGTGGCAGCGTCAGTGGCGGCGGCCCGGCGAACACCGCGGCCGGCTGACGCCGGATCGGTCCCGAGCACCGCCCCAGTCGCCGGGTAAACCGGTAAATCCGCACGTCAGCGACCCTGCGAGAAGCTCGCTTTCGGGACCGCGGAAAGGTGACGCTCGCGTCATTAACGGTACCGGACAGTGATCTACGTTACCAAAACGACACCTAGCGGCTTCTTCCCGTGCCTGGAGTCGATCATTACCATGAGCCCTACTCCTCGGCCGTATGGCCCACGTATGCGGACCCGGAAGAAGGTTCGATAATGGCAACAGAGGCAGTACCCACCATCACCAGGCCGACCGACGTCGGTCTCAGGCGGGAGATGGGGCTGATCGGAGCCTGCTGGGCGTCTGTCACTTCGATCATCGGATCCGGTTGGCTGTTTGGCTCGTGGAAGGCTGCATACAGCACCGGAACGGCAGCGCTCCTCGCCTGGCTCATCGCTGGCATCATGATCATTATTTTGGCGTTGATCCATGCTGAGCTTGGCGGGATGTACCCGGTCGCCGGAGGCACCGCGAGATTCCCGCACTTCGCGTTCGGGAGCGTGGCCGGCATCTCGTTCGGCTTCTTCTCCTGGGTGCAGGCGGTCACGGTGGCACCGATCGAGTGCTTCGCCGTGATGCAGTATCTCGCCTTCTATTGGCACGGTTTGTTCGACACGACTAACGGCGAGGTCACCGGCCTCGGATTCGTGATGAGCATCATCTTGATGGCCCTGTTTACCGCCGTGAACTTCATGGCCATGCGCCTGTTCAACAAGGTCAACTCCGCCATCACCTGGTGGAAGGTCGCGATCCCGGTGCTGGCCATCATCGTGCTGTTCACCCAGTTCAAGACCTCTGCCTTCAACTCGCACGGCGGATTCATGCCGTTCGGCACCAAGGCCATGTTCGCGGCGATTCCCGGCGCGGGCATCGTGTTCGCCTACCTCGGTTTCGAGCAGGCTGACCAGCTGGCCGGCGAGGTCAAGGACCCGCAGCGGAACCTGCCGCGGGCGATCATCATCGCGATCCTGATCTGCACCTGCATTTACATCCTGCTCCAGGTGGTCTTCCTCGGCGCGCTGCGCCCGGGCGACCTGGCCCACGGCTGGGGCGCGTTGAAGACCAACTCGAACTTCGAACTCGGCCCGCTGGCGTTCCTGGCCGGCGCGGTCGGCCTGGGCTGGATGGCGTTCATCCTGCGGGTGGACGCGTTCATCTCGCCGTCCGGGACCGGCCTGGTCTACCAGACCTCGACCTCCCGGGTCGGTTACGGACTGGCCAGGAACCGCTACTACCCGCAGATTTTCGCCCGGGTCGACAAGAACGGCGTGCCGTGGGTCAGCCTGATCCTCGCGTTCGTGCTCGGCCTGGTGTTCCTGCTGCCGTTCCCGAGCTGGAGCGCCCTGGTCAACCTGGTCACCGGCGCGAGCGTGCTGATGTACGCGGGCGCTCCGCTGTCCATGGGCGCGTTCCGCGGCCAGCTTCCCGACGCCAGCCGCCCCTACCGGGCGCCGGCTGCCGTGGTGCTCGCGCCGCTCGGGTTCGTCATCGCCAACATGATCATCTACTGGTCGGGCTTCGAGACCGTCTGGAAGCTCGGCATCGTGCTGGTGATCGGCTACGTCCTGATCGGCATCTTCATGGCCTTCGACAAGGAACGCCCGCCGCTGGACTGGAAGTCGGCCAGCTGGCTGCCGGTCTACCTGATCGGCATGGGGATCATCTCGTGGCAGGGCCAGTTCGGGCCGGACAACACTAACCGGATCCCGTTCTGGGCCGACATGGGCATCGTGGCCGCGTTCAGCCTGGTCATCTTCTACTGGGCGCAGGCGACCAAGCTGTCGAAGCAAGAAATGGAAAACCTGGTAGAACGCCAGGCCGGCGGCCAGACCGAGGCGAAGGCGCTCGGCGAGACCTGATCGCAGGACACCCGTGACCGGGCCCATCCCCACCGGGATGGGCCCGGTTTCACGTTGCCCGGCGGCGCTCCCTGCGCCGGGGCGAGCGCCCTGGCTGGCCGCGGACGGGCCAGTAACGCAAGACCACCCGGCCCTCGATCAGGCCGGGCCGGACGGTGCCGAAGCGCGCGCTGTCCACTCCCCCGGCACCCGGATTGTCCGATTCCAGCCACCAGCCGGACGGCTCACGCCACGCCGCGCGCTTGACCAGCAGCAGGCCCGGCTGACCGGGGTGACGGGCGATCACGAGCTGGCCGGGACGGATCCGCGGCGGGCGGCCGGCCCGCAGGCTCCGCCGCACCAGCAGCCAGTCCCCGGCCTGCAGCGCGGGCTCCATCGACCGCTCGGTCACCGCGATTCGCCACAATGGCCACCGCACCCGGGCCTCCCTGAATGCCGCCATGTCAACGGGGTACTGTCGGAATCCGATACCCATGATCTGACATGAGAGAAGGAGATCAATGAGGCTGCTCGCACGTCTCCTCGAACCCAGGTCGGTGGCGCATGCCCACTGCGACCTTCCGTGCGGCATCTACGACCCGGCGCAGGCCAGGATCGAGGCCGAGTCCGTCCGCGCGATCTGCCAGAAGTACCACGACAACTCCGACCCGGAGTTCCGCACCCGCGCGGTCATCATCAAGGAGCAGCGGTCCGAGTTGGTCAAGCATCACCTGTGGGTGCTGTGGACCGACTACTTCAAGCCGCCGCACTTCGAGAAGTACCCGCAGCTGCACCAGCTGTTCAACGACGCGACCAAGCTGGCGGGCGCGGCGGGCACCAAGGGCGGCACCGACGTGGCCAAGGCTGACGAGCTGCTCGCCAAGATCGAGGAGATTTCGAAGATCTTCTGGGAGACAAAGCAGTCCTGACGTCGCGATTTGCAGGTATAACGCCAGTGGCGAAGGGCCGCGCGGCTACCGTCCGCGCGGCCCTTCACGCTGCCGGTGATCAGCTGGCCGCGCGGCGCGTCAGCGCAGCGGCGCGAGCACGGTAAGTTGCAGTCAGGAGCCGGCCACCCGATATGGCGGGACCATGCCGGGCGCTGCAGGAGGGCAGACGTGACCGAGAAGACGACCGCACCGGCGACCAGGCCAGCCGCCAGCACGGTGACGCGCGACGACGGCGGCGTGCCCGCGTCCCGCACCGGGCACCGGCCGGCGGGCGACGGCGGCCGGGCTGAGCACGCCGAGGCGCGTGATCAGGTGACGGTGCGGCTGCCCGCCGAGGGCGCCTACCTCTCGGTGCTGCGGACCGCCACGGCCGGCCTGGCGGCCCGGCTGGACTTCACCCTCGACGAGATCGAGGATCTGCGAATCGCGGTGGACGAGGCGTGTGCGATGCTGCTCAGCCAGGCCGTGCCGGGGGCGGCACTGGAGTGCGTTTTCTCGCTGGACCGCGACATGATGACGATCTCGGTGTCGGCACCGTGCCTGACGCCGCAGCCGCCGGCCAGCGACACGTTCGCCTGGACCGTGCTGACCGCGCTGGCGGGGAGCGTCGCGGCCCATGTCGGGCCGGGTGACTTGCTGACCATCGAGATGCGCAAGACCCGCGAGATATCGGGATCCGTATGACGGGGGAGATCGAGGTCGCTTTGACCGAGGAGTTCGAGAGCACCGTGGCCGGGCACGCCGGAGCCGGTCCGGCGGCCAGGGAGGCCGAGGTCGGCGTCGCCGCCGTAGTCGACTTCAGGGACGCTGACGTCGTCCACGAAGACGAAGACGAGGGTGACGACGACGGCGTCGAACTGTCCGCCGACGGGATGCCCGCCACCAGGCTCGCGCACCCCCCGCGCGAGCGAGGCCGGGCCAGGGAGCTGTTCGAGCAGCTCGCCCTGCTGCCCGAGGGCAACGACGACCGGCTGCGCATCCGCGGCGAACTGGTCGAGCTGCACCTGCCGCTGGTGGAGTACCTGGCCCGCCGGTTCCGCAACCGGGGCGAGTGGCTGGACGACCTGACCCAGGTGGCCACCATCGGCCTGATCAAGTCCATCGACCGGTTCGACCTGGGCCGCGGGGTGGAGTTCTCCACCTACGCCACGCCGACGATCGTGGGTGAGATCAAGCGGCACTTCAGGGACAAGGGGTGGGCGGTCCGGGTACCCAGACGGCTGCAGGAGCTGAAGCTGGCGCTGACCAAGGCGATCAGCGACCTGGCCCAGCGGCTCGGCCGGGCGCCCACGGTGGCCGAGCTGGCCGAGCACCTGCAGATGAGCGAGGAGGAGGTGCTGGAGGGCCTGGAGTCGGCCAACGCCTACTCCACCGTGTCGCTGGACGCGCCTGACTCCGGCGACGACGACGCGCCCGCGGTCGCCGAATCGCTCGGGATGCTCGATGACGCCCTGGAGGGTGTCGAGTACCGGGAATCGCTGAAACCGCTGCTGGAGCAGCTTCCGCCGCGGGAGAAGCGGATCCTGCTACTGCGGTTCTTCGGCAACATGACCCAGTCGCAGATCGCCACCGAGCTGGGCATCTCGCAGATGCACGTGTCCCGGCTGCTGGCCAGGACGCTGGCGCAGCTGCGCGAGGGCCTCACTTCGGACGACTAGTCCCGTTCTGGGCGGCCTTGCCCGGCCGGGCGCTGCCCGGCTTCTGGCCAGCCCGATCCCGGCTGGCAGCGTCCCGACGAGCCCGATCCCGGCTAACCCGGTCTTGGCTGGCACCGTCCCGGCTGGCACCGTCCCGGCTGGCACCGCCCTGGCTGGCACCGCCCTGGCTGGCACCGCCCTGGCTGGTGCCATCCTGGCTGCGGCCTGGCTGGCGGGAGCTGCCCGCCGCCGGCCCGGGGGCCAGCCCGCCCGACGACCCGGCCAGCGCCCGCAGGCTGGGCGGCACCAGCAGCGCGATGAACCCTGCCACGGCCAGCGCGAGCGCGGCGACCCCCCAGTCAAGCCGGTTCCCCTCGGTCAGGTAGATGCCCACGATGCCGGTGAACAGCTGGGTGAGCAGCGCCGGGGTACGGCTCCACCGGCGGGCCCTGGCCAGGCCGTAGGCCACGTAACCGAGCGCCGCCGCCGTGGCCACCCCGATCAAGGTCAGCGCCACGCCGCTGTCGGTGTGGTAGGACTTCCCGCTGCTGGCGTCCACCCCGGCGAGCACCGAGGCGGCCAGTACCCCGGCGGCCTCGGCGGCCTGCACGATCGCGGCGGCGAGCAGGCTAGCCGGACGCGGCTGGTGCCCGGTATCGCCCGGCTCGCTAACCTGAGCGCGTGCGCGCGCTCTTGATCGTGAACCCACATGCCACCTCCACGACCCAGCTCCGCCGGGACGTCATCGTGCACGCACTCGCCTCCGCGGTCAACCTGGAGGTTGTCCAGACACGTTACCGGGGCGACGCGACCGCCCACGCCGCGGCGGCCCGGCAGGGCGGGTTCGGGCTGGTGCTCACCCTCGGCGGTGACGGCACGGTCAATGAGGTGCTCAACGGCCTGCTCGGTGACCCGGGGCGGGCCGGGGACGGCGGCCCGGCGGCGGGCCCGGACGAGCTGCCCTCCCTGGCCCCGCTGCCCGGCGGCAGCGCGAACGTGTTCACCCGCAGCCTGGGCCTGCCCGCCGACCCGGTCGACGCGGCCGGGCAGATCCTGCAGGCGCTGGCCGAGCACCGCCACCGTGACATCGGCGTCGGCCTGGCGGCCGGCCGCCGGTACTTCGCGTTCAACGCGGGCATGGGCCTGGACGCCGAGGTGGTGCGCGCGGTGGAGGGGCTGCGGGCGCGCGGCAAGCCGGTCACCCCCGCGCTGTACGCGCGGATGGCGATCCGGCAGTTCTACCGGATGACCGACCGCGGCCGCCCGGCGCTGACCCTGGAACGCGAGGGGCACCCGCCAGCTGGGCCGTTCTTCCTCGGCATCGTGTCCAACACCGCGCCCTGGACCTACCTCGGCCGGCATCCGGTCACCGCCAGCCCGCAGGCCGCCTTCGACAGCGGGCTGGACGTGCTGGCGCTGCGCGGCCTGGGCACCGTCGCCACGCTGCGCACGGTGCGCCAGCTGCTGTCCGCCGCCGGGCCCGCGGCGCGGCGCCGCGGCCTGCTGGCCGTGCATGACGAGCCGTCACTGGAATTCACCGCGGCCAGGCCCGTGGCGTTCCAGCTCGACGGCGAGTACATGGGCGAGTACGAGCGGGTCAGGTTCGTCTCGGTGGCCAAGGCTCTGCGCGTCATCGCCTGAACCGGCCGCCGGAGCCTTCCGGCAGCTGGCCCGGCGTAAATAGCGCGGCGCGGATAAAGGCGGGAAAGCCCTTTTTCCGGCCTTTCAGGCTCGTTCCGAGGATACTGCGCTTGCCTGGGCATGATGAGTCAGGAAGACTTAGGCGTTACGGTGAATTCCTGCGCAATCTTGGACATCAGGACTGCGATCCGGAGGCAGGAGCACTCCGATGACCCGGGAAACGGTGTCTCCCCGCGGAGGTTCCCAGGCCGTCCGCGCCGCCCGCCGTGATGAGGCAGCCCTGCTCGGCGAGGTGCTGGCCGAGGCCTTCGCCGAGGACCCGGTCTTCGCCTGGCTGATCCCGCCGCACCTGCGTGGCCGCGACGATCGCCTCCGCACGTTCTTCACCAGCATGAGCCGCGCTTACCTGCGCCGGGGCAAGCCGTGTTACCTCACCGGCGACGCCTCGGCCGCTGCGCTATGGGCCACGCCAGGCGCCTGGGCGATGCCGCTCAGCCAGGTCATCCTGGAGGCGGTGCCCAGCGGGCTGGCCTTCCGCCACCGCCTGCCCCGCGCGCTGCGCACGCAACTGCAGGTCGAGCGCCTGCACGCCGGGCAGTCCCCGCCGCACTGGTACCTCGGCTACCTCGGCACCCGGCGTGACCGGCAGGGCCAGGGGCTGGGCACCCAGATGCTGCGGGAGGTCCTGGCCGGCCTGGACACCGGTGGCGTGCCGGCCTACCTCGAGTCCTCCAACGAGCGCAACCTGCCGCTGTATCAGCGCAACGGCTTTCGCGTCGTCGGCGAACTGCGGGCCCTCGGTCACGGGCCCGCCATCTGGCGTATGTGGCGCGAACCCCAGCCCCGCGGCTGAGGCCGGGGACGCCGCTAACGCGGTAGCCCGGTAACCGGCATGCGCTAGTCGGTCGGGCAGTCATCAGCAGGCCGCGCAGGGACCTGACCTGGCACAACGTGAAGAAATGCCGTGTCAGTGGTCGTGTCAGGGACGTGTCAGGGGCGTGTCACGGGCGGTCCCGATGATGGGTGCCATGAGAAATTCAGCGATAGCAGTCACAGGGCTGCGGAAGGCGTACGGGGACAAGATCGTGCTCGATGGCATCGATCTAGATGTCCGCGCGGGCACGGTTTTCTCCCTGCTCGGCCCGAATGGGGCGGGCAAGACGACGACGGTGAACGTGCTGACCACGTTGATAAAGGCCGACAGCGGGACGGCGCGGGTTGCCGGACATGACGTCGCGACCGAGACGAGGCAGGTGCGCGCGGTAATCGGGGTCACCGGCCAGTTCGCGGCGGTGGACGATCTGCTGACAGGGGAAGAAAACCTGCAGCTGATGGCGGACCTGCACCATCTGCGGGCCGGCGAGGGCAAGCGGGTAGTCAGCTCGCTGCTGGAACGGTTCGACCTGGCGGAGTCGGCGCAGAAGATGGCGGCGACCTATTCCGGCGGTATGCGCAGGAAGCTGGACTTGGCGATGACCCTGGTCACCAGGCCGCAGATCATTTTCCTGGACGAGCCGACGACGGGGCTGGATCCGCGCAGCCGTCGCACGATGTGGGACATCGTCCGCGAGCTGGTGGCCGACGGCGTGACCATCTTCCTCACGACCCAGTACCTCGAGGAAGCCGATCTGCTCGCCGACCAGATCGCAGTGCTCGACCAGGGCCGCCTGGTCGCCGAGGGCACTCCCGGCGAGCTCAAGCGGAAGGTACCCGGCAGCCACGTCCGGCTCCGGTTCCCCGACGCCGAGCGACTGGGTGCGGCGGCGCGGGTCCTGACCGGCTCCACCCCGGATGACGAGAGCCTGACCCTGCGGGTGCCTGGCGACGGTGGGACGAAATCGTTGCGGACCCTGCTGGATCGGCTCGATGAGTATGCGATCGATGTCGAGGAGTTCTCCGTGCGCACGCCGGACCTCGACGATGTTTTCCTGGCCCTGACCGGCCACTCGAGCATGGAGGCCATCGCGCGATGAGCACCACTTCAGCACCCTTGACCGACTCGCGGATCATGCTGCGCCGCAACTTCAAGCACATCCTCCGGAATCCGACCACGATATTCAACGGGGCCTTGATGCCCGTCGTGGTCATGTTGATGTTCGTGTACGTGCTCGGCAACGCGTTCAACGTCGGCGAGCACTACATCGAATACGCGACGCCAGGCCTGATCCTGCTGGCCATCAGCTACGGGTTGTCGGCCACCGCGGTCTCCGTCAGCTCCGACATGGCGAAGGGCATCATGAACCGGTTCAAGGTCATGATTGTCTCCCGCGGTGCCGTCCTTAACGGTCACGTCCTGGCCACCATGCTGGGCAGCTCGATCGCCGTTGCGGCCATCATCGGGATGGCCTTCGCGCTGGGGTTCCGGTCGCCTGCGACCGCCCTCGAGTGGCTCGGCGCGATCGGTATCATCGCGGCGACAGCTTTCGCGGCCGCCTGGCTCACGGTCGCGCTGGGAATGGCCGCGAAAACTCCGGAATCCGCTGGCCTCGCCGTCGTGCCGCTGATCCTGCTGCCATTCGTGAGCAGCGCGATCGTGCCGGCCGCCAAGATGGGACAGGGCGTCAGGCAATTTGCCGAGTATCAGCCGTTCACGCCGATTATCGAGTCATTGCGCGGGTTGCTCGCCGGTACCCCGTCGGGCGGCTACGCGGCCGCGGCTCTCGGGTGGTGCGCCGGGATCACCCTGGTCGGGTACCTGTGGTCGCGTGCCACGTTCAGTAAGCGAGCGTAGCTTCGGCCAGCTCACGCCAGCTCGCCCGCGCCCCCTCCCGCGGCG
>DATBGO010000399.1:0-23924 GCA_036558005.1 Streptosporangiaceae bacterium | reverse complement strand
GAATGCCGGACGTCCAGGCCCGCGGGTTTAGCGGCTATGTCGCGGCGCCGGTGAAACAGGCTCGGCAGGGTGACATAGCCGCTAAACCCGCCCGGCCGCAGCTGGGCAGCCACCGGATCGAATACGGCGAAACCGGCATATGCCGCGCGGGCTAACCCTACATATGTCGGGTTAAGGGGGGTCAGGCTAGGAAGGCGCGCAGGAGGGAAGCGGTGCCGGCTAGGTGCTCGGCTACCGCGCGGCGGGCTCCGTCGGGGTCGCCGGCCAGGATGGCTGAGACGATCGCGCCGTGCTGGCCGGCCGTGTGGGCGATGTTGCGGCGCAGCACCGGGATGGCGTTCAGCAGGTCGTTGAGCCGCATCCGGGCGTCCGCGCAGGCGGCGGTCAGCAGGCTGGACCCGGTCAGCTCCGCGATGCAGACGTGAAACAGGGTGTCCAGCCGGCGGTAGTCCTGCGGGCTGGCCGCGTTGACGTCGCTGAGCCGGGCCAGCAGCAGTTCGCGGGCGGCGGGCCCGGGGCAGCCCGGCCCGGGGCGGCCCGGCCCTGAGCGGCCCGGCCCTGAGCGGCCCGGCGGCGGGCCTGCCATCAGCAAGGCCAGCGCCTCGGCCGCGCCCGCCTCCACCGCGAGCCGGAAGGCCAGCGCGTCGGCGAGCTCGTCGCCGTGCTGCAGCGCCACCCGGCGCAGCTGGCCGGCGTCCGGCGCGGGCGGCTGGTAGGTGACGAAGGTGCCGCCGGTCCGGCCCCGGCGCGACTGCACGTAGCCGGCCTGCGCCAGCTCGCGGATGGCCTCACGCAGGGTCAGCCGGCTGACGCCGAGCTGGGCGGCCAGCTCGCGCTCGGGCGGGAACCGCTCCCCCGGCCCGACCAGGCCGAGCTTGATCACGGTGAGCAGCCGCTCGAACGTCTCCTCGAACGCGTTGCCCGCCCGCACCGGCCGCAGCATCGCGGCCAGCTCGGGCGCGGTCACCGGCGGCCCGGCACGCGGGTCCCCCCCGCCCCGCGTGCCGGCGGCCGGTGCCGTCCCTGGCGAAAATCGCCGCGGGTCTTGAAGATCGCCGGTCCTCCGCCCATCATTGGTCTGATATTAGACCATTAAGCCTGACAGCTGACCAGCCGGAGCGGGCGGCTGGCCGGCCGGGCGGGGACCCCGAGGGGGCATGCGGTGGCGGTTAACGAGCAAGCGGCGCCAGCGCCGCTCAGCAGCGACGAGGAAACCCTGCACAAGCTTGGCTACGCCCAGGAGCTGCGCAGGAGGATGTCGGGTTTCTCCAACTTCGCCGTCTCGTTCACGATCATCTCGATCCTGTCGGGCTGCCTGACCCTGTACGGGTTCGGGATGACCACCGGCGGGCCCGCGGTGATCGTCTGGGGCTGGCCGTTCATCGGCATCATGACCCTGTTCGTGGGCCTGGCCATGGCCGAGGTGTGCTCCAGTTTCCCGACCGCGGGCGGCCTGTACTACTGGTCGGCGAAGCTGGCCCCGCGGCACGGCGCGGCCTGGTCCTGGTTCACCGGCTGGTTCAACTTCCTCGGCCAGGTGGCGGTGACCGCGGGCATCGACTTCGGCGCGGCGCTGTTCATCAACGCGTTCGGCATCCTGCAGTGGAACTGGAGCACCGACCACTGGGTCACCGTGCTGATCTACGCGATCGTGCTGGCGGTGCACGGGCTGCTGAACCAGTTCGGCATCCGGCTGGTGGCACTGCTGAACGACGTCAGCGTGTGGTGGCACATCGCCGGCGTGCTGGTCATCGTCGGGGTGCTGGCGTTCAAGCCGGCCCACCACCAGTCGGCGAGCTTCGTCTTCGGGCACTTCGTCAACGACACCGGGCTGGGCGTCGGCGGGCTCTACATCGTGCTGATCGGGCTGCTGATGGCCCAGTACACCTTCACCGGCTACGACGCGTCCGCGCACATGACCGAGGAGACCCACTCGGCCGCCCGCAGCGGGCCGCGCGGCATCGTGATGTCGATCGTGGTGTCGCTGATCGCCGGCTGGGTGCTGCTGATCGGGGTCACGTTCGCAATCCAGCACTACGAGCCGGAGCGGACCTCGGCGACCGCGGTGCCGCCGGCCCAGATATTCGTCGACGCGGCCGGGTCTGCGGTCGGCAAGCTGCTGCTGCTGGTGGCGATCGGCGCGCAGCTGTTCTGCGGCATGTCGTCGGTGACCGCCAATTCCCGGATGATCTACGCGTTCTCCAGGGACGGCGCGCTGCCCGGCTCGGCGTTCTGGCACCGGGTGAACAAGCGCACCAGGACGCCGACCAACGCGATCTGGCTGGCGGCGGCGGGCGCGCTCATCCTCGGCCTGCCCTACCTGTGGAACTACGCCGCCTACGCGGCGGTGACCTCGATCGCGGTCATCGGGCTCTACATCGCCTACGTGCTGCCGACGTTCCTGCGGCTGCGCCGGGGCGACAGCTTCGAGCGCGGCCCCTGGCACCTGGGCCGGTGGAGCAAGCCGGTCGGCGTCATCGCGGTGACCTGGGTGGCGATCATTACGATTCTGTTCATGCTGCCGCAGCTGGGGCCGATCACCTGGTCGACGTTCAACTACGCCGTGTTCGCGGTGGCCGCGGTGCTGGGCTTCGCGGGCCTGTGGTGGGCGGTCTCGGCCCGCAAGTGGTTCACCGGGCCGCGGGTCCAGGGCAGCGCCGAGGAACTGGCCGCGATCGAACGGGAGCTGTCGGTCTGACCGGCTGGTCCGGGCCCTCCCGGACCGGCTGGCCAGCGCTGGCGGCCAGATGGGAGGCACATGCCGGTCCACCGGGGGCACGGCCCCTACACCCAGCAGCGCGGCATGATGACGCTGGAGCGGCTGCGGGTCGAGGTCGGTGAGGGCGCCGTCGACACGGTCGTGCTCGCCTTCACCGACATGCAGGGGCGGCTGCAGGGCAAGCGGCTGGCCGCGGAGTTCTTCCTCGACGAGGTGGCCGAGCACTTCGCCGAGGGCTGCAACTACCTGCTGGCGGTCGACGTGGAGATGAACACCGTCGGCGGGTACGCGATGTCGTCCTGGGAGCGCGGCTACGGCGACTTCGTGCTCCGCCCGGACATGGACACCCTGCGCAGGCTGCCCTGGCACGAGGGAACCGCGCTGGTGCTGGCCGACCTGACCTGGCTGGACGGCACCCCGGTGGTGGCCTCGCCGCGGCAGGTGCTGGCCGCCCAGATGGCCCGGCTGGCCGACCGCGGCTGGCAGGCGCTGGCCGGCACCGAGCTGGAGTTCTGCGTGTACCGCGACAGCTACGAGGAGGCCGCCGCCCGGCAGTACCGGGACCTGGTCCCGGCCAACCAGTACAACGTCGACTACTCGGTGCTGGGCACCTCCAGGATCGAGCCGCTGCTGCGCGGGATCCGGCTGGGCATGAGCGGGGCGGGGATGTACGTGGAATCGGCCAAGGGCGAATGCAACCTGGGCCAGCACGAGATCACGTTCCGCTACGACGACGCGGTCACCACCTGCGACAACCACTCGATCTACAAGACCGGCGCCAAGGAGATCGCGGCCCAGGAGGGCATGAGTATCACCTTCATGGCCAAGCCCAACGACCGTGAGGGCAACTCCTGCCACATCCACCTGTCGCTGCGCGACGGCGACGGCGCCCCGGTGCTGGCCGGGGACGGCCCGCACGGGCTGTCGGAGACCGGCCGCCATTTCCTGGCCGGCCAGCTCGCGGCCATGCGGGAGCTGACCCTCTGCTACGCGCCGAACATCAATTCTTATAAACGCTATGTCCCCGGTAGCTTCGCTCCTACCGCGGTCCGCTGGGGGGTGGACAACCGTACCTGCGCGGTCCGCCTGGTCGGGCACGGCCTGTCGCTGCGGGCGGAGAACCGCACCCCGGGCGGCGACGTCAATCCTTACCTCGCGGTCGCCGCGATGATCGCCGCCGGGCTGCACGGGATCGACGCGGGGCTGCCGCTGGAGCCCGCGTTCGAGGGCAACGCCTACGCCGACACCAGCGCGCAGGTGCCGCACACCATGCGGGACGCGCTGGGGCTGTGGGAAGGCAGCGAGCTGGCCCGGCAGGCGTTCGGCGAGGAGGTCGTGGCGCACTACGCCAACTACGCGCGGGTCGAGCTGGCCGCCTACGACGCCGCGGTGACCGACTGGGAGCTGCGGCGCTGCTTCGAGCGGCTGTAGGCAGGCCGGGCAGCGGCAGCGGGCGGCAAACCGGATCAGCACCGAGGAAGCGAGCGGATGTCCGAGTTCACCATCATCAACCCGGCCACCGAGCAGCCGGTCACCACGATCGATCAGCCCGGCGCCGGGCAAGCCGACGCGGCGATCGAGCGGGCCGCCGCGGCGCAGTCCGCCTGGCGGCAGGTGGCGCCCGGCGACCGGGCGGCGCTGCTGCGCCGGTTCGCGGCCGAGGTCGACGCCGCGAACGACGAGCTGGCCCGGCTGGAGATCGCCGGGTCGGGTCACCCGGCCGGGCAGGCCCGGTGGGAGGCCGGGCACGTCCGGGACGTGCTGCTGTACTACTCGGCCGCGCCGGAGCGGCTGTGCGGGCGGCAGATCCCGGTGCCGGGCGGGCTGAACGTCACCTTCCACGAGCCGGTCGGGGTGGTCGGCCTGATCGTGCCGTGGAACTTCCCGATGCCGATCCTGGCCTGGGGCATGGCGCCGGCCCTGGCGGCGGGCAACACCGTGGTGGTCAAGCCGGCCGAGCTGACCCCGCTGACCGCGATCAGGATCGGCGAGCTCGCGCTCGCCGCGGGCCTGCCCGAGGGCGTGCTGCAGGTGCTGCCGGGCAAGGGCAGCGTGGTCGGCCAGCGCCTGGTCGGCCACCCGGCGGTCAGGAAGATCGTCTTCACCGGGTCGACCGAGGTCGGCCGGCAGGTGATGGCGGGCTGCGCGCGCCAGGTCAAGCGGCTCACCCTGGAGCTCGGCGGCAAGAGCGCCAACATCGTGTTCGCCGACTGCGACCTGGAGCAGGCCGCGGCGACCGCGCCGCAGGCGGTGTTCGACAACGCCGGCCAGGACTGCTGCGCCCGGTCCAGGATCCTGGTCCAGCGCCAGGTGCTGGAGAGGTTCATGGCGCTGCTGGAGCCCGCGGTGACCGGGTTCCGGGTGGGCGACCCCGCCATCGACGCCACCCAGATGGGCCCGCTGATCTCGGCCGCGCACCGGGATCAGGTCGCCTCCTACGTGCCCGACGGCGCGCCGGTGGCCTTCCGCGGCAGCGCGCCGCGGGGACCGGGGTTCTGGTACCCGCCGACCGTGCTGGCGCCGGTGAGCACGGCCGACCGGGCCTACACCGAGGAGGTGTTCGGGCCGGTGGTCACCGTGACCCCGTTCGAGGACGAGGCGGACGCGATCGCGATCGCCAACGACACCCCGTACGGGCTGTCAGGGTCGATCTGGACCAGCGACGTCGGCCGGGCGATCCGGGTCGCCCGCGGGGTGGAGACCGGCAACCTGTCGGTGAACTCGCACTCCTCGGTGCGGTACTGGACCCCGTTCGGCGGGTTCAAGCAGTCGGGCCTGGGCCGCGAGCTCGGGCCGGACGCACCGGACTCCTTCACCGAGGTCAAGAACGTCTTCATCGCGACGTAGCAGCCGGCCCAGCAAGGCCGCGCGGCACACAGCAACCGGAGGGTGGGGCAGCATGCAGCGTCTGCAGGACCGGGTCGCCGTGATCACCGGCGCGGGCAGCGGCATCGGGCTGGCCGCGGTTCGCCGGCTGGCCGCCGAGGGTGCCCGGGTGGTCGCCGTCGACATCGACGAGGCGGCAGGCAAGGCCGCCGCCAGGCAGGCCGACGGCATGTTCATCGCCGCCGACGTGGCCAGCGAGGACCCGGTCCGGCAGATGTATGAGCAGGTGGCGGGGCGGTACGGGCGGATCGACATCGCGTTCCACAACGCGGGCATCTCCCCGCCCGACGACGACTCGATCCTGTCGACCAGCCTGGATTCCTGGCGCCGGGTCCAGGACGTCAACCTGACGTCGGTGTACCTGTGCTGCAAGTACGTGCTGCCGTACATGCGCGAGCAGGGCCGCGGCTCGATCATCAACACCGCGTCGTTCGTCGCGGTGCTCGGCGCGGCGACCTCGCAGATCTCCTACACCGCCTCCAAGGGCGGGGTGCTGGCGCTCAGCCGCGAGCTCGGGGTGCAGTTCGCCCGCGAGGGCATCCGGGTCAACGCGCTGTGCCCCGGCCCGGTGAACACCCCGCTGCTGCGCGAGCTGTTCGCCGCGGACCCCGGGCGGGCGGCCCGGCGGCTGGTGCACGTTCCGATGGGCCGGTTCGCCGAGGCGGACGAGATCGCCGCCGCGGTGGCGTTCCTGGCCAGTGACGACGCCTCGTTCATCACCGCGTCGTCGTTCCTGGTTGATGGCGGCATCGCCGGCGCGTATGTGACACCCTTGTGAGCTGCCGGAGCGTGCGCCGCGGGAGGTGCCTGCTGAGGACGGGAGGTTCGGCGATGACCGTGCCGCTGATCGGCATCAGCGCATACTGCGAGCGGGCCCGCTGGGGGGTCTGGGACGTCGAGGCCATGGTGCTGCCGCGGCGTTATGCCGACCGGGTCGCCCAGGCCGGAGGGATCCCGGTGCTGCTGCCGCCGGCCGCGGGGATCGAGGACGCGGCCGCCAGGCTGGACGGCCTGGTGCTGTCCGGCGGCGGCGACATCGACCCGGCCAGGTACGGCGCGGCGGCGAGCCCGCACACCACCTCGGTGAACACCGCGCGGGACGCCGCCGAGCTGGCGCTGCTGCAGGCCGCGCTGGACCGCGGCCTGCCGGTGCTGGGCATCTGCCGGGGCATGCAGCTGATCAACGTCGCGCTCGGCGGCAGCCTGCACCAGCACCTGCCCGACGTGGTGGGGCACGCCGGGCACTCGCCGCGGCCAGGCGCGTTCGGCGACCATGACGTCACCCTGGCCCCTGGCAGCCGGGTGGCGCAGATCATCGGGGCCGCGGGGCCGGGCCGGCCTGTATCCGTGCCCACCCACCACCACCAGGGCGTGAACCGGCTCGGCGTGGGCCTGACCGCCGCCGCGTGGGCGGCCGACGGCACCATCGAGGCGGCCGAGCTGGACCAGGCCGAAAGCCGGTTCGTCCTGGCCGTGCAGTGGCACCCCGAGGCCGGGAACGACCTGAGCCTGTTCCGCGCGCTGGTGGCCGCGGCCGGCCAGGACGGGCAGGCCGGCCGGGACGGCCAGGACAGCGCGCCGCCCGCTACGGAAACTGTTCCCGCGCGCGCCTAGACTCGCCTGCGTGAGCAGTCCCCCAGCTCTGGAGATCAGCCAGCTGGCGAAGAGCTACGGCCAGACGGCCGCGGTGGCCGGCCTGTCGCTGCGCGCCGAGCGCGCGAAAGTCACCGCCATCCTCGGGCCGAACGGGGCTGGCAAGACCACCACGGTGGAAATCTGCGAGGGGTACCGCAAGCCGGACGCGGGCACCGCCCGGGTGCTCGGCCTGGACCCGGTCCGCGACGCCGCCGCGCTGCGCCCCAGGATCGGGGTGATGCTGCAGGCGGGCGGGGTCCCGACCGCCGCGCGGGCCGCCGAGTACCTGCGGGTGCTGGCCAGGTTCTACGCGCACCCGATCGACCCGGCGCTGCTGCTGGACCGGCTCGGCCTGGCCGGCTGCGCCCGGACCCCGTTCAAGCGGCTGTCCGGCGGGCAGCAGCAGCGGCTGTCGCTGGCCGCCGCCGTCATCGGCCGCCCCGAGCTGGTGTTCCTCGACGAGCCGACCGCCGGCCTGGACCCGCAGGCCAGGCACGCCACCTGGGAGCTGATCGGCGGGCTGCGGGCCGCGGGCAGCACGGTCATCCTGACCACGCACTACATGGACGAGGCCGAGCGGCTGGCCGACCAGGTCGTGATCATGGACCACGGCACCCAGGTCGCGGCCGGCGCCCCGGCCGAGCTGACCGGCACGGCCGGCCAGCTCAGGTTCCGGGCCGATCCCGGGCTGGACACCGAGGTGCTGCTGGCGGCGCTGCCGCCGGCCAGCCTGGTGAAAGAGTCGCCGTCGGGCTATTACATCGTCGAGGTACGCGGGCAGGTGGACCCGCAGCTGGTCGCCACCGTCACCGCCTGGTGCGCCGAGCGCGGCGCGGCACCGCACAGCCTGCGGATCGAGAGCCGCACCCTGGAAGACGTGTTCCTGGAGCTGACCGGACGGGAGCTGCGGTCATGACCAGCGCAAGCTACGACTGGCCGGCCCCGGCCCCCGGCGCCGCCCCGCTGCCCGCCATGGTCGGCGCGCAGGCGGGCCTGGAGCTGCGGATCCTGGTCCGCAACGGCGAGCAGCTGCTGCTGACCCTCATCATCCCGGTGCTGCTGCTGACCGCGTTCAGCCTGGAGCGGCTGGTCAGCTACGGCGCCGTCCGCCGGATCGACTTCCTGGTGCCGGGCATCCTCGCGCTCGCGGTGCTGTCCACCGCGTTCACCAGCCAGGCCATCGCGACCGGGTTCGAGCGCAGGTACGGGGTGCTCAAGCGGCTCGGCGCGACCCCGCTGTCGCGGCGCGGGCTGCTGGCCGCCAAGACGCTCAGCGTGGCGACCGTCGAGCTGGGCCAGGCGGTGGTGATCGTCGCGGTGGGACTGGCGCTTGGCTGGCACCCGCACCTGGGCGGCGCGGCGGTGCCCGTCGCGGCCGCGCTGATGCTGGCCGGCACCGCCGCGTTCAGCGGGCTGGCCCTGCTGCTGGCCGGGACGCTGCGGGCCGAGGCGACGCTGGCCGGGGCGAACCTGATCTACCTGGTGCTGCTGGGGACCGGCGGGATGGTGTTCCCGCTGTCGAAGTTCCCCGGCGGCGCGCAGGCCGCGCTGAAACTGCTGCCATCGGGCGCGCTGTCGGACGGGCTGCACGCGGTGCTGCAGGCGGGCGCCGGGCTGCCCGCCGCCGACCTGCTGGTCCTGCTCGGCTGGGCGGCAGCCGGCGGCGCGCTGGCGGCGGCGTTCTTCCGGTGGGAGTGACCCCGTTAGCGCGCCGCCGCCGGGCCGGCGCCGCGGGCTCCTCGGCGCGGTACCGCCATCAGCGCTGGTAGTGACCGGGATCGCGTCGGTACAGCTCGGCGCGGGCCTGGCCGCCAAGCTGTTCGCGACCGTGACCCCGGCGGCCGTCACGGGCCTGCGGCTGTGGTTCGCGACGGCGCTGCTGGCCGCGTTCGGGGCCAGGGGGCTGGCGGACACGGTCAGGGAGATCACCGCCAAGCGGGCCTGGCGGGACGCGGCGGTCGCGGTCGCGTTCGGGCTGACGCTCGGGGTGATGAACTTCTCGATCTACCAGTCGTTCGCCCGGATCCCGCTGGGCATCGCGGTGACGATCGAGTTCCTCGGCCCGCTGGCGGTCGCGGTCGTCTCGTCCCGGCGGCTGATCGACCTGCTGTGGGTGGCGCTGGCCGGCGCGGGGGTGGCGCTGCTGTCGCGCGGCGGAACCAGCCCGGCGCTGCCCGGGCACGGCCCGCACGGCACCGGGCTGGCCTGGGCCGGGATCGCGTTCGCGCTGGTGGCGGCGGCCTGCTGGGCGGCCTACATCCTGCTCAGCGCCGCCACCGGGCGCCGGTTCGGCGGGTCATCGGGGCTGGTCATCGCCATGCTGGTGGCCGCCGTTGTGGTGACGGGGCCGGCCGTGGGCACCGCGACCGCGGCGCTGGGCCGGCCGGAGGTGCTGGCCGCCGGTCTCGGGATCGGGCTGCTGTCCTCGGTCATCCCCTACCGGCTGGAACTGGAGACGCTGCGCCGGATCCCGGCGAAGGTGTTCGGCATCTGGATGAGCCTGGAGCCCGCGGTGGCCGCGCTGGTCGGCCTCGTGGTGCTGGGCCAGGCGCTCGCGGTCAGCGAGTGGGCCGCGGTCGGCTGCGTGATGGCCGCCTGCGCGGGCGCCGCCCGCGGCCGCGGCGGCCCGGCACCCGGTGGCCAGGACCAGCTGCCGCCGCCGGCCGGGTAGCCGGCCGCTGCCCCGGGTGCTGGCCGGTCCGGCCGGATCCTACGATGGGTCCGTGCCCGCTCATGACGCCGCGGCGGCCGCCGCCGCGGCATCCCGGCCCGCCTGGCGCCGCCGCGCCCGGCGCTGGGCGGCTGCGCTGCTGGCCCCGTCCCCGCGGCTGATGCGGCGGATCGCGGTGGCCGGCCTGCTGGCCGCGGTCGGGATCATGCTGACCGGCGCGGCAGTCCGGCTGAGCCAGTCCGGCCTCGGCTGCCCGGACTGGCCCCGGTGCACCGCCACCAGCATCGTCGCGAGCGGCTCGTCGGCGGCGGACCCGCTCGTGCACCGCTGGATCGAGTTCGGCAACCGGCTGGCCGGGGTCGTGGTTTTCGTGGTCGCGGCGGTGGTCTGGGCGGCGGCCTGGCGGTACCGGCCGGCCGGGCGGCGCCGGGCCGACCTGGTGTGGCTGGCCACCGCCCAGCCGGCCGGGATCGCCGCGCAGGCGGTCATCGGCGGCATCGTGGTGCTGACCAAGCTCGACCCGGTCTGGGTCACGGTGCACTTCCTGGTCTCGATCGCGGTGGTCGCCGCGGCGGTCGCGCTGCGGGTACGGTGCACCGAGGGCACCGGCCCGGCGAGGCCGGTGGTCAGGCCGGAGCTGCGCTGGTTCGCGGCCGGGCTGCTGGCGGTGGTCACCGTCATGCTCGCCGCCGGGACCGTGGTCACCGGCACCGGCCCGCTGGCGGGCGCGGCGGACGTGCCCAGGTACCACTTCGTGCTGCAGGACGTCACCCAGCTGCACGCCGACATCGGCTGGCTGCTCGGCGCGCTCGCGTTCGGGCTAGCGCTGGCGCTGCGGATCGCGGCCGCTCCGGCCCGGCTGACCAGGCTGAGCTGGCTGCTGCTCGGGCTGATCGGGGTGCAGGGCATCATCGGCTACGCGCAGTACTTCACCGGGCTGCCGGCCGGGCTGGTCTGGGTGCACGAGGCGGGCGCGACGGTGATCTGGGTCACCGCGGTGCGGCTGGTGTTCGCGACCCGCGACCGGGGTACCGCGGCCGGCCCCGGCGCCGCGCCGGCCCCCGCGCCAGCCAGCCGGGCGGCGGCCGGTTAACCGCGGGCACCGCGGGCAGGCGGGTCAACGGCGGAACTAACGAGGGAGACACCATGACCAGCAACCAGGACGACACTCTGGGGCAGCTGTCCGCCGCGGGCGTGGCGGTCTGGCTCGACGACATCAGCAGGGACCGGCTCGGCACCGGCAACCTGGCCGAGCTGGCCAGGGACTTCCACGTCACCGGCGTGACCTCCAACCCGACGATCTTCGCGCACGCGCTGGCCAAGGGCAGCGCCTACGACAGCCAGGTGGCTGACCTGGCGGTGCGCGGCATCGGCCCGGACGAGGCGGCCAGGGCGATCACCACCTATGACATCCGCTGGGCCTGCGACGTGCTGCGGCCGGCCTACGAGGCGACCGGCGGCGTCGACGGCCGGGTCTCCATCGAGGTGGACCCGCGGCTGGCCGGCCACACCGGGAAGACCATCGCCGAGGCCAGGGCGCTGTGGTGGCAGGTGGACCGGCCGAACATGTTCATCAAGATCCCGGCCACCCTGGCCGGGCTGCCCGCGATCACCCAGTGCCTGTCGGAGGGGATCAGCGTGAACGTGACGCTGATCTTCTCGCTGGAGCGCTACGGGCAGGTCATCGACGCCTACCTGGCCGGGATGGAGCAGGCCGCCGCGGCGGGCCTGGACCTGTCCAGGATCGCGTCGGTGGCCTCGTTCTTCGTCAGCCGGGTCGACACCGAGGTCGACGGCAGGCTGGACAAGCTCGGCACCGAGCAGGCCGGGGCGCTGCGCGGCAAGGCGGCGATCGCCAACGCCCGGCTGGCCTACGAGCTGTTCGAGCAGCGGTTCGGCGCCAGCGCGCCGCGCTGGCCCGGCCTGCACTCGGCCGGGGCCCGGCTGCAGCGGCCGCTGTGGGCGTCGACCAGCACCAAGGACCCGGCCTACCCCGACACCATGTACGTCACCGAGCTGGTCGCCCCGCAGACCGTGAACACGATGCCGGAGGGCACCATCCGGGCCACCGCCGACCACGCCAGGCTGCGCGGCGACACGATCAGCGGCCGCTATGACGAGGCCCGCCAGGTGTTCGCGGACCTGGAGAGCATCGGCATCAGCTACGACGACGTGGTCGCCGTGCTGGAGCGCGAGGGCGTGCAGAAGTTCGCCGCGTCCTGGGACGACCTGCTCGCCACCATCACCGATGAGCTGTCCGGGCAGTCACGATGAGAGCTGACGGCCCGATCAACCCGCTGCGCGACCCGCGGGACCGCAGGATCCCGCGGGTCGCGGGCCCGTGCGTGCTGGTCATGTTCGGCGTGACCGGCGACCTGGCCAGCAAGAAGCTGCTGCCGGCCATCTACGACCTGGCCAACAGGGGGTTGCTGCCGCCGGGTTTCTCGCTGGTCGGCTTCGCCCGGCGGGACTGGGCCGACGAGGACTTCGCCCAGCTGACCTACCAGGCGGTCAAGGAGCACGCCAGGACGCCGTTCAGGGACGCGGTCTGGCAGCAGGTCAGCGAGGGCGTGCGGTTCGTGCCCGGCGAGTTCAGCGACGACGCGGCGTTCGACACCCTGGCCCAGGTGGTGACCGATCTCGATGCGGAGCGCGGCACCGGCGGCAATTACGCGTTCTACCTGTCTATTCCGCCGAAGGCGTTCCCGGTGGTGGTGCGCCAGCTGAAGCGCTCGGGGCTGTCGGACGCGCCCGGGCCGGCCGGCCCGGGCCAGCCGGCCCCGTGGCGGCGGGTGGTGATCGAGAAGCCGTTCGGTCACGACCTGGCCAGCGCCCGCGAGCTGAACGACATGCTGGCCGAAGTCTTCCCGCCGCACTCGGTCTTCAGGATCGACCACTACCTCGGCAAGGAGACCGTCCAGAACCTGCTGGCGCTGCGGTTCGCCAACACCATGTTCGAGCCGATCTGGAACCGCGGCTACGTCGACCACGTGCAGATCACGATGGCCGAGGACATCGGGATCGGCGGCCGGGCCGGCTACTACGACGGCATCGGCGCGGCCAGGGACGTGATCCAGAACCACCTGCTGCAGCTGCTGGCGCTCACCGCGATGGAGGAGCCGCTGTCGTTCGACGCGGACTCACTGCGCGCGGAGAAGGAGAAGGCGCTGTCGGCGGTGCGGATCCCCGACGACCTGGCCACCGGCACCGCCCGCGGCCAGTACGCGGCCGGCTGGCAGGGCGGCGTCGAGGTGCGCGGCTACCTGGAGGAAGACGGCATCGCGGCGGACTCGGTCACCGAGACCTACGCGGCGCTGCGGCTCACCGTGGACACCAGGCGGTGGGCCGGGGTGCCGTTCTACCTGCGCACCGGCAAGCGGCTGCCAAGCCGGATGACCGAGATAGCGCTGATCTTCCAGCGGGCGCCGCACCTGCCGTTCGCCGCCACCGACACCGAGGAACTCGGCCAGAACGCGCTGGTGATCCGGGTGCAGCCGGACGAGGGCATGACCGTCAGGTTCGGCTCGAAGGTGCCCGGCTCGGCGATGGAGGTCAGGGACGTGAACATGGACTTCGCCTATGGCGAGTCGTTCACCGAGTCCAGCCCCGAGGCCTACGAGCGGCTGCTGCTCGACGTGCTGATCGGCGATCCCCCGCTGTTCCCCCGGCAGGAGGAAGTGGAGCTGTCCTGGCGCATCCTGGACCCGGTCGAGCAGTTCTGGGCCAGTTACACCAAGCCCGACCAGTACCCGGCAGGCAGCCAGGGCCCGGCCAGCGCGGACGAGCTGGCCGCCCGGGACGGCCGGTCCTGGCGGCGGCTCTAGACGAAGAGGACGCGCATGCTGATCGACCTGACCGACACCACCACCCGGGCCATCCACGACGCGCTCACCAGGGTGCGGGACCAGCTGGGCGGGCCGACTACCGGCGTGGTGCTGAACCTGATCATCATGACCAGCGAGGCGGAGCAGCACGACGCGATCCGGGCGGCCAGCCAGGCGGGCCGGGAGCACCCGTGCCGGCTGATCGGCGTCATCGCCAGGAACCCCGGAGCGGCGTCCCGGCTCGACGCGGAGGTCCGGGCCGGCGACGGCGGCCCGGGGCAGACCGTGCTGCTGCGGCTGTACGGCCCGATGGGCGGCCACGCCGACTCGGTGGTGGCGCCGCTGCTGGTGCCCGACACCCCGGTGGTGTCCTGGTGGCCGTCGGGCGCGCCGGTGGTGCCCTCCGCCGACCCGATCGGCCTGCTGGCCCAGCGCCGGGTCACCGACGCGGCGGCGGCCGACGCCCCGGCGGCCGCGCTGGCCACGCTGGCGGCCAGCTACCGGCCCGGTGACACCGACCTGAGCTGGACCAGGGCGACGAGCTGGCGGTCGCTGCTCGCCGCCACCATGGACCAGCCGCACGGCGAGGTGACCAGCGGGATCGTCTGCGCCGAGGCCGGCAACCCGACCGCCGACCTGATCGCCGCCTGGCTGTCGCAGCGGCTCGGGGCGCAGGTCAGCAGGGACGACTCCGGCGGCCCTGGGATCACCGAGGTGAGGTTCCGCACCGGCGACGGCGAGATCGCGATCACCCGCCCGGACGGCAGGACCGCGACGCTCAGCCGGCCTGGCCAGCCCGAGCGCCGGGTCGCCCTGCACCGCAGGGAGACCGCCGAGCTGATGGCCGAGGAGCTGCGCAGGCTGAACCCGGACGAGGTGTACGGGGAGACACTGGCCGCGTTCGCGGCGAACACCGCCGCCGGGACCGGCAGGCCCGGCCAGCTGTCGCGCCCGGCGCGATGAGCGCGCCGCAGGTCCTGATCCACCGCGACGGCGAGCTGCTCGCCAAGGCGGTCGCGGCCCGGCTGGTGACCAGGCTGGTGGACGTGGTGTCCGCGCGCGGGCAGGCCAGCCTGGTGCTGACCGGCGGCGGCATCGGCACCCGGGTGCTCGCCGAGCTGGCCGCGGCGCCGGCCAGGGACGCGGTCGACTGGCGGCGGCTGGACATCTGGTGGGGGGACGAGCGGTTCCGCCCGGCCGGCGACCCGGAGCGGAACGAGACCAGCGCGCGCAGCGCCCTGCTCGACCAGGTCGAGCTGACCCCGTCCCGGCTGCACCCGATGCCGGGGCCAGACGGCCCGGACGGCAACGACCCGGAGGCCGCCGCGGCCAGGTACGCGGGCTGGCTGCGCGCCGCCGCCCGGCCCGAGGACCACGGCGAGGTGCCCTCGTTCGACGTGCTGCTGCTGGGCATCGGGCCGGACGCGCACGTCGCGTCGCTGTTCCCCGGCATGCCGGCGCTGTACGACGACCGCACGGTGGTGGCGGTGCACGGGGCGCCCAAGCCGCCGCCGGTCCGGCTGTCGCTCACCCTGCCGGCCATCAGGTCGGCCAGGGAGGTGTGGGTCATCGCCTCCGGCGCGGAGAAGGCGGGCGCGGTCCGGCTCGCGCTGTCGGGCTCGGGCCCGGTCCAGGTGCCGGCCGCCGGCGCCGAAGGCCGCCAGCAGACGCTGTACTTGATTGACCGCGCAGCGGCAGGCCGGGTGCCGCCGCAGCTGTCGCGGATGGCCTCGCCCTGACGCCTCGCCGGCCGGCATCGCCCCCACAGCAGCAGGCCGGGTGCCGCCGCAGCTGTCGCGGATGGCCTCGCCCTGACTGTGCCGATTATCGGTACAACGGGGGTTCTGGCTAAGATCACGCCGTGGCCACCGATCCGAGCGCGGACGCTGGCCGCGATCACCTGGTCGTCTGCGGTGACGACGCGCTCGCGCTGCGGGTCGCCGAGGAACTCACCGTCCGGTACGGCGAGCGGGTCACCGTCATCCTGCCCGAGGGCGGCGGCGAGCACGGGCCGCGGATCCGGGCGCTGCCCGGGGTCCGCGTGGTCGAGCACCCGGACCTCGGCCATCAGGCGTTCAGCCAGGCGGGCCTGGCGTCCGCCCGGGCGATGGCGGTGCTGCGCCAGGACGACCTGGGCAACTTCCACGCGGCGCTGCGGGCCCAGGAGCTCAACCCCGGCCTGCGGCTGGTGCTGGCGATCTTCAACACCGGCCTGGGCGAGCGGATCAGGACCTTCTTCACCGACTGCGCGGTGCTGTCGGAGTCGGCCATGGCCGCGCCCTCGTTCGTGGCGGCCGCGCTCGGCGAGCCCGCCCCCAGCCACGTCCGGCTGTCGGGCCGCACGATGTACGTGGCCAGCAGGGACGACACCGACGACGGGCACGTCATCTGCGGCCTGGCCGAGAGCACCGATGGCGGGTCGCCCCGGCTGCTGCCGCCAGGCGACCAGAGCGCCCCGCTGGTGCTCGCGGTGGCCGACGGGCCGCCGCGCGACCCGCTGAGCAGGCGGCGGCACTGGCTGCACGGCATCGCGGGCACGCTGCGCCGGCTCCTCTGGCACAAGATCGGCGCCGCCTTCGCGGTGCTGCTGGTGGTGCTGACCTGCGGGTACCTGCTGCTCGCGCTGGCCGTCGGCTACTCTCCGGTGACCGCGCTGTACCTGACGCTGCTGGACGCGGCGGGCGCGGCGGTCAGCAACCCTGGGCTGACCGGGCCGGAGAAGGCGGCCCAGTTCCTGCTGACCTTCGACGGGCTGGCGATCCTGCCGCTGGTGACCGCCGCGGTGGTCGGGGCCAGGCTGACCGGCTCGGTGCACGGCGCGCAGCGGCCGCTGGCCGGCCACGTCATCGTGGCCGGCCTCGGCAACGTCGGCACCAGGGTCGTCGGCCAGCTGCACGACCTGGGCATCCAGGTCGCCTGCGTGGACAAGAACCCGGACGCGGCCGGGACGGCGATGGCCAGGCGGCTCGGCCTGAAGATCGTCGTCGGCGAGACGCAGCGGGAGGAAACCCTGCGGGCGGCCGGCATCGACAGCTGCCGGGCGGTCGTCTCGGTCACGAACCAGGACATCGCGAACCTGGAGACCGCGCTGAATGCCCGCTCGCTGGCTGAGCAGCCGCGGCTGGTGATCCGGCTGCTCGACGACGACCTGGCCGAGCGGGTCGGCCAGACGGTCGGCAACTCGGTCTCCCGCTCGGTCTCCTACCTCGCGGCCCCGGCGTTCGCCGCCGCGATGCTCGAGCACCAGCTGCTGCGGACCATCGCGGTGGGCCGGCACGTGCTGCTGATCGCCGAGGTGCCGGTCGGGCCGGGCGCCGAGCTGGCCGGGCGCCGCATCGAGCAGATGCAGGCGCCCGACCTGCGGGTGATCGCGATCCGGCGCCGCGGCCTGGCCGCCGTCGGCTGGTCGCCGCAGCCGGGCTACCAGCTGGAACAGCACGACACGCTGGTGGTGCTGGCGACCAGGGCCGGGCTCGGCCGGATCCAGGCCCGCAGCAGGCCGCGCTAGCGGCCGGAATATCACGACAGCGACCGGGAAAAACTGGGTCTCCCTAAAAGGGCAGATGCGGAGATACGCTCAGGGCAGATCTTCCACTTGTTTCTGGTGAGCAAGTTGTGAAGATGAGGAAGGTCCGCGCATGGCCTCTTCTGTACCGCTCCGCGTTGTCGGGCGCCTCCGCCTGCCGGGTTTGCTGGCCGGCCAGCCGGATCCGCGCGTTCACGGCCGTCGCGTGCCTGACGTCCATCCGGCTGCCTGCCTGGCGCCGACCGCGGCATGCCCGCAGTCAGGCAGCGCAAGACTTACAGGAGGAACGTTTTGACTACCACCAATGAATCTCCCTCCTCGACCGCAGCCCCTGCCCCCGCCATGGCCGTCGCCGACCCGGCGCCGCTTGGCCTGGCCGCCTTCGCGCTGACCACGTTCCTGCTGTCGGTGGCGAATGCGGGCTGGATGAAGAATGGCAGCGGGGACGCCTGGCTGGGCTATGCCTTCGGCTACGGCGGCCTGGTCCAGTTGCTGGCGGGGATGTGGGAGTTCCGGAACAGGAACGTCTTCGGGGCGACCGCGTTCTCCACTTATGGCGGGTTCTGGATCGGCCTGGGACTGTGGGCCAGGCTGGTGGCCCCCTCCGCCGGCCCGGCCGGCGGCAAGGACATCGCCTGGATCCTGCTCTCGTTCGCCATTTTCAACACTTACATGCTGATCTGGAGCAGCCAGGTGAACATGGCCGTGTTCGCCGTGTTCCTGACCCTGGAGCTGACTGAGATTGTCTTGTTCATCGGCGGTTTCGCCAACAGCTCCGGCATCATCAAGGTCGGCGGCGTCATCGGCGTGATCACCGCGCTGGTCGCCTGGTACACCTCAGCCGGCCTGGTGATCGCCGGCATGCGCGGGCGGCAGGTGCTGCCGCTGGGCAAGCCGTTCGGCAACCTCTGAACCCGCGCCGCGGGCCCGGCCCGCGGCGTGACCGCGATCGCGTGATCCCGGGGGCCCGCGCCCCCGGGATCACGCTTTCCGGGCTTGCTGCCCGGCTAGCGGTGACTTGCCTCGTACCTGGAGATGACCTGCGCGGGAATCCGGCCGCGGTCGCTGACCTCGATGCCGCTGCGCTTGGCCCATGCCCGGATGTCGGCGCTGTGCTGGCGGTGCGCCGCGGTGCGGCGCTTGGGCCGCGGTACCCGGGTGCTGACCTTGCGCGCCCTGTCCGCGAACCGCTTCACGGCCTCATCGAACTTCTGGCTGTGCTTCTCGCATAGGTCGATCTCATAGTCCCGGCCGTCGAGGCTGAACGCACGAGTCATGTGCTCGCCGTCCGGAATCTCTTTCTCATCGTAGTCACAGGCGAATGTGACAGATACTTTCTGGGCCACTTGTGGTCCCCCTTCCCCCGACGCAAATATATCCCCACGTACCAGGCGCCTCTAACGGCACCCTGGCATCGTTCCGCACGTGGCGTTAGCGCGCCCATCCGGGGTGATGCGCCTACGCTAGCTCAGCGCAACGGTAAATCTGGCCCGCCGCGCTGGCCCGCGATCGCCTCATATCCTTCTGGCGGGCCGTAGGGGAACGATTCAGGGGGCCGCACGTGGCCACCTGGGTACGGAACGGCAGCGCTGTTTCCTGAGCCGGAAACCGCCGCTGTAGCGCCGGTCTCAGGATCGTACCCGGACCAGGGCGCATCAGGCGGGTAATGTGCCTGGGCCGGCTGGCCGGCGAAATCAGCCGGGCCGCCTGCTGGCGGATAGGCCGGCCCTGGCGGGCTGGCCGGGTAAAGCCGATCGCCGGGGTAGCCGGCCTGCTGATAGTCGCCGTCACCGTACTCATCGGCGCCGTAGCCGCCGGGTCCGTAGTCATCGCCGTGGTAGCCCGCCCCGCCGTGGCCTTCGCCGGCCTGGCCGGCCGGGCGATAGTCGTCCCATTGCCGCCCGCCGGGCTCGCTGTCGCCGAAATCGGCTGCCTGTGCTGGCGGCCCGAGCCCGTCCGGCCCGCTGCGCAGCGTTTCTATCATCCGGTCCAGGTCGGCCATAGGCAGCCGGAACGTGCCCGTGCAGGTACCTGCTTGCCAGATACTGAAAACGGCGACCCCCGTATCGGCGTACCAGCTCAGCCGCATGCTTCTGGCGCTGCCCCGGACGTCAAAGAAAACCTCGCCGAGCCGGGGCAATGGCACTGCATCCGATGCGGACATGGTGCCCATCGTGACCCTGAACCAGCGCTTTTGTCTAGTTGGTCACGAGATGGCAGGACGCCGGGAGGCGCCGCGGCGGGGCCGGGTGCCGGCCGCGGGGACACGCCAGGGCGGGCCCGGCGGCGGGGCCAGGACGCGGGCCGGGGCCCGGCCAGGATCGCCTGCCGGGCAGGCGCAGTTTCCCGATCTTGCCTCGCGGGCCGCGGGCCAGATGGCATGATTGGGCACGGCTCGCTGACTAAGCCGACTCGATGGCTGTCAGGCCGCTCCAATGACACGTCGCCGCGGGAACACCGCAGTGCTGCGTCGCGTTGCATAAACGACGGGGCGAATGCCGCATCACGCGAGATTTTAGCGTCCAGCGGGCCTGACGCTGTGTTGGGCGAGGAAGTAAACCGGTATGAGCTGGTTGAGGAGCTGACGATGTCTGAGGTACGCCGCCAGGCCGTTGTAATGCAGCGGCCTAACTGGGGCTGGCAGGACGAGGCCGCATGCCGCGGCAGGGACGTCGTGCTCTTTTTCGGCCCCGACGGCGAGCGACAGCCAGAGCGCGACATCCGCGAGCGCAAGGCCAAGGCAGTATGCGCGGCATGCCCGGTACAGGCAGAATGCCTGAATTACGCGGTCAGCCGCCCGGAGAAGTACGGCACCTGGGGCGGCCTGAACGAGGACGAGCGCTCGGCCGAGCGGCGCCGCAGGATGCGCCGGGCGAACGCGGCCTGACCGGCGGGTCACCGCCGGGCCCGCCCTGACCTGGCCTGCCGCCCGGTCCCTGATCCGGGCGGGCGGCGACCCGGCTGCCGCGGCCCGGCGGCCGCGGGGACACAATGGAGCATGATTTGCCAGCCCTGCCGCGACCAGCGGCATTCTGACTGTCCTGGCCACGGCTGGTGCGATTGCCAGCATCAGCCGCGCGCACAGCAGGCCGAGCCCGTTTTGGGCTGGATGCGGCAAGGCTGAGCCGGGCCGGCCTGTCGCGGAATAGGCTTAGCGGTCTCGGAATACGCTTGCGCGATATGCAGTTGCGAACAGCCGTGAGGCCCGGCGAGCAGGGAGGCGATTGGTGAGCTCCGGTGAGACGACGCCCGCGCGCACGGAGGCGGCCATCGAGATGGAGCGCCTGGCCACCACGGCGGCAGCGGCCCTGGCCGGGGCGCCTGCCGACGAGGTGGTCAAGTGGGCGGCCGGCATGTTCGGCAGCAGGCTGTGCATCACCTCGTCGATGACCGACGCGGTGATCATTGACCTGGCTTCGAAGGTCTGCCCGGGCATCGACGTGATCTTCCTCGACACCGGATATCATTTCGCCGAGACGATCGGCACCAGGGACGCGGTCTCCAGCGTGTACCCGGTCAACGTCATCAACGTGACGCCGACCAGGACGGTCGCCGAGCAGGATGCCGAGCTGGGCGCCCGGCTGTACAGCCGCAACCCGGACCTGTGCTGCTACCTGCGCAAGGTGGTCCCGCTCGAGCAGGCGCTCGGCCCCTACGACGCGTGGATCACCGGGGTGCGCAGCGAGGAGACGCACGCCCGCAGCGACACCAAGGTCGTGCAGTGGGATCCCCGGCGCGAGATGGTGAAGGTCAACCCCATCGTGAGCTGGACCCAGGCCGACGTCGACGCCTACATCGCCGACAACGGCGTGCTGGTCAACCCGCTGGTCTACGACGGCTACCCGTCGGTCGGCTGCCGCACCTGCACGGTGCGGGTCGAGCCAGGCGCCGACCCGCGCAGCGGCCGGTGGGCAGGCACCGCCAAGACGGAGTGCGGCCTGCACGTCTGACCGGGCCGCCGGGCCGGAAGCAGGCGATGATGACACCCACCGGGCATGCCACCCACGAGGTCAGCAACCAGGTCCCGGCGCTGGCCGGGCACGACGTCGCGGCTGATCAGGCACTGCTGGACGCGGTAGCCCGCGAGGGCGCCGGCTGGGCGCTGCCCGGCCTGCACGAGCTCGGCCTGCTGGCCGGCTCGGCGGACACCCAGGAACTGGCCCGGCTGGCCAACGAGCACCCGCCGGTGCTGCGCAGCCACGACCGGTTCGGGCACCGGGTCGACGAGGCCGAGTTCCACCCCGCCTGGCATCAGCTGATGAGCGTCGCGGTCAGCCACGGGCTGCACGCCGCGCCGTGGGCCGCCGCGGCGCCCGGCGGGCACGTGGCCAGGGCGGCCGGGTTTTACGTCTGGACCCAGGCCGAGGCGGGTCACGGCTGCCCGGTGTCGATGACCTACGCGGCGGTCCCGGCGCTGCGCCGCCAGCCGGAGCTGGCCGCCCGGTTCGAGCCGCTGCTCACCTCGGCAACCTATGACCCGGGGCTGCGCCCGCCCGATGGCAAGGCCGGGCTGCTGGCCGGCATGGCGATGACCGAGAAGCAGGGCGGCTCCGACGTCAGGGCGGGCACCACCGTGGCCAGGCCGGGGGCCGATGGCTACCTGCTCACCGGGCACAAGTGGTTCTGCTCGGCGCCGATGTCGGACCTGTTCCTGGTGCTGGCCCAGGCCCCGGAGGGGCTCACCTGCTTCCTGCTGCCCCGGGTGCTGCCCGACGGCACCCGCAACGCCATGTACCTGCAGCGGCTCAAGGACAAGCTGGGCAACCGCGCCAACGCCTCCGCGGAGGTGGAGTACGACGGCGCCTTCGCCTGGCGGGTGGGCGAGCCGGGCCGCGGCGTGCCGGCGATCATCGAGATGGTGAGCGCCACCAGGCTGGACTGCGTGCTGGGCAGCGCCGCCGCGATCCGGCAGGCGTGCGTCGCCGCGGTGCATCACGCCGCCCACCGCCGCGCCTTCGGGACGGCGCTGATCGGCCAGCCGCTGATGACCGCGGTCCTGGCCGACCTGGCGCTGGAGGCCGAGGCGGCCACCGCGCTGGCGATCCGGCTGGCCGGCGCCGCCGACCGGGCGGCCCGCGGCGACCAGGAACAGGCCGCGCTGCTGCGGCTGGCGCTGCCCGCCGCCAAGTTCTGGGTGTGCAAGCGGGCCCCGGCGGTGACCGGGGAGGCGCTGGAATGCCTGGGCGGCAACGGCTACGTGGAAGAGTCCGGCCTGCCCCGGCTGTACCGGGACGCGCCGCTCAACTCGATCTGGGAAGGATCGGGCAACGTCACCGCCCTGGACGTGCTGCGGGCGCTGGCCCGCTCGCCCGGCTCGGCGGACGCGCTGCTGGCCGAGGCGGACCTGGCGCGCGGCGCCGGCCCGCGGCTGGACCAGGCGGTCACGGCGCTGCGGGCCGCGCTCAGCGAGGCAGCCGCCGCCGCGGGCAGCCAGCCGGACGGCGGCGCCCAGCCGCTGGCCAGGCGGCTGGCCGCGACGATCTCGGTGGTGCTGTCCGCGGCCCTGCTGGCGCGGCATGCCCCGGCCGCGGTCGCCGACGCGTTCTGCGCGTCCCGGCTGGGCCCGCCGGCCCAGGACGGCCTGGCCGGGCCCGCGGCCCCGTTCGGGATGCTGCCAGGCGGGCTGAGCCTGAGCCCGGTGATCGAGCGAGCCCGTGTCGCTTTCGTCCGGTAAAGTCTGCTGATGCGCGTCTGGCCGGGGACTCCGTATCCGCTGGGCGCGACCTGGGACGGCTCGGGCACCAACTTCGCGCTGTACTCCGGGATCGCCGAGCTGGTCGAGCTGTGCCTGTTCAGCCCCGCCGGCGAGGAGACCAGGATCCCGCTGACCGAGGTGGACGGCCTGGTCTGGCACTGCTACCTGCCCGGCGTCAGGCCGGGCCAGCGCTACGGCTACCGGGTGCACGGGCCGCACGCGCCCCGGCTGGGGCACCGCTGCAACCCGGCCAAGCTGCTGCTGGACCCGTACGGCAAGGCGGTGGCCGGCCAGGTCCGCTGGCACGAGTCGGTTTTCTCCTACCGGCGCGGCGACCCGGCCCGGCTCAACACCGCCGACAGCGCCCCGTTCATGCCGAGGAACCTGGTGATCAGCCCCTACTTCGACTGGGGCGACGACCGGCCGCCGCACATCCCCTACCAGGACACGCTGATCTACGAGGCGCACGTGCGCGGCCTGACCCTGCGCCACCCCGAGGTGCCAGAAGGCCAGCGCGGCACCTACGCCGGGCTGGCCCACCCGGCCGTCATCGAGCACCTGACCAGGCTCGGCGTGACCGCCATCGAGCTGATGCCGGTGCACCAGTTCGTGCCGGAGCCGTTGCTGGCCGAGCGCGGCCTGACCAACTTCTGGGGCTACAACACCATCGCCTTCCTCGCGCCGCACAACGGCTACGCCGCCGCTGACGGCGCGGACGGCCAGGTCGCGGAGTTCAAGGCGATGGTGAAGTCGCTGCACGAGGCGGGCATCGAGGTGATACTCGACGTCGTCTACAACCACACCGCCGAGTCCGGCGCGCTCGGCCCCACGCTGTCGTTCCGCGGCATCGACAACGCCGCCTACTACCAGCTCGACGACGACAACCCGGCGGTGTACCTGGACTACACCGGCTGCGGCAACAGCCTCAACGTCCGGCACCCGCACGCGCTGCAGCTGATCATGGACTC
>DATBGO010000398.1:0-1524 GCA_036558005.1 Streptosporangiaceae bacterium | reverse complement strand
CGGCCCGGATGATGGGGAAGCCCCAGTCGTCGAGGCTGATCAGCTCGGGAAGGACCTCGGCGCAGACGGCGCGGCCGTCGCAGGCGATGGGGTCGACCCGCAGCGTCAGGCGGGGCGTCATGATTGACGCCGGGGGGGCACGGGCAGTATTGGGGTCTGTGCGCTGCCGCAGCACCAGCCTTGTGCGTGCTGGTCCAGTTCGGCTGCGAAGACGGTCAGGGCGCTGGCGATGAGCCGGACGGCGCCGTCGGGATGGCTGCAGGCCCCGCGCCCGTTGACCTGGCCGAGCCAGCGGTGCAGCGTCGCCAGGTCGGAGGTGCGGCCCTCGGCGAGCCGCTGGACTTGCGCGGCGATGGCGTCGAGGCCGAACAGGCAGGGGCCGCATTGGCCTGCCGATTGGTCGGCGAGGTAGCGGGTTACCCGGGCGGTTTCGGTGAGCCCGCAGGCGTTGGCCGGCAGCGCCGCGATCAGGCCCGCCCCGACGCTGGCGCCCAATGATGCGAGCCCGGCCGAGGAGAACGGTGCCGTTGCGGCCGCTGCCGCGTCGACCCAGCGGCCGAAGTAGCCGCCGATCAGCAGGGCTTGAAGCGGCGCGGACTCGCCGCCGGCCAGGTCGAGGATCTGGCCGACCGGGGTGCCGATGGCGATTTCCTGGACGCACGGCTCACGCACTGCCCCGAGGACGGTGACCAGCATGGTGCCGGGTTCGGAAGCCGTGCCGGCCGAACGGAACCAGGAGGCGCCGAAGCGGCCGATGAGCGCCAGGTGGGCCAGCGTCTCGACGTTTTGCACCAGCGTCGGCTTTCCGCCAAGCCCGCGTACCGACAGCCGGGGCGGTGTCGCGGTGGGGGTGGGGATGCCGCGCTCGATCCAGTGGACGACGGCGCTGGCCTCACCGGCCACGAACCAGTCGGCCGCTGTCACTACCCGGATCCGGACCGGGTCGGCGCCGGCCCGGCGGCGCTCAGCAACCGCCTCGTCGAGGATCTCGCGGACCGCGTGATGCACCACGATCACCGCCTGGCGGGCGCCGACGAGCTCGGCGGCGAGCACCGCACCGTCCAGGACCAGGTGCGGGGAGCGGGCCAGCAAGATCTTGTCCTTGGCGCTGGCGGGCTCACCCTCGGTGCCGTTGGCCACCACCACCGGGTCATGGCCGGCTGCCACCGCGGCCAGTTTCCGCGCGGTGGGGAAAGCGGCGCCGCCCCGGCCGGTGAGCCCGGACCGTTCCACCTCTTTGATCAGCGCTGCCTGGCGCGGCCCGGTCAGGCCTGCTCGTTGAGCTGGCCCGTACCGGGCAAGGTGGTCAGCCAGGCTGGCCGGGCCGGCGGCGAAGCCCGCGGGCAGCAACCGGGGCAGCCGATCAGGCGACGGCTGGCTGGCTGGCCGGCCGGAGTGCCGGACGCTGCCGGGGGCGCGCATCAGCGCAGAGCTCCCTTCCGCGGGGTGATCCGGTCAAAGCTGGCCCCTGGCTGGCCGACTGACCTGGGGTGCCGGACGCTTTCCAGGATGCGCGCCACGACC
>DATBGO010000397.1:0-17771 GCA_036558005.1 Streptosporangiaceae bacterium | reverse complement strand
AAGGCGCACCGCTCGGCCTACGCCAAGGCGGTGAAGATCACCACGCCGCTGACCGCGGCACCGGACGGGTCGGTGTACTTCGGGTTCACCGTGACCGGCGCGACACCAGCCCACCTGTCCAGCGGGATCGCCCGGATCGATGCCCGCGGTCACGCGACCTGGACGACCGCCGCCGCGGTCGCCGGGAACCAGGCGATCACGGGCGTGGCCCCCAACTGCGCCCCGGCCCTGTCCCGCGACGGCAAGATCGTCTATATCACCGTCACGACCCAGATCGACGCCACCAGCCATTCTCACGGGATCCTGGTGGGGCTCGACGCCGCCACCCTCAGGCCGCGGTTCCGCACCGCCGTCTTGACGGACCCGGTCACCGGCCGGCCGTCGCTGATCTCGACCGGCTCGACCGCCTCACCGACGATCGGCCCGGACGGCGACGTGTACTACGGCGTCCAGGAGAACCCGAACTTCGGTCACGACGGCCGCGGCTGGCTGCTGCACTTCAACGCCACCTTGACCCGGACGAAGACTCCGGGTTCGTTCGGCTGGGACAACACCGTCTCCGTGCTGCCCGCCCGCGCGGTGCCCGGCTACCACGGAACATCGCCTTACCTGCTGGTGTCCAAGTACAACAACTACGCCGGCGTCCCGCCGCACGGGGACGGGCGTAACAAGGTAGCCGTGCTCGACCCCCGGTCTACCCAGCGCGACCCCTACGCCAACGTGGCGGTCATGAAGGCCGTCCAGACCATCCTGTCCCCCGTCCACGAGCCCGGCGAGCCCGCCGCGGCACGCTACGAATGGTGCATCAACACGGCCGCGGTCGACACCGCCGACGATTCAGTGATGGTCAACAGCGAGGCCGGAATCCTCTACCGCTGGGACCTGGCCCGCAACACCCTGGCCGAGAAGATCCGCCTCAACAGCCCGCGACCGGAGGCCTACACCGAGACCATCATCGGCCCCGACGGCACGGTCTACGCCATCAACAACGCCACCCTCTACGCCATCGGGCGCTAGCAGGACTCGGCCCGCCCGCACTTTGCCGAGTTCCCGGCCTGCCGGGTGCGGGCAGAGGCGGCCCGCCGGGCCGCGCCCCTCATAGCCGGCCTAGGCCGGCAGGTGCCTAGGCGGACGGCTGCTGGTAGCCGAGTGAGCCGCTCGTCCTGGCCTTCCTGCTGGGCCGGCGGACGATGGTGGCGGCCGCGTCGGCGTCGCGGATGGTCAGCGCCACCAGGGCGCCGGCCGCGGCCAGCGCCGCCGCCACCCCGAACGCGGCGTGGTAGGCGGCCAGGTTCGGCACCACCCGGCCGCCGGCCCCGGTGGTGGCGCCCACCGCGACGATCGTGGTGGTGAACACCGCGACCCCGATCGCGCTGCCGAGCTGGCGGAGCACGTTGAACATGGTGGAGGCCCGGCCAGTCGCCTCGGCCGTGATGGTGGCGAACGCGGCCGCCTGCGCCGGGACGAACACCTGCCCCATCGCCACGCCCAGGCAGAACATCAGCAGCCGCATCCACCACAGGCTGGTCTGGCCGCCGATCAGCGTCATCAGGGCGATCGACGCGGTCACCCCGAGCAGGCCGAGCGCGATGTTGCGGCGCGGCCCGAGCAGCGGGTAGAGCGCCCGGCTGGCCAGCTGCGCGCCCGCCATCACCCCCAGCGCCTCGGGGAACGTGCTCAAACCCGAGCCGAGCGCCGACAGGCCGCGGCCGTCCTGGAAGAACAGCGAGACCACGTAGAGCGTCCCGATGAACGACGCGGACGCCAGCACCATCACCGCGTTGGCGGACCGGAACAGCCGGTTGCCGAGCAGCCGCAGGTCGATCAGCGGCTGGCGGCGGCGCAGCTCAGCGATGATCAAGGCGGCCAGCAGGACCGCCCCGGGCACGAGGACGGCATCGACGCCGGCCGAGTCCCAGCCCCGGATCGGTCCCTCGGAGACCCCGTACATCAGCAGCCCGAGGCCCGCGCTGGCCAGCAGGAAGCCGGCCGGGTCGAACGAGCCGGGGGACGGCTGCCTGCCGCCCTGGAGGAACAGCGCGCCGAAGCCGATCGCGATGATCCCCAGCGGCAGGTTCACGAAGAACACCCACCGCCAGGACAGCCCGGTGACCAGCACGCCGCCGATGACCGGGCCAAGCGCCGGCGCGAGCGTGGTGGGCACGGTGAGAATGGCGGACGCGCGGATCCGCTCGGCCGGGCCGAACGCCCGGAATAGCATCGCCAGCCCGACCGGCGCCATCATCCCGCCGCCGACGCCCTGCAGCACCCGGAACACCTCGAGCTCGGTCAGCGACCCGGCCAGCCCGCACAGCACCGACGCGACGGTGAACACGACGGTCGCGGTGAGCAGCACCCGCTTGCCCCCGAACCGGTCGCCGAGCCAGCCGGACGCGGAGATGAACACCGCCAGGCTCACCAGGAAGTAGATCGAGACGCCGGCCACCGAGGTCGAGGGGACGCGGAAAGTGCGGCCGATCGTCGGCAGCGCCACGTTGACGATGGTGGCATCCATGATCGTCATGAACATCGCCGCCACGTACACCACGCTGACGGCGACCTTCTGGCTGACCCGGCTGCTCATGCTGGTCCTTCCGTGGCACTGGCTCCGCGGCGCTGCGGCACCCCACCGGTCAAGTCCGCGGCGGCTGGTTTTCTTCCGCGCCCCGGGCCGGGCCGGGCCGCGGCGCAGCTGGGCAGCCAGCACCCGGCGGACTGTGGCATGCTGCGAGATGATGAACGAGAGCAAGCCTGACCTGCACATGGTCAACGTGGTGGTCACCGACATGCGGGCCAGCCTCGACTTCTACCGGCGGCTGGGCGTCGCCGCGGTCGAAACCGGCGACCCGGCCGGGCCGCACGTGCAGCTGCGGATGCCCGGCGGCTTCAGCCTGGAGCTGGACACCGCCGAGTCCGCCCGGCTATGGCACGCGGCCTGGCGCGCCGGGCCTGGCGGGCCGGGGGTGGTCATCGGGTTCGCGCTGCCCACCAGGGAGGCGGTCGACGCGCAGTACGCCGAGCTGACCGCGGCCGGCCACCCGGGGCGGCAGCCGCCGTTCGACGCGTTCTGGGGGGCGCGGTACGCGATCGTTGCCGATCCGGACGGCAACGATATCGGCCTGATGAGCCCGGTTGACCCGGCCCGCCGCAGCTGGCCGCCCGCCCCGTCCCCCGATCCCTGACCCCCCGGTTGACCGGGCCGCCGCGGCTGGCCGCCAGCCCGTCCCCTCATCCCTGATCCCGGCTCACTCGCCCGCGCGACCGAGAAGAGGAGGCAGGACGTGTCAGACCCGGACCCGGAACGCGCCGCGGACACCGGGACGGTCAGTGCGGTGTCCCGCCGGGCCGGTCACTGGCCCGCGCACCTGCCGGCCGGCGCGCTGCGCGTCGTACGGTGGAGCGCGAACTACGAGCAGACCGTCGGGTTCTACCGCGACCTGATCGGGCTGCCGGTGCTGGAGACGTTCACCGCGAGCTACGGCCTGGACGGGACGATCCTCGGCCTGCCCGGCAACCCGGTCCACCTGGAGATCGTCGCGCTCGCTGACCCGCCCCCGCTGCCGCCAGGGCTGGACCAGCTCGTGTTCTACCTGCCCGACGAGGCCGCCAGGGAGCGCGTCACCGAACGGCTCGCCGCCGCGGGCGTGCGCCCGGTCGCGCAGATCGACTACTGGCAGGACAACGGCGGCGTCACCTACCGCGACCCGGATGGCCGCGAAGTGGTGTTCGCCTCCTGGGTCTACCGCGCGCCCGGCTCCTGACCGGCCCGCTGTTGACCGGCCCGGCGCTGACCAGCCCGGCGCTGACCGGCACGGCCTTGCGGGGTTCCCGGGGCCGGCTTACGCTTCGTGCGTCGTCGCAGGTACTCACGGCTGACGGGACAGGATGCTGCTTACCGCGGATCACGAGGCATTCCGGCAGGCCGCGCGCGGGGTGCTGGCCCGCGAGGTGGTGCCGCACGTGCCGGAATGGGAGGCGGCAGCCGCCTTCCCCGCGCACCGGCTGTTCAAGGCGCTCGGGGCCGCCGGGCTGCTGGGGCTGGAGTACGACCCGGCCTACGGCGGCCAGGGCGCCGACCACTCCTACACGGTCGTCCTGGGTGAGGAACTGGGCCGGATGGGCTGCGCTGGGGTCGCGATGGCCATCGCGGTGCAGAACGACATGGCGACCCCGTCCCTGCACAGCCACGGCAGCGACGAGCTGAAGCGGCGCTACCTGGCACCCGCGCTGCGCGGCGAGATGGTCGCCGCGATCGCGGTCAGCGAGCCCGAGGCCGGGTCGGACGTGGCCGCCATCCGGACCAGGGCGGTGCGCGACGGCGACGACTGGGTGATCAACGGCTCCAAGCTGTACATCACCAACGGCACCCAGGCGGACTGGCTGTGCCTGCTGGCCCGCACCTCCGGCGAAGGCGGCTACCGGGGGATGTCCCAGATCCTGTTCCCCACCGCCACCCCGGGGTTCGCGGTCAGCCGCAAGCTGAGCAAGCTGGGCAACAACTGCTCCGACACCGCGGAATTGTCCTTCTCCGACGCGCGGGTGCCGGTGTCGCACACGATCGGCGATCCCGGGCGCGGTTTCCAGCAGCAGATGCAGCAGTTCCAGAACGAGCGGATGATCGCCGCCTACACCGCGGTCGGGGCGATGGAGGCCGCGCTCAGCCGCACCGCTGACTACCTGCGTGCGCGGCGGACCTTCGGCCAGCCGCTGCTGTCCCGCCAGCACGTGCAGTTCCGGCTGGCTGAGCTGGCCGCCGACCTGGACACGCTGCGGCACTACAACTACGCCTGCGCGCAGGCGTACCTGCGCGGCGAGGACACCACCAGGTTCGCCACCATTGCCAAGCTGAAAGCCGGCCGCCTGCAGCGCGAGGTCGCCGACACCTGCCTGCAGTTCCACGGCGGCCTGGGCTACATGGAGGAGACCTGGGTGTCGCGGTTCTTCCGGGACAGCCGCCTGCTGTCCATCGGGGGCGGCACCGACGAGATCATGCTCCAGATCCTGGCCCGGCTGGACGGCTACGACAGCTGACAGAATGCTGCCATGCCCGCCGCCACACCGTCCCTCCCGCCGTGCCCGCCAGCCAGGCCCGTCGAGCTTGTCCCGGTCGACCGGACGCACCGGGCCGTGCTGGAGAACCTCGGTCAGCTGTACCGGCATGACCTGTCCGAGGCCTACCGGCACCTGCCCAACCCCGACGGCACCTTCAACAACCGGCGGCTTGACCGGTTCCTGGCCGAGGCGGACCCGGGCTGGCGGGCCTGGCTCATCACCGCCGCGGGCAGCCTGGCCGGCTTCGTCATGACCGCGCCGGCCCCCGGCGGCGGCACCTCGATCAGCGACTTCTTCGTCGTCCGCGCGCTGCGCCGGACCGGAGCCGGGCGGGAAGCAGCCCGGCAGGTCATCGCCATGACCCCCGGGCAGTGGAGCATCGGTTTCCAGTCCTACAACCCCGGGGTTCAGCGCTTCTGGTCACAGGTGGCCGCCGACGCCGCCGGGGACCGCTGGGCCACCCACGACGACCCGCCGGTCGCGGGCCGGCCGCCCGACAGCTGGATCACCTTCAGCACCTGATCCCGCGGCCAGCTGAGCGGCGGCGGACCTCACAGCCTGACCCTGACCGGCGTTGTCCCGGTAGGAGGCCACCGGATCACCGGGAGCGGCAGATGACCGGCGGACCGGTTCGGCCTGTCCTACCTGGTCACCTTGCCAGGCACTGCCCGCGCTGACCAGGGTCAGCCGGCCTGCAGGCCGGCCAGCGGATCCGCTCACCGGTGCGTGGCCGGCCCCGGGCCGCTGCGCCGCGGCCGCCGCTGCCAGCACCCGCCGTGCCAGTGCCGCCGCTCAGACAGCCCCGGAGTCTGCTCCGGCCAGACCACCACGTGCGGGGTGCCCGGCCTGATCTCCTGGTCACAGCCCGGGCAGCGGTAGGTCTTGGCCGCGGCCGCGCCGGGCACCTGGCGGACCACCCAGATTCCGTCCGGCCAGTCCTGCACTTCCGGCGGTCCCAGCCGGGCGGACTGCCCGGCGTCGTCGCGGCCTGGCGGCCGCCCGGAGGCACCCGGCGACCGGCCGCCGCGGCGCGGCCTGCGCGGCTGGTCCGCGGGCAGACGGCGGGCTCTGCGCGGCACGGTCGGTCCCGCTGTCAGCAGAACGCCAGCCCAGCCGAGGCGTGCTCGGCCAGCAGCGGCACCGGGGCGAACGCCGGGTCGCCGTAACGTTCGTGCATGGCGGTCAGCACCGCGACTACCCGGCCGGGCCCGGCCTGGTCGAGCAGCGCCAGCGGGCCGCGCGGGTAACCGCAGCCCAGCGTCATCGCGGTGTCAATGTCGGCGGCGGCCGCGTAACCGTCCTGCACCATCCGGGCCGCGTCGTTCAGGTGCGGGTAGAGCAGCGCCCCGGCCAGGAAGCCGGGCCGGTCCTTGGACCAGACCACGGTCCGGCCGAGCCCGGCGGCGACCGCCCCGGCCGCCTCGACCGCGCCCGGCCCCGACACCGGGGTGGCGATCAGCTCGGCCAGGTCGTCGCCGGCCAGGTGCAGGCCCACCACGTCCGCGGGCCGGCCCGTGGCCAGCGCCGCGCTGAGCACGCTGGCGCTCTCGTCCCTGGCCCGCACCAGGATCAGCCCGCCCGCCCCGCCGTTGCCGGCACCGCCGTTGGCGGCACCGCCGTTGCCAGCACCGCCGTTAGCCGCACCGCTGACCACCCCTGTCTCGCCGGGCCCGGTGACCTGCCAGCCGGCCTGCCTGATCAGCTCCGCGACCGGATCGCCAGCGGCCGGCCCGGCCCGGCCGCCCTCGGCGGCGCGCGCGTCGAGCAGCCTCACGACCCCGGCCGCCGGCCCCGGCCCGGAATCCCCGGCCAGCCCGCCGCCCGGCTGCCCGCCGCCCGGCTGACCGCCCTGCCCGCCGCCCGGCTGACCGGCCTGCCCGCCGCCCGGCTGCCCGGCCTGCCCGCCGCCCGGCTGACCGGCCTGCCCGTGACCCGGCTGACCTGGCGGCACGCTGCCCGGCTGCCCGGCGGCGCGGCCCGCGCTGTAGTCATAGACGCCGCGGCCGGCCTTCCGCCCGGTCAGGCCCGCCGCGACCAGCCTGCGCAGCAACGGCGCCGCCGCGTACCTGGTGCCGCCGAACTCGCCGTGCAGCACGTCGAGGATGGACAGCGAGGTGTCCAGGCCGATCAGGTCGAGCAGCGCGAGCGGCCCCATCGGCAGCCCGATTCCGGCCGTGGCCGCGGCGTCGATGTCCGGGCCGGTCGCGTACCCGGACTCCAGCAGCCGCGCGGCGTGGTTGAGGTAGGGCAGCAGCAACGCGTTCGCGATGAACCCGGCCCGGTCGGTGACCTGCACCGGGGTCTTGCCAAGCCGCCGGGCGAGCTCGGTCACCGCCGCGCCGGTCCCCGGCGATGTGCGCACCGTGGTGACCACCTCGACCAGTCGCATCACCGGGGCCGGGTTGAAGAAGTGCATGCCGACCACGCGGCCCGGGTCCCTGGTGCCCGCCGCGATCTCGGTCACCGACAGCGAGGAGGTGTTGGTCGCGAAGATCGTGTCCGGCCCGCACGCCTGGTCCAGCCCGTCGAACACCTGGCGCTTGATGTCCAGCCGCTCGGGCACGACCTCGATGACCAGGCCGGCGCCTGCCGCCGCGCTGACCGACTCGGCCGGCCTGATCCTGGTCAGGATCTCCTCCTGCGCAGCGCCGGTCAGCCTGCCCCGGGACACCGCCTTGCCGAGCGATGTGCGCACCGTGGCCATCCCCCGCGCCAGCGCGCCGGGGTCGGCCTCGATCGCCACCACCCCGATCCCGGACCGGGCGAACACCTCCGCGATGCCCGCGCCCATCGTGCCCAGCCCGACCACTGCCACCTCGCGCACGTCCATGCCGGCGAGGTTACACAGCCGCCCTGGCCAGGCAGCGCAGCGGGCGGCGCACCGCACTGTGCGCCGCCCGCGTGCTCGGGCCGCGATGGGAGGAGAGGGGCCCGGCTAGGAAAGTTGTACTGGGAACGCGTCGCGTACCCTTTATCGCGCCATTGGTGGTCACCTGGGCGAACTGATGTTGCGAGAATGGCAGACGGGGCTGGAAGCCGGACTGGAATTCTTGCTGGAAGCCGGGCCGGAATCTGACAATCGGGGAGACCTCGGGTGGAGCAGGTCGAGTTCCGGATACTAGGCCCGGTCGGGGCATGGCGCGCGGACGGCCGCCTGGACCTGGGCCGGGCAGAGACCGCCAAGGCGCGCTGCGTGCTGGCCGTGCTGCTGCGGACCCCCGGCGAGCTGGTGACCACCGCGGCGCTGACCGAGCGGGTCTGGGGAGACGCCGCGCCAGGCCCGGCGGTCCGGTACAAGTACATCGGGTGGCTGCGCACCGCGCTGGCCCCGCACGGGGTGGGGGTGGTCCGCCGGGAGGCGGGCTACCTGCTGCAGACCAGCCCGGCCCGGGTGGACGTGTGCCAGTTCCGCGAGCTGGCCGCCCGCGGCCAGCGCGAGCTGCGGGCCGGCCGGCCCGCCGACGCGTCCCGGCTGCTGGGCGAGGCGCTGGGCCAGTGGCGGGGCACCGCGCTGACCGGCCTGACCGGGCAGTGGGCCGAACTGTTCCGCGATCAGCTCGGCAACGAGCGGCGGGACGCCGCGGCCGCGCGGCTGCGGGCCGGCCTCGCGCTGGGCCAGCACGCCGAGATGCTCGCGGAGCTGGCCGACTGGGTCACCGAGTACCCGGCGGACGAGCAGCTGGCCGAGCTGTCCATGCTGGCGCTGTACCGGTCCGGGTACCCGGGTCAGGCGCTGGACTCCTACCGGCACGCCAGGGACCGGATCAGGGCGGCCATGGACGCCGAGCCCGGGCCCCGGCTGCGCGAGCTGCACCAGCAGGTGCTAGCGCGTGATCCTGGCCTGCTCGCGGCGCCGCCCGCCGACCAGGCCGCCATCACGGCGGGACCCACGACGGCCCCGGCCGGCCCGACGGCCCAGCCGGAGCCGCCAGCGCCTGGCCCGGTCGCGGTGCCCAGGCAGCTGCCCACCGGCCCGCGCTATTTCGCCGGCCGCCTGGCCGAGCTCACCGCGCTGCGCCAGCTGCTCGACGACGCCCGGCCGGACGGGACCGTACCGATCTCGGTGATCAGCGGGACGGCGGGGGTGGGCAAGTCCACCCTCGCCGTCCATTTCGCGCACGAGGTGTCCAGCCGGTTCCCGGACGGGCAGCTGTATGTCAACCTGCGCGGCTTCGACCCGTCCGGGCGGCCGGTCGCGTCCGCGGAGGCGATCAGGGGCTGCCTGGACGCGCTCGGGATCGCGGCCGACCGGATCCCCGCTGACCCGGCCGCCCAGGCTGGGCTGTACCGCAGCCTGATGGCCGGCCAGCGGATCCTGGTGCTGCTGGACAACGCCAGGGACGCCGAGCAGGTCCGCCCGCTGCTGCCGGCCGCGCCGGGTTGCCTGGTCGTGGTCACCAGCCGGATCGCCCTGACCGGGCTCGCGGCTGCCGACGGCGCGTGCCCGCTGACCCTGGACCTGCTCAGCCCGCCGGAAGCGGCCGGGCTGCTGGCCGTGCGGCTCGGCGCAGCCCGAACGTCCGCGGAACCAGCGGCGGCAGCCGAGCTGATCAGCCTGGCGGCGGGCCTGCCGCTGGCGCTCAGCATCATCGCCGCCCGCGCCGCTGCCCACCCCGCGCTCCCGCTCACCACCCTCACGGCCGAACTGCGCGGCACCAGGAACCGCCTGGACGCGCTGGAGACCGGCGACCGGGCAACGGACCTGCGGGCGGTGTTCTCCTGGTCCTACCGGCAGCTGCCCGACCAGGCGGCCCGGATGTTCCGGCTGCTGGGGCTGCACCCGGGCCCGGACATCAGCAGCGCGGCCGCCGCCAGCCTGGCCGGCCTGCCGGGGGCTGACGCGCACCGGACCCTGGACGGCCTGACCCGCGCGCACCTGCTGACCGAGCACCGGCCAGGCCGGTTCGCCCTGCCCGACATCCTGCGCGAGTACGCCGCCGAGCAGGCGGCGGCGGAGGACAGCGAGCCGGACCGGCGCGCGGCGCTGCACCGCGTGCTCGACCACTACCTGCGCACCGCCAGCGCCGCCAGCGCGCTGCTTGACCCGGCCGCGGTCCAGCCGCCGCTGCCCCCGCCCGAGCCGGCCGCCTGCCCCGAGGACCTCACCGGCCACAAGCAGGCACTCGCCTGGTTCCGGGCTGAGCACCGGGTGCTGCTCGCCGTCCTCGACCAGGCCGCGGCGGACGGCTCCGACGCATTCTGCAGTCAGTTGCCCCCGATCCTGGTCGCGTTCTTCCACCGCCAGGGGCACCGCGACGACTGGGCCGCCACCCAGGCCACGGCACTGGCCGCGGCACGGCGGCTCGGCGACCACGCCCTGCAGGCCAGCGCGCATCGCCAGCTCGGCCACACCTGCCTGGAACGCGACCGCCCTGACCAGGCCAGCGAGCACTACCAGCGGGCACTGGAGCTGTACGAGCAGGCGGGCGAGGTCACCGGCCAGGCACACACCCTGCTGGGCATGGCCAGGGCGCAGGAGTGGCAGCACCGGTTCGGCGCGGCGCTGGAGCACGCCGAGCGCGCCCTCGCGCTGTTCCGCACCACGGACCTGCGGGCCGGCGAGGCGACGGCGCTCAACGCGGCCGGCTGGGTGCTGGCCCTGGCCGGCCAGGACGAGCGGGCCGTGACCTACTGCCGTCAGGCGCTGGCCCTGCACCAGCAGCTCGGCAACACCTTCGACGAGGCGAGCACCTGGGACAGCCTGGGCCTGGCCGAGCAGCACCTGGGCAACCTGGACGAGGCGATCGAGTGCTACCACCACGCGCTCGCGCTCTACCAGGACCTCGATGACCGCCGGTACCTGCCGACCGCGCTCAGCCACCTCGGCGACGCCGAGCACGCCCGCGGCAACCCCGCCGCGGCCAGTGCGGCCTGGCGGCAGGCGCTGGCCCAGCTCGACGCGCTCGGCCACCCGGACGCCAGCCCGCTGCGCGCCAAGCTCGGCGCGGTGTCCCCCCGTCCATGATCTGTGGATTTGGCGCGCTACGGGGATGCAACAAATCCGAACATCGATCACACCCATAGCGGCCCCGCAGGTAGCAGGCAGCCAGCGCCGGGCAGGCAATTGAGGTGCCGTGGCCGCCCAGCGTGCCGGGAAGGCCGTCTAGCGCTGGCGGGAATATGCGGCACGTATCCTGGCACCTTGGGCGCCAAACCGGGACGGGAGGTCACGCGGATGAACGAACCCCGCACTATCGGGATCGGGCTGGCCATTGATGACGCCAGCGACGACCAGACGGCGATGGCGGCCTACGACTGGAAATGCTGGACGCTGCTGCGCCAGGGCCAGCTAGCCCAGGCCCGGGAACTGGCGGCCCGGTGGGCTGATGAATCTGAGCCCCGGATCTCCCGGGCAACTCCTGAGCAGCTCAGCGCGTGGGGCCGGTTCCTCATCCTGGTCTCTACCGCCGCCGCGCGGGACAACCGTCCGGGCGAGGCAGCCGACTCCCTGAAGTTCGCGCGGATCGCCGCGACCGCGACCGGCCGGGACTTCATTCCCCGGTCTAATCCCTGGCAGGTATTCGGGCCGATGACGGTGACCATGGTCCACGCCGAGAACGCGATGATCCAGGACCGCCCCGACCTGGTGCTCAAGCTCGGCGGCCAGCTCACCAAGGGCGGCTACCCGGTGCCGCGTAACTGGAACAGGCACCGGCTCGACATGGCGAACGCCTACGTGGCGATCCGCCAGCACGGCGAGGCCGTCCGCATCCTGCAGCAGGTCAAGCGCGCCGCCCCTGAATGGCTGGCGCAGCAGCGCTACGCCAAGGACATCGTCACCCAGATGATCGGCCGCCGCCGCACGCTCACAACCGACATGCGGGAACTGGCCGATTTCATGCAGCTCGCGTTGTGATGATACTTCCGGTAAGTACTCGCTGAGAGCGCACACGGTTGTCACCGGTGACTTAGCCGAATTGCGGGCCGCGCTCAGCAGCCCGGCCATGCTCACATGAACCCCGCTGATCCGTAGGGAACGGGCGAGCCCGCGCCTGGCGTTCCCGCCGATGCCTGCTACTGGCGAAGGTGGCCGATCAGTTCGCGCAGCGATTCGGCGACCTGGCCGGGCTGTGTCAGCGGCGCGAGGTGGTGGCTCATTTGTTCTGTCACGGGCCAGCCAAGTTCCCGTGCTTTGCCCGCCTGGTCCTGGTATGCCTCACTCAGTTGCAGGTAAGCGGCGGGGGCATCGGGCCACTGCGGCGCCGGCGGGTGGGTTTCCTCAAACATGGCCAGCGGCAGCGGGGGGCAGCCGGCCGCGAAGTGCTGCCGGGTATCTGGATCAGGAATGAGCTCGGCCAGGGCTTCATCGCCCCACCATTGTGGCCAGGGCGGCAGCCAGCCCCGGGCATCAGCCATCTCCCGCAGCGCAGCCGCCAGATCGGGCGGCACGGTTTCCATCCAGGTCTGCCCCGGCGTCGGCAGGCCAGCGTCGACGAAGATGTAACCCCGGACCTGACCGATGATGGTGCCCGCCGCGGCTAGCAGCGGCCCGGCCCCGCTATGGCCGATGAGGATCGCGGGCTGGCCGGATGCGCTGCGGGCTATCACCTGGGCCTGGCGCAGGCAATACGGCGGCCCTGCGGTAACGGTGCCGGTGAGGTCGGGGACACCCACCTGGTAGCCGTGCCCGGCCAGGTCAGCCGCGGCCAGATCCCAGGTTGCGCACCCGACCAGCGGGCTATGAACGAGCAGCAGCCGGGCGGCCATGCCCTATTCATATCAGCCCGGCCGGCCAGGCTGGTGTCTGCGCCAGCGGGCAGGTTCCACGGTCCGCCGGCGCCCGCTACAGTGGGCTCCCGTGCGTCTCGTCATCGCCCGGTGCAGCGCGGACTACGCGGGCAGGCTGTCAGCCCATCTCCCGCTCGCGACCCGGCTGCTGATGGTCAAGGCGGACGGCTCGGTGCTGATCCACTCCGACGGCGGCAGCTACAAGCCGCTGAACTGGATGTCACCGCCATGCCGCCTGACCGAGGAGCCCGCCCGCTGGGTGGTCACCGCCAGGACCGGCGAGACGCTGACCATCGAGCTGGCCGAGGTGCTCAGCGACACCTCGTTCGACCTGGGCGCCGACCCGGGGCTGGTGAAGGACGGCGTCGAATCGCACCTGCAGCAGCTGCTCGCCGTCCAGCTGCACCTGCTCGGCGAGGGCTGGCGGCTGGTCCGGCGTGAGTTCCCGACCCCGATCGGCCCGGTCGACGTGATGTGCAGGGACGCCGCGGGCGCCAGCGTGGCGATCGAGATCAAGCGGCGGGCCACCATCGAGGCGGTCGAGCAGCTCACCCGCTACCTGGAACTGCTGAACCGGGACCCGCTGCTGGCGCCGGTGGCCGGCGTGCTGGCCGCGCAGAGCATGGCACCCCAGGCCAGGACGCTGGCGCAGGACCGGGGCATCCGCTGCGTGATCCTGGACTACGCGGCGATGCGGGGCACGCCGTCGGACGAGCTGACGCTGTTCTGACCGCGGCTCCAGGCTAAGCCGGGCGGCCCGGGGCGCGATAGATCCAGCCGGCCGCCTGCCAGGCCGCCGGGTCCAGCACGTGCCGCGCGTCGGCGATCACCCGGCGGGCGACCGTCTTGCCCAGCAGCTGCGGGTCGGCCTGCCGGAACTCGGGCCACTCGGTGAGCAGCAGCAGCAGGTCCGCGTCGGTGGCGACGTCGATCAGCGAGGCCGCGTACCGCAGCTCCGGGTGCAGTCGCCGCGCGTTGCCCATCGCCGCCGGGTCGTAGCCGGTCACCACGGCGCCGCGCTGGTGCAGGGCGGCGGCCACCTCCAGGGCCGGCGAGTCCCTGATGTCATCAGAATCGGGCTTGAACGCCAGTCCCAGCACGCCCACCCGGCACCCCCGCAGCGATCCCCCGGCCAGCTCCGCGGCGAGCTCGACCAGCCGGGCCCGCCGCCGCAGGTTGATCTCGTCGACCTCGCGCAGGAACGCCAGCGCATCGCCGACACCCTGGTCGGCGGCCCAGGCGGTGAACGCCCTGATGTCCTTGGGCAGGCAGCCGCCGCCGAAGCCGAGCCCGGGCCGCAGCCCGGCCGGGCCGATCCGGTGGTCGTAGCCGAGCGCGTCCGCCAGCTGGGCGACGTCCGCCCCGGCCGCCTCGCACACCTCAGCCATCGCGTTGATGAACGAGATCTTCGTGGCCAGGAACGCGTTCGCGGCGACCTTGACCAGCTCGGCGGTGGCCAGGTCGGTCTCCACGAACGGGACGCCCGCCGCGATCGGCTCCGCGTACAACTCCCGCAAGGCCGCCGCCGCGCGGGACGAGCTGACGCCGGCGACGATGCGTTCTGGCCGGAGGGTGTCCGCCACCGCGTAACCCTCGCGCAGGAACTCAGGGCTCCAGGCCAGCTCGGCCCCGGCCCCGGCAGGCGCGAGCCCGGCCAGCCGCCGCGCGACGGCCGCCGCGGTGCCCGCGACCACGGTTGACTTGCCCACGACCAGGCAGGGCCGGCGCAGCAGCGGCGCCAGCGTGCCGATGCACGACCACAGCTGGGACAGGTCGGCCCGGCCCGATCCGGCCGACTGCGGGGTGCCCACGCAGCAGAAGTGCACCTCGCCGAACTCGGCGGCCTGCTGGTAGGAGGTGGTGAACGACAGCGCGCCGCTGTCCAGCCCGCGGCGCACCAGCTGCTCGAGGCCCGGCTCGAAGAACGGCAGCTCGCCGCGCCCCAGCGCCTCGATCCTGGCCGCGTCGATGTCCACGGCCAGCACCTCGAAGCCGAGGCTGGCCATGCACGCTGCCTGCGTCGCGCCGAGGTAGCCGGTTCCCAGTACGGTGAGCCGCCGGGCCAATGCGCTTCCTTCCTATCCGGCGCCCCACATCGGCCGCTCGCCGGCCGGGAGCGGCACGGCGAAGGCGTTCAGCAGGAACGAGATGAGGGTGTAGTAGCCGCACAGCGAGACCAGCTCGACCATCCCGGCCGGCCCGAGCAGGCGCTCGGCGGTGGCGTAGCCGTCCTGGTCGAGCTGGCCGGTGCTGGCGAGCTGGCGGGCCACCGCGTAAACCGCCCGCTCGTCGTCGCGCTCGATCGGCGGGTCCTCGCCGCGGCCGATCGCCTCGACAACGGCGTCGGCGACGCCGTGCCGCCGGGCCATCCGGGCGTGCGCCCACCATTCGAATTCCGCTTTCCAGCGAGCGCCGACGGTAATGATGGCGATTTCGGTAAGCCGGCGCTCGATCGAGGTGCCGAACCGCAGCACCCGTCCCAGCGAGCTGAGCATGAGCCCGACGTCGGGCGCCTGGACGAACGCGTTGAACGGCCCGATCAGGCCGCCTTCCGCGTTGACCAGCTGGTCGCCACGGGACCCGACCACGCTGTCCCACACCTGCTGGCCATCGGGTCCGAGCTGGTCATACCGCAGGTATGGCAGCCGGCTCATGCCGGGCCCGGCCGTCGCGGGCACCGGCCGCCCCGTCGCGTGACAAAGTTCATACCATTTCCCATCTTTCCCCCGGACGCCAAAAGCTGCGACCCTTGGACCGGAAACGCAACCTGTGGGGCCGCACTGACGAGCCGCGACGCGGCGAGAGCGGAGAGACCATGCCAGGAAACGCTATCCGGTGGCGGCCCCGTTTCGCAGCGGGAGTCATTGCGACGGGAATTGCGGTGGCCGGGCTGACTCCGGCCGCCAGCGCGGTGCCGCGGCATCCCGGTCCGGCCAGCGCCAGCCCGGTGGTGGCCACGTCCGGCGGCGTGCTCCGCGGCGCGGCCACCGCCAGCGGCGATGAGTTCCTCGGCATCCCGTACGCGGCTCCGCCGGTCGGCCCGCTGCGCTGGCGGGCCCCGCAGCCAGCCGCCCGCTGGCACGGGGTGCGCGCGGCCACCAGCTTCGCGCCGCACTGCCCCCAGCCGGCCACGCCGTTCGGCCAGCCCAGCACCTCCGAGGACTGCCTGTACCTGAACGTGTTCACCCCGTCCAGGCCGCACCACGGCGGCCGCCTGCCGGTGATGGTGTGGATTCACGGCGGCGCGCTGGTCACCGGCGAGAGCGACGACTACAACCCGGCCGGGCTGGTCCGCGACGGGGCGGTCGTGGTCACGATCAACTACCGGCTGGGCGCGCTCGGGTTCCTGGCCCACCCCGCGCTGGCCGGCCGGCCCGGCGGCCCTTCGGGCAACTACGGGCTGATGGACCAGCAGGCGGCGCTGCGCTGGGTGCAGCGCGACATCAGCAGGTTCGGCGGCGACCCGCGGAACGTGACGATCTTCGGCGAGTCGGCCGGCGGGCTGAGCGTGCTGTCCCAGCTGGCCTCGCCCGGCGGGCACGGGCTGTTCGCCCGGGCCATCGTGGAGAGCGGCGCCTACAACCTGACCCAGACCTCGCTGGCCGGCGCCGAGACCGCGGGCGAGGCGTTCGCGGCGAAGGCGGGCTGCGCCAGCCAGGCCGCCGCGTGCCTGCGCGGCCTGCCGGTGCAGACGATCCTGGCCGACGAGGGCACCGGCTACACCCCCGACGTCGACGGCCAGGTGCTGACCCAGTCGCTCGGCACCGCGTTCGCCTCCGGCCAGTTCAACCGGGTGCCGGTGATCAACGGCAGCAACCATGACGAGTGGCGGCTGTTCGTGGCCGAGTCCGAGCTGGAAGGCGCGCCGGTCACCGCGGCCAACTACCAGGGCATGATCTCCTCGACGCTCGGCGTTCCGCCGGCCGTCGCGGCGGTGATCGCCGCGCAGTACCCGCTCAGCTCGTTCCCCAGCCCGGCCGAGGCGCTCGGCGCGGTGGGCACCGACGCGATCTTCGCCTGCCCGGCGCTCAAGGTCGACCAGTCGCTGTCGTCGTTCGTGCCGGTCTTCGGGTACGAGTTCAACGACGAGAACGCACCCGAACTGCTGCTCCCGCCGGTCAGCTTCCCCTACGGCGCGGCGCACGCCTCGGAGCTGCAGTACCTGTTCACGCTGCCGGCCAGCCCGTTCGGCGGGCCGCTGTCAGCTCAGCAGCAGGACCTGGCGGCGGCGATGCAGGGGTACTGGACGCACTTCGCCCGGCGCGGCGCCCCGTCCGGGCTGCTGCGCCCGTCGCCGGCCTGGCCCAGGTTCGAGGCCGCCAGCCAGCAGCTGCTGTCGCTGGACACCCCGGCCCCGCAGCCGGAGGCCAGTTTCGCGGCCGAGCATCACTGCGCGTTCTGGGCGCTGGCCGGCTAGCCTCCTGGCGTGAAGCCGATGCCAGAGGACTGGACCAGGGGCGTCGCCGTCGTCGCCCACCCCGACGACCTCGAGTACGGCGCGGCCGCGGCGGTCGCCCGCTGGACCAGCCAGGGCAAGCAGATGGCCTATCTGCTGGCCACCAGGGGCGAGGCCGGGATCGCCGGCATGCACCCCGACCAGGTCGGGCCGCTGCGGGTGGAAGAGGAGCAGCGCAGCGCGGCGATCGTCGGGGTGAGCGAGGTCGAGTTCCTCGATCACCGCGACGGGCTGGTCGAGTACGGCCTGCCGCTGCGGCGTGACCTGGCGGCCGCGTTCCGGCGGCTGCGCCCCGAGGTCGTGATCACGATGAGCTTCGACCTGACCTGGGGCGAGGAGGGCCCGGTCAATCACGCCGATCACCGCTCGGTCGGGCTCGCGGTGCTGGATGCCTGCCGCGACGCCGCCAACGAGTGGGTCTTCCCCGAGGCAGGCCCGGCCTGCTCCAGCATCCGCGATGCCTACGTCGCGGGCAGCGGAACCCCGACGCATTTCGTGGACGTCACGGACACGATCGAGGCGGGCATCGCCTCGC
>DATBGO010000396.1:0-1922 GCA_036558005.1 Streptosporangiaceae bacterium | reverse complement strand
GTCAGTGGAGTCTGGCGGCCCCGCGCGGGAACTGGGCCCTCAACCGGTTAGCGTCCGGCGCGCCCGAGCTGTTACATCCACCGCCTGCGCGGCCCGGAGCAATTCGGGTCATCTGACCCAGGAGCGGATGGGGGGCGGGTCCTATCCTGAAGGAGTCGCCGGACGACTGGATTCTCGCGAGGGTACCGCCTGGGGCAGCTTCGTTCGCTCCCGCCAGGGACGGAGGAGGGCAGAGCGATTAGCGCGTTGCTGGACCGGGCGGTGGAGACCGGTGCGCTGGAGGGCGTGCTGGCGGCGGTCCGCGACGGGCTGAGCGGGGTCTTGGTGCTGCGGGGTGAGGCGGGCGTCGGCAAGACAGCGCTACTGGACTGGGCGGCCGGACAGGCCGGTGACATGCAGGTAGCCCGGGTCGCCGGTGCCGAGGCTGAGATGGACATGGGCTACGCCGGCCTGCACCAGCTGCTTGTCCCGTTCCTGGGCGGTCTCGATGAGCTTCCCGCGCCGCAGCGACAGGCCCTCGGGTCGGCGTTCGGGCTGGTGACGGGCCCGCCACCGGACCGGTTCCTGGTCGGCCTCGCGGCTCTGACGGTGCTGACCGACGCGGGGGCCGCGCGGCCGGTGCTCTGCCTGGTTGATGACGCGCAGTGGCTGAACCCGGTGTCGATCGAGGTACTCGGGTTCGTCGCCCGGCGCCTGTACGCAGACCGGGTCGGCATGGTGTTCGCCGCCCGGGATGGGGAAGAACGGGCGGTGGTGCTGGCCGGACTACCGGAGCTGACGGTCGGCGGCCTGGGAGATGAGGCAGCGCAGGAGCTGCTGGCGACGTCGGCGGGCACGCAGGTTGATCCGCAGGTGAGCTGGCGCATCGCGGCCGACACGGCGGGTAACCCGCTGGCGCTGGTCGAGCTGGCCGCGGAGCTGACCGCCGCCGAGCTGTCGGGTGCGGAGCCGCTGGATTGGCCGCTGCGATTCGGGGGCCGCCTGGAGGAGCTGTATCAGTCCCGGGTGCGGGCCCTGCCCGGCGGCACCCAGACGCTGCTGCTGCTGGCGGCGGCCGACCCGACCGGGGAGCCCGCGCTGATCTGGAACGCGGCCCGGAGCCTGGGGCTTGATCCTGAGGCGGGTGAAGCCGCGGGAGTGGAGCGGCTGGTGTCCTGGGAGCCGCGGGTGCGGTTCCGCCATCCGCTGATCCGGTCGGCAGCGTACTACGCCGCCCTCGCCGCGGCCCGGCGCGGCGCGCACCTGGCCCTGGCCGCGGTCACCGACCCGGAGGTTGATCCGGACCGGCGGGCCTGGCACCTGGCCGAGGCGGCGGCTGGCCCGGACGAGCAGGTGGCCGCGGAGCTGGAGCGGTCGGCGGACCGGGCGCGCGGCCGTGGTGGCTGGGGCAGCGGCGCCGCCTTCCTGGAGCGGGCGGCCGCGCTGACCCCGGACGAGGATCGCCAGGCCCGGCGGATGCTGGCGGCCGCCGAGAACCGGCTGGCGGCCGGGGAGGCGCCGGCGGCCCGGGCCCTGCTGGGCCTGGCGGCACCGCGCCTGGCGGATGGGCTGGACCGGGCGAGGGCCAGGCGGCTGGAGGGCCAGAGCTTGTATGCGGCCGGGCAGATGCCCGAGGCTACGTCGGTGCTGCTCGACGCGGCGCGGATGCTCCAGCCGTCCGAGACCCGCCTGGCCCGCGACACCCTGCTGAACGCATTCGTGGCGGCACAGTTCTCGGGCCAGGCCTGGATGACCGAGTTCCTGCGGGCGGTCCGCTCAGTACCGATGGTGGCGGACTCACAGGCGACACTGGCCGACCTGCTGCTGGACGGCTTCGCGGCCGTGGGCGAGCGCCGCTACCAGGCCGGCGCCGCGCTGCTTCGCCGGGCCATCGCGCCGCTGGCCGCCGGCCAGCGGATCCCCGACGACGCATTGCCGCATCT
>DATBGO010000395.1:0-3193 GCA_036558005.1 Streptosporangiaceae bacterium | reverse complement strand
GAACCCGGCCATCGCCAGTGCGGTGGCCAGCAGCGCCAGCGCGGCGAACGGGCGCCAGCGCGGCGACGGCAGCGTCCCGGACGGGAACAGCAGCAGCATGAAGGCGAGCGCGGCGAAGACCGGCACGAAGATCCACTCGGCGAGCAGGGCCACGAGCTCCGGCGCAGGCAACGTCCCGGGATAGGTGATGCCCAGCACGGCATAGGCCGAGGCGGACGCCATGACGGCCAAGCCGGCCCCCACGCCGAGCAGGAACCAGCCGATCATGTTGCCCGCGCGGCGGACGATGAGCGTCCCGAGCGTGGCATACAGGACCGCGGCGGGCGTCGAGGCGAAGTTGGAGATCGTGTCCGAGGTCGTCAGGGGGCCCGACGCCAGGACCGTCAGCACCGCCCCCGCCAGTGCAAGTACCGCCACCGCCAGCCACACGACCGCGGTGGCGCGCCGTGGGCGGGTCACCGGCGGGCCGCCGGATCCGGCACCGGCCTGCTGGTCGCTGCGCCGGTTCTCCCGGTTGCTGCGCCGGTTCTCCCGGTTGCCGTGGCGGCTGTCCTGGTCGCTGCGGCCGCGCTCCCGGTCGTCGCGCCTGCGTCCTCGCCTCAGGGCCGCGCCGGCGGGCGGTGCTTGCGGCTCCCCCATCACGGCAGACTCCTAGGCTGCGCGCCAGGTCCGGGCGTACAGGTAGCCCGCGATGCCCAGGATGAGCAGCCCGTCGAGGGCGTGCAGGGCGCCGTAGGCTGCGGCGTCCTCCCCCAGCCCGGCGAGCAGGCTCTGCATCAGCGAGGTCAGCAGGACCAGCACGAACGAGCCGGCGATCGCGCGGGCCCCCGGCCGCGCGATCAGCGCGAGCACCAGGATGAGCAGGGCGATGCCGGCCATCGCGAACCCCAGGTCCCGGTGCGGCGCGAAGGCCGTGTCGCCCGCGGCCAGACCCTGGCCCATGAGGCGAAACACGCCCAGGCCGGCCAGGGTGATCTGGGCCACCCCAGCCAGCAGGAAGGCCAGCAGCGCCCACCGGTACCCGAGGAACGCGCCGTGGCGCAGCCCAGTGACGGGCGTGGTCGCGGCGCCGGGCGTGGCCGCTGCGCTGGGCATTGCGGTGCCGCTGGGAGTCGCGGTGCCGCTGGGAGTCGCGGTGCCGCTGGGAGTCGCGGTGGCGGCGGCACCGTGGCCCTTCATCATCGTCGCTGGCTCCGGGGCCGAGTGCCGGGAGCGCTGGTCAACGGGTTGTCCTGACGTGCCCGGTGTCTCGCTCACGAGTCCCCTCCTCGCATCGTGGCGGGCTTACACTGCGAACGTAGATCTGCGGTGTGCGCGCCAACACGGTGCTGGCCGCAGAGGTGGGGTGAGGTTGACCGCCACCGCCGGTGTGGTTGCCCTCCTTTTCCGCCGGCCGCAGCGCAGGTCAGACTGGGGTCATGCGGGCTATCAGCATCGTGCTCGCGGTCATCGGCGGTTGCGCGCTGGTCGCCGCCGTCGTGATCGAGCTGGCCGCCGGCAACGCGGCCGGTGTCGGCTGGGTACTGGTCGGGCCGACACCGTTCTATGTTGCCGGGCTGGTCGGTGTGTTCCGCGGGCCGGGCCACCGGGTTGCGGCCTGGCTGCTCGCGGCCGGTGCGACGTTCATGCTGGGGGTCTGCCTCAGCGATGCCGTCGCCGACCTGCCGGCGGTGGCTGGCGCGTCCTTCGCCTGGGCCGTCGTGCTGGCGGGGCAGTGCGCGTCCAACGCCTCCGTCGTCGCGGGGATAGGGCTGATCGGGCTCTTCCCGACCGGTGTCCCGCAGCGTCCCGGCGAGCGCTGGGTGCTCCGCACCACGGCGGCGATGGCCGTAGCGCTGCCGGTGCTGCTCATGGTCTCCAGCCCGACGCCGCCGGGGGCCTTGTTCCAGCCTGCTGAACCGGCGATCACCAGCCCGCTGTTCCTGCCCTCGGCCCGGCCGCTGGAGCCGGTCGCCGCCGCGCTGCAAGACACCATCGCGGCCTGGATCGTTCTCGGCGTGATCATGCTGTACCTGCGGTACCGGCGGTCGTCCCCGGAAGACCGCCGCCGGATCCGGTGGCTGCTGGCCGGCATGGGAGGGGCTGTGGTGCTCTTTGCCACGGTCACCGTGGTGTCCTTGTCCGCTGGTTCCGGCGCTTTCGCGGTCGCGTCCGTTTTCGTCCTCTGGGCGCTGGCGGTCATCGTCACCCTGGGCTCGCTGATCGTCCCGCTGTCCCAGGACGGGGTCTTTGGCATCGACCGGTCGGCCCGGAGGTCGATGGTCTACCGGGCGCTGTGGCTGCTGATTGCCGTGGTGTACGTGGCCGCCGCCGCGGCGATCGGGCTGATCGCGGGCCAGCATCTGCCGGTCGAGGCGGCGGTGCTGCTGGTCGCCGCGGCCGCGCTGCTGTTCCAGCCGGTCCAGCGCAGGCTGGAACGGCTGGCGGACCGGTGGGTGTTCGGGGACCGGCTCGACGGCTACGAGGTGCTCACCCGCTTCGGCGCCATGCTGGAGACCTCGCCCGGCCCAGCCGACCTGCTGCCCAGGCTGGTCGCCGCGGTACGCGACGGGCTCGGCCTGAAATGGGCCCGGGTGCGGCTCGACTTCGAGGCCACCGGCGGCTCACTGCCGATGACCGGCGCGGCCGGGCTCGAGCCCGGGGACGTGCCCGAGCCGACCCTTATCGTTCCGCTGATTCATGCCGGGACGGTGCTGGGGCGGATCGAATGCGGCGACCGGCGGGACGGCCCGCTGCTCGATGAGGACCGCCGGCTGCTGGCCAACCTGGCCGGCCAGGCCGCGGCGGCGGCCCACAACCTGTACCTGACCGCGGAGCTGAGCGACCGCCTCGACCTCATCCGCCGGCAGGCAGCGGAGCTGACCGCGTCGCGGGCGCGGGTGGCGCAGACACAGGACGCCGAGCGCCAGCGCATCCAGCGGGACCTGCACGACGGCGTGCAGCAGGACCTGGTGGCCCTGACCGCGAACCTGGCGCTGGCGCGCGAGCGGCTTCGCCGCGGCGATCCGCGGGCCGACGAGTCCCTGGCTGAGCTCCAGCGGGACATGGGCGCGCTGCTCGGCCAGCTGCGCGATTTCGCGCACGCGATCCACCCGCCGGTGCTGGCCGACCAGGGGCTGCTGGAGGCGATCGAGGCCCAGGCCGCCCGGCTGCCGCTGGAGGTCGTGATCGAGGCCGACCCGGCGCTGCGCGG
>DATBGO010000394.1:0-5715 GCA_036558005.1 Streptosporangiaceae bacterium | reverse complement strand
CAAGGTGAGGGAGTCCGCGATCACAACGATCTTGCCGCGGTAGGCCGCCAGCGTGGTGCGCTGGCCGGCGGCGGTGGTCAGCGGCAGCCGGGCGATCGACGCGGGCACCGAGTCGCTCATCACCACGCCGCCCAATGCGGCTGGGGGATGTGGCCGGCGGGCGGCGCTGTCGTGCTGGGCTGGGCCGCCGCAGGCGGCCAGGAGGACGGTCAGGATGGCGGCCGCCGCCGCAACCCGGCCGCGGCGGCGCAGCCAAGCCGGGCGCATCACGGGCTCGCCACGGGGCTGGCGGAGGACCGGGCCGGGGCGGCGAAGCGGCGCAGGCGCAGGCTGTTCCAGACCACGAAGACCGAGGACAGGGTCATGGTGGCCGCGGCGACCAGCGGGTTGAGCAAGCCGAGTGCGGCCAGCGGGATGGCCAGCACGTTGTAGCAGAAGGCCCAGGCCAGGTTGCGGCGGATGGTCCGGAACGTGGCCCGGGCCAGCGCGATGGCGTCTGGCACCGCGCCCAGGTCGTCGCGGAGCAGGATCATGTCCGCGGCGACGATGGCCACGTCGGTCCCGGAGCCCAGGGCCAGCCCCAGGCGGGCGGCCGCCAGGGCGGGGCCGTCGTTGACCCCGTCCCCGACCATGGCGACCGAACGGCCTGCTTCCTGCAACTCGGTGATCACCCGGGCCTTGGCCGCGGGCAGTGCCTCGCTGATGACCTCGCCGATCCCGGCGGCGTCCGCCACGGCCCGCGCGGTGGCGGCGTTGTCGCCGGTGAGCAGCACCGGCCGCAGGCCCAGGCGACGCAGGGCGGCGACCGCCGTGGCGGCCGAGGGCTTGACCGTATCGGTGACCGCGAACGCCCCGCGGGCCTCGTCGTCCCAGGCGGCCAGCACCGTTGTGCAGCCCGTCTCCTCCCGGGCGCGGCACCAGGCGGCGAGGTCCGCGGGGATCTGCAGGCCGCGGTCGGCGAGCAGCCTCGCGCGGCCGATGATGATCTCGCGGCCGTCCACGATGCCGCGGGCGCCCAGGCCGGGCAGGGCGGTGAAGCCGTCGGCCGCCGCGAGGAGGGCCGGCCCCGGGGCGGCCGGGACGGCGGTTCCGGCTGGGGCGGGGACAGGGACGGGGGCTTCGGCGCGGGCCAGGGCGGTGATGGCGACGGCCACGGCGTGCTCGGAGGCCTGCTCGACCGAGCCGGCGTAGCGGAGCAGGCCGGCGCGGCTGGTGCCGGGGACAGCCTGTACGGCGGTTACGGTCATCTGGCCGGTGGTGACTGTGCCGGTCTTGTCCAGGACGACCGTGTCGATGGCGCGCGAGGACTCGAGCGCCTGGTAGCCCTTGATGAAGATGCCGAGCTGGGCGCCGCGGCCGGACGCGACGACCAGGGCGGCCGGGGTGGCCAGGCCGAGCGCGCACGGGCAGGCGATGATCAGCACGGCCAGGGCGGCGCTGGCCGCGTCTGCTGCGGAGCTGCCGGCTAGCAGCCAGCCGGCCAGGGTCATGGCCGCGCAGCCCAGGACGGCGGGGACGAAGACGGCGCAGATCCGGTCGGCCAGCCGCTGGATGCCGGCCTTGCCCGCCTGGGCCTGCTCGACCATGCGGATCAGGTGGGCGAGCTGGGTGTCCTGGCCGACCTTGTCGGCGCGGACGACCAGGCGGCCGGTCAGCGCGATGGTACCGCCGATGACGAGGTCGCCGCGGGCGGCGTCGACCGGGACCGACTCTCCGGTCATCATGCTGCGGTCTACCGCGGACTCGCCGGACAGTACCTCCCCGTCGGCGGCGATCCGCTCCCCAGGGCGGACCACGAACCGCTGGCCGACCCGGAGGCGCCCGGCCGGCATCCGGTGCTCGGAACCGTCGTCGGCCAGGACGCACACGTCGCGGGCTCCGGCCTCGGCCAGGGTTCGCATGGCCTGCCCGGCGGTCCGCCGGGCCCGCGCCTCGTACAGCCTCCCGGCCAGCAGGAACGTGGTCACCGAGGCGGCCACCTCCAGGTAGATCCCGCCGCCGGAGCCGTGCAGGAGATTCTGCAGCCCGCTCGGCCCGCCTTGGGCACGGTCCAGCACGAACATTGCGTACGCTGACCAGCCGCAGGCGGCCAGGATGCCCAGCGAGACCAGGGTGTCCATCGACGAGGACAGGTGCCTGGCCTGCCGCAGCGCCGCGGCGTGGAACGGCCACGCGGCCCAGATCGCCACTGGCGCGGCCAGCGCGACCAGCAGCCACTGCCAGCCCGGGAACCGGCTCCACGGGAAGACCGACAGCATCAGCGACAGGTCGGTCAGCGGGACGAAGAAGACCAGCGCCAGCGCCAGCCTGCGGCGCAGCCGCCGCACCGCCGCCTCGTCGGCCGCGGCGGTGGCGTGAGCCACGGCGTCCTGCCCGGCTGGGACCGCCAGCTCGGCGGTGTAGCCGGCCGCCTCGACGACGTCGATCAGGTCGCGCGCGGAGATCTGCGCCGGGGCGGTGACGTAGGCCCGTTCGGTACTCAGGTTGACGGAGGCGGTGACGCCGGTCACCTTGTTCAGCTTGGCCTGCACCCGGGCGGCGCAGGCGGCACAGGTCATCCCGCCGATGACCAGCTCGAACCTGGCCATGGCCTGCGCCGCGCCGCCTCGCGTGCCCGTCGCCGCCGTATCCGTCACCTCCCGCTGGGCTGCGGTCACCGTACTCCAGGTCACCCCGGCGCCCGCGCCCGGGCGCCGGCCCTGGCTAGGATCACCATCGTGGAAACCCGCTCCATCACGGTCACCGGCATGAGCTGCGATCACTGCGCCCGTGCCGTCCGGGCCGAGATCGGCAAGCTGCCCGGCGTGGCCGAGATCGACGTGGACGTGGCCGCCGGCCGGGTCCGCATCACCGGCCAGTGCCTGCCGGGCGACGCCGCCCTGCGCGACGCGGTCGAAGAAGCCGGTTACGAGTTTGCCGGATAGTCCCATGGCGGTCCTCCGGGCCAGTCCGGGCAAGCCGCCGCTGGCATTTCGCAAATGATAGCTGAAATGGCACCCCGATACCCTGGCAGGGTTCTGCGAATACCCTCCCCCCGTTTCCGCGATACCACTAGCGGGTTTCTGACCGCATTGGTTAATCGCGGACTTCAAGTGCTCTGCCTGCGGTTTTGTGGTGAGGAAAGAATGGCGCAGCCCCTTCTTGCTGGTGCTCTTGAATCGACTTGCCGGGCATTCTACTGTTTAGCTTGAATTCCCGGTAGGGCCAGCGAGGAGAGCCGGCATGGGTGATATCGCGGTCGCGGGAGGCCGCGGAGCGTGGCGGGCCGTTCTGCGCGGCGACGCGGTAGCTGCCCGGGGAGCCGCCGACACCAGGCGGGTCCTGCAGTTGGGGCTGGCGGGGCTGTGGCTGCTCGACGGCGTGCTGCAGTACCAGGCGTTCATGTTCTCCAGGGGGTTCGGCCAGATGCTGGCGGACACGGCGGCCGGCAACCGGCGGTCATCAGCCGCCCGATCACCTGGAACGCGACGCTGGTCGCGCATCACGCCGCGCTGCTGAACGCGATCTTCGCCACGATCCAGCTGCTGCTGGGGATCGGGATCGCCTGGCGGCCCGCTGCCCGGGTGGCGCTGGCCGCCTCGATCGCCTGGTCGCTGGGCGTGTGGTGGTTCGGCGAGGGCCTCGGCATGGTGCTGGCCGGTGACACGAGCCCGGTTAGCGGCGCCCCCGGCGCGGCGATCCTGTACTCGCTGCTCGCCGTGCTGCTGTGGCCGGCCGACCGCGGCAGGCCGGCGCCGTTCACCGCGGCGCGCGCCGTGGGCGCCCCGGTAGCCCGGGCGCTGTGGCTGGTGCTCTGGCTCAGCCTGGCCTACTTCGCGCTGACGCCGGCGAACCGGGCGCCGCAGGCGCTGCACGACATGATCGCGGGCATGGCGGACGACGAGCCGGGCTGGGTCGCCGCCATCGAGCAGAACGCCGCCGCGCTGGTCGCCCACCAGGGCCTGGCCGCGTCGGTCGTGCTGGCGGCCGCGCTGATGATCATCGCCCTCGGCGTGTACCTGCCGCGGCCGGCCGCCCGGGCCATCCTGATCCTGGCCGTCGCGGCGCGGCCCCGAGCGTGATGGGCACCCTGGCGCTGCCGGCCCTCGCGTTTGTCTTCACGCTGCTTCTGGTCGGCTACAGCGTCTGGGACCTGGACCAGCTCTCCGGACCCGGCCCCGGCGGCTTGCGGACCGGCCGGGCGCTGGATAAGCGGTTCTGGTTACGTGCCGGCAGGTCACGCCGGCCGCGAGGTCGGGGACGTCTTTCCGGTTAGGTGGCCTGGTCGTGCAGGACCTGGTTGATGGCCGTGATGATCACCTTGGCCGCGCTGTCGATGGCCTGCGCCACCGGGCTGGCCGGGTCGCCGAGCCGAGCGGCGATCTGTGTCGCGGACAGCCCGGCCAGTACCTGCGGGTTGTACTGCGCGCCGGCCAGGATGTACCGGTTGCCGATGTCGAGGAAGGGAACCGCCCCCGACTGGTCGGCGCTGTTGACGTAGGGCGGCACGTCATACCGGCCGATGAGCTGGCGGTCCAGCGAGGTCGGGGCCTGCAGCGCGTGGCCGGCGTTGTCGGCCAGCTCGGTGGTCCGCAGGGTCAGCTCGGTGCTGTGGTAGCTGGCCGTGCGGAACGACAGCGTGGCGGTGTCCGGGTAGACGTCGGTGGCAGCGGACTTGGTGACGCCGAGCTGGCGCCAGGTGCCGAAGTGGGACAGCGCGACCGTCAGCGGCCAGCGCTCGGCCGCGCAGAACGGGCATGACTCCTCACTGACGAACACGATGGCCGGCTTACCGCCGATCCTCAGCGGCGGCCCTGCAGCCGGGGCTTTCTGCAGCGAGGTGGCCACCTGGCCGGGGCTGGCCTGAGACAGCACGCCGGACGGGACGGCCGTCACCTGCCGGACGACGGCCGCGGGGGCGACGGACTCGCTGGCGACCAGGTGTGCGGGCGTGGCGGTCAATTTCACGGTGACGAGCGTCGCGACGGCGGCTACCACGGCGGTGACCGCCCCGAGTGCGAGCAGCAGCCGCCGCCGTGCCTCGGCGCGCTGGCGCGCGGCCCGCTCGGCGGCGATCCGCTCGCGGGCGCGCTGGCGGCCTGCGGGACGTGGCGCACGGGCGGGTGGCTTGCGCTGGACGCGCTGGGGACGGCTGCTTGTCACCTGTTTTCTTCTCTCGGTCGGCGCGGCGAAGCGACGGAGCGGCTTACCTACTAAGACGACTAGTAGATGCGGAGGCGTTCAACGGTCCTCACATGACGTGCGTCACACCGGAAGCCCGCGCCGGCGGCCGCCCGTGCGGGCCACTGCGGCCGGACGGCGCGCCTCCGGTCAGCACGGCCGGCTGATCGCGATCCCGGCGCTGCACCCCGTCTTGTACGACAAGTCGTAGTAGTAGGCTGGCCCTACCGGCTCGCAGGTGCCGCCGACGTGGCGGACGATGACATTTGATCATGTTCCGCGGCGTTCGCCGGCATCCCGCCGAGTACCTGGAAAAACCGGGCCGGGCGGGACCGCGGCCCGGTGATCTGCGGCCACGAGGTCTCGGCGAGGTGACGGGGGCATCCGCCGGCGGCTCACCAGCAGACCCGTGATGCGCCGGGGCGGCAAATCGCCTTCGGTCTTTGTCTGCTGGGCCGGGTTCCGATGTACCGGCATGTGCCGGTGGTCCGCCGGCTCCTCACGTTCATTCCCGGATCGAGATCGGCTAGGTGGCGGATGTCCGCCGGGCCGCTG
>DATBGO010000393.1:0-12027 GCA_036558005.1 Streptosporangiaceae bacterium | reverse complement strand
GGGGCTGGCCGCGGGCCTGGCCGCCCGGGGGGCGGAGGTGCGGGTGGTGGCGTGTGACGCCGCGGACCGGGCGGCGCTGGCCGGGCTGCTGGCCCGGGTTCCGGCCGGGGCGCCGCTGACCGGGGTGGTGCACGCGGCCGGGGTGCTCGACGATGCCACCATCGGGTCGCTGACCCCGGCGCGGGTGGACACCGTGATGCGGCCCAAGGCGGACGCCGCCTGGAACCTGCACGAGCTCACCGCGACCGCGGACCTCGACGCGTTCGTGCTGTTCTCCTCCGCCGCGGTCACCTTCGGCAGCGCGGGCCAGGGCAACTACAACGCGGGCAACGGGTTCCTGGACGCCCTGGCCGGCGCCCGGCGGCACGCGGGCCTGCCGGCCACCTCGCTGGCCTGGGGCTTGTGGGCCGACGCCAGCAGCATGACCGGGCATCTCGACGATTCCGACCGGGCCCGGATGTCCCGGGGCGGGCTGACCACGCTGACCGCCGGCGACGGACTGGCCCTGCTGGATACGGCGCTGACCCGCGACGAGACGCTGCTCGTCCCGATCCGGCTGGACCTGGCCGGGCTGCGGGCCCAGGCCGGCCAGGGTGAAGTGCTGCCCGCCGTGTGGCACGGCCTGGTTCCCCCCGGCGGACCGGGGGGCCTGGCCGGTCCTGGCCGGCCGGCCGCGGCACGGGACGCCGGCCCGGAATCCGGCGCCGGCGGAGCGGACGCGCTGCGGCATCAGTTGACCGGCCTGTCAGCCGCCGACCAGGACCAGATGCTGGTGGACCTGGTCCGGGTCCACGCCGCGGCTGTCCTGGGTCACACCTCGGCCGACGCGCTAAGGGCCGGGCGGCCGTTCAAGGAACTCGGGTTCGATTCGCTGACCGCACTCGAACTGCGGAATCGGTTGAACACCGCGACCGGCTTGCGGCTTCCCGCCACCTTGATATTTGATTGCCCCACTCCGGCTGCGGTGGCCGGTCACCTGCGGGCAGAAATGGTTCAGGAGGTGGCAACGGGGCCGCTGCCGGTTATTGCCGATCTCGATCAGCTCGAATCCGCTCTTTCGGCCATGGCCCCCGATTGTGACGTGCGCGACGACATTACCCGGCGGCTGCAGACCATGTTGTCGAAATGGATTGAGGCGCAAGGTGAGACGGGACCCGACGACGAAGACATCAAGTTCGGGTTGGCCACGCCGGATGAGGTATTCGATTTCCTCGATAAGGAGCACGGGACGCTCTGAGGTGGCCCGGTGAGTGAGGAGAAGTACCTCGAATACCTGAAGCGCACCGCAGCTGATCTGCGTCAGGCTCGCCGGCGTTTGCGGGAGGTCGAGGATCGGGCCAGGGAACCGGTCGCCATTGTCGGAATGGGCTGCCGTTTCCCCGGCGGCGCGGACTCCCCGGACGGGCTGTGGCAGGTGGTGTCGCAGGGCGTCGATGCGATCTCGGCCTTCCCGCCGGACCGCGGCTGGGATACCGAGGGGCTGTTCGACCCTGACCCGGACCGGGTCGGGGCCTCGTACGTGCGGGGCGGCGGGTTCATAGCCGGGGCGACGGAGTTCGATCCCGGCTTCTTCGGCATCAGCCCCAGGGAAGCCTTCGCGATGGACCCGCAGCAGCGCCTGCTGCTCGAGGTGTGCTGGGAAGCCCTGGAACGAGCCGGGGTTGATCCGGCGACGCTGCGCGGATCGCTGACCGGAGTGTTCGCCGGGGCAGCCTACGGGGGCTACGGCCTGCTCGGCGGCCTGGGCGGCGCGGACGGCTTCACGATGGCCGGCAACGCGACGAGCGTGCTATCCGGGCGGGTGTCGTACGTGCTGGGCCTGGAAGGCCCCACGATGACGGTGGATACCGCGTGCTCATCCTCGCTGGTCGCGCTGCACCTGGCCTGCCAGGCGCTGCGCGCACGGGAGTGTGACCTGGCGCTGGCCGGGGGCGTCACGGTGATCGCGACGCCGGACCTGTTCGTGGCTTTCGCAGCGCAGCGGGTGATGGCCCCCGACGGCCGGTGCAAGTCGTACGCGGCGGCCGCCGACGGAGTGGGCTGGGCCGAGGGCGCGGGGATGGTCGCGCTGGAGCGGCTGTCCGACGCACGCCGGAACGGGCACCGGGTGCTCGCCGTGGTGGCCGGCAGCGCGGTGAACTCCGACGGTGCCAGTAACGGCCTCACCGCGCCGAACGGCCCGTCCCAGCAGCGTGTCATCCAGGCCGCGCTGGCCGCCGCCGGGCTGAACGCGGATCAGGTCGACGCGGTGGAGGGGCACGGCACCGGGACCACGCTGGGCGACCCGATCGAGGCGCAGGCCCTGATCACGGCGTACGGGCAGGGCCGGGACCGGCCGCTGTGGCTGGGGTCAGTGAAGTCCAACATCGGCCATACCCAGCAGACCGCCGGCGTCGCCGGGGTGATCAAGATGGTGCTGGCGTTGCAGCACGGGTCGCTACCGGCTACGCTGCACGCCGGCGAGCCCTCGGATCACGTGGACTGGGACGCGGGCGCGGTGCGGCTGCTGACCGAGGCGGTGCCCTGGCCGGCCAACGGGCACCCCCGCCGGGCCGGGGTGTCGGCGTTCGGGCTCAGCGGCACCAACGCGCATGTCATCCTCACCGACCCGCCGGACGGCCCCGACACCACCGCCGGCCACGACGCAGCCGGCCCGGCCAGCTCAGCCGGCCCGGCGGCGACGGCGCCCGCGCCGCTGGCGGAACGACCGCTGGCGTGGCTGGTGTCCGGGCGGACCGTGGCCGCCCTGGCCGCGCAGGCGGGACGGCTGGCGGACTGGACCGCGGCCCGGCCAGGGCTGGACCCGGCCGACGCGGGCTGGTCGCTGGCCGTCACCCGGTCGGCGTTCAGCCACCGGGCGGTGCTGACCGGCACCGGCCGGGAGGAGCTGATGGCGGGCCTGGCCGCGGTGGCGGCGGGCGAGTCCCGCCCTGGCGTGGTGACCGGCGAGGCCCAGGCCGGCCGGGTGGGGTTCGTGTTCGCGGGGCAGGGCAGTCAGCGGGCCGGGATGGGCGCGGGGTTGCACGCGTGCTCGCCGGTGTTCGCGCAAGCGTTCGACCGGGCCTGCGGGCTGCTGGAAGCTGAGCTGGGTGTCCCGGTCGCCGAGGTGGTGCTCGGCGGCGGTGACGATGAGCGCGCGGACCAGACCCTGTACGCGCAGGCGGGGTTGTTCGCGGTGGAAGCCGGCCTGGTCGCCTTGCTGGCCGCGTGCGGGGTCAGGCCGGACGCGGTGGCCGGTCACTCGGTCGGTGAGGTCACGGCGGCGTACGCGGCCAGGGTGCTGACCCTCGAAGACGCGTGCCGCCTGGTGGCGGCGCGGGCCCGGCTGATGCAGGCGCTGCCCGGCGGGGGTGCGATGACCGCGATCGCCGCGGCCGAGGCTGAGGTGACCGAGGCCCTGGAGGGGGTCACGGGGGTGTCGGTCGCCGCCGTCAACGGCCCGCAGGCGGTGGTGATCTCCGGGGATGCCGAGGCGGTGGAGCAGGTCGCGGAGGTGTTCCGCGAGCGCGGGGTGCGGGTGCGGGGGCTGCGGGTCAGTCACGCGTTCCATTCGCACCGGATGGACCCGGTGCTCGGGGAGCTCGCCGATGTCGCTGGCGGCCTGGAGTACGCCGCGCCGCGGGTGCCGTGGGCGGGGGCGCTGACGGGTGAGCTGGTGACCGGGCCGGGGGCGGGTTACTGGGCGCGGCAGGCGCGGGAGCCGGTCCGGTTCGCGGACGCGGTGGCGGCGCTGGCCGGGCAGGGCGTGAGCGTGTTCATCGAGGTGGGCCCGGACGGCACGCTGTCGGCGCTGGGCCCGGCCGCGCTGGGTGAGCGGGACGGCATGTTCATCCCGGTGCTGCGGCCCGACCAGCCCGCAGCGGCCAGCGTGCTGGCCGCGCTGGCCCGGGCGCACGTGCACGGGGCGGCCGTGGACTGGGCGGCGGTACTCGGCCCGGGAGAGCTGGTGGAACTGCCGACGTATGCGTTCCAGCACCAGCGGTACTGGCCGGAACTCCAGCCGCCAGCCCCGCCAGCCCCCTCCGGCGGCGGGGACGGCACCGGGACAGCGGCCGAAGCCCGGTTCTGGGCGGCGGTCGAAAGCGGGGACGCGCAGGCGCTGACCGACCTGGTGGAGGTGGACGGGCAGCGGCCGTTCGGCGAGGCGCTCCCGGCGCTGGCGTCCTGGCGGCGCAGGGACCGCGACGAATCGGCGATCGCAGCCTGGCGGTACCGGGTGACCTGGGTGCCAGTCGCCGAGCCGGGCGCGGCGCTGCTATCTGGCCGGTGGCTCGCCGTGGTCCCGGCCGGCCCGGCTCCGGCCCGGGAGGTGGCGGACGCCTGCGTCCGGGCGCTAGCCGCCCAGGGTGCCGAGACCGTGGTCATCACCGCGTCCCCGGCCGAGAGCCGGGACGAGCTGGCCGCCCGGATCGGCCAGGCACTGGCCGCGGCCGACACGCGTGACCCCGGCCCGCACGGAATCGTGTCGCTGCTGGCGCTGGCCGAGGAGCCCGCGGCCGGGCTGGGGCTGGTGCCGGCTGGCCTGGCGTCGACGCTGACCCTGGTGCAGGCGCTGGGTGACGCCAGGGTCGGCGCCCGGCTGTGGGCGCTGACGCAAGGCGCGGTGACCACCGGAGCACAGGAACTACTGGCCAGCCCGGCGCAGGCGATGACCTGGGGACTGGGCCGGGTGGCCGGGCTTGAGCATCCGGACCGGTGGGGCGGGCTGATCGACCTGCCGCCGGTACTAGACACCCAGGCCGCTTCCAGGCTGAGCCGGGTCCTGGCCGGCTGCGGCGAGGACCAGGTCGCCATCCGGCCCGGCGGGATACTGGCCCGCCGCCTGGTCCGGGCGCCCCGGCTCAGCCCCGTCCTCGCCGGTGCGAGGCGGCTGGCCGGGACCGTGCTCGTCACCGGCGGCACCGGGGCGATCGGCGGGCGTGTGGCCCGCTGGCTCGCCGGGCGCGGCACCGGCCAGCTGGTGCTGGCCAGCCGTTCCGGCCCGGCCGCGGCGGGAGCGGCGGCGCTGGCCGCGCAGCTCGCCGGGGCCGGAGCCGGGGTCGACGTGATCGCGTGTGACGTGGCGCACCGCGACCAGGCGGCGGCGATCGTGGCCTGGATCAGCGCGCACCGGCCACGGCTCGGCGCCGTGATGCACACCGCGGGGGCCGGGCAGGGCACGGCGCTGCACGACACGACGCTGGCCGAACTGGCCGGGGTGGCCGCGGCCAAGGCCGCAGGCGCCGCGCACCTCGACGAGCTCACCGGTGACCTGGATGCGTTCGTGCTGTTCTCCTCGGTCGCCGCGACCTGGGGCGGCGGCGGGCAGCCCGGGTACGCGGCCGCCAACGCGTTCCTGGACGCCCTGGCCGAGCGCCGCCGGGGCAGCGGGCAGCCAGCCACGTCGGTGGCCTGGGGACTGTGGGGCGGCGGCGGGATGGGGAGCGGGCAGGCCCAGCTGGAACGGCTCGGGGTGCGGGTCATGGAGCCTGGCCTGGCGCTCCAGGCGCTGAGCCAGGTGCTCGACCGCGGCGAAGGGCCGGTGACGGTCGCGGACCTGGACTGGGCCCGGTTCGCCCCGGCCTTCACCGTGCGGCGGCCAAGCCCGCTGATCGGGAGCCTGCCCGAGGTGAGGCGAGCCCTCACCGCCGGCGACAGCCACGCCGCAGCGCCTACCCCGCTGGTCGGGCGGCTGGCCAGCCTGCCGCGCGACCAGCAGGACCGGATGCTGCTGAACCTCATCCAGGCGGAAGCGGCCACGGTCCTGGGCTATGACTCAGCCGACGCGGTCGGGGCCCGCCGGGTGTTCCGTGACCTGGGCTTCGATTCGCTGACCGCGGTGGAACTGCGGGACCGGCTCACCGCCGTGACCGGGCTGCGGCTGCCGGCCACCCTGGTGTTCGACTATCCCACCCCGGTAGCCGCGGCCGGGTTCGTCCGGGCCGGGCTGCTGGGTGACCCGGCGGGCGGCCCAGCGGCCGCGGCCGGCCGGCCCGCCGGGCCGGCCGCGCCGGCCCCCGGGGAGCCGGTGGCGCTGGTCGGCCTGGGCTGCCGGTTCCCCGGCGGCGTGCAGGGACCAGAGGACCTGTGGCGGGTGGTGAGCACAGGGACCGACGCCGTGACCGGGATCCCGGCTGACCGGGGGTGGGACGTCGCGGCCGGGCCCGGCCCGTCGCATCCGGGCCAGGGTGGCTTCGTGGCGGGGGTGGCCGATTTCGATCCAGGGTTCTTCGGGATCAGCCCGCGTGAGGCGCTGGCCATGGACCCGCAGCAGCGGCTGCTGCTCGAGGTGTGCTGGGAAGCCATCGAGCGGGCCGGGATCGACCCGGCGTCGCTGCGCGGGTCGGCGACCGGTATATACGCCGGCGCGACCGGGTCCGGGTACGGCGCCGGGCTCGACGGGGCCGAGGGCTATCTGATGACCGGGAACGCGACCAGCGTGCTGACCGGCCGGGTGTCGTACGTGCTCGGCCTGGAAGGCCCGGCGGTGACGGTGGACACGGCGTGCAGCTCGGCGCTGGTGGCGCTGCACCTGGCGTGCCAGGCGCTGCGCTCGGGGGAGTGCGACCTCGCGCTGGCCGGCGGCGTGATGGTGATGGTGACATCCGGAGCGTTCGCCGGGTTCGCCCAGCAGGGCGCGCTGGCCGCGGACGGCCGGTGCAAGGCGTTCTCGGCCTCGGCCGACGGGATGGGAGTGGCCGAGGGCGCCGGCGTCGTCGTGGCCGAGCGGTTGTCCGACGCGCGCCGGAACGGTCACCCGGTGCTGGCCGTGGTGGCGGGCAGCGCGGTGAACCAGGACGGCGCCTCCAACGGGCTGACCGCGCCGAACGGGCCGTCCCAGCAGCGGGTGATGCAGGCGGCGCTGGCCGCCGCGGGCCTGTCCGCGGCCGACGTCGACGCGGTGGAAGGGCACGGGACCGGGACCAGGCTCGGCGACCCGATCGAGGCACAGGCGCTGATCGCCACCTACGGGCAGGACCGGGACCGGCCGCTATGGCTCGGGTCGGTGAAGTCGAACCTCGGCCACACCCAGGCCGCGGCCGGCGCGGCCGGCCTGATCAAGATGGTGCTGGCGCTGCGGCACCAGATGCTGCCAGCCACCCTGCACGCCGCCGAGCCGTCGCCGTTCGTGGACTGGGACGGGGGCTCGGTCCGGCTGCTGACCGAGCCTGCGGACTGGCCCGCTGACGGCCGGCCGCGCCGGGCCGGGGTCTCGGCGTTCGGGATCAGCGGCACCAACGCACACGTCATCCTCGAGGAACCGCCCGCCGGCCCCGGCGTCCCCGAGCCGCCCCGGACGGCGCGCCCGGTGCTGGCGGAAGGACCGCTGGCGTGGCTGTTGTCCGGGCGGACCCCGGCGGCCCTCGCCGCCCAGGCGGGACGGCTGGCGGCGTGGGTGACGGCCCGCCCGGAACTGGACGCGGCCGACATCGGCTGGTCGCTGGCGGCCACCCGGCCGGCCTTCGGGCACCGGGCCGTGGTGACCGGCACGGACCGGGAAGAACTGGTCGCGGGCCTGACCGCCGCCGCGGCGGGGCAGTCCCGGGCCGGCCTGGTGACCGGCGCGGAAGCCGAGAGCCCGGGCCGGGTAGCGTTCCTGTTCGCTGGCCAGGGCAGCCAGCGCGCCGGGATGGGCGCGCAGCTGCACGCGGCCTCCCCGGTGTTCGCCGCGGCGTTCGACGAAGCGTGCGCCCGGCTGGAAGCCGAGCTCGGCGTCCCGCTCGCCGAGGTGGTACTGGGCAGCGACGAAGGTGGCCGCGCCGACCAGACCCTGTACGCGCAGCCGGGCCTGTTCGCGATGGGCGCCGGCCTGGTCGCGCTGCTGGCCGCCTGCGGGATCACCCCGGACGCGGTGGCCGGTCACTCCGTCGGGGAGATCACCGCGGCGTACGCGGCCGGAGTGCTGTCGCTGCCGGACGCGTGCCGCCTGGTGGCGGCGCGGGCCCGGCTGATGCAGGCTCTGCCGGACGGCGGCGCGATGACCGCCATCGCCGCCGCCGAGCACGAGGTGACCGCGGCGCTGGCCGGCCTGTCCGGCGTCTGCGTGGCGGCGGTGAACGGCCCCGCCTCGGTGGTGATCTCCGGGGAGTCCGGTCCGGTGGCGGACCTCGCGCAGCAGTTCCTGGCCCGGGGCCGCCGGGTCCGCCGTCTGCGGGTCTCGCACGCGTTCCACTCCGCGCGGATGGACCCGGTGCTGGCCGAGCTGGGCCAGGTCGCCGCGGGCCTTGACCACGCACCGCCGCGGGTCCCCTGGGCGGCCGGGCTGACCGGCGAACTGGTCACCGCGCCAGGCCCGGAGTACTGGGCGCGGCAGGCCCGCGAACCGGTCCGGTACGCCGCCGCGGTCGCCGCGCTGGCCGCCCAGGACGTCTCGGTGTTCCTGGAGATCGGCCCGGACGGAACCCTGTCGGCGCTGGGACCCGCCGCCCTGCCCGAGGACGGCGACGGTACCCCCGGCGGCGGCGCTGACGACGGCGGCGGCGCGGTGTTCATCCCGGTCCTTCGCCCCGGCCAGGCCGCCCCGGCGGCGCTGGTGGCCGCGCTGGCCGGAGCGCACGTCCGCGGGGCGCCGGTCAACTGGAACGCGATCCTGACCGGGAAACGGGCCGAGCTACCCACCTACGCGTTCCAGCGGCAGCGTTACTGGCCCGGCCCGCGGCCCTGCGGTACGGCCCGCCGCGACGAGCAACACGGCCAGGCCGAGGCCCGGTTCTGGGCCGCGGTGGAGGACGGCGACCTGCAGGCGCTCGCGGACACCATGGACGCAGGAACAGAGCGCGCGTCGCTGGCCCGGGTGCTGCCCGCCCTGGCGTCCTGGCGGCGCCGGGAACGCGGCGAGACGGCGATCGCGGGCTGCCGGTACGGGGTGACCTGGACCCCGGTAGCCGACCCCGGGGCGGTGACCCTAGCCGGATCCTGGCTGCTGGTCGTCCCGGAAGCCACCGCCGCCCTGGCCAGCGGCTGCCAGCGGGCGCTGACCGCACAGGGTGCCCAGGTCACCGTCCTGGCGGCCGGCCCCGCCCTGGACCGGCAGGAACTCGCTGCCCGGATCGGCCAGGCGCAGCACACGCCGCTGGCCGGCGTCGTCTCGCTGCTCGGGCTGGAGGAGGCGCCGCAGCCCGGCGAGCCAGCCGCGGCCACCGGACTGGCCGGAACGATGCTGCTGGTCCAGGCGCTGGGCGACGCCGGGATCGCGGCGCCGCTGTGGGTGATTACCCGCGGTGCGGTCGGTACCGGGCCAGCCGGCCAGCTGACCAGCCCGGTGCAGGCCCAGATTTGGGGGCTCGGGCTGGTCGCGGGCCTGGAGCACCCGGACCGGTGGGGCGGCCTGATCGACCTCCCGTCCGCGCTGGACGACCGCACCGGCGCCTGGCTGGCCGCGGTGCTGGCGGGCTGCGGGGAAGACCAGGTAGCGATCCGGGCCAGCGGCATCCTGGCGCGCAGGCTGACGCGGGTACCGCCGCCTGGCGGCCGGCCGTGGCGGCCCCGCGGCACCGCGCTGGTGACCGGGGGTACCGGAGCGATCGGCGGGCACGTGGCCCGCTGGCTGGCCACCGAAGGCATCCCGCGGGTCGCGCTGGCCGGCCGGTCCGGCCCGGCCGCACCCGGTGCCGCCGCCCTGACCGCCGGGCTGGCCGCCAGCGGAACCGCGGTCACCGTGCTGGCCTGTAATTTCGCCGAACGATCCGCGGTGTCGGCACTCCTCGCCCGGCTCAGCGCCAGCGGCCCGCCGCTCACCGCGGTGATGCACGCCGCGGGCACCGGACAGGCGACCCCGCTGGCGGACAGCACCGTGGCCGAACTGGCCGCGGTGCTGTCCGCCAAGGCCCTAGGCGCCCGGTGGCTGGACGAGCTGACCACCGGCCTCGAGCAGTTCGTGCTGTTCTCCTCGGTCTCCGCCACCTGGGGCAGCGGCCAGCAGCCTGCCTACGCGGCCGCCAACGCCTACCTGGACGGCCTCGCGCAGCACCGCCGGGCCAGCGGCAGGCCGGCCACCGCGGTGGCCTGGGGCCAGTGGGGCGGCGGCGGCATGGCCGCGGGTGATAGCGCGGCGCAGTTCGAGCAGCGCGGCCTGCGGAAGATGGACCCTGACCTGGCCATCAGGGCGCTCGGGCAGGCCCTGGCCGGCGCCGAGACCAGTGTCAGCATCGCCGACATCGACTGGTCCAGGTTCGTCCCCGCCTACACCCTGGCCCGGCCCAGCCCGCTGATCGCCGACCTGCCCGACGTGCGGCAGGTCCTGGCCGCGGCGGAAGCCGCCGAGCGCGAGGCGGTCGCCTCCGGGGCCCGGTCCGCGCTGGAGCAGCGGCTGGCGAACGTGCCACCGGCCGAGCAGGCCCGGATCATCCTGGAGCTGATCCGGACCGAGGCGGCCGCCGTGCTGGGCCTGGCGGCCGCCGAGACGGTCCGGCCAGGCAGGCCGTTCCGTGAGCTCGGGTTCGACTCGCTGACCGCGGTCGAGCTGCGCGGCCGGCTGACGGCGGTCACCGGCCTGCGGCTGCCCGCCACCCTGGTCTTCGACTACCCGACGCCGGCTGACCTTTCCGGCTACCTCGCGGCCGAGTTGCGCCAGGACGAGGCGGCGGCCACCGAGACCGTGTTCGCCAGGCTCGATCAGCTCGAAACCTCGCTCGCCGTCCTGGCCGCGGACAGCGATATCCGCGCCGACGTGGCCGCCAGGCTACGCACCGTGCTGTCGGGACTGACCGGCGGTCACGACCCCGAGCAGGCCGGCGTCACCAGCAGGCTGCAGTCCGCCTCGGCTGATGAAGTGCTCCGTTTCATCAGCAACGAGCTCGGGGTGCGCTGACCGATGACCGACAACGAGAAGCTCCTGGAGTACCTCAAGAAGGTCGCGGGCGATCTGTACGAGGCCCGCGAGCAGCTGCGGACGATGCGGAGCGCCCGGCACGAGCCGATCGCGATCGTGGCGATGGGCTGCCGCTACCCCGGCGGCGTGACCGGGCCGGAGGAGCTGTGGCGGCTGCTGGCCGAACGCGGCGACGCGATCTCGGGCTTTCCCGGCGACCGGGGCTGGGACATCGAGGAGCTGTACGACCCCGATCCCGATCACCCTGGTACCTGCTACACCCGCCAGGGCGGTTTCCTGGCCGACCCGTCCGGCTTCGACGCCGGGTTCTTCGGCATCAGCCCGCGGGAGGCGCTGGCCATGGACCCGCAGCAGCGGCTGCTGCTCGAGGTGTCGTGGGAGGTGCTGGAGCGCGCGGGGATCGACCCGTCCTCGCTACGGGGCTCGCGGACCGGCGTGTTCGCCGGGGCGGCCTCGTCGGCCTACGGCGCGGGCCTGGAGGAGACCGGGGGTTCAGAAGGCTATCTGGTCACCGGGACCGCGACCGCGGTGATCTCCGGCCGGGTGTCCTACACCCTGGGGCTGGAAGGCCCGGCGGTGACGGTGGACACCGCGTGCAGTTCGGCGCTGGTGGCGGTGCACCTGGCGTGTGCCGCGCTGCGTGCCGGGGAGTGTGAGCTGGCGCTGGCCGGCGGCGTGACGGTCATGGTCCACCCCGGCGCGTTCACCGAATTCTCCCGGCAGCGGGGGGTGGCCGCCGACGGGCGGTGCAAGGCGTTCGCCGCGGCCGCGGACGGGGTCGGGTGGAGCGAGGGTGCCGGGATGCTGCTGCTCGAGCGGCTGAGCGACGCCCAGCGGAACGGGCATCAGGTGCTGGCGGTGGTGGCCGGCAGCGCGGTCAACCAGGACGGCGCCAGTAACGGGCTGACCGCGCCGAACGGCCCCTCGCAACGGCGGGTGATCCGGGCCGCGCTGGCCGCCGCGGAGCTGAGCGCGGACCAGGTCGACGCGGTGGAGGGACACGGAACCGGGACCACGCTGGGCGACCCGATCGAGGCACGGGCGCTGATCGCCACCTACGGTCAGGGCAGGGACCGGCCGCTGTGGCTGGGGTCGGTGAAGTCGAACATCGGCCACGCCCAGGCCGCCGCGGGCGTCGCGGGCCTGATCAAGATGGTGCTGGCCCTGCAGCACGGCGTACTGCCGCGGACCCTGCACGCCGAGGAGCCCACCCCGCA
>DATBGO010000392.1:0-1547 GCA_036558005.1 Streptosporangiaceae bacterium | reverse complement strand
GGCGGGCAGCGCGGGTGCGGGCTGTGGTGGCCGGGTGAGCGCGGCGAGCACCGCGGCCAGCGGCGGCCGGGCCGGCGCGAGCCCGAATGCGATGGCGGCCAGGCCAAGCCCGAAGCCCGCCCCCAGCGCCAGCGCCGCGGTCACGACCGCTCCCCGGGCGGGCGGCCGAGGGCGGCGAGCTGGGTGAGGAAACGCTGCGGTTCCCCGAACCGGGCGATGGTGCGCAGTAGCCAGAACGCGGCGGCGAACAACCCGCCGGCCGCGGCGAGCACGACCTGCCCGGCCGCCGAGTCATACGGCTGAAGGAACGCGCGGCTGAACGCCAGCAGGCCCAGCACCAGCGCCATCGTGGCGGTGATGATGATCCGCACGGCGGTGCGGACCCTGGCCCGCCCGGCGGCGATGCGCATCTGCATGCCCGCGTGCGCGCGGGCGGTCTCGGCCAGGTTGCCCAGCAACTGCCCCAGGTCGCTGGCCTGCTGCTGGGCGGCCAGCAGCAGCGCGGCGACCACCAGGTCCCCGGTGGGGTCGGCCAGGTCGGCGGCGAACGCCCGCAGCGCAGCCGGGAGGCGTTCGCCTTGGCGCACCCGCACCGCCAGGGCAGTGACCTGCGCGCGGATCGGCTCGGGGGCGACCGGCTGGGTGGCCAGCAGCGCCTGCTCCAGACCGGCCGCGGCGGCCAGGGTGTCGCGCAGCGACTCCGCCCACGAGGCGATGGCCTCGATCCGGGCGACCTGCCGGTGATGGTCGCGGTCCGGGCCGGCGATGCCCGGCAGCCACCACGCCGCGATCCCAGCCAGCAGCGTGCCCACCGGCCAGCGGGTGACCACCGCGACCACGGCCGCGGCCAGCACGGCGCCGGCCATCCGCAGGCGCCCACCCGGGCCGGCCAGCCGGGCCTGCCCGGCCAGGTGCCGCCATCGCGGCCAGGCCGGAGTATCGGTGCGGCGCAGCCCCAAAGTGGTCAGCACCAGCCCGAGCCCGGCACCGGATCCCAGCAACGCGGCGACCGCCGCGCTTCCGCCCATCACAGGCCCCCGGCCTCCCCGTGGCCGTGCCCGGCCGCGGCCAGTTCGTCGGCCGTGGCGGTCCGCAGCGGGGCGGCGCGGTTCGCGCGGCGGCCCGGGCCGGGGGCGTAGATCTCGTTCGAGACGACCTGCCGGCCGTCGGCGTCAGTCACCTCGCGGATGCTGGAGACCACCCGCTGCCCGCCGGGGGCGTACTCGAGCTGGATCACGAAATGCACCGCCCCGGCGATCAGCAGGTTGGTGTCTTCCAGCCGCAGGTGCTCGTCGGTCTGGGCGGCGTAGGCGGCCAGCTTCATGAACGCGCCCCGGGAGGAGGAGGCGTGCAGGGTGGTCATCGACCCGTCGTTACCCTGTGACATCGCGTTCAGCATCGGCACAACCTCGCGGCCGCGGACCTCTCCGACGATCACCCGGTCCGGCGACATCCGCAGCGCCCACCGCACCAGCTCGGCCAGGCTCACCTCCCCCTGGCCTTCCACGTTCGGCTCCCGGGCCTGCAACGCCACCGCATCGGGGTGA
>DATBGO010000391.1:0-29085 GCA_036558005.1 Streptosporangiaceae bacterium | reverse complement strand
GGGGGCCGGGGCCCGGGACCCGCCGGGGGGGGTGGCGGGGTATGGGTGCCCGGGGCGGGCGGGCGCGGATGCGGCCGGGCAGGTGAGCCTGGCGCTGGTGATGTCGCCGGCCGCGGCCGCCTGGTGGGCGGAGCTGGCGGTGGTGTTGCGGTGGCGGCTGCCTGGTACCGGGGCGGCGTTGCGGGCGGGGGTGATTGACCTGGCCCGGGCCAAGGTGATCGCCGAGGCTGTCAGCGTGCTGGACCTGGCGGCGGCGCGGGCGGTGGAGGACCGGGTGCTGGCCGGGGCGGGGGGCCTGACGCTGGGGCAGTTGCGGGCGGCGGTGCGGCGGGCGGTGATCCTGGCTGACCCGCAGGGCGCGCAGGCGCGGCGGGAGCAGGCGGAGCGGCGGGCCCGGGTGTGCTTGTATCCCGATGCGGAGGGGACCGCGACGCTGGCCGGGCACAGCCTGCCGGGGGTGCGGGCCGCCGCGGCGCTGGCCCGGGTGTCGGCTCTGGCACGGGCGATGAAGGCAGCCGGGGCGGGCGGGGGCATCGACTTGCTGCGCGCCCAGGTCTTCACCGGGCTGCTGCTGGGCACCCTGCCCTGCATCCCGCCCGCCCCCGGCAGCCCGCCCGACCAGCCACCCCCCGGCCACGACCCCGGCTCTGCGCCGGATGACCCCGGCCAGCCACCCGAACATCACCACCGGCCAGCAGACCCCGGTGACCCGCCCGATGACCCTGGCCCGCCACTGGATGACCCTGGCCCGCCGACGGATGAGTCCTGGGACCGGGCGCCTGAGCGGGCCGGCGATGAGCCGGCAGGCCGTCGCGGTCGTGCGCCAGGCGATCCCGGTCAGGCGTCCTCTGGCCACGGTGCTCACCCGCCGGGCTCTCGCGCCGGCCCGTCGCCGGGGCAGCGCCGCCCTCCCCCTGGGAATCCACCGCTCCGAGCCGGGCCCGGGCCAGCCCCGCCAGCCACTGCCCCAGCGGCAGGCGCCAGGCCACCGGCCGCACCAGCCGCGCCGGGACCAGGCCCGGCCGATGACGGGCCATGGGCGGGCCTGCCTGATCCGCTCGACCAGGACGCCCCCGCCGACCCCGATCCCGGCCTGGAGCGGGCCGGGCAGGAGCACTGGATCCTGTCCGGCGACTACGCCACCCGCCCCGACGGCGAAGAACCCGGCCTGACCGGCAGCCCAGCCTGGCCCTGGCCCGCCATCCCCGGCGCCGGCCCTGCTGGCGCGGGCGCGGGCCAGGCCGTGCGGGGGCTGCTGGAGCTGACCGCGCCGCTCACCGCGATCGCGGGCTGGTCCGCCGAACCGGGCCGGGTCAGCCGCCTTGGCCCGGTCACCGCGCCCCAGGCCGCCCGCCTCGCCGCCCTCGCCGCCACCGACCCCGCCACCACCTGGCGCATCATCCTCACCACCCCCGCCGGCACGACCCTGGCCACCACCCGCCTCCCCCAGCCCCGCCCACCCCATCCCGCACCCACCCAGCCCAGCTCAGCCGATCCTGCCGGACCAGGCCCGCATCCAAGGCCAGGCCCACACGCCACGCCGGGTCAGCAGCCGGGCGGGCTCATCACCCAGGTCACGCTCACCGTGCCCGGAGACCTCCTGCACGAACACCCGCCCGCACCCGGCACGAAACAGCCGCCCGCCGCTGCGGCGACGCTCGCCAGCCGGCTGGACGCCGCGCTCACCGCCGCCCACTCCCTGGCCAGCCGCACCACAGCCAGCCCCCAGGACCACCCCGGCCCCGGCGGATGCCCCCACCACCGGGCCAGCCCCGGCTACCAGCCCCCGCCCGCACTACGCGACTACATCACCGCCCGCGACCAGACCTGCCGGTTCCCCACCTGCCGCCAGCCCGCCACCCGCTGCGACCTCGACCACACCCGCCCCTACCAGCACGGCGGCCCCACCTGCGACTGCAACCTCGGCTGCCTGTGCCGCCACCACCACCAGCTCAAGCAACACCCCGACTGGACACTCACCCAGCCCCACCCCGGCACCTTCACCTGGACCACCCCGGCCGGCCACGCCTACACCACCACACCCGACCCACACCACTAACACCTCGCTGCGGGGCCGCCGGAGAGGCAGCAGATCGCCCTGGCCACGCAGCTGTCACGAGACGACTGAGTGCCAAGCCCTTGCGGGCTGACCAGCAGCGCGCCGCGTTCACCTCCGCCCCAGCCCCGCGCACTGCGGCCAGCGGGAAATAACCGCGCGGTTGCGCGCCTATCCGGCCCGAGAGGGGACGCTCATCATAAGCACATGAACAGTGACAAAACCTTGCGCCGGAACGTGAAGACGCTCAAGCAGCAGCTTCCCTACCCGTACAACCAGGATCTGTCCAAGATCCTTCGCGGTCTGAACCGGCGGACATCGTTCTCCCGCCGGAGGCTGGCCAACGATCCGGTCACCGCCGCCTACCTGGCCGCCGCGGTCCGGCTGATCCAGCGCCACCTCGGCCCGGGTGCGAGCCGGAGAATGGCTGACCCGGACGACCACGACTCCATCGAACGCCCGTTGCTGGGTTTCCTGTCGCAGCGCGCCGTAGCGGCCGAGGTCGACCGTAACCCGCCGCCGTTCCACCGGGTGGGCCGGGTCTCCACCATGCGCGAACGATGGCGGCACCAGTCCGCCTTCGTCGCAGACGTGCTTCGGTTCGGCCTGTCCGCGTCGCACTATTACTCAGGCGTGCGCGACGATGAGGTGACCGATGCGGTAGACCAGATCGTCAGCGGCCAGGACGCGGTGCGCAGCATCCATCATCTGGGCTCGTTAATGATGTCCAGGCTGCTGACCAGCCCGATGTTCCGACTCGGACTCATAGCGGCGGCAGAGGCCGAGGGCGATCCGGTGATCCGCGAGGCGATATCCGAACGGCACGGGGAAGCCTGGCCGCTGTGGCGGAAGCGGTGCGAGGAGTTGCTGCGCTCGCGTGACCTCCGCATCAGGCCAGGAATCACCATCGACGACTGCATCATCCTGTTGTGTGCGCTCGCCGACGGCTTAGCCATGCGGACCCTGGCCGACCCGTCCACCCGCGCGCTCGATCACGACGGTCAGCGCTCCCTGCTCAGCATGGGCGCGCTCGCCCTGGTGGCCGGCTGCCTGCAGAGCACCGGTCGTGATGAGAGTAGATCGCTGGAACAGGCGGTCAGCGATCTGCTCGGCGGCCCATCGGCTGGCACGGAACGCAGGATGGCCTGATGTGGAGCTTTTTCGTGCTGCTTACTGGGGTACTGATCGGCGCTGCCGCCGCGTCGCTGGCGGCGCTCGGCTGGGCCGCCAGCCAGCTCCGGTGGGTTAGCGCACACTGCAATCAGCAGATCACCTACTGGCGCTACGAGGCCAAGCGGGCGATGGCGACTGCCGCATGGCTCCGTGAGCAGCACGGGGCCGACAGGCCGGGCCCCCGGACCAGTAACGAAGACGGAGCGTGATCACTGCGTCCGGTGGCACGCGCCTGTGCCGCGGATCCGCTGGTAGTCATGAGGCCCGCGGCGGCCGGCCGCCGCGCCGCCGTCACGAGTGGCCGACGGCTGGGGCTGCTCGCTTGTGCTTGCCGCGTACCTCGTTGACGAAGAAGATGCCGGCGGGCACCGTGAGCCCCACGAACAGCAGGCTGATGAGGGCGGCCCCGACCGCGATCCCGTCCCCGTCGATCAGGCCCGAGCCCGGCCCCCACGGCCACACTGGCTTGCGGACCTGGAACGAGCGGCCGAGCGGCACCTCGTGCGGCCAGGTCGAGCGGACGCCGGCGCCGCCGGTCTTGAGGATGCCGATGGTGACCGTCGAGCAGTCGCCGTTGCCGTGATAGCTGCAGCTCTCGGCGTAGGACTGCGGAACGAACGTCGCCGTGCTCCCGCCCGCCAGGTACGACACGCCGTTGACCAGGCCGGGCAGGAAGAGCACCGCCAGCCCCAGCGCGACGACCAGCAGCCCCGAGGCGAGCGCCCAGTCGTACCTGCCCTTGCGGGATCGCGCGGCGGCCTGGCGGTCGGCGTACGAGACGGCCTGCGCCCGCTGCGCCGCGGTCCGGCGCCCCAGGACGACGCTGGCCACCACGGCCATGACCAGCCCGGTGATGGTCAGGGCGGCGATCGCCATGGCGACGGCCAGGACCGCGACCGGGCCCGAGTTCGTGGCGTCGGAGTACTGGTTCGAGTAGACGCTGATAACGACGAGGAACGCCATGAAGCCGCCGATCGTCGTCCAGACCCAGCGCCGGCGGTGGCGCAGCAGCCGGACGGTGGCGGCCAGCAGCGGATCCTGTTCGGCGGCGGAGGCGGCCGGTGGTGAGGGGTTGATCACGCGCAAAAGCGTACGTCCGCCCGGCTTCCCCGGCCAGGGGACGGCTCCCCAGCCACGCCCAGTTGGCGCGCCGGGCCGAGTCCACGGCGAGCCAGCGGGCGTTGATGATCGTTTGTGCCGGCCGGCCTGGTGCTTGGCGGAGGCGGACGGGAATCGAACCCGCCAGCGACGCGGCGCGCCGCTCACCGGTTTTGAAGACCGGGGGGGCCACCAGGCACCCGGACGCCTCCGCGGCTGACCCTACCGGGCCGGCGAGGCCGGCGCTCGCAGCTATGTACTCTTATATCCGATTCTGTCCAGGGCTGGCCGCAGGATGCCCGCGCTAGCCGGGCCCCCGGCGCTGGCCCCGCCACCCCGGAACCAGGCTGATGGCCGGCCGGTCAGGATTCGTAGAGCGTCAGGATTCGTAGAGCGCCGCGATGACGTCAGCGTACTTAGCGTGGATGACCCGGCGCTTGAGCTTGAGCGTCGGGGTCAGCTCCTCGCTTTCCGCGGTCCATTCGACCGGCACCAGGCGCCACGACTTGACCTGCTGCACCCGGGCGAGCTGGGAGTTGGCGTGCCCGACCGCCTCGGCGACCGCGGCGAGCACCTCAGGCTGCTCGGCGAGGGCGGCCAGCGAGCTCGCCTCGATCCCGCGGGCCTTCGCCCAGGCAGGAGCGACCTCCCCGTCCAGGGTCAGCAGCGCGACCACGTAAGGCCGGCGGTCGCCGTAGGCCAGCGCCTGGCCGACCAGCGGGTGGGCGACCAGCAGGTTCTCGATCGCGGCCGGGGAGATGTTCTCCCCGCCGGAGGTGATGATCAGCTCTTTCTTGCGGTCCACCACCGACAAGAACCCGTCCTCGTCCAGCGACCCGATGTCGCCGGTATGCAGCCAGCCGTCGGCGTCGATCAGCTCGGCGGTGCGCTCGGGCAGGTTCAGGTAGCCGGGGGTGTTCAGCGGGCCGCGGGTCAGGATCTCGCCGTCCGCGTCGACCTTGATCTCCACCCCGGCCACGGCCCGGCCGACGGTGCCGAGCTTGAACGCCGCCGGCGTGTTGGACGTGAACGCGCCGGTGGTCTCGGTCATCCCGTACACGTCGAGGATCTTCATGCCCAGCCCCGCGAAGAACGAGCCCACCTCGGCGGGCAGCGGCGCGGCCGCGCTCATCACGATCTCCGCGTCGCCCAGGCCGAGCAGCGAGCGGATCGGGCGCAGCACGCTCTCGTCGGCGGCGCAGAACTGGGCGGTGAGCTCTTCGGAGGCTGACCGGCCGAACTGGCAGCTCTCGATGTAGCGGCGGCCGGCGTCCATGGCGGCCGCCACCGCGGCCTGCTTCGCCTGGTCTGGCTCGGCGGCCAGCAGCGCCTGGATGCCGGCCTGCACTTTCTCCCAGACCCGCGGCACCCCGAAGAACGACGTCGGGCCGACATTGCCGACGGTGCTGACCAGCCCGGAGGCGGCGTTGTGGCAGAAGTAGATGTGCCCGCCGGCGTAGATGGCCAGGTAGATGGTGAACATCCGCTCGGCGATGTGGGCCAGCGGCAGGTAGGACACCATCCGGAAGTGCTGCCGCAGGGTGCCCGACGCGGTCGCGGTCATCAGCTCATACAGCGCGTTGTGGTGGCTGACGATAACGCCCTTGGGGTTGCCTGTGGTCCCTGAGGTGTACAGCAGCGTCGCCGGGTCGTCCGCGGCAACGGCGGCGGCCCGCTGGTCGACCGGCGACGGGTCGGCGGCGAGCCGGTCCCGGCCGAGCGCGACGAAGTCCGGCCAGCTCAGGAACTGATCTCCGGCCGGGCACGCGGCCGGGTCCCTGACGATGACCTTCGTCAGCCCGGGCAGGCTGGCCAGGATGGGCTCCCAGCGGGCCAGCTCGGACGTGCCGTCCAGCACCGCGATCCGCGCGTCGCAGTCGCCGGCCATGTACCTGATCTGGTCCGCGGCCAGGGTGGCGTAGAAGGTGACCGGCACTCCCCCGGCGTGCAGCGCGCCGAGGTCAGCCAGCACGTGCTCGACCCGGTTCGGCAGCATGAGCGCGACCCGCTCGCCCGGGGCCAGGCCGAGCGCGGCGAACCCGGCGGCCAGCTCGCGTGCCTGCTGGCGTACCTGCGCCCAGGTGATGGTCTGCCAGGGCCCGTCGTCCCGGTCGGAGTAGGCGGGCTCATCACCCCACTTCGCGGCCACTTCGGCCAGCAGGCCGATCAGCGTCTTGCCGCTGATCGCGTTCTCCAGTTCGGCCCGCTGCTGCAGTACTTCGTCGGTCGTCGTGGTCACTGCGCACCTCCGGCTGCGGTTACCGAAAAGCTTAGGCCGAGCGCGAACCCCGGCGGCACCGCCAGCCGCCAGCGCGGGACTAGATTCGGAGCATGACCGCGCTACGGCTGACCCAGTTCGCCCACGGCGGCGGCTGTGCCTGCAAGATCCCGCCCGGCGAGCTCGAGGACGCGGTGGCCCGGCTGATCCCGCCTGTCCCGGAGGAGGACCTGCTCATCGGGGTGGAGCACGGCGACGACGCCGCGGTGGTGCGGATCAGCCCCGGCCGCGCGATCGTCGCGACCGCGGACTTCTTCACCCCCGTGGTTGACGACGCTTACACCTTCGGCCAGATCGCCGCCGCGAACGCGCTGTCGGACGTCTACGCGGTGGGCGGCGAGCCGCTGGTCGCGCTCAACCTGCTGGGCTGGCCGCGGGACTCGCTGCCGGCCGAACTGGCCGCCGAGGTGCTGCGCGGCGGCCTGGACGTGGCCCGCGGCGCGGCCTGTCACGTGGCGGGCGGGCACAGCATCGACGACCCGGAGCCGAAGTACGGCATGGCGGTGACCGGCCTGGCCGACCCGGCGGCGCTGCTGCGCATCGACGCGGGCACCGCCGGGCTCCCGCTCAGCCTGTCCAAGCCGATCGGCATCGGCGTGCTCAACGCCTGGCACAAGGCGACCGGCGAGCTGAGCCAGGAGGCGGTCGACGTGATGACCACGCTGAACGCGGCCGCCAGCCGGGCCGCGCTCGCCGCGGGCAGCCGCTGCGCCACCGACGTGACCGGATTCGGCCTGCTCGGGCACCTGTTCAAGCTGGCCAGGGCCAGCGGGGTCAGCGCGGTCATCGATCACGCCGCGGTGCCGGTGCTGGCCGGCGCGGATGATGCGCTGCGCGCCGGATACATCCCCGGCGGCAGCCGGCGGAACCTGGACTGGGTCCGGCCGCACCTTGACCCTGGCGGCCTGACCGAGGACGAACTGCTGCTGCTGGCCGACGCGCAGACCTCCGGCGGCCTGCTGGTGGCCGGCGAGGTGCCCGGCGCCGCCGTGATCGGCGAGCTCACGCCGCCCGGCGGCGCGGTGCTGACGATCCGGTAGCCGGCCAGCCCGGTCACGGCGGCGCGGCTACGGCAGGCTGTCGGATGGGGTGCCCGGCACCGGGCATTATCGCCGTCGTCCCGGGTATAGATACGGCCAATTCGGCTGTGCGGGCGGCGATAACTCATATCCTTGGTGCCCTCACAGACAACGCGCCGCGTGTGCTTCGGGGGATTCGTCGTCATCATTGCAATTTTTGCTATAGAAGGATGGTAATGGCGCAGGTCGAGCCGGTCCCCGCTGACGTGACCGGTGCGCAACCTGCCCGCCCGCCGCTCCGCCGCCTGCCGCCGGGTTACCGGCAACCTGGGCACCAGCCGCCAGGCTGCCCCCCACCGGCTCGCCAGCTACTTCCCCGGTGGGCGCTGTCCGCCGCGGTCGTCCTGGCCATCCTCGCGGTGGCCGGTTACGCCGCCGATATCGCGACTCACGCGCTGCGATTCACGCTGACCTGGTTCGACCTGAACATCTACAACAATGCGGGCCTGATCACCCGGCACCACCCGGACTCGCTGTACAGCTGGCAGTTCCTGCCCGGGGTGCGCTACCTCTACACGCCATTCGCCGCGCTGGGTTTCGCGGCCGGATCGCTATTGCCGTGGGCAGTGCTGAAATGGCTGATGACCGTGGCCAGCATCGCGGCGATGGCCGCGACCGTCTGGTTCGCGTTCGGCCAGCTGGGCTGGCGGGGCCGGGACCGCGCGGCGCTGGCGCTCGGGGTGTCCGCGGTCGCGCTGTGGACCGAGCCGGTGCTGCGCTCGCTCCAGGTCGGGCAGATCGAGCTGGTGCTGATGGCGCTGGTCGCGTGGGACCTGTGCCAGCCCGGCAACCGCCGGTGGACGGGCGCGGGCATCGGGCTGGCCGCCGGGATCAAGCTGGTGCCGCTGATCTTCATCCCGTACCTGCTGCTGGCCGGGAAACGGCGCCAGGCCGCGGTCGCGGCGGCCGGGTTCGCCGTCACCGTGGCAGCGGGCTTCGCGATCCTGCCGCGTCAGTCGGTGACCTGGTGGCTGAGCGGGTACTTCCTGCACGCGGGCAACTTCTCCAGCGTCGGCTTCGGCTCGCTGCTGAACCAGTCGCTGCTCGCCCTCATCACCAGGACGCCCGCGGGCACCGGGCCGGTCACCGTGCCGTGGCTGGTCATCTGCGCGCTGGTCGCGGTGGCCGGGCTGCTCGCCGCCGCGGCACTGCACCGCTGCGGCCGGCCCACCGCGGGCTGGGTGACCTGCGCGGTGACCGGCGTGCTGATCTCACCGATCAGCTGGGACAACCACTGGGTGTGGATCGTCCCGCTGCTCGCCGTCGCGGCGGACACGGCGGTGCGGGCCAGGGGCCGGGCCCGCCGGTGGTACTGGGCGCTGGCGGCCGTCACGGCGGCGGTGTTCGCCGACTGGCCGCGCTTCCTCTCCGGCCAGCGCGCGTTCGTGCCGCACGGGCTGGTCGGCTTCTACGCCGGGCGGCACCCGAAGACCGACATCTTCCACCTGCACGGCGCCCAGCTGATCGGCTGGAACCTGTTCGTGCTGGCCGGGCTGGTCATCTTCGCCGTGCTGCTGGCCGCGGCGGCACGGGCCTGGCGCGGCCGGCCGCGGCTGGGCGCCGGCCCGCCCGCGCTGACCGAGCGCGAGCACCACCTGGCCGACCTGTTAAACCGCTGGCCGACGTAGCCTGAGGGAAACACCGGCGGGCGCGGAGGTGGGCAGCGGTGACGGCACGGACCACGCGGCGCCGGGTGCTGCGGGTCAGCCTGCCGGACCCGGCCGGCGAACTGGAAGCGGGGGTCCGGGCCGGGGCCGAGGCGACCGCGCGGGCCGACCTGCTCGCCACCGAGGAGCCGCTCGGGATCAGGGTCAACGGCGCCGCGGTGACCCTCACCATGCGCACGCCGGGCGACGACATCGACCTCACGGCCGGGTTCCTGGCCGGCGAGGGCGTGCTGCGCTCGGCCGCCGACATCGAGTCGATCAGGATCTGCTCCGGCGACAGCTGCGGTCACGGCGACCACGACGGCGCGGGCAACGTCGCCGACGTCACGCTGCGGCCGGGCGTCACCGTGACCGCGGCGCTGCGGCGCAACTTCCTCACCACGAGCGCGTGCGGCGTCTGCGGCAAGGCGAGTATCGAGGACTTGTCCGTTCTGCCGGATTTTGACTTGTCCGCCGACCCGGTCCGGATCGACCCTGCCGTGCTCGCGCGGCTGCCCGGCAGGCTCAGGGACGCGCAGCGGGTGTTCGCGGCGACCGGCGGGCTGCACGCGGCCGGGGTGTTCCGCGCCGACGGGGAACTGCTGGCTGTCCGCGAGGACGTCGGCAGGCACAACGCCGTCGACAAGGTGGTCGGCTGGGCGCTGCGGGCCGGCGCGCTGCCGCTGTCTGGCTGCGTGCTGCTGGTCAGCGGCCGGGCCTCGTTCGAGCTGGTGCAGAAGGCGGTGCTGGCGGGAATCCCGGCGCTGGCCGCGGTGTCCGCGCCGTCCTCGCTCGCCGCCGAGCTGGCCGGGCGGGCCGGGCTGACCCTGGTCGGGTTCCTGCGCGGACGATCCATGAACGTCTACACCGGGGCGCACCGGATCACCGCGGGCCAGGCTGAGCCCGAGCCAGACCACCAGGCCCGCTGAGCCGCCCCGCCCCGGCCAGCACGCCCCGGCCAGCACGGCCCGGCCTGGGCGGCCCAGCCGGGGCGGCCCGGTCACGACGACAGCGACGGGTCGAGCAGGCCCCGGCGGCGGCGCACGGTCAGGTCCAGCTTGCTGAACAGCATGTCGACCACGATGCCGATGATCAGGATGACGATGATCACCGACGTGGCCCCGGCGAAGTCGAAGCTGTTCTGGTCCTGGCTGAGCAGCTGGCCGATCGAGGGCTGGCCGAAGATCAGCACCAGCAGCTCGCCGGCCATCAGGCTGCGCCAGGAGAACGCCCAGCCCTGCTTCATCCCGGCCACGTAGGCCGGCACCGACGCGGGCAGGATCAGGAACCGGTACAGCGCCAGGCCGCGCAGCCCCATCGTCTTGCCCGCCCGCAGCAGCAGCGGCGGGGTGTAGTCCACCCCGGTGATCAGGCCGTTGGCGATCGACGGCGCGGCGCCGAGGATCATCACGAACAAGATCGCCAGCGTGGTCTGGCCGAACAGGATGATCGCGAACGGGAACCAGGCGATCGACGGCATCGTCTGCAGGCCGGTGATGATCGACCCGGCCGCCGCGCGCAGCGGCGGGATCCTGGCCACCAGCACCCCGATCAGCGAGCCGATCACCAGCGCCAGCGCGTAGCCGATCGCCGCCCGGCGCAAGGTGGTGCCGGTGGCCCGCCACAGCAGCCCGTGGTGCAGCTGCTGCCACAGGTCGTCGAGCACCGTGGCCGGGCCCTTGAGCACGTAGGACTTCCACCCGGTGAGGTGGATCAGCTGCCAGACGATCAGCACCAGCACGATCGCGAGCAGCTTGGGCCAGGCCGCGGCCCAGGCCGACCGGGCGATCCGGCCCGCGCCCCGGTCCCGGCGCGCCCCCGCCAGCTCCAGGCTGTCCAGCCCGGCGATCGCCGAGCGCCGCAGGTCAGTCGCCATGTCGCCGCATCTCCTCCCGGAGCCGGTCGGTGATCCTGGCGGCCAGCCCGGCGACCTCGGCCGAGTCGATCCGGCGCGGGCCGCGGCGGGGCACCAGGTATTCCTCGATGACCCGGCCAGGCCGGCTGCTCAGCACGATCACCCGGTCGCCGAGCCTGGCCGCCTCCCGGACGTTGTGGGTGACGAACAGCACGGTGAGGGACCGCTGCGCGCAGATCCGCTCCAGCTCGTCGTGCAGCAGGTCCCTGGTCATCGCGTCCAGGGCGCCGAACGGCTCGTCCATCAGCAGCACGTCCGCGTCCTGGGCCAGCGCCCTGGCCATCGCTACCCGCTGGCGCATGCCGCCCGACAGCTCGTGCGGCCGCTTGTCGCCGAACCCGTCCAGGCTGACCGTGTGCAGCAGCTCGGCGGTGCGCTCACGGCGCTCGGCCTTCGGCACGCCGCGGGCTCGCAACGCCAGTTCCACGTTCCGCCCGGCGGTCAGCCACGGGAACAGGGCCGGCTCCTGGAACATCAGCGACACGTGCTGGGCGCTGGCGGATACCTCGCCCGCGGTCACCGTGTCCAGGCCGGCCACCAGCGACAGCAGCGTGCTCTTGCCGCACCCGGACGCGCCGATCAGGCAGACGAACTCCCCCGGCGCGACGGTCAGCGACACCCTGTCCAGCGCCAGCAGCGCGCCGGCGCCGCTGCCGTAGACCTTCGACACCGAGGTCAGCCTGATCGCGGCCTGGTCCGCGACGGCGCCCTGGGCCGGCCCCGTGCTGGCTGGCCCCGTGCTGGCTGGCCCCGTGCTGGCTGGCCCCGTGCTGGCTGGCACCGTGGCTGCCCGCGCGGGCGGGCTACGGCGCGCGCCGACGTTCACGGGCTGACCTGCGCTTGGCCGGCCGCCTTCAGCAGCTTGTTCAGCGGGCCCAGGTCGTAGATGCCCGGCAGGTTGCTGACCGGCTTGAGCAGGCCGACGGCGACCGCGTGCTGCACGTCGGCGGCCAGCGCGGACGCGACCGGGTCGTTGCTGAAGGTGATCTGGGCGAAGGACGCCGCCAGCACCGATGGCTTGAGGTTCTTGCCGGAGTTCACCTGGGCCAGCTCGGTGTTGGCCGCCTGCTGCGCCGCGGAATTATGGTCCTTGATGAAGTCGTTCGCCTCGATCTGGGCCTTGAGCAGCCCGCTGACCACGCTCGGGTGCGCGGCGATGAACGACTGGGTGGCGACCAGGTTGGTGGTCGGGAACTGGCCGCCCGGCCACAGGCTCGCCTCGTTCACCAGCACGTGCCCGCCGGCCTGCACCATCTCCGCGTCGTAGGGGGCCGGCTCCCAGCCGCCCGCGATCTGCCTGGACTGGAACGCCAGCACCGCGGCTGAGTTGGGTGAGATCGGCTTGATCGCCACGTCGCCGCCGCCGGCCGGGGTGGTGGTCATGCCGTGCTGCCTGAGCCAGTACCTGAGCGCGACGTCCTGGGTGTTGCCGAGTGACGGGCTGGCCAGCGCCTGGCCCTTGAGCTGGGCCGCGCTGGTGATGCCGGGCCTGACCACGAGCTGCGCGCCGCCGGAGGCCGCCCCTGAGATGATCTTGATGAGCTTGCCGTCGGACGTCTGCCAGGCCTTGATCGCCGGGTTGGGCCCGACGTAGGCGGCGTCAAGCTGGCCGGCCAGCAGCGCGGTGCCCTCCTGGGTGCCGGTGCTGAACGGGGTCAGCTTCAGGGTGACGTTGCTGCCGAGGTTCCTGGTGAAGAACCCTTCCTTGATCGCGACCAGGGCGGAGGCATGCGTGATGTTGGCCAGGAATCCGAGCCGGAGCGTGACCGGCCCCGCTGCGGCCGCGGCGGCCGAGCCCCCGCTCGCTCCCCCGGCGGAGGAGCCCGCCGAGCCGCAGCCCGCCGCGAGCAGGACAGTGGCCGCTGCTGCCGCGGCAATCGAGATACGTCGCATGGCTCTCTTTCCGATTGACTTTATAGGAATTACGCCTGCTCACGTTACCCCACCGAGTGCGGAACGGGAATCAGGGGTCGGCGCGCCGCTCAGCCAGCGTCGCCGGAGTCCTCGAAGTCGATGCCTGCGACCTGCGGGAACTTCTGCAGGCACTGCTGAAGCTGAGCCAGGTTCGCGTCGCTGGCGTGATCGGTCCGGTACTTCAGCGCGTAGATCATGCTGGCGGTGTCCTGCTTGGCCGGGAGCGCCTCGGCGCGAGTGTTGGGCACGTGCGAGCAGGCCGCCCGCACCTTGAGCAGGGTCGTGACCGAGGTGTCCGGCTTGAACTGGACGGTGGCCCACTGCTGGCCGAGCGCGGCGTTGAACTTCGCGCAGCCGGCCGTGCCGGCGGCCAGCGTCACGGCGGCCAGGACGGCGAGGCAGGCCCGGCGGCCGGGGCGGCTGGCCGGAAGGCTGTGCTGGCTAGCCTGACGGCTGTGCTGGCCGGCCGGACGGCCTAGGCGGCGCTGCGGTGCGAAGCGATCGGGCACGCCTGTTAGCTTACGTGCGGGGCGCTATGACAGGAGGGCGGGCTGGATGGCAGGGCGGATCGAGGACTACGCGATCGTGAGCGGCCTGCGCTCAGCCGCGCTGATCAGCCGGGACGGGTCGGTGGACTGGCTGTGCGCGCCGCGGTTCGACTCCCCCGCCTGCTTCACCGCGCTGCTCGGCGACGAGGACAACGGGCACTGGCTGCTGGCTCCCACCTCGGCGCAGATCCCCGGCGAGCGGCGGGGCGTGGTCAGCCGCCGGTATCAGGACGACACGCTGGTCTTGGAGACCGAGTGGCGCACGTTCGGCGGCGTCGTCCGGGTGATCGACTTCATGCCGTGCGCCGGCGAGGCGCCGGTGCTGGTGCGGATCGTCGAGGGCGTGTCCGGCGCGGTCGAGATGGAGACCGTGCTGCGGCTGCGGTTCGGTTACGGGCAGGTCGTGCCCTGGGTGCGGCGGATCAACGGGTCGGTGGCCGCGGTGGCGGGGCCGGACTCGGTGTGGCTGCGGACGCCGGTGCGGCTCACCGGCAGGGAAATGGCGCACCAGGCCAGCTTCGTGGTGCGGGCCGGCGAGCGGGTGCCGTTCGTGCTCAGCTGGATTTCCTCGCACCTGGGCGCCCCGCCGGTGATCGACCCCGAGGAGGCGCTGACCCGGACCAGGAAGTTCTGGACCGACTGGGTCAGCAAGTGCACCTACCGGGGCGAGTACCGGGACGCGGTGGTCCGCTCGCTGATCACGCTGAAGGCGCTGACCTACCAGCCGACCGGCGGCATCGTGGCGGCGGCGACGACGTCGCTGCCCGAGGACATCGGCGGCGTGCGGAACTGGGATTACCGCTATTGCTGGCTGCGGGACGCCACGATCACCCTGGAGGCGCTGCTGCGCACCGGCTTCGTAGACGAGGCGGCGGCCTGGAAGACCTGGCTGGTGCGGGCCATCGCGGGCGACCCGGGCGACGTGCAGATCATGTACGGGGTCGGCGGCGAGCGGCGGCTGCCGGAATGGGAGGCGGACTGGCTGGCCGGGTACGAGGGCTCGGCCCCGGTGCGGATCGGCAACGCCGCGGTCAGCCAGCGGCAGCTGGATGTCTACGGCGAGGTCATCGACGCGCTGTCGCTGGGCAGGCAGGCCGGGCTGAGCTTCGACCGGCACACCTGGTCGCTGCTGCGCGCGCTGCTGGGCTTCCTGGAGAAGAACTGGGACCAGCCGGACGAGGGCCTGTGGGAGGTGCGCGGGCCGCGGCGGCACTTCGTCCATTCCAAGGTGATGGCGTGGGTGGCCTTCGACCGGGCGATCCGGATGGCCGAACTCGGCCTGCCCGGCCGGGTCGAGCAGTGGCGGGAGGTCCGCCAGCGGATCCACGACGAGGTCATCGAGCACGGCTATGACGCCAGCCGCGGCACCTTCACCCAGTACTACGGCAGCACCGAGCTGGACGCGGCGGTGCTGATGATCCCCGAGGTCGGCTTCCTGCCGCCCGATGACCCGCGGGTGATCTCGACGGTCGCGGCCATCCGCCGTGAGCTGATGCGCGACGGCCTGGTGATGCGCTACAGCCTGCCCGGCGACGCCGGCGGCCCGGCCGCCGTTGACGGGCTGCCAGGCCGTGAGGGCGCGTTCCTCGCGTGCAGTTTCTGGCTCGCCAACGCGCTGCAGATGACCGGCCAGACCGAGGAGGCCAGGGAGCTGTTCGACCGGCTGCTGACACTGCGCAACGATGTCGGCCTGCTCAGCGAGGAGTACGACCCCAGGTACGGCCGGCTGGTCGGCAACATGCCGCAGGCCTTCAGTCACATGCCGCTGATCCAGGCCGCGCTGAACCTGGAGGGGCAGCACGGGCACCACCGCCGCAGGCGGACGGCCCCGCCCGGATAGCCAGCCCGGCTCGCCCGCAGCCTGATCGCCGGGTCGCGGTCCCGTCGCGGCCGGGCAATGTCACACTTGTCACTTGTCATGGCATCCCGTCCGCACATCCTGGTCGTTAACGGACGCAAGGTCCGCCAGCCGGTCTTCATCATCGGCGCCCCGTTCTCCGGCGCGGACCTGCTCGCCCGCGCCCTTAAGCGGTCGGCCGGGTTCCACCTCACGATGGGCCAGGCCAGCGCGCTCAGCGTGGTCTACGCGTTCGCCCGCAGCCCGTCGATCCAGCGCGGCAGGGGCGAGGCCGCGGCCACCGTGCTGCGGGACGCGTTCGCGCAGGCCTGGCAGGTCAGCGCCAGCAGCTGCCTGACCTGCTCAGCCGCCTGCCGGGAAGCGGGCGGGGTGAAGGGCGCGGGCTCCTGCCGGGCCGACCGCGAGATCCTGCGCTACGGTGACGCCAGCCCGGACCTGATGTACTGCGCTGACGCGCTGGTGGAGGCGTTCACCGACGCCCGGCTGCTGCAGATCATCAGGGACGGCAGGGACGTGGTCTCGGCCATGCTCGCCGATACCGAGTCGCTGGCCTGGTTCAAGCCGGGGGTGGCGAACGTGGACAACGAGTTCCCCAACCCGTTCTTCGGCATCGAGACCGCCGAGGACCTGGCCGCCTGGCCGGCCCTGTCGCTGGCGGGCAAGTGCGCGATGCGCTGGCGCGGCACGGTGCGGGCAATGGCCAGGCTGCGCAGCAAGCTGCCCGCCGAGCAGCTCACCACGCTGCGCTACGAGCAGGTGCTGCGGCACCCGGACGCGAGCGCGGCGGCCATCTCCGCGTTCGTCGGCGCGGACGTCCGCCCGGTGCAGGCGGCCGGCCGCCGCGGCCCGGCCGGCCAGCCGCCGTCACTGGCCGCGGGGACGTGGCGGCGCGCGCTCAGCCCGCAGCAGGTCGCGGACGTGGAGCAGGTGGCAGGCACCGACCTGCGCCGGGTCGGCTACGGCGGCTGACGCGGCGGCCGGGCAAGAGGCGGGACCGGGCAAGAGGCGGGACCGGGCAAGGAGGCGGCCGGCGGGCAGCGGGACCGGCAGGCAGCGGGACCGGCGGGCAGCGGGACCGGCGGGCAGCGGACAATCAGAAGGGAGCCGGCGATGGATCTGGGCCTGAGCGACCGGGCGTACATCGTGACCGGCGGCAGCCGCGGGCTGGGGCTGGCCGCCGCGCAGGCGCTGGCCGCCGACGGCGCCCGGGTGGTGCTGGGTGCCAGGGACCCGGCCAGGCTGGCGGCGGCCGCGGCCAGTTGCGGCCCGGGCCAGGCGGTCCCGGTGACGGCCGACAACGCCGACCCGGCCGCCGCTGGCGCGCTCGTGTCCGCGGCGCTGGACTCGTTCGGGCGGCTGGACGGGGCGCTGATCAGCGTCGGCGGGCCGCCGGCCGGGCCGGCCGCCGGGGTGCCCGAGCAGGTGTGGCGGTCGGCGTTCGAGACCGTCTTCCTCGGCGCCGTCCGGCTGGCGGTCACGGTGGCCGGGCGGCTCACCGACGGCGGGTCGATCGCGTTCGTGCTGTCCACCTCGGTCCGTTCCCCGATCGCGGACCTGGGCATCTCCAACGGGCTGCGGCCCGGCCTGGCCGGGGTGGCCAAGTCGCTGGCCGACGAGCTCGGTCCGCGCGGCATCCGGGTGAACGGGCTGCTGCCGGGCCGGGTCGAGACCGACCGGGTCAGGGAACTGGACGCGCTGGCCGGCGACCCGGCGGTGGTGGCGGCCGCGCGGGCGGAGCGGATCCCGCTGCGCCGGTACGGCAGGCCGGCCGAGTTCGGCCAGGTGGCGGCGTTCGTGCTGTCTCCGGCGGCCAGCTTCGTCACCGGCGCGATGATCCCGGTCGACGGCGGCGCGACCCGGGCGATCTGAGCACCGGCCCGCAGATTCCGGCCCGCGGTCAAGACGCTGGCAGGCCATTTCTTTTATTGACCCGGGCCGCGATTCTATCGGCTCGCGCGGCCATCCAGGCGCCGGGCAGCAGTGCCACGCCGCTGACGGCGAGTAGCAGCGTGAATATGCCAGCAGACATGTAGTTGCTTTGCTTATCAGGGTGCCAAGGGTCATTGGCATCGTAGCGAAGCTCGATAGTCTTCACCTGGCCGGTCCGCTTGATTTCAGCAGCGAACGCGTCCGTCACCGCCGTGATGATGACCTGGCCGCCGCGGGCGATGAAGCTGACAACGGCATCGCAGCGAATTTCGGTCTGGTTATCCCCGGAATCGAACTGAGAATGACACCGCTGCGCCAGGACAACGGCGGTAACCCGGATCTGGCTGCCCTGAGTCAGGAACACCCTGAGCCCGACGCAGAGCAGAACCAGGCCGCACACGGTCAGCAGGAACCCGGGTATCCGGAACGTACGCGTGGTGACCCGCCTCGGCAGCAGCGGCGGCGGCCCAGTCAGCATGCGAGAACGCTATCGGCCGGCCGGCTTCGCGCCAATGACGATTAGGCAGCTTCACGCGGGCGCGGGCTGCTGCCGGGCGAACTGGGTGTGGTACAGCTCGGCGTACAGGCCGCCCGCCGCCAGCAGGTCCTCGTGCCTGCCGCGCTCGCGGACCTGCCCGGCGTCGATCACCAGGATCTGGTCGGCTTCCCTGACCGTGGACAGCCGGTGCGCGATCACCACCGAGGTCCGCCCGGTGAGCGCCTGCTTGAGCGCGCGCTGCACGGCGGCCTCCGACTCCGAGTCCAGGTGCGCGGTGGCCTCGTCGAGCACCACCACCGACGGCGCCTTCAGCAGCAGCCGGGCCAGCGCGATCCGCTGCTTCTCGCCGCCGGACAGCCGGTAGCCGCGGTCCCCGACCACGGTGTCCAGGCCGTCGGGCAGCGCCGAGACCAGGTCCCAGATCTGGGCCGCCTGGCAGGCCACGATCAGCTCCCGCTCGCTCGCTCCTGGCCGGGCGTAGCTCAGGTTGGCCCGGATCGTGTCGTGGAACATGTGCGCGTCCTGGGTGACCACGCCGACCGCGTCGTGCAGTGAGTCCTGGGTGACCTCGGTGATGTCGGTGCCGCCGATCCGCACGGTGCCCGTGGCCGGGTCGTACAGCCGGGCGACCAGCGCGGTGATCGTCGTCTTGCCCGCGCCGGACGGGCCGACCAGCGCGGTGAGCTGCCCGCCAGGCGCGCGGAACGTCAGGTCCTTCAGCACGTCCTGGCCCGCTCCGGCCCGCTCGGGGGCCGGCAGCGCGATCGACTCCAGCGAGGCGAGCGAGACCTCGGAGGCGAGCGGGTAGCGGAAGGTCACGTGGTCGAACTCGATGTCGGGCGCCGCGGCGGCCGTGCCGCCGCCCTCGCCGCCTGCGCCGCCGGCCGCGGGCAGGGCCAGCGGCACCGCGCCCGGCTTGTCGGTGATCAGCGGCCTGAGGTCGAGCACCTCAAACACCCGGTCGAAGCTCACCAGCGCGGTCATGACGTCGACCTGCACGTTGGACAGCGCGGTGATCGGCCCGTACATCCGGCTCAGCAGGCTGGCCAGGGCCACCAGCGTGCCCAGCTGGAACGCGCCGCTGATCACCAGGCTGCCGCCGAGCCCGTACACCAGCGCGGTGGCCATCGAGGCCAGCAGCGTCAGCGCGATGAAGAACACCCGCCCGTACATGGCGGTGACGACGCCGATGTCACGCACCCTGGCGGCCCGCCCGGCGAACACGTCCGACTCCTCCGCGGGCCGGCCGAACAGCTTGACCAGCATCGCGCCGGCCACGTTGAAGCGCTCGGTCATGGTGGACCCCATCTGGGCGTCCAGCTGCATCGACTCCCTGGTCAGCCGCTGCATCCTGCGGCCGAGCAGCCGGGCGGGGATGATGAAGACCGGCAGCAGCACCAGCGCGACCAGCGTCACCACCCAGGACAGGTAGAACATCGCCGCCAGGACCAGCACCAGCGACAGGAAGTTGGAGACGACGCCGGACAGGGTGGAGGTGAGCGCCTGCTGCGCGCCGATCACGTCACTGTTGAGCCTGCTCACCAGCGAGCCGGTTTGCGCCCTGGTGAAGAACGCGATCGGCTGGCGCTGCACGTGGCTGAACACCTCGGTGCGCAGGTCATAGATGAGCCCTTCGCCGATCCGCGCGGAAAACCAGCGCTGGGCGACGCTCAGCAGCGCGTCGAGCAGCGCGATGGCCGCGACCAGGATGGCGATGCCCAGCACCACCGAGTTGTCCCTGCGCTCGATCCCGTTGTCGATCAGCGCGCGCAGCAGCAGCGGAACGGTGACGATGATGACCGCGTCCAGCGAGGTGACGCACAGGAACAGGATCAGCTCGCGCCGGTAGGGCCGGGCGTAGGAGGCGATCCGGCGGACCGTTCCCGGCTTGAGCCGCTGGCGGGTGACGTTGCTGTCGCGGCTGAAGGAGCGCATGGTGTGCCAGAGCGCCGGGTTCATGACGGGGAGAACCCGCGGCGGCCCCGCTGTCTTCCGCGCTCAGCTGACGGCGAAAAAGGCGGCGGCCTCAGCGGCCGAGCCTGGCCCTCAGCAGCCGCGCCTGCGCCGCCCGCTCGGCCGCGGCCTGCTCGTCCAGCGTCCGCCCGGCCGCCCGGGTGAGCAGTTCCTTGGCGGCCCTGGCCGCGGCCGCGTCGGTGGCCAGCAGCGCGGCGGTGAGGTCGGCCACGGCCCGGTCCAGCTCGGCCAGCGGGACGACCAGCTCGGCCAGCCGCAGCTCGCGTGCCTCGGCGGCGCGGACCGTGCGGGCGGTCAGGCACAGCTCGATCGCCCTGGGCAGGCCGACGATGTCCACCAGCGGCTTGGTCCCGGTCAGGTCCGGCACCAGCCCGAGCGCTGGCTCCTTCATGCACAGCTGCGCGTCGTCGGCCAGGATGCGCAGGTCACAGGCCAGCGCGAGCTGGAAGCCCGCGCCGATCGCGTGCCCCTGCACCGCCGCCACCGAGACGATGCCGGGGCGGCGCAGCCACAGGTAGCCCTGCTGCCAGGCGGCGACGTGATCCTCGAACGCCGGGTCGGCGGCGCTCACCAGCGGGTCCTCGCCCGGCACCCCTTCGCCGGTGAACACCCGCAGGTCGATGCCGGCGCAGAACGACGGCCCTTCGCCGCGGATGACGACGACGCGGATGTCTTCGGCCAGCTGCGCGCCGATCCCGGCCAGGCCCAGCCACATCGACGGCGTCATCGCGTTGCGCCGCTGCGGCCTGCTGAGGGTGATGGTCGCGACCGCGCCGCCGGTGTCCAGGCGCAGTCCGGCCGCTTCCAGCCCGGCGGGGCTCACCGTCACGTCGTCCTCCAGCCGTCAGCGGCGCGGCTGGCCCGGTCCCGGTGCCGGGACGGGCCAGCGAGCGAACCTGTGCGTTAGGACTTGCCCTTGCCGCGGGTAGCGCCGCCGCGGCCACGCAGCGATACCCCGGTCTCGGTGAGGATCCGGTGAATGAAGCCGTAGGACCTGCCAGTCGAGGCAGCGAGCGAGCGGATGCTCTCGCCGGCGGTGTATCTCTTCTTCAGGTCCGCCGCGAGCTTGGTGCGATCGGCACCCGTCACCCGGGTACCTTTCTTGAGCGTCTCGGCCACGCGTACCTCCTGGTGAGCTGAAGTGACCGCTGCGTTACCGTTCTCCGCCATGATCACGCATCAGATCGTGCTCGGCTACCCACACGAGCGTAAAAGATCTCTTCTTTTTAACGCGGTGATGGCGGCATTCAGGCAAGCGCGACCAGATCCGCCAGGTCTTCGCTCCAGGCGTCCTCCACCCCGTCGGGAAGCAGCACGACGCGCTCGGGCTGCAGCGCGTCGACCGCGCCCTCGTCGTGGGTCACCAGCACGATGGCGCCGGTGAACCGGCGCAGCGCGGACAAGATCTCCGCGCGGCTGCCCGGGTCGAGGTTGTTGGTCGGCTCGTCCAGCAGCAGCACGTTGGCGCCCGACACCACCAGCAGGGCCAGCGCGAGCCTGGTCTTCTCCCCGCCGGACAGCACCCCGGCCGGCTTGGCGACGTCGTCGCCGGTGAACAGGAACGAGCCGAGGATCTTGCGCTGCTCCGACTCGGCCAGCGCGGGCGCGGCCGAGCGCATGTTCTCCAGCACGGTCCGGTCCAGTTCGAGGGTCTCGTGCTCCTGGGCGTAGTAGCCGATCCGCAGCCCGTGCCCGGGCAGCACCTGCCCGGTGTCGGGCTCCTCCAGCCCGGCCAGCAGCCGCAGCAGCGTGGTCTTCCCCGCGCCGTTCAGCCCGAGCACCACGACCCTGCTGCCCCGGTCCACCGCGACGTCGACGTCCTCGAACACCTCCAGCGAGCCGTAGGACTTGCTCAGCCCGCGCGCCGTCAGCGGGGTCCGGCCGCAGTGCTCGGGCACCGGGAAGCGCAGCCTGGCCACCCGCTCCGGGGCGCGGTCCGCGCTCACCCCGGCTAGCAGCCGCTCGGCCCGGCGCTGCATGTTGTGCGCCGCCCTGGCCTTGGTCGCCTTGGCCCGCATCTTGTCCGCCTGCGACTGCAGCGCGCCGGCCTGGCGCTCGGCGTTGACCCGCTCGCGCCTGCGCCGCCTGGCGTCGGTTTCGCGCTGCGCCAGGTAGGCCTTCCAGCCCAGGTTGTAGATGTCCAGCACGCACCGGTCGGCGTCGAGGTGGAAGACCTTGTTGACCACCGCCTCCAGCAGCGCGGTGTCGTGGCTGATCACCACCAGCCCGCCGCGGAAGGCCCGCAGGTGCTCGCGCAGCCAGGACACCGAGTCGGCGTCCAGGTGGTTGGTCGGCTCGTCCAGCAGCAGCGCCTGCGACCCGCCGAACAGGATCCTGGCCAGCTCCACCCGGCGCCGCTGCCCGCCGGACAGGGTCCGCAGCGGCTGGCGGAGCGCCTGCTGCGGCAGGCCCAGGCTGGCCGCCAGCGACGACGCCTCCGACTCGGCGGCGTACCCGCCGAGCACCGCCAGCCGCTCCTCCAGGTGGCCGTACCTGCGCACCGCCGCGTCCCTGCGGGCCGGGTCGGCCTGGGTCATGTCCTGCTCGGCCTGCCGCATCCCGGTCATCAGCGCGTCCAGGCCGCGCGCGGACAGCACCCGGTCCATCGCCACCGCGTCCAGGTCCCCCGCCCTGGTGTCCTGCGGCAGGTAGCCGACCGAGCCGCTGACCCTGACCGTGCCAGTGGCGGGCAGGCCCTCGGCGGCGAGTACCCGCGCGAGGGTGGTCTTGCCCGCGCCGTTGCGGCCGACCAGGCCGATCTTGTCGCCGTCAGCAACCTGGAAGGTGGCGGTCTCCAGCAGCAGGCGGGCGCCCGCGCGCAACTCAAGGCCGGCTGCCGAGATCATCGGAGAAACGCTCCATAACGGAATAAAAGGGATATCAGAAGGTCCCAGGGCCCCGCCGCCGGGGCATTCCGTCACGACAGGAGCGGTTGCATGGCGGTCATTCTACCCGGCTGGCGCTCCGGGCCGGCAAAGCCTTTTCCGCTGGCTGCTCCAGCTGGATCCGGATCGCCTGGTACAGCCGGGGCGCGGTGCGCAGCACCGCCAGCCGCGGGTCGGGCACGGTGAGGAACCGCTCGGCCGCCAGCGCGAAGTAGCCGCGCAGCCGCGGGTCATCGCGCAGCCCCGCCATCGCCCGCCGGTCGCCGCCGAGGACGACCGCGTCCAGCTCCCCGGCATGGCCGCCGAACACCGCGGCCGCGGTGTCCGCCGCGGCCGCCAGCGCCTCGCTGGCCTGCTTCTCCCTGCGCCGGGCGAACCGCTGCTGCGAGGTGCCGCCCGCCGCGCTGCGGCCGTGTACCAGCCGGGCGCCGACCTTGGAGGCGGCAAGCCGCGGCGGCTGGCCGGCGAACACCCCGGCGGCGTAGCCGCCGAGGCGGACCAGCAGCACCCCCACGGTGCGGTCGGCGCACGCGTGCGCGGCGATCCGGCCCGCGGCCCGGGCCAGCTCCGCGCCCGGGTCCCGCCCGTCGTCGTCCCCGCCGGGACCGTCCGGCCACGGCACCGGCGGGAACGGCGGGTGGCAGTGGGCGGCCGCGCCGTCGGCGGCGGCCACGGTGACGACGCTTGCGCCCGGCCCCTCCGGCGGGGTGAGCACCGCGCCGCCGTGCCTGCTGGCGAACGACTCCAGCCAGCCCGCGAGCCGGTCCGGCGCCACCTCGACCCAGCGCACGCTGCCACCTGCGTCATTCGCCACTACGCACCGCTCCTAATCGCCTACTATCCGTCAGGTGAACTCGGGGTTCGTGCCAGCGCCGCGCCAGCCGATGCCCGGGCACCCGGTTTCCACCGGGTCCGGCGGTGACAGCGGGCTGAGGATTCTCGCCCAGGACTACCCTGCCACGCCCGGCCGCGCGCACGCGGCCGACCTGGCGGTGCAGCGGGCGTTCGCCGCGGCGGTCGGGGACAGCGGGCGGTTAGCCGGCCTGCTGGAGGCGCTCAGCCGGGGCAGGCTCTGGCTGCCGCTGGCCGATGACGCGCGGCCGGTCACCGACGGCGGCGCGGTGAGCCTGCCGACGGTCAGGTACCTGGGCGCCGAGTTCGTCCCCGGATACACCAGCGCCAGCGCGCTGCTGCGGTCGGCCAGGCCCGGGCCAGCGCCGCGGGCGGCGGTGCTGCCGCACATCGTGGTGCCCGCCGCCGCGCTGGCCCGGCTGCTGCCGCCGGGAGTGGGGATCGCGCTCAACCCGGGCGCGGCGCAAAGCGTGCCGGTCTACCCGGCCGGGGTGGCCTACCTCGCCGCGCCGCGGGTGACCAGTGCGGCCGGGCAGGTCAGCGTCGGCCCGCCGCCGGCCGAGCCTGCCGGGCTGCTCGCCGCGCTCAGGTTCGGGCTGCGCCAGGTGCGGGCCGCCCGGCAGGCGGCGACCGCGTGGCTGTCCGCCGAGACCGGGCAGGGGCTGGTCATCTCGGTCTGGCTGGACGAGCCCGCCGACCAGGCCGCCCAGCACGCGGTGCTGGACGTCGTCGAGCGGGCGGCCTGCGCCGCGCCCGACGAGCCCGGTTACCCGATCGACGTCACGTTCCCCGGCGAGGGCGAGCCCAACCTGGTGGATCAGTGGGTGACCGCGAGCGCGGACCCGTTCTACTGCCGGGTCTGAGCTGGCCGGGTCAGACGTTGAAGCCGAGCGCGCGCAGCTGCTCGCGGCCGTCCTCAGTGATCTTGTCCGGGCCCCAGGGCGGCATCCACACCCAGTTGATCCGGAAGTCGGTGACCAGCCCGTCGAGCGCGTCCCTGGTCTGGTCCTCGATCACGTCGGTGAGCGGGCAGGCGGCGCTGGTCAGCGTCATGTCGATGGTCGCTATCTTGTCCTGCCCGACGCTCACCCCGTAGACCAGGCCGAGGTCGACCACGTTCACGCCCAGCTCGGGGTCGACGACGTCGCGCAGCGCCTCCAGCAGATCCTCGACCTCCTCGCTGCCGGCACCGGGTGTCCCCGCCGTGTCCTGGGCGGTTTCCTGGCTGATCGCGTTCTCTGTCATGGTCGCTCCTTACCCGCGCCGGTGGCCCGGCGCCGCCTGGCGGCCCTCACTGCCCGCGCCCGCCGTTCATCGCCCTGGCGGTCGCGTCCTTCCAGGCCATCCAGCCCAGCAGGGCGCACTTGATCCGCGCCGGGTACTTCGACACTCCCTCGAACGCTACCGCGTCGCCGAGCACGCTCTCGTCCGGCTCGGCGCTGCCCTTGGACTGCATCAGCTCCAGGAACGCGCCGCTGGTGCCCATCGCCTCGCGCACCGTCTTGCCGATGATCGACTCGGCCATCACCGAGACACTGGCCTGGCTGATCGAGCAGCCCAGCGCATCGTAGGAAATGTCGGCGATGACCGGTTCGCCGCCGGCGTCCTTCAGCGCCACCCGGAGCGTCACCTCATCGCCGCACAGCGGGTTCACGTGGTGCACCTCGGCGTCGTAAGGCTCCCGCAGGCCCTTGTGGTGCGGGTGCCGGTAGTGGTCCAGGATGATCTCCTGGTACAACGACTCGAGTTTCATCACAGCGCTTTCAACGCCGGCCCGCGGGTGGTCTGTTCCATCACGCCGCGCCGAAGAACCGCTGGGCTCGGCGGATCCCGGCGGCGAGCGCGTCCACTTCGGCCCTGGTGTTGTAGAGGTAGAACGAGGCGCGGGTGCTGGCCTGGACGCCGAATCGCCGGTGCAGCGGCCAGGCGCAGTGATGCCCGGCGCGGACCGCGACGCCGGCCTCGTCCAGTACCTGGCTGAGGTCGTGCGGGTGCACGCCGTCGACGGTGAAGGAGATCGCGGCGCCGCGGTCGGCCAGCTCGGCGGGCCCGAGGATGCGCAGCCCGCTGATCTGGGTCAGCTCGCCGATGGCGTACCCGATCAGGTCCCGCTCGTGCGCGCCGATCGCCTCGAAGCCGGCCTCGCTGAGGTAGTCCAGCGCGGCGCCGAGCCCGACGGCCTGCGCGATCGGCATGGTGCCGGCCTCGAACTTGTGCGGCGGCGGGGCGTACGTGCTGCGCTCCATCCACACGGTCTCGATCATCTCGCCGCCGCCGAGGAACGGCGGCATCTGCTCGAGCAGCTCCCTGCGGCCCCACAGCACGCCGATGCCGGTCGGCCCGCACGCCTTGTGCGCGGTGAAGCCGACGAAGTCGGCGCCGAGCGCAGTCACGTCGACCGGCATGTGCGGGACCGACTGGGCGGCGTCGGCCAGCACCAGCGCGCCGGCCGCGTGCGCCCGCTCGGCGATCATCGCGACCGGGTTGATGGTGCCCAGCACGTTGGACTGGTGCACCAGCGCGACCAGCCTGGTCCGGCCGGTGATCTTCGAGTCGAGGTCGGACAGGTCCAGCCGGCCGTCGCCGGTGACCCCCAGCCAGCGCAGCGTGGCGCCGGTCCGCTGGCACAGCAGCTGCCACGGGACGATGTTGGAGTGGTGCTCCATCTCGGTGATGAGGATCTCGTCGCCGGGACCGAGCCGGAACGGGTGCGCCTCCCCCGCCATCGCGGCCGCGTTGCCCAGCGAGTAGGCGACCAGGTTGATCGCCTCGGAGATGTTCTTGGTGAACACCACCTCGCTCTCGCTGGGAGCGCCGATGAACCGCGCGACCTTGACCCTGGCGCCCTCGTAGGCGGCGGTCGCCTCCTCGCCGAGCTGGTGGCTGGCCCGGTGGATGTTGGCGTTGTGCCGCTCATAGAACTCGGTCATCGCGTCGATCACCTGGCGCGGCTTCTGCGAGGTGTTGGCGCTGTCCAGGTAGGCAAGCGGCTGCCCGCCGCGGACCTGGCGGTCCAGCACCGGGAAATCCTTGCGGATCCGGGCGATATCCAGGGTCATGTCATGGCCTCCGCGCTGACGAACCGCTCGTACCCGCCGGCCTCGAGCTCGTCGGCGAGCTCGGCGCCGCCGCTGGCGACGATCCGGCCGCCCACGAACACGTGCACGAAGTCCGGCTGCACGTAGCGCAGGATCCGGGTGTAGTGGGTGATCAGCAGCACGCCGTGACCCGGCGCCTCGCGGAACGCGTTGATCCCCTCGGACACGACCTTGAGCGCGTCGATGTCGAGCCCGGAGTCGGTCTCGTCGAGGATGGCGATCTTCGGGTCGAGCAGCTGCAGCTGGAGGATCTCGTGCCGCTTCTTCTCGCCGCCGGAGAAACCCTCGTTCAGGTTCCGCTCGGCGAACGCCGGGTCGATGGACAGCCGGTCCATGGCCGAGCGCAGGTCCTTGACGAAGGTGCGCAGCTTGGGCGCCTCGCCGCGGACCGCGGTGATGGCGGTGCGCAGGAAGTTGGACACCGAGACGCCGGGCACCTCGACTGGGTACTGCATGGCCAGGAACAGGCCGGCCCTGGCCCGCGCGTCCACGCTCATGCCCAGCACGTCGGCCCCGTCCAGCGTCACCGAGCCGCTGGTCACCTGGTATTTCGGGTGCCCGGCGATGGCGTAGGCGAGGGTCGACTTGCCCGACCCGTTAGGCCCCATGATGGCGTGGGTCTGGCCTTGCGACACCGTCAGGTCGACGCCGCGCAGGATCTCCCGGCTGGCGCCGGACGCCTCCGCCACGCTGACGTGCAGATCACGAATGTCGAGGGTGGCCATTATCTCTCCTGGTCTGGCTGTGTCGTTTCAGGCTGTGCTGTCTCAGGCTGTGCTGTCTCAGGCCATGCTGTCTCAGGCCGTGCTGTCTCAGGCACCGCGACGTAAACGTCGTCGCCGTCGATCTTCACCGGGTAGGTGGCGACCGGCCTGGTGGCGGGCGGCCCGGTGGGCTTGCCGGTGCGCAGGTCGAAGCAGGACCCGTGCAGCCAGCACTCCACCGTGTGGTCGTAGATCTCGCCCTCGGACAGCGGGACTTCCTCGTGCGAGCACACGTCGTGCAGGGCGAAGACCTCGTCCCCGGTCCGGACGACGGCCACCGGGACGCCGCTGACCTCCACCCCGAGCGCGCCGTCTTCGGGCACGTCCGCGAGCGGGCAGGCGCGGCGGAAGTTCTGCGGCGCGGTCATGACGCCACCCCCGCTGGCTGGGCGGCTGCCTGGTAGAGCTCGGCGTCGATCGCCGCGGTGATCCGGTCGCGCAACGTGGGTACCTCGATCCTGGCGATCAGCTCGCCGAAGAAGCCGCGGATCACCAGCCGCCGGGCCTCCTGCGCCGGGATGCCCCGGGCCATCAGGTAGAACAGGTGCTGGTCCTCCAGCCGGCCGCTGGTGCTGGCGTGCCCGGCCCCGATCACCTCGCCGGTCAGGATCTCCAGGTTCGGCACCGAGTCGACCCGGGTCCCGTCGGTGAGCACCAGGTTCCTGTTGGCCTCGTAGGTGTCGGTGCCGGTCGCCTCGGCCCGGATGATCACGTCCCCGATCCACACCGCGTGCGCGTCCGCGCCCTGCAGCGCGCCCTTATAGGTCACCCGGCTACGGCAGTTGCGCTCGGCGTGGTCGACGAACAGCCGGTGCTCCAGGTGCTGCCCGGCGTCGGCGAAGTAGATGCCGCGCAGTTCCGCGTCCCCGCCCGGGCCGGCGTAGCGCACCGAGGGGGCCAGCCGGACCACGCCGCCGCCCAGCGTGACGGCGGTGTGCGTCAGCCTGGCGTCCTGGCCGAGCCGTGCGTGGTGGTGTGACACGTGCACCGAGTCCTGTGCCCAGTCCTGCAAGCTGATGACATCCAACCGCGCCCCGTCCCCCGCGATCAGCTCAACATTGTCCGCATACGTGGCCGATCCTGAATGCTCCAGCACCACCGTGGCCCTGGCATTCGCCTGGACGTCGATCACCAGGTGCCCGAACTGCGCCCCGGACGAGTCCTCGCCGTGCACCGAGATCCAGGTGGGATCCGTGCTCTCCGTCCCCTGCCCGACGCTCACGATTGTCGCCTGGCCGAACGAAGCGAAGGCCCTCGCGCTGACCACGTCCGGGGGCACAAAGGAGGCGCCGGCCCGCGGGTCATCGCGTTCGGCCAGGACCGCGGTGACGTGCGGGCCCGCATCGACCGCCACCGTGACCTTGCCCCCGGCGGCGGGCTGGTCAGTGTGCAGCCCGCGCAGCCGCCGCAGCGGCGTGAACCGCCACTCCTCCTCGCGGCCGGCCGGCACGCCGAAGTCGGCGGGGTCGAAAGACTGCCGATCGTGCAGCCTCGAAACGGGGGCGGCGGCCTCCGCCGC
>DATBGO010000390.1:0-3483 GCA_036558005.1 Streptosporangiaceae bacterium | reverse complement strand
GGGCCTGGCGGCGGACGGGCGGTGCAAGGCGTTCGGGGCGGCGGCGGACGGGATGGGGATGGCCGAGGGGGCGGGGGTGGTGGTGCTGGAGCGGCTCAGCGATGCGCGGCGGAACGGGCACCGGGTGCTGGCGGTGGTGGCGGGCAGCGCGGTGAACCAGGACGGTGCCTCGAATGGGCTGACGGCGCCGAACGGGCCCTCGCAGCAGCGGGTGATCTCGGCGGCGCTGGCGAGCGCGGGGGTGCGCGCTGATGAGGTGGATGTGGTGGAGGCGCATGGGTCGGGGACGGCTTTGGGGGATCCGATTGAGGCGCAGGCGCTGATCGCGGCGTACGGGCAGGGGCGGGACCGGCCGTTGTGGCTGGGGTCGGTGAAGTCGAATATCGGTCATCCGCAGCAGGCGGCGGGGGTGGCGGGGGTGATCAAGATGGTGCTGGCGTTGCAGCATGGGGTGTTGCCGGCGACGTTGCACGCGGATGAGCCGTCGCCGCATGTGGACTGGGATGCGGGGCTGGTGCGGCTGCTGGCCCGGCCGGTGGCCTGGCCGGGCGGGGAGCGGGTGCGGCGGGCGGGGGTGTCCTCGTTCGGGATGAGCGGCACCAACGTACACATCGTCGTGGCCGACGCCCCCGAACCTGACCAGGCCGGCACAGCCGAACCCGAACCCGATGCCGAGCTGGCCGGGCCAGCTCAGCCGGCCGCGCCAGCGTTGCTGCCGGGCCTGCTGTCATGGCCGCTGTCGGCCAGGTCGGCGGCGAGCCTGACCGGGCAGGCCGCCCGGCTGGCGACGCACCTGACCGCCCGGCCGGAGCTCGACCCCGGGGACGTGGCCTGGTCACTCGCGACCACCCGGTCGGCCTTCGAGCACCGGGCGGTGCTGCTGGGCTCGGACCGGCCGGAGCTGACGGCCGGCCTGGCCGCGCTCGCCGCGGGCCAGCCGGCCGCGTCGGTGCTCACCGGGGTGGCCCGCGACCTGGGCAAGACCGTGTTCGTGTTCCCTGGGCACGGGTCGCAGTGGGAGGGGATGGGGCGGGAGCTAGCCGGTGCGTGCCCGGTATTCGCTGCCAGGCTCGCCGAGTGCGGTCAGGCGCTGGCTCCGCACGTGGGCTGGGATCTGGCCGAGGTCATCGGCGGCGCTGCGGATGCGCCCGGCCTGGACCGGGCCGAGGTGCTACAGCCGGCCCTGTGGGCGGTGATGGTGTCGCTCGCCGCGGTGTGGCAGGCCGCCGGGGTGACCCCGGACGCGGTGCTGGGTCACTCCCAGGGTGAGATCGCCGCCGCGACCGTCGCCGGGATCTTGTCGCTGGAGGACGCGGCGCGGGTGGTGGCGGTGCGCAGCCGGGCGCTGTCCGGGCTGGGCGCCGACGGCGCGATGGTCTCGGTGGTGATGCCGGAGGACCGGGTCAGGGACCTGATGAGCCGGTGGGGCGACGGGCTGGCGGTGGCGGCGGTGAACGGCCCGGCGGCGACGGTGGTGTCCGGGGAACTCGCGGCGCTGGCCGAGTTCGAGGCGGAGCTGTCGGCGCGGCATGTCATGCGCTGGCGGATCCCGGAGAGCGACTTCACGGCCCATTCGGCCGGGGTGCAGGAACTGGCCGGGGTGCTGGCCGAGGGCCTGGCCGGGATCAGCCCGGCGCCAGGGCAGGTCCCGCTCTACTCCACGGCGCTGTGCCGGTGGATGGACGGGACCGAGCTGGACGCGGGGTACTGGTTCGCCAACGTCCGGCAGACGGTCCGGTTCGCCGACGCGGTGCGGGCCCTGTCGGCGCAGGAATTCGGCGCCTTCATCGAGGTGTCGCCGCACCCCACGCTGGAGCTGGCGGTGGCGGACACGGTGGAGGAGGCCGGCCGTCCGGCCCCGGTGGTGAGCGGGACGACCCACCGCGACAGCGCCGGCCCGGCCCAAGTGCTGTCGGTGATGGCGCGAGCCTGGGCCCGGGGGGTGCCGGTCGACTGGGCGGCGGTCCTCGGCCGCGGGCAGCCGGCCGAGCTGCCCACCTACGCGTTCGCCCGCCAGCGGTTCTGGCCGCAGGCCCGGCCGGCTCTGGCCGCGGCTGGCGGCGACGGGGCGGGCACCGCGGCCGAGGCCCGGTTCTGGGCCGCGGTGGACGGCGGGGACATCCGGGAGCTGGCCGACATCCTGCCGGTGGACGGCCAGCGGCCGTTCGGCGAGGTGCTGCCGGTGCTGGCGTCGTGGCGGCGGCGGGAAAAGGACCGGTCGGTGACCGAGAGCTGGCGGTACCGGATCTCCTGGGCCCCGGTGCCCGAGCCCGACCCGGCGGCGCTGTCCGGGACCTGGCTGGCGGTCGTCCCGGCCGGCACGGCCGGGACCCTGGCCGAGGCGTGCGCCGCGTCGCTGCGGGCACGCGGCGCCGGGGTCACCGTCGCGGAGGTGACCGCCGGGGCGGACCGGGCCGAACTGGCCGCCCAGCTGGGCTGCTTCGCCGGGGTCACCGGGGTGATCTCCCTGCTGGCCCTGGAGGAGACGGCGCTACCCGCCTACCCGGCAGTCCCGGCTGGCCTGGCCGGGACGCTGGCGCTCGTCCAGGCGCTCGGCGATGCCGGGATCGACGCGCCGCTGTGGATCCTGACCTGCGGAGCCGTGGCCGCCGGCCCGGCTGAGGTGCTGACCAGCCCGGTGCAGCAGCAAGCCTGGGGGCTGAGCCGGGTCGCCGGCCTGGAATACCCCGACCGGTGGGGCGGCCTGATCGATCTGCCCCCCGTCCTCGAGGGCCGGGCCGCGGCACGGCTGACCACCGTGCTGGCCGGGATCGGCGAGGACCAGGTCGCGATCCGGGACGCCGGGATCCTGGCCCGGCGGCTGGTCCGCGCCCCCAAGCCGCGCCACCCCGAACCCTGGGCGCCCGGCGGGACGGTGCTGATCACCGGGGGCACCGGCGCGATCGGCGAGCGGGTGGCCCGCTGGGTGGCCGGCCGGGGCGCCCCCCGGGTCGTGCTGGCCAGCCGGTCGGGCCCGGCCGCCGCCGGGGCCGCGGCCCGGGCAGCCGCGCTGTCCGCGGCCGGGGCCGGGGCCGAGGTGATCGCCTGTGACGTGGCTGAGCGGGGGGAGGTGGCCGGGCTGCTGGCCCGGATCGGGGCGCAGGGGCCCGGGTTGTGCGGGGTGATGCACACCGCGGGGGTGCTCGATGACGGGCTGCTGGAGGGCATGACGCCGGGCCGGCTCGCGGGCGTGCTGGCGGCGAAGGCAGCCGGCGCGGCACACCTCGATGAGCTGACCGCGGGCCTGGGGCTGGAGCAGTTCGTGCTGTTCTCCTCGGCCGCGGCGACCTTCGGCGGCGCCGGGCAGGGGAACTACGCGGCGGCGAACGCTTTCCTGGACGGGCTGGCGCAGCGGCGGGCCGCCCGCGGCCTGGCCGGGTTGTCGGTGGCGTTCGGCCCGTGGGCGGGCGGCGGGGTCGCGCAGGCGAACGAGGCCGTGCGGCAGCGGCTGCGCCGCGGCCCGCTGCCCGAGATGGACCCCGG
>DATBGO010000389.1:0-6521 GCA_036558005.1 Streptosporangiaceae bacterium | reverse complement strand
GCGGTGGACTGGGCGGCGGTGCTGGGCGGCGGCCGGGTGGTGCCGTTGCCGACCTACGCCTTCCAGCATCAGCGGTACTGGCCCGAGCCGGCCCCGGCGGCCCTCGTCCAGGCGGGCGGAGACGGGGCCGGATCGGAGGCCGAAGCGCGGTTCTGGGCCGCGGTCGACGGACAGGACGTGCGGGAGCTGGCAGCGGCCCTCGCGGTGGACGAGCAGGCGGGGCTGGACCAGGTGGTGCCGGTACTGGCGTCGTGGCGGCGGCGGGAGCGCAGCGAGTCAGCGGTCGCGAGCTGGCGGTACCGGGTGGCCTGGGTGCCGGCGGGCGTCCGGGAGACGGCGGCGCTGTCCGGGACGTGGCTGGTGGTGGCTCCCGCAGGCGCTGGCGCGCAGCCCACGGCGGAGCCATGGGCGAGAGCCCTGGCGAGCCGGGGCGCAGCGCCGGTCGTGGTCGAGGTGGCCGCGGCCGAGACGGACCGGGCCGCGCTGGCCGAGCACATCCGTGCCGTCCTGGCCGGGCAGGAATCGGAGGCGACCGCGGCCTGCGGGGTCGTGTCGTTGCTCGCGCTGGACGAACGGCCGCTGACGCAGTTCCCGGCGGTGCCAGCCGGACTGGCCGGGACGCTGACGCTGACGCAGGCACTCGGGGATGCGGAGGTCCCGGCGCCGCTGTGGGTGGTGACCCGCGGAGCCGTGGCGGCCGAGGCCGGCCAGCCCCTGCCCCATCCGGTGCAGGCGACGGCCTGGGGGTTCGGATTCGCCGCCGGGCTCGAGCACCCGGACCGCTGGGGCGGGCTGATCGACCTGCCACTTGCCTGGGACGAGCGGGTGGCCGCGCGGGTGTGCGGCGTGCTGGCCGGGTGCGGGGAGACGCAAGTCGCGGTCCGCGGACCGGGTGTGCTGGCCCGGCGGCTGGTGCGGGCCACGCTGCCGCGCGAGGACGCCCGCGGTTGGGCGCCGCAAGGGGCGGTCCTCGTGACCGGTGGCACCGGGGCAGTGGGCGGGCACGTCGGACGGTGGCTGGCCGGAGCCGGCGCGTCGCATCTGGTGCTGGTCAGCCGTTCCGGGCCGCCCGCGGCCGGGGCGGCCCTGCTGGCCGCCGAACTGGCCGGCCTGGCCCAGCCAGGCGCGCAGGTGAGCGTGCTGGCCGGCGATGTGGGCGAGCGGCCGCAGGCGGCGGGGCTGCTGGACTGGGTCAAGGCAGCCGGGCCGCCGCTGGCCGGAATCTTCCACGCGGCCGGGGTGCTGGACGACGGGATGCTCGACGGGCTGGACGCCGCGCGGCTGGCCCGGGTACTGACGGTCAAGGCATCCGGGGCGCAGTGGCTGGACGAGCTGACCGCGGACACGGACCTGGGCGCGTTCGTGCTCTTCTCCTCCGCGGCCGCCACGCTGGGCAGCGCCGGGCAGGGAAACTACGCGGCGGCGAACGCCTACCTGGACGCGCTGGCCCACGCGCGGCGCGGACGTGGCCAGCCGGGGCTGTCGGTGGCCTGGGGCTCATGGGGTGGCGGTGGCCTGGCACAGGCGGCCAGGGTCCGGCGGCGACTGCGCCGCGGCGGCATCGCGGAAATGGACCCCGGGCTCGCGGTCCGAGCACTGGAGCAGGCACTGGCCGGCGCGGACACAGCGCTGACAGTGCTGGACGCGGACTGGGCTCAGCTGGCCGGCGGCCCGGCCGGGCCGCCGCCGCTGCTCCTTGAGCTCCCCGAGGTGGCCAGGATGGCCAGCCCGAACGGCCGGGCCGGCCTCGGCGGCGCCAGCAGCGAGCTGGCAGGGAGGCTGGCCGCGCTGCCCGAGGCCGAGCAGGTCAAGACGCTGACCGGCGTGATCAGGGCCGAGGCGGCGGCAGTGCTCGGGCATGCCTCCGCGGACGCGGTGGCGGCCGGCCGCGTGTTCCGCGATCTGGGATTCGACTCGCTGACCTCGGTCGAGCTGCGGAACCGGCTGGCCGCGCTGACCGGGCTGCGGTTGCCGGTCACGCTGGTGTTCGACTATCCGACCCCGGTGGCGGTGGCGCAGTTCGTCCGGGCCAGGCTGGCGGGAGAACGCGCCGACATCGCCCGCGCCCGGCCGCCAGCGCCGTCCGTGACAGCCGAACCGATAGCCATCGTGGGCATGGGATGCCGGTACCCGGGCGGAGTCGCCAGCCCGGAGGACCTCTGGAAGCTGCTGGTCGCGGGCGGTGACGCGATCGCGGACGTGCCCGCTGACCGGGGCTGGGACATGGCGGCCCTCTACGACCCCGACCCGGACCACCCCGGGACCTCCTACACCTGCCGGGGCGGGTTCATGGCCGACGCGGCGGAATTCGACGCGGGCTTCTTCGGGATCTCCCCGCGGGAGGCGCTGGCCATGGACCCGCAGCAGCGGCTGCTGCTGGAAGTGTGCTGGGAGGCCATCGAGCGGGCCGGGATCGACCCGGCCTCGCTGCGCGGATCGCGGACCGGCGTGTACGCCGGGGCGGCCTGGTCGGGATACGGCGCCGGGCTGGAAGGAGGGTCGGAGGGATACCTGCTGACCGGCACCGCCTCGGCAGTGATCTCCGGCCGCGTGTCTTACACGCTGGGCCTGGAAGGGCCCGCGGTGTCGGTGGACACGGCGTGCTCGTCTTCGCTGGTGGCGCTGCACCTGGCCTGCCAGGCGCTACGGGCCGGAGAATGCGAGATGGCGCTGGCCGGGGGGGTGATGGTGATCACCAGCCCAGCGATCTTCGTGGAGTTCTCCCGGCAGCGGGGGCTGGCGGTCGACGGCCGGTGCAAGGCGTTCGGCGCTACCGCGGACGGGATCGGGTGGGCCGAGGGCGCGGGCATGGTTGTGCTGGAGCGGCTGTCCGACGCGCGCCGCAACGGGCACCGGGTGCTGGCGGTGATCTCCGGCAGCGCGATGAACCAGGACGGGGCGAGCAACGGCCTGTCCGCGCCGAACGGACCCTCGCAGCAGCGCGTCATCGCCGCGGCGCTGGCCGCGGCCGGGATCACCGCGGATCAGGTGGACGCGGTCGAGGCGCATGGCACCGGCACCAAGCTGGGCGACCCGATCGAGGCCCAGGCGCTGCTCGCCACCTACGGGCAGAACCGCGACCGGCCGCTGTGGCTGGGCTCGGTGAAGTCGAACCTAGGCCACACCCAGCTGGCCGCCGGGGTGGCCGGGCTGATCAAGGTGGTGCTGGCGCTGCAGCACCAGATGCTGCCCCGCACCCTGCACGCCACCGAGCCGTCCCCGCACATCGACTGGTCCTCCGGTGCCGTCCGGCTGCTGACCGACGCCAGGCCCTGGGCCGCCGGCGAGCGGCCGCGGCGCGCCGGGGTATCGGCGTTCGGGATCAGCGGCACCAACGTGCACGCCATCGTGGAGGAAGCACCCGAGGCCGCGGAGGTCGCGGCCGCCGCGCCCGGAGACGGCGGGCTGGCCGTCCTGGACCCGGCGATGCCGGCCTGGCTGGTATCCGCCCGGACCGCGGCAGGGCTGACGGCGCAGGCCCGGCAGCTGGCCGGGTTCGCGGCCCGCCGGCCAGAGCTGGACCCGGCCGACGTGGGCTGGTCCCTGGCGACCACCAGGTCGGCGTTCGAGCACCGGACCGTCATCACCGGCCGGAACCGGGACGAGCTGATAGCCGGGCTGCGCGCCATGGCGGAGGACAAGCCCGCCGCCGGGATGATCAGCGGTACGGTGGCGGACGACGCCGGCAAGGTCGTGTTCGTCTTCCCTGGCCAGGGCGGGCAGTGGGCCGGGATGGGCCGGGAGCTGGCGGCGTCATCGCCGTTGTTCGCCGCGCGGCTGGCCGAATGCGGGCGGGCGCTGGCCCCGTACCTGGACTGGTCCCTGGAGGATGTGCTGGCCGGCGCCGACGGCGCGCCAGCCCTGGAATCCGCCGACGTGGTGCAGCCGGTGCTGTGGGCGCTGATGGTGTCGCTGGCCGCGATGTGGGAGGCCGCGGGAGTCATCCCGGATGCGGTCGCCGGACACTCGCAGGGGGAGATCGCGGCAGCGTGCGTGGCCGGGATCTTGTCCATGGACGACGCGGCGCGGGTGGTGGCGCTGCGCAGCCGGGCGCTGCGGACCCTGGCCGGGCGCGGCGGCATGCTGTCGGTAACCCAGCCCGCCGGCCAGGTCAGGGAGCAGATCGCGGGCTGGGCGGACCGGCTCGCGGTCGCGGCGGTCAACGGCCCGTCGGCCACGGTGGTGTCCGGTGAGCTCGCCGCGCTGGCCGAGCTGGCGGCCGGATACGCGACAGCAGGAGTGCGGACCAGGCCGGTCCCGGTGGACTATGCCTCGCACTGCGCGCAGGTGGAGCAGATCCGGGCGGAAATCCTGACGATGCTGGCTCCGGTCACCCCGGGCCCGGCCCTCATCCCGATGATCTCCGCGATGACCGGGGAGTGGCTGCAAGGTCCGGAGGCGGGCGCCGGGTACTGGTACGACAGCCTGCGGTCGGCGGTGGAATTCGACCAGGCGGTGCGGGCGCTGGCCGCTTCCGGGCACGGCGTGTTCGTCGAGGTCTCCGCGCACCCGGTACTGACCGCCGCGATCACAGAGACCCTGGAGAGCGGCCCGGCGGCCACCGCCGAGCCGGTGGCGACCGGCACGCTCCGGCGCCGCGACGGCGGCACCCGCAGGTTCCTGGCCTCGCTGGCCGCGGTGCACGTGCGCGGCGTGCCGGTGGACTGGACGGCGGTGCTCCCGGCCGGGCGGCCAGTAGAGCTGCCGACCTATGCGTTCCAGCGTCGGCGCTACTGGCCGCAGCCGGTCGCGGCGCAGGCCGGAGACGTCGGCGCGGCGGGCCTGGCCGCGGTGGGCCACCCGCTGCTCGGCGCGGGGGTGGAACTGGCCGGCGGCGAGGAGTACCTGCTGACCGGGCGGCTGTCGGTGCGGTCCCAGCCGTGGCTGGCCGATCACGCGGTGGCCGGGACAGTGCTCGTCCCCGGGACGGCGTTCGTGGAGATGGCCATCGCCGCGGGTACGGCGGCCGGGTGCGGGCGGATCGACGAACTGACCCTCGAAGCACCCCTCGCGCTCTCCGCCGACGGGGCCGTCCAGGTGCAGGTCACCGTTGCAGCCGCTGGTGACGGCGGGGAACGGGCCGTGGAGATCTACGCCCGCGACGAGCAAGTCGCTCCGGGCGGGCCGTGGCGGCGGCACGCCAGTGGCTTGCTGACCCCGGCGGAGACGCCCGACCCGGCGCTGACGCGGGAGTTCGCGGTCTGGCCGCCGGACGGGGCCACCAGGCTGACGGTAGACGGCCTGTACGAAGCGCTGGCGGCGGGCGGATACGGGTACGGGCCGGCCTTCCGCGGGCTGCGGGCAGCCTGGCGCCGCGAGGGCGAGGTCTTCGCCGACGTGGCTCTGCCGGTGGACATGGCCGACGCGGCCGGCTCATTCGGACTGCATCCGGCCTTGCTGGACGCGGCGCTGCACGCGGCCGGGTTGCCGCAGGACGGCGCTGGCCGCCCGGAGCGAGATGACGGCGCGCAGATGCCGTTCTCGTGGACTGGGGTGACGCTGCATGCCACGGGCGCCGCGACCCTGCGAGTCCGGATCCGGCCAGATCACGACGGGAGCCTGTCGCTGGTAGCGGCGGACGGCACCGGCATGCCGGTCGTCTCGGTCGGATCGCTGGTCCTGCGGCCGGCCGCAGGCTCGCCGCAGGCGGCCGCGAACCCCAGGGACGCGCTGTTCGGCGTGGAGTGGGTGCCGATAGCGGCCGGGCCGAGTGCGGGTGACGGGCTGGTGCCGGTGGTGGTTGCGGCTGGCGGGGTTGGGTGCGGTGCCGGGGTGAGCGGGCGGGATGTGGCGGCGGTAGCGCGGGCTGAGGTGGGGCGGGTTCTGGGGGTGGTGCAGGAGTGGCTGGCCGGTGACGCGGGTGCCGGGGAAGTGCTGGTGGTGGTGACGCAGGGTGCGGTGGCGGTGGTGCCGGGTGAGGGAGTGAGGGATCTGGCGGGGGCGGCGGTGTGGGGCCTGGTGCGGTCGGCGCAGTCGGAGAACCCGGGGCGGCTGGTGCTGGTGGATGTGCCGCCGGAGGCCACCTCGGGCGAGCCGGACGTGCCGGCGGTGGTGGCCCGGGCGGCTGGTTCGGGCGAGCCGGAGGTAGCAGTGCGCGATGGGGTCGTGTACGGGCGGCGGCTGATGCGGCCGGCGGGCGTTGCGGCGGCCGGGGCTGCTGCGGGCCGGGCGGGGATGGTGCTGGTGACAGGGGGGACAGGGACGCTGGGCGGGCTGGTGGCAGGGCATCTGGCGGATACCGGCCGGGCCGATGTGGCGGTGCTGGTGAGCCGGTCGGGTCCGGGGGCGGCGGGGGTGGCGGGTCTGGCGGCGGGTGTGGCGGGCCGGGGTGCTGGCGTGGAGATCGTGGCGTGTGACGTGGGGGTGCGGGATGAGCTGGCTGGGTTGCTGGAGCGGGCGGGTGGCGGTGTGCCGTTGCGGATGGTGGTGCATGCGGCGGGAGTGGTAGACGACGGGGTGATCGGGTCGCTGTCGGCTGGGCGGGTGGATGCGGTGATGCGGCCGAAGACGGATGGGGCGTG
>DATBGO010000388.1:0-4345 GCA_036558005.1 Streptosporangiaceae bacterium | reverse complement strand
CGTGGTCCGCTGCCCGCCGGAGGTGGTCAGCGGCATCCGCATGACCGAATCCGGCACCGGGTCGTTCATGGTCACGCCGCCCAGCCTCGCCGGGGGCTGCGGCCGGCCGGCCGCGGAGCTCGTGCCGGGCTGCGCCGTCTTAGCTGGCTGTGCGGCGCTGCCGCATGCCGCCAGGGCCAGCGCGAGCAGGGCGGCCGGGGCGGTGGCCCACAAGCCGCGGCGGCGGGTGGTACCTCGGGCGGTCAAGCGACAGCCTCCTCGTTGTCGTCGCGACGTGCGGCGGGACCGGGGTTGTTGCGGGGCGGTTCCCCGCTGGCCTGCGTGATCAGCGGCGTGACGGGCGCTTGGTCCGGGAATTCCGGGTATGGCTGCGGTGCCGGTGCGCCCATCGCCGCATCTCCGGCGCGAATGGCACGGGCCTGCCAGAGCAGCAGCGCGGCCCCGGCCACCGCGACCAGGTGCTGCGCCTCGTCCGCGCCGAACGTCTCCCCGCCCAGCACGTCGGCGATGGCGGTCAGCGCGAGCCCGGTCGCGGCGATCCCGCAGGGCCAGGCCAGCCCGGCCGACAGCGTCGGGCGGATGGCGCCGACCGCGAACGCGATCGCCAGCGCCAGGGCGAACGACCCCAGTTCGTGCGCCGCGTGCTCGCCGGCTCCTGGGTCACGGCCGAGCACCAGCAGCGGCACGGTGATCGCGAACTGGGCCAGCGCGACGGCGGCCAGCGCCGCGCGCCGCGCCCGCGGCACCACCCATGTCCCGAGCCGCCACCCGCGGCCGGGCGGGGACGGCCAGGCGTCCGCCGCCGCCAGCACCGCCTCGGTCAGGTCGTGGCCGAGGACATGCCCGCCGAGGCGGGCATGCCGGGTGAGCGCGTGGGCCGCCTCCCGCCAGGCCCGGCAGCCGGCGCAGCCAGCCAGGTGCGCCTCGACCGCGCCGACGGGCATGCACGATGCCGCGCCGTCCAGGCTCGCGGAGATGGCCTCGCGGACGTGATCGCAGTCCATGTCCCACTAGTGCGCCCGCGCGGCGTAAAAGTTCCCGGCACCCGGTGACAGGTTCTACTACAGGGTGTCGTAACCTGTCGTGGCGTGGACGAGCTAACCTCCCTCGCCCGCGCCGCCGGCCGTGGTGACCACGCCGCGCTCGCCGGGCTTATCCGCGCCACCCAGACCGACGTGTGGCGGCTGTGTGCCCACCTGGCCGATCCCGGCAGCGCGGACGACCTGGCGCAGGAAACCTACCTGCGGGCGATCCCGGCGCTGCGCGGGTTCCGCGGCGATGCACCGGTCCGGACCTGGCTGCTGACGATCGCCCGCCGGGTCTGCGCCGGCGAGATCCAGGCACGGCAGCGGGACCGGTCGCTGTCCGCGAGCCTGGCCGCCGGGCGGCGGGCGCAGCCGGGTCCCGACCCCGGCCTGCGGACTGAGCTGACCATGCTGATCGCCGCCCTTGACCCGGACCGGTGCGCCGCGTTCGTGCTAACCCAGCTGCTCGGCTGCAGCTACGCCGAAGCCGCCGCCATCTGCGGGTGCCCGGAGGGCACCATCCGCTCCCGGGTCGCCCGCGCCCGGACCGACCTCATCGCGATGATCGTCGAAGCACCCCGCGGCGCAACCTCCGCCTGACCTCACGCGGGAGGGCAGAATCACAGTGCTATCCGGGCGTTAGCCTCACCCATTTCGGGGATGTCCGGCCAACACTGCTGGACATAGAGCCGCATGTCGTGCGAAAACCTGTTCGTAGCCGCTGGCCTGGCGTGCCGTGCTCGCTAGGCCGTTCTGTGGTACTCGCTGATCAGCCCGCCAGCGATGCTCCCGCGATCGATCCGGGGCGGCGATACCGGCGGCCTGGCCTGCCCGGCGCCGCGGGGGTTCCGGCCTCCGTCGCTGGTGCGGTCGGTTCCCGTTGTAGCTGCCGGGCGTACCCGGCTAGCACCTCCCGCAGGTGCCGCTCGCCGAGGATCAGCAGGTGATCGAGACACTCGCGGGGAAGCGTGCCCACGAACCGTTCGGCGTAGAAGGTGTCCCTGGGCTTCAGCGCCCGCACCGGGCCGATCAGGCAGCCGTAATGCGCGGGCAGCCCGGCATACGACCGGTTGACTCCGGGTCATGCAGGTCCAGCTTGTCTTCAGGTTGTCCCGCTTCTGTGCCCGAACGCGTTATGTGACCGGCGTTGCCGCATGCCTGCGCTGAGCCGGGCGTACTGGCCGTGATCGGTGCGGGCGGGCACGTAACGATCACGGCGGGGCGAGCCAGGTGAGGAGGGTCTCGTCGGACCTCCAGATTGGCGTAGCGCGGCACCCCCCGGAAATACGGGCGGCTCGCGTGCCCGTAGCGCTTCTGAAGCAGGGCCGACGAGGATGTACGGCAAGTCGTAGTAGGCTGGCCGAACCGGTTCCCAGGTACCGCCCACGCAGCGGACGATGACATTTTCATCATGTTCCGCCGAGTCCGGCGACATCCCGGCTTACGTTGACATCACCGGGCTACCCCACGGCGGGCGCGGCCCGGTGGCCCTGGAGGTGACCGGCGCCATGCCCGGGATGAACAGCGGCCTGAACGTCGACGATCCCACGGTGGTCGCCGCGTTCCGGGCGGCGCTGTCGCATCAGCTGCTGATAGTCCTGGCGGTTTTCGCCGTGCTGTCCATCGCCTGGGTCGCACTCCGCCGCCCCCCGGCTGCGGGGGCAGCGGGGGAAAGGGTCCGCGCCGCGGCGGCCGAGCCAGCCGGGCGCCGGGTGCTGCGGATCGGCTTCGGGGTGCTGTGGCTGATCGACGGAGTGCTGCAGGCGCAGCCGGGGATGGCCGCGGGCCTGCCGTCGCGGGTGATCGAGCCGACGGCGTCCAGCTCGCCGGCCTGGGTTCAGCACCTGGTGAACTGGGCGGGCACCACGTGGTCGTACCACCCCATCCAGGCCGGCGCGGCCACGGTGTGGATCCAGGCCGGGATCGGGCTGTGGCTGCTGGCCGCGCCGCGGGGCACCGCGTCCCGGCTGGCCGGGCTGGCCAGCGCGGGGTGGGGACTGGTGGTCTGGGTGTTCGGCGAATCCTTCGGCGGGATCTTCGCCCCCGGACTGACCTGGCTGTTCGGCGCACCGGGCGCCGCCCTGGCCTACTGTGCCGCCGGGGCCCTGATCGCGTTGCCGGAGCGCAGCTGGCGGACGCCGCGGCCCGGCCGGGTAATCCTGGCCGGGTTCGGGCTGTTCCTGGCCGGTATGGCGGTGCTGCAGGCGTGGCCGGGCCGGGGGTTCTGGCAGGGCATTTCCGGCGGCCAGCCGGGCACCCTGGCCGGCATGGTCCAGACGATGGCCCAGACACCGCAGCCCCGGGTCATCTCTGACCTGGTGTCCGGTTTCGGTGTGTTCACCGGCCGGCATGGCTTCGCGGTCAACCTGGTCGCCGTGGTCGCGCTCGGGGCCATCGGCGTGGCGTTCATCCTCGGGCGGCGCGCGGTGACGCGCCCCGCCCTGGCTGCCTTCCTCGTGCTGTGCCTGGCGGACTGGGTGCTGGTCGAGGACATGGGCATCTTCGGCGGGCTGGGCACCGACCCGAACAGCATGATCCCGATGGCGCTGCTGGCGGCCGGCGGTTACCTGGCGGCTACCCGTGCCCCCGCCACTGTGGCGGCCACGGCGGAACCGGCAGCGGCCGGGGCGGACACCATAGGGACCGGGCCGGGCGTGAGCTGGCGTGACCGGCTGCGGCCAGCGGCGGTGCGGCAGTCGGTGGCGGCGGCAAGCGCCGGGACCGTGATCTCGGTCGGCGCGGTCGGCGTGATCGTCCTGGGGGCGGCCCCGATGGCCGCCGCCCAGGCCAGCCCGGCCGCCAGCACGATCCTGGCGCAGGCCGTCGACGGGGCCTCCGTCCCGGTCGACATTCCGGCGCCGGGTTTCACCCTCACCGACCAGCACGGCCGCCAGGTGCCGCTGTCCGGCCTGCGCGGCAAGGTGGTGCTGCTGACCTTCCTCGACCCGGTGTGCGTGACGGACTGCCCGCTGATCGCCCAGGAATTCCGGCAGGCCGGCCAGCTCCTCGGCGGTGCCGCGGGCCGGGTCGAGCTGGTCGCCGTGGACGTCAACCCGCTGTACAACGAGGTGGCCTACACCCAGGCCTTCGACCGCCAGGAAGGCCTGGCCGGCGTGCCGGACTGGCTGTACCTGACCGGCAGTCCCGGGCGGCTCCGGCCGGTGTACCGCGCCTACGGGGTCGCCTCGGAGACCGCCCCGGGCGGCGCGATGCTCGCGCACAACGACGTCGCCTTCGTGATCGACCAGGCCGGGCACCTGCGCCAGGAACTGAACTTCGATCCCGGGCCGGGCACCGCGGCCACCAAGTCCTCGTTCGCC
>DATBGO010000387.1:0-2219 GCA_036558005.1 Streptosporangiaceae bacterium | reverse complement strand
TGGTTCTGGTTCTGGTTCTGGTTCTGGCTTGGCGCCGGGCTGAGGCGGTTGGGTGTGCTGGAGCAGTCGAGCATCTGGCCGAGACGGCTGCCTGCGGCGGCGTTCAGTCCGGTTTGTCAGCTTTGTGGGGGCGGGTGGCCGTCATGGTGGCCCGCCGACCTTGATCGATGTGAGTTAGGTGCACACCTGGCTCAATGCCGCTGACTTAAGGGCCGGGCGGATGGCTGGTGGGTTCTGGACAGGCGACGAGGCTCCTGCTATGCCGGGTATCGACCAAGATTCCCTGTGTGGCGAGGAGCCTCGTTGCCTGCTCATCGTGTCATTGACCTGTTGCCCGATGCCAGTCTTCCGCTGGGGCTGATCGAGGAGGTGTGCGCTGGGGCGGGCCCGGCGCGGTGCCGCCGGCGGCTGCTCCCGGCGGCGGCGGTGCTGATTTTTGTGCTGGGCTGTGCGCTGTTTTATGGGGAGGGGTACGGGGAGGTGGCGCGCAAGCTGGCGGGGTGGCTGGCGCCGCTGGCCGGCCCGGGTGGCTGGCATCTGCCGGGGAGTGGGGCGCTGGCCCGGGCCCGGCGGCGGCTGGGGCCGGTGCCGGTCGAGGCGCTGTTCGGGCGGCTGGCCGGGGGTCTGGCGGGTCCGGGGACGCCGGGGGCTTATGGGTTCGGGCGGCTGCTGGTGAGCCTGGACGGCACGATGCTGGATGTGCCGTTCACCCCGGCGAACGTCGCTGCGTTTGGCCCGCCGCCGGGCGGCGGCGGCTGGCCGCAGGTGCGGCTGGTGACCCTGGCCGCCTGCGGCAGCCGCGGGATCGTGGCTGCGGTGTTCGCCGGCCGGGCCGCGGCGGCTTCCAGCGAGCAGGAGCTGGCCCGGGCGATCGCGGCCTCCGGGCGGCTGCGCCGCGGGATGCTGGTGATCGCCGACCGGAACTTCTGCGGCCACCCGGTGGTCGCAGCGCTGGCCGGCACCGGCGCCGGGGTGCTGGTCCGGGCCACATCGCACCAGCGGTTCCCGGTGGTGCAGGCCTTAGCTGACGGCAGCTACCTGTCGGTCCTGGCTGACCCGGCCGCCGCGCGGCGCCGGCACAACCGCAATGCCATGCGCGCGGCCCGCGGCAGCGCGCTGCCGCGCGAGCCCGCCACGCTGGCAGGGATCCCCATCCGGGTGGCCGAGGCCGATATCACCATCACCCCCGGCGGCGGGACACCGCGCACCGAACGATGCCGGCTGATCACCACGATCCTCGATCACCGCCAGGCCCCCGCCACCGCTATCGCCGCCTGCTACGCCCAGCGGTGGGAAAGCGAGACCGGCTACCGGGAGATCAAGGTCTTCACCCGCGGCCCGGGCCGGGTCCTGCGATCGAAAGACCCCGCCGGCATCACCCAGGAAATCTGGGCCCTGCTCTGCGCCTGCCAGATCACCCACACCGCCCGCGCGGCCGCGGCCACAGCCGGCGGCCTGGACCCCGACCGGATCTCTTACACCATCACGCTGCGCGCCATCCGCCGCGCCCTCACCACCGCCAGCAGCCCCGCCAGCATCGCCAGCGAAGCCCTCGCCCGGCTGCTGCCACCACGCCGCCACCGCAGCTACCCCCGCCACACAAACACCAGCACCGCCCGCCGCCGCGACACCAGAGCCAGCCTGACCAGCACCATCGACTACACCATCACCATCAGCCCCCCCGCCCAGGCCAGCGACCTGCCCGGCCCTTAAGTCAGCGGCATTGACACCTAGCTACAGGAAACTCACTTCGATCATGACCGGCGGCGGGCCCGGGAGTTCAGCCGAGCCTAATTACGTCCCATGTGCCACATGAATGCGTCCTGGTCACACCGCGTGTTAGAGACTTTAAGCCAGCCGATTTGCCGGTCAACCGGCCCGGCCCGGGAAACGTCAACTAGGTGAGAAGCAGTGAGGGGACGGCCCCGCCAGGCACCGCCTGGCGGGGCCGTTGCTTTGCCCATTCCGGGCCCGCCAGCTCTTACACGTTGAAGCGGAACTCGACGACGTCGCCGTCGCGCATCACGTAGTCGCGGCCCTCGATCCGCACTTTGCCCACGGCCCGGGCGGCGGCGATTGACCCGGCGGCCATCAGGTCGCCGAACGAGACCACCTCGGCCTTGATGAATCCTCGCTGGAAGTCGCTGTGGATCACCCCGGCGGCCGCCGGCGCGGTCGCCCCGATCCGGATCGTCCACGCCCGCGCCTCCTTCGGGCCC
>DATBGO010000386.1:0-1795 GCA_036558005.1 Streptosporangiaceae bacterium | reverse complement strand
AGGCCGTGGTGTGGGCAGTTCCCTGATCTCCACACAGCGCGGCGCGGTATGAAATAGCGCGCGGGCAGGCACGCAGCTCATTTACCCGCCATTTATCTGTACAAAACGGTTGATTTGTCCACCTAATGCAGGAGTGTAGGTACAACGGCCCTGACTCTCTTACGAGTGGTAACAGCGCGTCAGGTTTTGCCGCGATGAGTCACGCATGTCATGGTAGGCCGAATGTGCTCGTCGAGGTCGACGCGCTCAAAGCGGCGCAACTGGCCGGTGACATGCTCGCCGCGAACGCGGCGCTAATGGATGCGTACAACACCGACGTCCGGCCGCTGCTGGCCGAACCGCGGGCCGAGATGGGGTTAGCTCCCGATCCCGTGGCCGCCTATCTCGCCCCGGGTTATGGCGAAGCGATTTCCTCCGAACGAAGGACGGGCTCCCCGCGGGCTGGGGAGCATGATACCGATAAACGGCGTCACGCAGAAGCGGCTGGGAGCAGGAGGGCCTAGCCGGGTGACCGTGCTGTTCAGCTTGGCTGTTCGGCGAGGTATTCGTGGGCCAGCTGGATAGCGATGACGCCTTCGCCGACGGCGCGGGCGATTTCGCGCAGCCTTTCTGGCCCGCGCGACAAACCCTCGACCATCGGCAGGCTGTTGGGTACGTTTGGTACTTCAGGCGCCGGATCGGGACGGGGCAGGGGATGAAGCAGATCCCCTCGGTGGCAGACGGGCTGCTGCAGGGAACCACGGCCGGCGGGACGGCCGGGCTGGCGGTGGGCTCGCCGGGCTGGTTTGCCTGGCTGGCCGATGATGCCGTCCGGTCCTTCTCGTTCCGATCATCGGCGGGGGCTTACACCGCGCGCAAGGAGCGCCGGCGGCGCGGCGGCGCCTACTGGGTCGCCTACCGAACCGCCGCTGGCCGCCAGCACAAGGTCTACCTGGGCAAAGGCGAGGAGCTCACCCCTGAGCGCCTGGTCGAGGTGGCCGCCACGCTGGCCGGACGCATCAGCCCCGCTGCTCCTGGCGCGTCGCCTGGCCGGCTGGACCATAGCGCCGGCGGCCTGCTGCTGGCGACCAAGCTGTTCGTGGCCCAGCCCCGCCCCGACCTGGTCCCGCGGCCCCGCCTGTTCACCCGTCTCGACGTCGGCCTGGAGGCGGGTCGGTGCACGCTGTTGTCGGCGCCGGCCGGTGCCGGCAAGACCAGCCTGCTGGCCGCCTGGCTCGCCCAGCTGGATCGCCCGGTTGCCTGGCTCACCCTCGACGAGCGCGACCAGGACCCCCACCAGGTTCTCCGCTATCTCGTCGCCGCCCTCCAGACGATCGCGCCCGCCAGCGGCCGGGAGGCGCTGGCCTGGCTAGAGACCCCGCGCCCGCCACCCGCCGAAGTCGTGGTCACGGTCCTGGTCAACGACCTGGCCGCCCTGCCCGGGCCCGGCCTGCTGGTCCTGGACGATTACCATCTGGTGCGCACCCCGGAGGTCCACGCCGCGGTCGTCTTCCTGCTCGAGCACCTGCCGCCGGGCCTGCATCTGGTGATCGCCAGCCGCGAGGACCCGCCGCTGCCGCTGCCACGGCTGCGCGCCCGCCGCCAGCTCACCGAGGTCCGGGCCGCCGACCTGGGCTTCAGTGTCGAGGAGGCAGCCGCCCTGCTGGCCTCGGGCATGGGCCTGCGCCTCGAGGAGGCACAGGTGGCGGCGCTGGTCGACCGCACGGAAGGCTGGGCGGCCGGGCTACAGCTGGCCGGGCTGGCCCTGCGCGACCGACCCGACCCGGCGGCGTTCGTGGCCGCCTTCGCCGGCGGG
>DATBGO010000385.1:0-4264 GCA_036558005.1 Streptosporangiaceae bacterium | reverse complement strand
ATGTGGGAGGACCTGGCGGAGATCCGGACGATCGCGGTGCCGGCCGGCCAGCAGCGTCACGGCGTCGGCGGCGCGCTGGTCGGCGCGCTGCTGGACCGGGCCGGCGCGCTGGGGGTCCGCCGGGTGTTCGTGCTGACGTTCGCCGTCTCGTTCTTCGGCCGGCACGGCTTCGAGGTGCTCAGCGGGCAGGCCACGGCCCCGGACGTCTACGCCGAGCTGCTGCGCTCCAGCGACGAGGGCGTGGCCGAGTTCCTGGACCTGGACCGGGTCAAGCCGAACACGCTGGGCAACACCAGGATGCTGCGCTGGCTGTGAGACCCGGCCGGCCCCAGGCGCTCAGATCAGCCGGAGCTGGCGCTGAACGGGCCTGGCCCTGGCCTGCTGGCTGGTGCGCGCGAGCGCGCTGGCATCGATCGCGGCCAGCAACGGCGATGGCCCGGTCTCGCGCGTGCTGCCCTGCCGGGCGCGCTGGGCAGCGCAGCTCAGGAACAGCCGCCGCCTGGCCCTGGTCATGCCGACGAACAGCAGCCGCCGCTCCTCCGCCAGGCTCGCCGCGTCCAGGCTGGCGCCGGGCAGCCGCAGCGGCAGCAGGTCCCGCTCGCACCCGGCCAGGAACACCACCTCGAACTCCAGTCCCTTGGCCGCGTGCAGGGTCAGCAAGGTGACGGCGTCGGCTCTCGGGTCGAGCGCGTCCGCCTCGGCTCCGAGCCAGATCTCGGTGAGGAACCGTTCCAGGTCATCGCCGCACCGGCGGGCCAGCGGCGCGAGCACCTCCCCGGCGGCCAGCAGGTCGACGGCCTGGCCGGGGACACCGTGGGTCCGCGGCCCCGGCACCCGCCCGGCGAGCGTCCGCACCACCTGGCGCAGCAGGCTCGGCACCGAGGCTCTGTCGCCGTCATGGCCCGCGCTGGCGGCCCCGTCCGTCCACGCCCCGTCCGCTGGCCGCTGGAGTGCCGCCAGCCGAAGCTGCGCGACGATCTCAGGGACGCTGCTCCGGCGGGCGAGCGCGTCGTGAGATCTCTTCTGGACCGGCAGCCCGGCGCGGGTCAGCTCCTGGCCGAGCACGCTCGCCTGGGCGTCCGTGCGGTACAGCACGGCGACGTCGGACAGGCCCAGGCCGTCCTGGCCGTGCGCGTCCGCGCGGCCGCTGTCCAGCGAGTGGAACGAAGCGCCGCCGAGCATCTGGTCGACGGACCGGGCGATCCAGGCCGCTTCGGCCTGCTCGTCGGCGGCCTGGTGGAAGCTGACCGGCTCGCCCGGCGTGACCGCCGTCAGCACCCGGCCAGGTACCAGCGTGGCCGGCCTGATGCCCTGCATGGCGGCGCTGACGATCGCGCTGCTTGACCGGTAGTTCCTGGTCAGCTGCACGGTCGTGGCGGCCCCGAAATCGGTGCTGAACCGCAGGAAGAAGCTCACGTCGGCGCCGCGGAACCCGTAGATGGCCTGGTCGGGGTCACCGATCGCGGTCAGCCCGCCGCCCTGGCCGGCCAGCAGCGTCAGGAGCTCGTACTGGCCGGCGTCGATGTCCTGGTACTCATCCACGCTCACCTGCGGCCAGCGCGCCCTGGTCGCGGCCGCCAGGCCCCGGTCAGCCGCCAGCAGCGCGGCCGGCATCTCGATCAGCGCGTCGAAGTCCACCATCGCCTCGGCGGCCAGCGCCCGGACCAGGACTTGGCGGGCCTCGGGGTCGCGGGCCGCGTCCGCGAGCAGGCGGCTGCCGCCGCGCTGCGACCCGGCTGCCCCGGCAGCGACGGCGAGCCGCTCGGCGTCGTCGGCCACCCGGAAGCCGGCCGGCAGCCCGGCCCGCTCATGCTGCTCCCGCAAGATCATCAGGCCGAGGCCGTGGAAGGTGGTAACGGTGACAGCGCCGGCCGCGGCAGGCGCGAGCGCGGTGAGCCTGGCCCGCATCTCCCCGGCGGCCCGCCGGGTGAACGTGATCGCCAGGAAGGACGCCGGGTCGACGTCGTGCCGGGCGACCTGATAGGCGATCCGGCAGGCCAGCGTCCGCGTCTTGCCGGCGCCGGGCCCGGCGATGATCAGCAGCGGCGCGGGGGCCTGCGCCGCCGCGCGCTGGTCCGGGTCGAGCCCGCCGAGCAGCCGGCTGGCTGGATGCCGGTCCTCGCCCGCGTGTCCCGCCCGGCCCGCGGCCGCGGCCTGGCCATCCGGGCCGCCGCGGTCCTGGCTGGCCGGCTGGCCGCCGCTGGCCGGGTGCCCGGCCAGGACGCTGTCCGCGGCCGCGGGCGGCTGGCCGGGCTGACCCGCCGGTTCCGCACCGTATATGCGTTCCGCCTGATCTGTAGGGCCTGTCCGGTCCGCCGGGGCCGGCCCCTGGCGCTGCGCCGGGACCTGGGCGCGGGTTCTGGAGCTGGCCGGTGCGCGCGCCGTGCTGGCGGGTGCGCCGGTGGCTGGGGCCTTGCCGCCGCCCGTCAGCGCGGCAGGCCTTTCGATCTCGAACAGCGCCGCGGACCGGTCAAGCTCGCCCGGCTGAAACAGCCGGACGGTGCCGTACTCGCCGTCATATCCGGCCTCGCGCACCGCCGTGCCCGCGCGCAGCCGGGTTATCGCCTCCGCCAGCAGGCCGCCGCCAGCAGCACCGATGTCCGCGACCGGTATGTCGCACAAGATGCCGAGCTCTGGCCCCAGCGCCGCGACCAGGCGGCCGACTTCAGCGCCGACTCTCTTGCTTTTTGACCCGACATCGAGAATTTCTCCTACGATCTGCGGCAACTGTACAAGATTGGTGAATCCGGGCGCTCCTGGCGGCCGGTACCCGGCCGGCCGGTCGGCTAGCTCGGCCACCCGGTGCGCAACCCCGATGGTCAGCGGCTTGGCGCACTCCGGGCAGATCCCGTCATGTTCGGCGGTCTGGGCCGGCTCAAAGCGCACACCGCATTTTCGGTGGCCATCCAGGTGGTACTTGCCTTCTTCGGGATAGAACTCGATCGTGCCAGCCAGGCCGGCTCCGGTCTGGAGCGCTTGCGCGATGGAGAAGTAATCGAGCTCGGCGCTGAACGTCGTCGCCTCGCGGCCAAGCATCGGCGGAGAATGCGCGTCAGAGTTGCTCACCAGCCGGTAGGCGTCCAGTGCGGAGCATGTCCAGTTCATCGCCGGGTCGGAGGACAGACCGGTCTCGATCGCGAAAATATGGCCAGCCAGATCCCCGTAGCAGTCCGCAACGGCGTCGAACCCGGATTTCGACCCGAGCACGGCGAACCAGGGCGTCCAGGCGTGCGCGGGCACCAGATAGCATCCCGGGCCGGCCGACAAGGTGATCTCAAGCAGGTGCCGGGAGTCAAGGCCGAGAATCGGGCGGCCATCGGAGGCGAGGTTGCCCACCTTCGACAGCTCGGCGGTGATGCGATCGGCCGCCGCGAAAGTCGGTGCGTATAGAAGGTGGTGGACTTTCCTGGTCCGTTCGGCCCCGCGGTAGATTGTGGATATCTCCGTAGACAGCATGAAGCGGACCTGCCCGCCACAGCTCGGCGGGGTGCTGCGGCGCAGCTGCCGCTCGGCCTCCGGGCCGAGGCGCAGCAGCCCTGGTTCGGCCGGGACCAGCGTTTCCTTCAGTTCCTGGGCCCAGGCCGGATGGGTGAAGTCACCGGTGCCGACGACCGTGACCCCCTTCCGCAGCGCCCACCAGGCAAGCTGGCTGAGGTTGCAGTTCTTGCTGCAGGCACGGGAAAACCGGGAGTGAATATGCAGGTCGGCGTGAAACATACCGTCGGGTTCTGGCTCGGGGGTGAGGTCGCGGCGCGGGCGCCGAGGCGGGCCGGGTCTGATCCTGTCACGCTGGCCGGCCGCGCGGGCCCGCTTCGCCCTGGCTCGCCCGGTGGCGGCCCCGCGCGCCCGCCTGCCCGCAGCGGTCCCTGGCGGGATGGGCCGGAATGCCAATTGCGCAGGCCGGGCTTTTACCGCGACGCCGAAAGGAGGCACGCGTCATGATCAAGGACTTGAGTGTGCTCACGCCGCCGCTCGTTGTGTGCGTTGCATTCCTCATCGGCGTGGCCGCGTTCCTGCGGCATGAGATGGGCGTGCGGCGCGGACGGCATGACCAGGATGAGACGACTGATATTTCCGTCAAGGCAAGGATTGCGGATACGGAGGGCAAGGAAGCGGCTACGGCGGCTCGTGATGAGGAAGACCGGCACGCGGATTGACCGGCCGCCGATCCTAGGCCGATTACAGAGCGTTACAAGCGTCTTCCGGATTGCTTCCGGGTGCCCGCAATGTGGAACTGCTTGGCTGAATCAGCATGGCCTGAATT
>DATBGO010000384.1:0-34336 GCA_036558005.1 Streptosporangiaceae bacterium | reverse complement strand
GCACCGCGGGCGCGCCCGGCCGGCCGGCCGCGTAGGCCCGCACCCGGGTACCGTCCGCGCTCACGGCCCAGCCGGTCCGGCAGAACGACTCCAGGCTGCCGGCCAGCACGTCACGCGCGGCCGCGTCGACATCAGCCAGCGCCCCGGCCGGCCAGGCTTCAGCGGGCAGGGCGGGGGCGAGGTCCGCGAGCCGGAGCCGTTCGCTGGTGACGGCCTGGAACGTGCCCAGCTCCTGCCTGGTCGCGCCCGGCAGCGGCTGGAACGGGGGCCCGCCGAGGCAGCCGGACAGCCGGTTCAGGACAGGCCCGGCCCCGGCCGGGCCCGCCACCCGCACCGGCGCAGGCAACGCGACGGTCATCGGGCGTAACTCCAGCACAGCCTGGGCTAGTTCGCGCACCGCGCGGCTGCCCGCGGGGGTCAGGCCGGCCTGCGGGCCAGGACCGGCCGCGCGGGTCAATCCGGTCGCGGCGGCGCGCGCCTGGCCGCCGGGCGCGGCCGCCTGGTCAGGCACTGCCGAGGGCCGGCACGCGCCTGGCCGAGTCGACGGCGGCGGTCAGGGCCGCCACCGATGCGGTGTCGCCGAGTTCGCTGCCGGTCAGTCTCACCCCGAACCGGGCGTTGAGCTGAGTGATGATCCGGACCAGCGCGAGCGACGTGGCACCGAGGTCGAAGATGTCCGCGTCGGGCGCGATGCCGGGCTGCCCCAGTACCTCCTCGACGATCCCGGTGATGACGCCGGCCTCGTCCGCGCGCTCTCCGGCGCCCGCGCCGCCGCCATCCTTGGCGGCTCCATTCAGGGCGGTGCCGGCCAAGGCGGTGCTGGCCAAGGCAGTGCGGTCCAGCTTGCCCTGGGCGGTGACCGGCAGCTCAGCGACCAGCACGTAGGCCGAGGGGCACAGGTGCGCGGGCAGGGCGGCGGCCGCGTGCTGGCGCAGTTGCGCGGTCAGCCGCTGCTCTCCGCTGGCGATCCCGGCCGCGCTCGGCTGCACGCAGGCCACCAGGCGGTTGTCACCGCCGCCGAAGTCAGCCACGGTAACCGCCAGCCCGGCCACGCCCGGGTACGCGGCCAGGCAGGCCTCGACCTCGCCCGGCTCGATCCGGAAACCGCGCACCTTGATCTGGTCGTCCAGCCGGCCGAGGTAGGCCAGCTCGCCGTGGCTGTCCCTGACCGCACGGTCGCCGGAGTGGTAGTACCGCACGCCGTCGGGCCCGGTGCTGAACCGCTGGGCGGTGAGCTCGGGCCGGCCCAGGTAGCCGCGCGCCAGCCCGGGCCCGCTGACCCAGATCTCCCCCGCGCTGCCGTCAGCCACCTCGGCGCCCGCCTCGTCGTGCAGGGTCACCCGCAGGTCAGGCAGCGGCACCCCGATGGGGCTGACCTCTGGCTGGCTGAGGTCGGCGGCCCGGATCCGGCGGAAGGTGACGTGCACGGTGGTCTCGGTGATCCCGTACATGTTCACCAGCCGCGGCTGGTCCTCGCCGTGCCGCCGCAGCCACGGCCGCAGCATCGCGACGTCAAGCCGCTCGCCGCCGAAGACGACCAGCCGCAACGGCAGGCCCGCCAGGCCGGCCCCGCCAGCGGGGACGCCGCCGTCAGCCCCGGCGCCACCATCGGCGGCGATGAGCTGGCGGAACGCCGACGGGGTCTGGCTCAGCACCGTGACGCCCTCGGCCCGCACCAGCCGCAGCAGCTCGGCGGGCACCCTGGTGGCCTGCGGCGGCACGATGACCAGGCGGCCGCCGTGCAGCAGCGCACCCCAGATCTCCCACACCGAGAAGTCGAAGCTGGGCGAGTGAAACATCGTCCACACGTCCCGCTCGCTGAACCCGAAGCAGCGCCGGGTGCTGGTGAACAGCCGGACCACATTGCGGTGCTCGACCGCGACGCCCTTGGGCTGGCCGGTAGAGCCGGATGTGTAGATCACGTAGGCCAGGTCACCCGGCCCGGCGCTGGCCGGGGGCCGGGCCCGCTGGTCCCGGCCGGCCGCGGCGAGAACGTCGAGGCTGACCAGCTCCGCTCCGGCGGCGCCGGCCGCCGCGGCGACCCGGTCCGCGGCCTGGCCGTCGCTGACCAGCAGCCTGATCCCGCTGTCGGCGATCAGCAGCCGGAGCCGCTCGTCCGGGTAGGCCGGGTCCACGGGCAGGTAGGCGCCGCCGGCCTTGAGTATCGCCAGCATCGCGATGACGAGCGGGAGACCCCGGCTTGCGGCCAGCCCTACCAGCACGCCGGGCCCGACTCCCCCGGCCCGCAGGCCGGCCGCGGCCAGCTCCGCGCTGGCGTCAAGGTCGCGGTAGCTGATCTGCGCGCCGCCGGCGCTGACGGCGACCCGGTCCGGTTCCCTGAGCGCGCAGGCCCTGACGATCTCGTGCAGGCATTCTCCGTCCAACACCGCAGTTCGCTCCTCATCGCCGGGCGAGCCTCGGTGCCGGGTACCCGGCAGCTGCCGAGGCGGGCCCTTGGTGCCATGCCAGCAGCGGCACGCCGCTTGGCCTGGTGCCGACGCTAAGCCGGCCGGCGCTGGCTGGCTGCTCAGTGTTGAGCGGAGAGCGCGGCCGGGACGGCCATGGCGGTGAGCCGCTCGCCGAGCAGCTCGGCGGTGGCGGTCATGAGCCGCTCGGCGATGACGTCCACATCCCGCCGCCGCCAGTCCTCCAGCTCGGTGCCCCGCACCCACCGGTTGAAGGCGCCCATGGCCGGGCCGCAGTGCACCTGGTAGTTCACCCGCTGATCCGGGTCACCGCGCATCGCGGCGTCGGTGGACATCCGGAAATACCAGCGGAACACCAGCGCCATCCGGCGGCGCGGATCGCGCTGCGCCCTGGCCGCCTCGTCCGGATGCCGCCGGGCGAGGTAGCCAGCGGTCTCCGCCCAGATGTCGGCGAACGACCGGCCGAAGTAGTCCCGCTGCACCACCCGGCGAGCCTGCTCGTCGATGTCCTCCAGGCACCGGTACTGCCGGTACAGCTGGTAGAGCTTGTTCGCCCGCGCGGCGAACAAGGTGCCCTTGCGGACTACCTGCACCCTCGCCCCCAGCTCGAACATGTCCCCGGCCGGCGCGTACGTCGTGTCCTGCACGTCCAGCCCGCACAGCAGCTCCTTGACCGCGTCCGAGGTGCCGGCCTGCGGGGTGCACTGGTTCACCGAGCCGGTCACGACGAAGTCCGCGCCGAGGATGAACGCCGCGGCGAGGCCCTCCGGCGCGCCCAGGCCGCCGGCCGCGCCGACCCGGATCCGGCTGGGATACCGGTGCTCGGCCATCACCGTGTCGCGCAGCCGCTGGATCACCGGCATCAGGGTCAGCGCGACACCCCCGTCGGTGTGCCCGCCGGAGTCGGATTCCACGCAGATGTCGTCGCTGACCGGCAGCGACGAAGCGGCGTCGGCCTCAGCCGGGCTCAGCAGCCCCTGGCCGGCCAGCCGCGCCAGCAACGGGGCCGGCGGCGGGCGCATGAACGCGGCGGCGACCTCGGGCCTGGACACCTTGGCCAGCACATGGTTCACCGCGACCGGGCGGCCCGCCCCGTCCCGGTGCGCGCCGCTGAACCGCCAGCGCAGCAACGGCACGGTCAGCTGCGGGTAGGCGGCTGCCTCGACGTACCGGACCCCGCGCCGCAGGTACAGCTCGACCACGTCGCGCTCGTAGCCGGGGTCATCGAGGGTGCACAGCAGGTTCATGCCGTACCGGCCGCCCGGCCCGAGCCGCCCGGTGAACAGGCTGATCGCGTCGCTGAGCTCGGCCAGGCTCAGCCCGCCCGCGCCGAAGAAGCCCATCAGCCCGGCCTCGCCCATCCGCAGCACCAGCTCAGCCGATGCGATGCCGTGGTACATCGCCCCGGCCAGGTAGGCGTACCGCAGGCCGTAGTCGCGGCGGAAGTCGCTGCTGCCCAGCGCCTGCGCGCTGACCTGCGGCAGCGGCATGATCCGGGCTGGCTGACCGCGGCCAGCCGCCCCGGCGGGGCGGGTCGCGGCGGTGCCGCGGGCGGCCGCCGCCGGGTACCCGCGTCTGGCAGCCCGCCACAGCCCGGTCAAGACGGTGCCAGGCCCCAGCTCCGCCACCTCGGTGACGCCCTGGTCGAGCAGGTAGCGCATGCTGTCGGCCCACCGCACCGGCTCGCTGACCTGCCGGACGAGCAGCTCGCGCACGGTGCCGGGCTGGTAGGGCCGCGCGGTGACGTTGGAGATCACCGTAGCCTGCGGGTCGGCGAGCTCGCACTGGTCCAGGAAGCAGGCCAGCTGCCCGGCCGCGTCCGCCATGTACCGCGAGTGGAAGGCGGCGCTGACGTTCAGCGGCACGCAGCGGCCCCGGCCGCGGGCCGCGATCTCGCCCGCCACCGCTTCCAGCGATCGCACCGGGCCCGACAGCACGACCTGATCAGCCGCGTTGAGGTTGGCCACGTCGACGTCGTCATGCCCGCCGTCGGCAGCGGCCGCCGTGACCTCGGCGGCAGGAAGGCCGATCACGGCCAGCATGCCGCCGCCGCTGGCCCGCGCCATCAGCTCGCCGCGGCGGCGCACCAGCCGGACCCCGGTGGCGAAGTCGAAGCAGCCGGCCGCCAGCAGCGCGACATACTCGCCCAGGCTGTGCCCGGCCAGGAACTTCGGCGGCCCGTCCCGCTCCGCGCGGTCCAGGTAGGCCAGCGCGCTGACCACGAACAGCGCGGGCTGGGCGTAGGCGGTGTCGCGTAACTGGCCGCCGGAGTCGCAGCGGCACAGCTGCGAGACCGAGTACCCGAGTTCGCGGTCGGCGGCCTCGACCAGGCGCGGGTAACGCCCGAGCAGCTGCTCGCCCATGCCCTGGCGCTGCGATCCTTGCCCGGGGAACAGCCACGCGACCATCGGGCACCTCCGTCATCCGGCCCTAGAAGACCGAATCTAAGTACCGGGACATATGCTGTTCATTAATGAGCAAATAGCAATCAGGAGTTCGCTGGACCAGCCCGGCGGCCCGGAAGCGCTTAAGGAAATAGCCAACCCTGGAGCGGGTCGTGCCCACCATCACGGAGAGTTCTTCCTGGGTGATCTTCTCTTCGATGCTGATGCCGGTATCATGCTGCTTTCCGAGCTTCTTGGCCAGGGTGAGTAAGGCCGCCGCCAGCCTCCGCTCGCTATCCATCGTCACCATGTTCGCAATGATCTGCTGCTGCTCCGAGAGCCGCAGGGTCAGTAACTTGAGGAATGCCTCGAGGATGTCCTCATTCGCCAGCGTCGCCCGGAAACTGGCCAGCGGTATGCGCCGGACCAGCGAGGCGCTCATGGTGATGGCGGTCTCCCTTCGCTCCAGAGAGAAGAGGCACAGCTCGCCGAAAATGTCACCAGCCCCGTAGATGGAAAGCAGGCAGCTCTTACCGTCCTTCGCGTACATGACGGTCTTGATCAGGCCCGACTCGATGACATAGATACTCTGATCGTGGTCACCGCAATTATATATGTGCGCGTTCTTTCGAACATTCACCGGTGCTGCGGCGAAAAAGTCGCGCTTCAGTAATGTCCGGATCACATCAGCGTACTGAGGGGGTGCCGACTGGGAGGGACTCACGAGATGCCTCCGGTTTACAACAAGCTTTCACGGCCCGTGCGGCTCTTTTTCAGTGCTCTACAGCTCCTTTCGCGTGCGAATCGCGGTGCGTTTGAGCCGTCCCCTCCCCACGGCCGCGCCGTTCCCGGCCAGAATCATTTACCGGGAACCATGAACCGCAGCCATCTTCTACGGCACCGTGCTGCCATTCACTCGCCTTATAACACAGATCAGCTGCGGACTAAAGCGTGGCCGCGCGTCGTCCGCGTGACCAGCCGGTTATGGCCGTACTCGTCCTCGCCCGCGACCAGGACCGCGCCGTAGCGGTCCAGCGACACCTGGCCGCCGTACTCTTCGATCACGGCGGTACCGGGATAGACCCGCACGCAGGTGGGAACGTAGCGCGAGGCGAAGCCAAGCCGCATCTCGCGGGTCTTGCCGCTGTGCGGCAGGGACGCGTGCATGAGCGTCGACCAGAACATGATCGCCTGCCCGGGCACCATGACCATCGGCACCGCCCTGGCCTCGTCCGGCTTCCAGTCCGGGTCCTTCTGCAGCTGCCGGTAGTCGTAGCCGAAGAAGCCGCGGCGCACGCCCTCTTTCTCCACCGCGTTGATCCGCCCGGCGTCGTAGGCCATCATCTTCGTCTCGTCATAGTTCATGGAGTCGTGGGTACCCGGAATGAACTGAAGACAGCCGGTCTCCTCGGTAGCCGGGGTAAACGCGGTCCACACGGTTATGGTTCCGCCAAACTCCTTGGCCTCGTCCGGCCACAGTATCTGCGGGGTGCCGGACGCGTTCGCGAAGGTGTCCGCCTGATGCCAGTCCGTTCCCTCGTCCCCCGGGTACTTGGGGAAGAATTCAGTGCGCCAGCACAGGAGGTCCGGGCCGAGCGCGCTGGTGACCCGGTCGACGATCTGCGGCCGGCTGATATGGTCGCCCAGGAACGCGATGTCGAGGTGCCGGTCGTAGTTGCTGATATTCGTATTACCGGAGTGTGCCGCATCGTCCCCGTAAATAGCCATGCTCCGGTCCATCAGCTGCAGTCGCTGGCGGCGCCAGGTGGCCCGCATCTCGGCTTCCTCATATACCGTGAACGGGCCGTGATAGCCTTTCTCCCGGAAGTCGGCTAATTCTTTCCGGCTGAGCGCAAAATCGCGTCTTTGCTGCGCAACTGGCATCTTGCTCTCCCACTTCCTCGCCTCATGGCCGACCGGCCTCCGACACCAGGATTTCCCGGCTGGCCGGCCGGAGAACTGACCGGCTCCGGGAGCCCGGACGCTGCGCCCGGCCATGCGGCCGCGGGCCTATGGAGACGCCTGGCTTATTCCGAGAGTCGATATAAGCCACTCTCCGTGCTCCTCCGCGCATTGAGAGGATCTGGACCCGCCCGGATCGACGCGGCACAGCCAGCGCGGTCGCGGGCGTGATATATCAGATCGGCTCTCAGCTAAATCCAGTCCGACACCCAGATATTAGGCTCAGGGAAGTGACGGTCCTGCTCAATGTTGAGCGCGGGACGCCGCCGCGGAGGTACCACAGTGATCCGGGGCAGCACGTGACGCCCCTGCTGACCCGCGCGTCACCGCGCCAGCCAGTCGGCACAGCCCGGCGGCCGGGCCCGCGTCCCCCGGGCACCGGGATCGCGCGCGGCGCGGACGGCGTTGCTCAATGTTGTGTATCGGTTACCCGGGAACGCTCGCCATGCTGTCGATAACGTGGCCTGAGATGTTCACGAGGCGACGCGGAGCGCACGCGCTGGCCCGCGGGTACGAGCCAACGGCAGCGCCCGGGGATCCCGGAAAGGAGACCAGGGAAGGCAGGGACGCGCGGTCAGCCATCGATGAACGGGCCAGCTCCACGCGGGTCTACTGGTCTGGCACGCCTGCGACGCCCGGCTGCGCAGCGGTGTCCGGCCGGCTCGCTCCGCGGCGGTGGCCTTCCCAGGAGATGACAACATATGTTCGGTGCGCAGTGGCTAGGCATCGGGGACGCGGTCGTCTTCACCCCGGCGATTCAGGCCGACGAGCGGGGCGAGGTCTGCGAGCTTTTCAGCACCGTCGGCCTGACCGCGGCGGTCGGCCACGCGCTGGCGGTGACGCAGGCAACCTGCACCTCCTCCCGGCGCGGCGCCATGCGCGGGATCTACTTCACCCGTGTGCCATCCGGCCAGGCGACGCTGGTCAGCTGCCTGAGCGGCGCGGTGCTGCACGCGGTGCTGGACCTCAGCCCGGGCTCGCCCAGCTTCGGGTCCGCTGAGCTGGTCCGGCTCGACGGCCGCACCAGGCAGGCACTGTACCTGCCCGACGGCCTCGGTCACGGCTACCTGGTGCTCAGCGACCACGCGATCGTCGTCCACCTGCGCGGGCCCGAGCAGCCTGACGTGTCGCCGGGCACCATTCACCCGCTCGACCCGGGGCTGGGCATCGCCTGGCCGCCGGGCATCGAGCCGGTCCTGTCCGCCGAGGACGCCGCGGCGCCCACCCTCGAGCAGGCCCGGACGGCCGGCTTGCTGCCCGGCCGCCTGCCCGGGACCGGCCGCCGCCGCGAGCCGTGCGGCGGCGCTGGCGGCCGGCCCGCGGACCAGGCGGCCCCGTGAACGTGCCCGGCTAGGCGCTGGGCAGGAAGCAGATCCCGGAGTGCCCGGACTTGCCGCCGCAGGTGCCGGGGTTCTTGTAGTTGTCGCTGGCGATCCACAGGCCGCCGCTGGTGACCAGCATGTCGTCGGCGCCCAGCCCGCGCGACCTGCCCGGGTTGAAGATGAGATTGCCGGTGGCCGGGGACAGGCCTTCCATGCCGGAGGCGGGGATGGCGCCCGGGCCGGCCTTGTCACACCCGCGCGGGTTCTCCGACCAGCGCTCATGCCCGCCGAAGTAGACGGTGGTGGCGTCTGCCACCGCGGTGTACAGCGAGTCACAGCCGGTGTAGTTGAGCCACGTGTGGGTGACCGTCGTCTGGGTCGCGGGGAACGCGCCCGCCGTGTCGCAGACGCCGGGTATCGGGAACGAGCCGTTCCAGTTGTAGAGATGGAAGCCGGTGGTCGCGGTGTAGATGGTGGAGTCGTCGGGCGACCACGCGGCGCCCTTGGTGTAGAACGGCTCGGTGAACCAGCAGTGCTGGTTGAACTCGGTCGGGTACCAGCCGGTGACCCTGGCGGCCGACCCGCTCAGGTCGAGCATGAAGATCTGCTGCCGCGGCTGCCCGCCGACCGAGGTGAAGTCGCCTTCGACCAGGTCCAGCGTGCCGCCGTGGCTCAGCTGCTGGTTGTACACCCGGGTACCGTTGCCGCCTGAGCATTTCGACCCGTTGCAGTAGTGATAGTTGCCCGAGATGTTCAGGCTGATGAACCCGTCATCATTGCCGGTCGCCGGGCTCAGGCTGGCCATGTACTTATGCGTGCTGCCGTTGACCGAGGTGAAATAGCCGCCGGTCAGCAGGTGCCCGCGGTAGTCCAGGATGTTTTCCACCTGGCCGTTCGCGGTGTGCGCGAAACCAGCGACCAGGTTGCCCGTGCTGGTGCTGATCTCGGCGATATTATGCGCCGCGCTGCCGTTCACGGAGGTGAACTGACCGCCGATGTAGGCGGTGGAGCAATCGGAGCCGTTGAACGCGATCGTATTGACCGTGCCGTTCACGTCCGGCGCCCACGAGCTGACGGTGAACGGCGCGGCCGCGCTGAAGCTGACGATGTTGTTGCGGGTGTAGACGGTGCTCGCCCGCTGGATCTTGGTGAACTTGCCGACCGCGTACATGGTCGCGCCGCACTGCACCAGCTGGCGCACCTGCTCGGTGCCGCCGTTCGGCGCGAGCTGCGGCGTGCCGCTGGCCGGGACCGGTGACACCGACGCTGCCGCCGGCCCGGCGAACCCGCACGCCAGCAGGGCAGCGCCACCGATGATTGCGCCCGCCCGCCGGAAACCCCGGTGCTGTGAACCCCAATACAGCGAAGGCACCCCGACACACCCCCGTCCCCCTGTCATGACCACCTGTCATGACATAGATATACATGCCATGCTTGCCTGCAACCGGCGCATTAGCAAGCCCTGTACCAGTTCGCCCGGCCATTGTGTGCCCGAATGCCGGATCCCGGCCGGACGCGAGGGAGGTCCATGCCCGAGCATTCGTCCTACCGGGTGGTCGTGGTCGGTGCCGGGTTCGGCGGAATCGGCATGGCCATGGCGCTCCAGCGGGCAGGCATCGGCGACTTCCTCGTTGTCGACCGGGGCGGCAGCCTCGGCGGGACCTGGCGGGACAACATCTATCCCGGGGCCGCCTGTGACGTGCCATCGGCACTGTACTCATACTCGTCCCGGCCGGGCCGCTGGACACGCCGGTTCCCGCCGCAGCGGGAAATCCTGGACTACCTGCGCGGCCTGGCGCGCAGCGACGGGCTCGGCCCGCACCTGCGATTCGGCTCGGGGGTCGCCGCCGCGCGCTTCGACGAGGGCGGCGCCGGGTGGGATCTCACCCTGGAAGACGGCAGCACGCTGCGGGCAGGCGCCGTCGTGTCCGCGGTCGGGCAGCTGTCCAGGCCCGCGCTCCCCGACATCGCCGGCCGGGACGACTTCGCCGGGCCGTCGTGGCATTCGGCCCGCTGGGACCACAGCGTCGGCCTGGCCGGCCGGCGGGTGGCGGTGATCGGCACCGGGGCCAGCGCCATCCAGTTCGTGCCCGAGATCGCCGGGACCGCCGCCCAGGTCGATGTGTACCAGCGCACCGCGCCCTACGTGCTGCCCAAGGCCGACCGGCGGTACGGGCCGGGCGAGCAGGCCATCCGGCGCTGGCTTCCGGTCCTGGGGAAGGCCGACCGGCTCCGCACCTTCCTCTATGGTGAGCTGCTCACCAGCGGTTTCGTTCTGTCGCCGAAACTCCTCGCCGCGCCGATGCGGATGTGGCGGCGCCAGCTTGAGACGCAGGTACCCGATCCGCGGCTGCGGGCCAAGTGCGTGCCTGACTACGTGATGGGCTGCAAGCGGGTGCTGTTCTCCCGCGACTGGTACCCGGCGCTGGCCCGCCCCGACGTCGAACTGGTCACCGACCCGATCGAGCGGATCGTGCCCGGCGGGCTGGTCACGGCGGACGGGACCACCCGCCGGGCGGACGTGATCGTCTACGGCACCGGGTTCAGGACGCTCGACTTCCTGGCGCCGATGTCGGTGACCGGGGCGGGCGGGCGGCGGCTGGAGGAGGCGTGGCGCGACCGGGCCCGCGCCTACCTCGGCATCGCCGTCTGCGGGTTCCCGAACTTCTTCATGCTCTACGGGCCCAACACCAACCTCGGCGGCAACTCGATCATCTACATGCTCGAAGCGCAGATCGGCTATGTGCTCAGCGCCCTGCGGGCGCTGGAAGCCGAGCAGCTGAGCTGGATCGACGTGCGCCCGGAGGTGCAGGAAGCGTTCAACGCCTGGGTCGACTCGGCCAGCGCTGCCTCGGTCTGGCAGAGCGGGTGCCGCAGCTGGTACACGACGGCCTCGGGCCGCAACGCCAGCAACTGGCCCGACCACACGTTCCGGTACCGGCACCGGGTCCGCCGCTTCGACCTCGCCGGGTACCGGGCGATGCCCAGGTACCCGGCGGCCGCCGGAGGCGGGCCGGGCGGGCCGGCGTGACGGCCCGCCGGCCCGGGCGGGCCGGGCCCCGCCGCGCGGGCGGCGTCCGGCTGGCCCCCGTCCTGCTGCGCCCGGGCCTGGCGCAGTTCGGCCGCCGCGTCCTGGACCCCGGCCTGAGCTGGGAGCTGCAGCGGCGCCGGTTCGACCAGGTCACCAGCGCCGCGCTGCTGCCGCGCGGCACCACCATCACCGAGACGACGCTGAGCGGGGTCCGCACCGAGGTGGTGTCGGCCCGCGGCCGCCCGGATCGTCGCACCGTCGTGCACTTCCATGGCGGAGGCTACTGCATCGGCTCGGCGCTGATGGCGCGCGGCTGGGCCGCGCGGCTGAGCGGCCAGGCGGGGTGCCGGGTCCTGCTGCCGGAGTACCGGCTGGCGCCCGAGCACCCGTTTCCGGCCGCGCTCGACGACGCCCGCGCCATCGTCACCGCGCTGCTCGGCCAGCCCGGGGCCGGCCCGGTGGTGGTGTCAGGCGACTCGGCCGGCGCGGGCCTTGCGCTGTCGGCTGTCCTGGCCCGGCGGGACGCGGGCGAGCCGCCTCCTGCCGGGTGCATCCTGCTGTCCCCCTGGATCGACCTCGGGGCGCACCGGCTGGCCAGCCCCGGGCAGGTGCGCAGGGACGTGCTGCTCAGCCCCGGCTGGCTGGAAGCCTGCGCGAGCGCGTACACTCCCCCTTCTCAGTGGGCCGATCCTGCGGTCTCGCCGCTGCACGCCTGGCACGGCGGCCTGCCGCCGCTGCTGATCCAGGCCGGGTCAGACGAGCTGATCGCGCCAGCCGCCGGGCAGCTGGCCGGCCGGGCCAGCGCCGCGGGGACGCAGGTCAGCTACACCCGGTTCCCGCGCATGTGGCACGACTTCGGGCTGCAGCCCGGCGTGGTCGCCGCCGCGGACAGCGCGCTGGCCCAGGCGGCCTGGTTCGTGCGGGCGGTGACCCGCACGTCTGCGGCGGCCGGATGAGCGGCCGCGGTCACGGCTGAGCGGTCACGGCTGAGCGGTCACGGCTGAGAGGTCACCGTCACGCCGATAAAGGCGAGCAGGAACAACACGATGAATCCGCCGTAATAGGTGAAGAAGGCGGCGCCGAGCAGCGGCGGCGCGGCGATCGCGCAGGCGCTCCAGGCGATCGCCTTCTTGCTGACCGGCTTCCTGGCCGGCTGGCGGGCCGGCGGGCGCGGCGCCGGCACCTCCAGGTACCTGGCCTGCCCGGGCGGGATGTCGGCGGTGACGACCGCCAGGTCGGCGTAGGTCCGGGCCGCGAGCGCCTGGCCCGCGCGCAGGTCGAGCTCGTCCTTGGTCAGCCGTCCCAGCACGTACGCCGCCTTGACCGCGTCGAGCACCTGCTCGCGGTCCGCGTCGGAGGCACGGTAGCGGCCGCGGTCCGGCCAGCCCGCCGCCGCCGGGCCCCGCGAACCTGTCGCCACCAGCACCTCCCGCCTAGACAACGAGCGTAACCCCGCTGCGCGCCAGCGGTCATCTTCGGATTTCACCCGGCCGCCGCCCGGCCAACGCGGATTATGAACGCATATAGCCGGGCGACTCTCCCCGCCACCGGCGATCACCCGGTTTCCCTAACTGCCCTGATCACTTAGAGTAACTAGTCGGCATTACCTCAGGATCAGCTTGTTTCCGCTGATCACGCCGTCGATACGGACAAGGGGACCTCCCGAATGCCACGGATCTGGGCCCATCGTGGTCTGGCCCGGCGAACCATCATCACCAGCGTCTGCCTGTCACTGGTCATCGGGGCCGCGTTCAGCTTCCTCGGCCTGGCGATCAGCTGGCTGCGCGGGTCGGCCGGCCAGGCGGGTCACTCCCAGGAAGTGCTGATCGCCACCAGCAGGCTGGAACAGGGGGTCATCGACATCGAGACCGGCGAGCGGGGCTTCGTCATCACCGGGCAGCCGCGCTTCCTGCAGCCGTGGTTCGCCGCCATGGCCGAATTCCACGGCCAGAGCATGACGCTGGAGCGGCTGACCGCCGAGGGCGGCGCCCGTCAGGCCAAGGCCGCCCGGCGGCTGGTACAGGCCACCGACTCCTACATCAAGGGCTACTCGATCCCCACGGTGGTGACCGCCCGGATGCACCCGGCGGCCGCGCGGACGGTGGCGATGACCGCGGCGGGCAAGAACCGGATCGACGTGCTGCGCGACGAGTTCAGCAGGTTCACCGCGTCAGAGCGCCGGATATTCGTCGCCGAGCAGGACCGGGCCATCGCGGCCGCGCACCGGGCGACGATCGGCGCGAGCGCGGGCGTGGCCGGATCGATCCTGCTGATCCTGTTCTGCGGCGGTTACCTGGTCCGGTCGGTCGTCCAGCCGGTCCGCCGGGCGTCGGCGATGGCCCGCGGCGTGGCCGGCGGCGACCTCACCGCCCGGATGACCGAGACCGGCCCGGCCGAGGTCGGCGTCCTCGGCCAGTCGCTGAACGCGATGGCGGGCTCGCTCGCCGACAGCCGCGCCGACCTGCAGCGCATCGCGGCCGACCAGGCGGCGCTGCGCCGGGTCGCGACGCTGGTCGCCCGCGGCGTCCCCCCGGCCGAGGTGTTCACCGCGGTGGCCGCGGAGATCGGGCGCATCCTGGCAGCTGAGTGCACGGTGGTGGCGCGGCGGGAACCCGACGGCGCGCTGCGGGTGGACGGGTCATGGGCCAGGGAAGAACAGGCCCAGCCCGCCCCGCCGCCGGGCTCACGCTGGCCAGCGGGAACGGAGTCAAGGCCAGGGCCCGGCCGCGAGGCCGGCCAGGCGGAGCTGGCCGGCTCGCTGGCGGACTGGGCCAGGGAACGGGGGATGCGTTCCTCGGTCAGCGCGCCGATCACGACGGAGGGGCACTTGTGGGGGGTCGTCATCGCGTTCGCGCGAACCTGCAAGCCCTACCCGGAGCACGCCGAGTCCCGCATCCTCGGCTTCGCCAAGCTGGCGGCGATGGCGATAGCCAACAGCGACAGCCGCGCTCAGCTGATCGCCTCCAGGGCCCGGGTGGTCTCGGCCGCGGACAAGGCCCGCCGTCAGATCGAGCGCAACCTGCATGACGGGACGCAGCAGCGCCTCATCTCGCTCGCGCTCGAGCTGCGCACCACGGAGGACCGGATCCCGGCCGGCCAGGAGGAGATCGCGGAGCGGCTGTCGCGGACTGCCCAGGGGCTGGCTGACGTGGTGGAGGAACTGCGGCAGATCTCACAGGGCCTGCACCCGGTCCTGCTGGAGAAAGGCGGGCTCGGGCCCGCCCTCCGGGCGCTCGCGCGGCGCTCCGGGCTGGAGGTCGAGCTGAACTTGCACCTGGGCCGGCGGCTGCCCGAGCCGGTGGAGACGGCTGTCTACTACGTCGTGGCGGAGGCGCTCACCAACACGGCCAAGCACGCGGCCGCCACCGCCAGGGTGCGGATCGACCTCGGCGAGACCGCGGGCACGGTGCGGCTGCTGGTCCGCGATGACGGGCCGGGGGGCGCCGACCCGGGCCGGGGATCGGGCCTCATCGGGCTCACCGACCGGGTCGAGGCGATCGGCGGCGCCATCACCGTGACCAGCCCGGCCGGCGGCGGCACCACCCTCGCGGTCACGATCGCGGCCGGGGCCAGGGCGGTCGCAGCCGCGGCCAGCCCGGCCGCGGCGGCCTGGTGACAGAGCCCTGGTGACAGGGGCCCTGATGACAGGCCCTGGCGACAGGCCCGGCGGTTACAGCAGGACCCGCTGACCGCTCGCCGCGGCGTCCGCCAGCGCGGCGGCCAGCTTGACCGCCCGGACTCCGTCGTGCACGTCCGCGGCGACCGGGCTGCCGGTGAGCACCGCGTCAGCGAGCGAGCCGAGCATCGACCCGGGCAGGCCGGCCGGGCCACGCGGTGCCGGGGGCGGCCCGGCGGAGTAGGTGGCGACCTGGAGCCGCCCGGTCAGGACCACCGAGCTGGTGCCGTCATAGATCTGGCAGCTCCACTTCGACAAGGCAGCGTTCTCGCCCACGTCGGCCAGCACGACGCTGCCCAGCGCCCCGGACTCGAACTCGACCGAGCTGACCGTGATGTCGGCCAGCCCGGCCGGGCGGTCAGCCACCACCGAGGAGCTGCCCGAGCAGGCCGCGGGCTCGGACCGGCAGACCCAGCACAGCAGGTCCAGCAGGTGAGTCCCGGTCGACATGACCAGGCCGCCGCCGCGGACCGGGTCGTAGACCCAGTGGTCGTCGCTGGCCGGGCCGATGGGCCCCATGGCGAGCTGGACGACGGCCAGGCAGGGCGCCGGCATGCTGTCGCGTGCCTGCCGGACCGGCTGATCGAGCCGGAACTTGTAGTTGATGGCGCAGCTGACCCCGGCGGACAGCACGGCATCCCTGATCGCCAGCGCGTCGGCCACGCTGGTCGCCATCGGCTTCTCCAGCAGGATGTGCCGGCCGGCGCCGGCCGCCGCGAGCGCGAGGGCGGCGTGCGAGTCATGGTGGGTGGCGATGATCACGATGTCGATGCCGTCGTCGCCGATCAGCTCGCCGGTGTCCGCGGTGGCGTACCGCCCGCCGTGCTCGGCCAGGAACGTCCTGGCCGCCTCCGGCCGGGCGTCGGCGTAGGCCACCAGCTCGAGCCGGGGGTCGGCGGCGGCCGCGCGGGCGTGGTACAGGCCGATGTTCCCGCAGCCGATCAGCCCGGCCCGCAGCCGCCGCGCCGTCATGTGGATGGTTCCTCCTCGCCCGCCGCGACGGTATTGCGCAAGATGCCGATTCCCTCGATGGCAGCTTCCACCAGGTCACCGGGCCGCAGGAACTCGCTGCTGGCGGCGCCGACGCCGCTGGGCGTGCCGGTCATGATCACGTCGCCGGGCTCCAGCGCGGTGATCCGCGAGATCGCCGCGATCGCGGCGGGAAGGCCGCTGATCATCTCAGCTGTCGAGCCGGACTGCCGGGGCTGGCCGTTGACCGTGAGGCTCAGCCGCAGCGGGAGCTGGCCGGCGATCTCGTCGGGCGTGACGATCCACGGCCCCAGCGAGGTGAACGTGTCGTGCCACTTGCCCTGCTGCCAGGAGAAGAAGCTGTCCCAGTTGTCCTCTGGCCGCATCTGGTCGAGCTGGCGCAGGGATACGTCGTTGCCGATGGTCAGGCCGCCGACGCAGGCAAGCGCCCGGGCGGGCGCCACCCGGCGGCAGCGTGCCCCGATCACCGCGCACAGCTCGACCTCCCAGTCCACCGGCGCCTGCGGGTAGGGCAGCCGGATCTGCTCGCCGGGCCCGATGACGGAGCTGCCGGGCTTCATGAACAGCCAGGGGTCATGACCGGCGCGGGTCAGCCCGGCCTCTTCCATGTGCGCCTGATAGTTGCTCGCGAGGCAGATTATCTTGCCGGGCCGCCGCACCGGGGCGCAGATCCTGGCCGACTCCAGGGCGACCAGCTCCAGGCCCGCCGCGCCGTCCCGGCCGCCGGCCAGCGCGGCCAGCCGGGGCAGGCAGCCCGCCGTGGCCAGCGCCGCCACCATGGGGTCGGCGCCGCCGGGCACCAGGTCTTCGGGCACCAGGGCGGCGGTGGCGGAGGCGGTGTTGACGATGGCCAGCCGGCGGCGGTCAGCCAGGCACAGCACTGCCAGTTTCATCGCGGCCGCACGCCCTGACCTCCCTTGACGCCCCAGTTCGGGGACCCTAGCCTAGAGCAGCACGCAACAGCATTACAAGTCGCAAAAGTCGTTCGGCTCGTTACAGCCGACCATCGGGCGCTGGAGGAGTGTGAGAGTGCCATACCGCGCGGGTGTCATCGGCTGCGGGCGGAAGGGCTTGACCATCGACGACGAGCGCAAGTGCCCGGTCAACTACTGCCACGGGCCCGGCGCGCACGTGCCGGCCCTGGCCGGGATGCCCGGTGTCGAGCTGGCCGCGGTCGCTGACACCGATCCGGAGCGGCTGCGCATTGTCTCGGAGCGCTATCCCGGCCTCCGGGCGTACAAGAGTTACGACGCGATGCTCGCCGCCGAGGAACTCGACCTGGTGACGGTCGCGACGCAGACCCCCGGGCACGCGGCAGCGGTGATCGCGGCCGCGGCCGCCGGGGCGAAGGCGGTCATCTGCGAGAAGGCCCTGGCCACCTCCATGAGCGAGGCAGAGGCGATGCTGCGCGGCTGCGCGGCGTCAGGGACCGTGCTGCTGGTGAACCATCCGCGCCGCTATCACCCCACCTACCTGGCGGTCCGGCAGGCGCTCGCGGACGGGGCGATCGGTGACCTGCAGGCGATGCTGGGGATGGTGGCCAACGGCATCGTCCACAATGGCTCCCATTTCTTCGACCTGTTCCGGTTCTTCGCCGGGGACGCGGCGCAGGTCCGGGGCGTGGTGCGCGGGAACAGCGACGAGGACACCGCCGGGGTGGCGCTGGTCGACTTCGCCGGGGGGGTGCTCGGCTACCTGGACGCGCAGTCGCGCACGGATATCAGCATGACCTTGTTCGGGACAAGGGGGAAAATCGTCATCGACGCCGCGCTGCCGGGCTATGAGCTGACCGGGTACGTGACGTCCGGCGGCGACGTGACCCCGCCAGAATGGTTCATGGGCAGCCAGTGCAAGACCAGGAGAGTCGAGACGGTGCATATCCCCGCTGATGACGACGGCACGACGGTCGTGCTGTACCAGGACGCGATACGCGCCCTGGAGGAGGGCGCCGTCCCCCGGTCCTCGGGCCAGGACGGCGCCAGGGCGCTGGAGATCGCGCTGGCGGCCTTCGCCTCGCACCGGGCGGGCGGCGCCGCGGTCCGCCTTCCGCTGGGCGATCCCGGCCTGCGGATCCCGTCGCGATGACCGCCCGTGGATGACGCGGCGCTCGGCGCCATCGCGGACATCCCGCTGACGCCGCAGGCCAAGGGGTTCCCGCTGGACGGGCGGTTCGCGACCGTCCGGGAGCTGCGCGCGGCCAGGCCGTCGGTCTTCGATGACGGGTTCAGCACGCCATTCGCCGTCCTGCACGAGGACGCGATCGCCGGGAACGTGCGGAAGATGGCGCAGTTCTGCGCCGCCAATGGCGTCCTGCTCGCCCCGCACGCGAAGACGTCAATGGCCCCCCAGCTGTTCGCCCGGCAGCTGTCTCACGGCGCATGGGGACTCACCGTGGCCACGATGCGGCAGGCCGCGGTCTGCCGCGCGTTCGGCGTCTCGCGGCTGCTGCTGGCCAACGAGCTGGCCGAGCCGCCGGCCCTCGCCTGGGCGGCCGGCCAGCTGGCCGACGACGGCTTCACCCTGCTGTCCTACGCCGACAGCGCCGAGCAGGTGCGGCGCAGCGCCGGAACGCTGGCCGGCCTCCGGCTGCCCCGGCCGCTGGACGTGCTGCTGGAGGTCGGCTACCCGGGCGGCCGGGCCGGCTGCCGGACCATCGCGGCGATCGAGGCCACCGTCGACGCGGTGACCCGCAGCAGGCATCACCGGCTGGCCGGCGTGGCCGGCTTCGAGGGCCTGCTGGGGCACGACGCGCTGCCGGAAACGATCGGGCGGGTAGGCGGCTACCTGCGGCAGGTGCGCCGGGCCGCCGAGCACATCGCCGGCCGCGGCGGGTTCGACGGCGCGGGCCCGGTGCTGCTGTCGGCCGGCGGCAGCGCCTATTTCGACATCGCGGCGCAGCAGCTGGCCGGCCCGCTGCCCGGCGGCCGGGCGGTGCAGGTGATCCTGCGCTGCGGACGGTACATCGCCCACGAGGCGGGCCGCTACAGCCAGGTCTCGCCGTTCAGCCGGGTGGCGGCGCTGGCTGGCGGCGCCGGGCCGCTGCAGCAGGCGGCCGAGGTGTGGGCCAGCGTGCTGGCCCGGCCAGAACCCGGCCTGGTGATCCTCAACGCCGGCCAGCGGGACGTGCCCGTCGACGCCGGCCTGCCGGTGCCGCTGCGGGTGCGCCGGGGCAGCGCCATGGCGGACGCGCCCGGGCAGTGGCGCGCGGAGTCAGCCAACGACCAGCACCTGTACCTGAGGCTGCCGCGCGCTGACCCGCTGGCCCCCGGCGACCTGGTCTGCCTGGGCATCACGCATCCGTGCACGTTCTTCGACAAATGGGCCTGGATCCCGGTGGTGGACAGCGGCTACCGGGTCACCGACGCCATCAGGACCTACTTCTAGCCCGCCGCGGTGAGCTGAGCGGAGGAGACCCATGCAGCGTTACGACCTGATCCTTCGCGGCGGCCGCGTCATCGACCCCGGCTCGGGCCTCGACGCGACCTGTGACGTCGCCATCGCCGGCGGCCAGGTGGCCGCGGTGGCCGGCCGCATCCCGGCGGCCGGCGGCCCGGTCGTCGACGTGGCCGGCCTGGTCGTCACGGCCGGCTTCATCGACCTGCACAGCCACTGCGACTCCATCGCCGGGCTGCGGCTGCAGGCCATGGACGGCGTCACGACCGCGCTGGAGCTGGAGGCCGGCGTCATGCCGGTCGCCAGGGCCTACGAGCGGGCCGCCGCCGAGGGCCGCCCGGTGCACTACGGGTTCTCCGCGTCCTGGGCGCAGGCCAGGATGGCCGTGCTGGCCGGCCACCAGCCCGACGGTTCGCTGGCCGGGTTCCTGCGGCACATCGCCGACCCGGCCTGGCAGCAGCAGGCCAGCCCGGCGCAGGCCGAGCGGATCCAGGCCGCCCTGCTCGGCGAGCTCGGGTCCGGCGCGCTCGGCATCGGGATCCTGGCCGCCTATGCCCCGCACGTCGGGGCCGGCGAGCTGAGCGGCGTGGCTGACCTGGCCGGGCAGGCCAGCGTGCCCACGTTCACGCACGTGCGGGACCTCAGCGAGTTCGACCCGGGGGCGGGCAGCGACGGCGCCACCGAGCTGATCCAGGCCGCCCGCGACTCCGGCGCGCACATGCACTTCTGCCACATCCACGCCTCGTGCCGGACGCATATCAACCGGGTGCTGAGCCAGATCCGGCAGGCCCGCGGCGAGGGGGCGCGGATAACGACCGAGGCGTACCCGTACGGGATCGGCATGACCGGGATCGGCGCCGCCTTCCTCGACCCGGCGATCCTGGCCAGGCGCGGGCTGGGCCCCGGCTCGATCCGGCTCGCCTCGACCGGCGAGCGGGTGCGCAGCCTCGGCGAGCTCGCCGAGCTGCGCGCGGCCGATCCCGGCGCGCTCGCGTTCATCGAGAACCTGCACGAGGACGATCCCGGCGAGTACCAGCTGATGATGGCGGCCCTGTTGTTCGAGGACGGCGCGATCGCCAGCGACGCGATGCCGCTGACCTGGGCCGGCGACCCGCCAGACCCGCTGGCCTGGCCGCTGCCGCCCGGCGCGGTGACGCACCCGCGGACCGCGGGCACGTTCAGCCGCGCGATCAGGATCTTGCACAGGGAGCTGGGCGTCAGCATCCAGGATGTGCTCAGGCGCTGCTCGCTGCTGCCCGCGCAGATCCTGGCCGGGCCGGTGCCCGCCATGCAGCGCAAGGGCCGGATCTCGGCCGGCTGCGACGCGGACATCACCGTCTTCAGCCTGGCCGGCATCAGCGACCGCGCGACCTACGCGTCAACCGTCGCGGCCGCCGCGGGCATCGAGCATGTCCTGGTCGGCGGCACCTTCGTGGTCAGGGACGGCCAGCTGTGCGCCGGCGCGCTGCCCGGCCGGCCGGTGCGGCGGTGACCATGCGCACCTCGATCGCCGCGTTCGCCACCGATTTCCACGATGAGGGCACCGGCACCGCGCTCGGCCGGATCCAGGACCGGGGCGGCATCGGCGGCGTGACGCTCGCCGCGGTCTACCATCATGGCCGCGACATCTTCCCGCACAGCCCGGTCCGCAAGGTCCGCTTCCTGGAGGGCGGCCGCGCGTTCTTCCGCCCCGACGCCAGCAGGTACCGGCCCGGCGGGCTGGCGCCGGTGGCCAGCTCGCTGGCCGGCCAGTGGGACGCGCTCGCCGCGCTGCGCACCGCGACCGCCGCCCGCGGCATGGACCTGCACGCCTGGACGGTGTTCACCCACAACACCCTGCTGGGCAGCACGCACCCCGAGGCCGCGGTGGTGAATGTCTACGGCGACCCGCAGCTGACGTACCTGTGCCCGGCCAATCCGCTGGTGGTCGAGTACTGCCGCGCGCTGGCCGCCGACATCGCCCGCTACGAGGTCGACTCGGTGCTCGCCGAGTCGCTGCACTATCACCCGCTTGAGCACGGCTACCACCACGAGCGCTACCTCATCGACATCGGCCCGGCCGACCGGCTGCTGCTCGGCCTGTGCTTCTGCCAGTACTGCCGGGTACTGGCCGCGAGCCGCGGCGTGGACGCCGGCCAGCTCGCGGCCAGCGTGCGGGCCAGGCTCGACGCCGTGTTCGCCTCGGCTGGCTCCTACGACCCGGCCGAGCCCGGCAGGCAGCAGGCCGGCCAGCTGTGGGACGGGGCCCTGGCCGCCTTCCTGGATGCCCGCGAGGCCGCCGTGGCGGCACTGGCCGCCGCGGTGTCCGACGGGCTGTCAGGGACCGGGGTGCGGCTGGCGTTCATGGACGCCGCGGGCGCGATGAAGGGCTACGCCGACGGCAGGCCAGGCGGCGGGCCGGCACCGGAGGTGTCCTGGCAGATCGGCGTCAGCCCGGCGCTGATCGCGCCGCACTGCGAGGAGTTCCTCGCCGCCGGCTATGCCGCCGACCCGCAGCGGGTATCGGCGGACCTGCGCGCCTACTTGTCGCTGCTCGCCGGGCAGGCTGACCTGCGGGTGGCGCTGCGCCCGCTGCCGCCCGACTGCCACGACGCCGCCAACCTGGCGGCCAAGCTCGAGGTCGCCCGGCAGGCGGGCGCCACCACGCTGGACTTCTACCACTACGGCTTCGCCCGGCTGGAGACCCTCGACCTGGTCCGCGGCGCGCTGGGGACCTCGCGAGGAGGCGGCAGTGAGATTCAGTGAGACCACGGTCATCGTCACCGGCGGCGGCTCGGGCATCGGCGCGGAGATATGCCGGCGGTTCGCGCAGGAGGGGGCGGCGGTCGCGGTCGCCGACATCGACGGGCCCGCCGCCCGGCGGCTGGCGGAGGAGATCGGCGGGCGGGGCGGCACCGCCTTCGCCGTGCGGGCTGACGTCAGCGACCCGGCGCAGGTGAGCGCCATGACCAGCGAGGTGATCTCGCGCACCGGGCAGGTTGACGTGCTGGTGAACAACGCGAGCAACCGGCCGGGCGACGACCTGCTCGCGATGTCGGTGCAGGACTGGGACCGGGACGTCGCCGTCAGCCTCCGCGGCCCGTTCCTGTGCATGCGGTCGGTGCTGCCGCTGATGCTGGCGCGCGGGCGCGGCGTGCTCGTCAGCATCGCCTCGGTGAACGCCCTCGGCTTCTACGGCAACGAGGCGTACTCAGCGGCCAAGGCGGGCCTGATCAGCCTCACCCGGTCGGTGGCGGTCCGGTACGGGGCCCGCGGCATCCGCGCGAACGCCATCGCGCTGGGCACCGTCGCCACCCCGATCTGGTCAGCCCGGATCGCGATCGAGCCGGCCATCCTGGAGCGGGCGGCGGCCTGGTACCCCGTGCAGCGGGTCGGCGAGCCCGGCGACGCCGCCTCGGCCGCGCTGTTCCTCGCCTCACCGGAGGCATCGTGGATCACCGGTGCCGTGCTCGCGGTGGACGGCGGGCTCAGCGCGGGCAGCTACCGGATGACCGCCGAGCTGGTCCGCGAGTCCAGCTGGTAAGACTGCTAGCCATCGACGCGGAAAGGAACCGATCGTGACCGAGCGCGAGATCAGGACCAGCGACGCAGCTGGTTAACGCGGGGCTGCTGGTGGCGGCGGGCGCGGCGGGCGGGCTGACCGGCAGCATCGCGGGCCTGGCCTCGCTGGCGACCTACCCGGCGCTGCTGGCGCTGGGCATCCCCCCGGTCACCGCGAACATCACCAACACCGTCGCGCTGGTGGCGGGCAGCGCCGGCTCGGTGGCCGGCTCGCGGCGGGAACTGGCCGGTCATACCGGCGAGCTGCGGGCGCTGGCGGTGATCGCCGCGGCCGGAGGGGCGGTCGGCAGCGCACTGCTGCTGATCCTGCCCCAGCGCTACTTCGAGCTCGCGGTGCCGTTGCTGCTCGGCGCCGGGTCGCTGCTGGTGCTGCCGCGGCCTCCCGGCCGGGGCGGGGAGGGCGGGCCGGGCGGGCCGGAGGGCGGCCGGGCCCGCCCGCCGGCCGCCGCCGGGCCCCGGCCGGCCCTGCCCGTCGCGGTGGCCCTGATCTGCGTCTACGTGGGCTTCTTCGGCGCGGGCGGCGGCATCCTGCTGCTGGCCGTGCTGCTCACCTGCACCGGCGGCGTGCTGGCGCGGTGCAACGCGGCGAAGAACCTGCTGGCCGGCCTGGCGAACCTGGTCGCCGCCTGCGCGTTCGCGGTCCTCGGCCATCCGGACTGGCGGGCCGCCCTGCCGCTGGCGGCCGGATTGCTGGCCGGCGGCGCGGCCGGACCGTCGCTGGTGCGGATCGCGCCCGCCGGGCCGCTGCGCGCAGTCGTCGCGGTGCTGGGCCTGGCCTTCGCCGTCTACCTGGGCGTCAGGACGTATCGCTAGCCGGGGCCCTGGAGAAGTAGTCCCGCAGGTCCGCGCTGAGCGGGGGGACGTCGACCGGCACCCCGCCTGCCCGCAGCGACTCGGTGGCGGCGCACCCGGCCGCCACCGCCTCGCGCGCGGCGACCGGCGAGGTCTGGGTGGCGGCGCCGTCGCGCAGGAACCTGATGAACTCCGCCACCATGGGGATGTCGGCGCCGCCGTGCCCGCCGCCGCGCGGCGGGACCCTGACCACGATGTCGGCGTCCTCGCGGTGCCCGGACCTGCGGCTGTTCCAGACCTTGACGACCGCGCCGTCGAGGTCGCCGAAGTTCTCGAGCCGGCCGTGGGTGCCGATGACGGTGTAGTTGCGCCAGTAGTCGGGGGTGAAATGACACTGCTGGTAGGTCGCGTAGACGCCGTTGCGCAGCAGCATGGTCATCATGGACAGGTCCTCGACGTCCACGATGTCGTTCAGGCCCGTCAGCGAGCCTGGCGGCCAGTGCGCCCCCGGGTCATTCCATTCCTCGAGCAGCTTGCCGCCCTGCCCGCCCCTGGCGGTGATCTGCCCGTAGAGCACCAGCCCGCCCATCGCGTGCACCCGGACCGACGGGCTGCCGGCCAGCCAGTGGATCGCGTCGATGTCGTGCGCGCCCTTCTGCAGCAGCAGGCTGGTGGTGTTCCGCCGGTCCGCGTGCCAGTCCTTGAAGTAGTAGTCCCCGCCATGGCCGACGAAGTGACGGCACCACACCGCTTTCACCTCGCCGACCTGGCCGGCCAGGACCAGCTCGCGCATGGTCCGCATGACGGGCAGGTGCCGCATGTTGTGCCCGACGTAGAGCGGCACCCCGCTGGCCCGGGCCGCCGCCAGGATGCGGTCACAGCCTCCGGTGGTGATCGCCAGCGGCTTCTCCACGAACACCGGGACGCCCGCCGCCAGCAGCCTGGTCGTCAGTTCCTCATGGCTGTGATCGGGCGTGGTGAGGAAGACCCCGTCCAGCCCGCCGGCTTCCAGCATGGCCTCGACGCTGGCGAACGGCCGCGCCTGGCGGAATAGCTGCTGCCTGCGCCGCCGCCTGCTGGCGGCCGGATCGCAGATGGCGACCACCCTGGCCGGCCGGCCCTGCCCCGCCACGTGCCGCGCCAGGGTGCTCCTGGTGCCCAGGCCGATCACGCCGAGCCGCAGCGGCCTGTCTCCGGCTGGTGTCCACGGCGGCATATCCTGCTTCCCCTTCCGCTGACGCGGGCGGCCTGCTGGCCGCGGTCACTGCACGCCGGAGATGCTGATGCCGCGCCGGAACGCCTTCTGCGCGATGGCGAAGACAACGATGATCGGCACGCTCGCCAGCAGCGCCCCGGCCTGCAGCGAGCCGATCGCCCCGAACGTGCCGGCCTGGAGCCGCTGGAACGACTGCAGGCCGACCTGCAGGGTCCAGAGGTTCTGTGAGTTGGCGATGACGGTGGGCCACAGGTAGGCGTTCCAGGAGTCCTGGAACTGCAGCACGAACACCGTGATCATGCCGGGGCGGGCCAGCGGCAGCATGATCCGCCAGAAGATCCGCCATTCGCTCGCGCCGTCGATACGGGCGGCCATCTCCAGGTCGCGCGGCAGCCCGGCGAAGAACTGCCGGGCCAGGAAGATCGTCGTGGTCACCGCGAAGCCGGGCAGGACCAGCCCGCTGAAGGTGTTGTAGAACCCCGATCCGCCGAGGCCGGCGATGCTGTTCCCGCCCGCCAGCGGGAACCGGATCATCACGATGAACAGCGGCAGGACGATCACCGTCCCGGGGATCATCGCCATCGACAGCAGGAACGCGAACAGCACGCCGCGGCCGCGGAACCGCAGCCGGCCGAACGCGTACCCGCCGAGCGCCGAGACCGCGGTCGCGCCGAGCCCGGTCACCAGCGAGTACCCGGCGGTCGTCAGCGTGTAGGTGCTGAACCCGCCGTCCCGCCACGCCTCGGTGAAGTTGGGGAAGTCCAGCAGCGTGCCGGCCCCCCTGATCCGGTCGGTCAGCGCGATGTAGACCGACCAGGCGAACGGCGCGGTCGTGACGACCAGGCCCAGCAGCAGCAGCACGTACCGCAGGGCCGGCCACCTGGCCCGGCTGATCCGCTTGCGCGCGGCCGCGGCGGCGCTCACTCAGGCCTCCTCGCGCTCGCGCAGGAAGGCCATGTTGACCAGCGAGATGATCAGGATGATGACGAACAGGATGATCGCGAGCGCCGAGGCGTATCCGAGCCGGTTGAAGACGAAGGCGTTCTGGTAGACCTCGTAGACCAGGGTCGTCGTGCTGCCGAACGGCCCGCCCTGGGTCATCGCGACGATGAGGTCGAAGGCCTGGAACGTCGAGATCATGCCGACGATCACCAGGTAGAAGGTGATCGGGCGGAGCAGCGGCCAGGTGATGTGCCGCACCATCGCCACCCGGCCGGCCCCGTCGAGCTCGGCTGCCTCGAAGTACTCCCGCGGCAGTCCCTGCAGGCCGGCCAGGTAGATGAGCATCATCAGGCCGAAGTTCTTCCAGACCGAGACCAGCACCAGCGCCTGCATGGCCAGGTGCGGGTTGGTCAGCCAGTTCCCCGTGCCGCCCAGGCCCAGCACGCTGAGCAGCTTCCCGAACAGGCCCTGGTAGGGGTCGAACAGCGAGGTCCAGATGACGCCGACGGCGATGAACGAGGTGACCGTCGGCAGGTAGTAGGCGGTGCGGAAGAACCCGATTCCCCGGATCGGGCGGTGCACCAGCAGCGCGAAGCCGAACGCGGTGGCGATGGTGAGCGGGACTGTCTCGGCGACGTACTGCGCGGTGTGCAGCAGCGCGCCGCGGAACTGCGGGTCGCTGAGCACTTGCTGGTAGTTCTGCAGGCCCACGTACTTCAGCCCGGTCACTGCCGCGGTGAAGACGGTGAAGCTGAGCCCGAACGCGCCGATCATCGGCAGGAACAGGAACAGCATCAGCGGCACGAAGGTGATGCCGACGAAGATGACGGCGGTCCTGGTCTCCGGCCTGCGGCGGCTGCCGCGCTTCGGCTTGGCGGCGATTCGGGCTGCGTCAGCCACCTGATGCTGCTCCGCCTGGCAGCGCGCTCAGGCTTTGCTTGGTGATGGCGTCGATCGCGTCGGCTGCCTGGTTCATCAGGTCCTTGTCGTTGCCGACCCGGTTGACCCCCTTCTCGATCAGGGTTGCGTAGGCCTGGCTGTAGATCTGGCTGTAGCCCAGGTGCCAGTTGTCCACATCGGACCCGCTGTCCAGGTTCTCGGCGTACGGGCCCTTGTTGACCAGGGGATACTGGGCCATCCAGAAGTCCGGCCTGGCGTTGATGGACTTGCGCGCGCTCGGGTACTTGGCGTCCTGGTTGTAGGCGGCGTAGTTCTTGTCCTTCAGCAGGATCTTCATCAGGTCGGTGGCTTCTGGCAGCAGGTCGCTCTTCTTATTGAGGCTCCACGCGCCGGCGTTGCCCAGCGAGACAAGGCTCTGGGCGGTCAGGTTATTGCCGATCGTGATCTTGTCGAGGCAGCCCGGGTAGGCGGCGCCGAGCGCCGGGACGGTCCACGGGCCCATGTATTCGATGGCGTCCAGGCCCTTGCCCAGTTCGCTCGGCTCGTTCGGGGCCACCGGGCCGTCGGGGCTCTGGCAGTGATGCTCGCGGATGAGGTCCATGAACCAGGTGAACGCCTCGATGGCGGCCGGCTCGCGCAGCCCGCTCTTGCCGGTGACCTGGTTGCCGATGAACTCGGTCCCGCCGTTCTGCCTGATGTGCGTGACCAGTCGCTCCGACGAGGCCGCCTTGTCGTCGGTCGCGTAGTAGAGGTAGCCATCCTGGGTGAAGTGGTTGCCCTTGCGGATCGCGCAGGCGCCGGCCATCTGGGCGAAGTCAGACCATCCGGCCGGCAGGTTGTCCGGGTTCAGGCCCGCCTTCTTCAGCAGGTCGGTGCGGTATGCGTAGCACTTGGTGCCGTACCACGTCGGGATGCCGTAAAGGTGACCCTCGATCGACCAGATCCTGAGGGCACCCGGGTAGAAGTCATCGTCGATGCCGAGGTCGGACAGGATCGACTCGACCGGCTGGAGGTAGCCGGCCAGCCAGAGATCGCCCTTGGACGCGTAGTTGTAGAAGATGTCGGGTTCCTGGTTGACCAGGGACGCGTTCGCGAACCTCGACGCGATCTGGGTCGGGTCGAGACCGGCGGTGTACTCGAGCTTGAAGCCGGGGTGCTTGGCCAGGAAGGCACTCCAGACCTGGCCCTGCATGACCTTCGCGCTGGGGTAGTCCTTCGGGTAGGCGTCCCAGATGCGGATCGTCTTGCGGGCCGGCCCGCTGGCTCCCGACCCGCCGCCGCACGCTGCCGTCAGGATCGCGGCGCCAGCGACCGAGGCACCCGCCCGCAGGAAGGTGCGTCGATCCAGTCCCTTGTCCGCGCGCTGGACGGCTGCTCCATCGGGCAACATGGCGTCTCCATCCGGAATCGTGTTTCGGATCGAACTAGGATTCTTCACTTGGCGGCATATCGGTGTCAAGGGGACAGTATGGCGAGATGAGCGAATATGACGTGGTCACGGCCGGCGAGGCGATGGTGCTGCTCACCCCCGAGCCGCTCGGCCCGCTGCGGACCACGGCGCGCGCCGGATTCAGCGTCGCGGGCGCGGAGGCGACGGTGGCGCGGTATCTGGCGCTGCTCGGCCACCGGACGGCCTGGGTCAGCGCGGTCGGCGCGGACCCGTTCGGCCAGCGGGTGCTCGACGAGGTGGCCGGCAGCGGGGTCGACACGTCCCTGGTCCGCACCGACCCGGCGGCGCCAACCGGCGTCTTCTTCAAGGACCCCCAGCCGGGCGGCGGCACCTCGGTGTACTACTACCGGGCGGCGTCGGCGGCGTCGTTCCTTTCGGTAGCGGCGCTGGCCGGGATCAGCGCCAGGCCGCCCAGGCTGATGCACGTGTCGGGGGTCACCGCGGCGTTGTCCGGATCCTGCCGGGAGCTAGTGCGCGGGCTGCTGGCGCGGCGGCCGGGCGGCCGGCCGCTGACCTCCTTCGACCTGAACTACCGGCCGCGGCTGTGGGCCCGGGATGATCCCGCGGCGGTGCTGCTCAGCCTGGCCGGCGCCGCCGACCTGGTGTTCGCGGGCCTGGATGAGGCCAGGCAGCTGTGGGGCACCCGGACCGCCGAGGAGGTCAGGGCCGTGCTGCCGGGGCCCGGGCAGCTGGTCGTCAAGGACGCGGCGGTGGGCGCGACCCTGTTCACCGGCGAGGGCCCGCCGGTGTTCGAGCCGTCCGTGCCGGTCGCGGTGGTGGAGGTCATCGGGGCCGGCGACGCGTTCGCGGCCGGGTACCTGCACGGCTGGCTGCTGGGGCTCGGCGGGGACGCCCGGCTGCGGCTCGGCCATCTGCTGGCCGGTGCCTCGCTCCGGGTCGCCTCCGATATCGGGCCGCTGCCGGACGGTTTCCCGCGCGCGCCAGCCCCGGGTTACTGACCGCTGGCCGGCCCGGCCCGGCCGGCCTCCCCGGGGACCGGCTGGTCCATCGCCCGCCAGAAGTCCGCCAGCACGTCAGCCGCCTTGACCAGGTCAGGCACGAAGCTCACCAGCCGGTCTCGGTCGACCGTCATGACGGTCCCGGCGACGCTCAGCGTGCCGACCGCGGCCGGCTCGGACCCGGACCGTACCGGAACGGCAACGGCGAGCACGCCGAGATCGCCCTCTTCCAGCGCCAGCGCGTATCCCCTGGTCCGCACCTCAGTCAGCTCGGTGAGGAAGGTCTGCGCATCGGTGATGGTCGATGGCGTCCGTGCCTCCATGCCGCGGGTCAGCACGATGCGCAGCGCCTCGTCACCGGGCAGCGTCGACAGCCAGGCCTTCCCGCTCGCGCTGGCGTGCAGCGCGATGGAGTCGCCGAGGTCAGCCTGCAGGCGCACCCGCCCTTCGCTCCCGTTCGCCTGCGCGATCCAGCGCAGGCTGTCGTCCTCGGCGATCGCCAGCCGGACCAGCTCCCTGGTCTCGGCGGCCAGGCCGCGCAGCACCGGGGTGAGGAACTCGTCGATGCCGCGCGTCGACATGAGCCGGTAGGACAGCGTTATCAGCTTGAAGGTGAGCCGGTAAAGCGCGGTCTTCGGATCCTTGTCGACATAGCCGGTGTTCTGCAGCGTCGCCAGGATGCGGAAGGCGGTGGTCTTGGTCTGGCCGAGGCTCTCGGCAAGCTCGGTCACGCTCAGCCCGACCGGGCTCTGCGCAAGCAGCTCCAGGACGGCCATCGCGCGGTGTACTGACGCGAACTCGCCAGCTGGGGACGTCTGCTCCTGCGACATGACCGCCTTCTAGTACGCCCGGAGGCCCCAAGCAGCAGGGAACCTCGGCTGGCTTGACACCTTATATGGCGCCTGCGCGTCACCGGAATCTCGCCGGGCCGGCCACCCCGCCCTCGATGTCAGCATAAGGAGCGGACAGCGCCGTCGCGATCAGTGTCCTGGCCCCGGTCACCCGGGCCGGCCGCCTGGCCGGCGGTGCTCAGCCGGGTTCGGATCCCGGCGGCTTCGGGTGCGCCGAGCGCGGTATAGATGGCCAGGGCGCGCTGCCAGTGGCGGCGGGCCTCGTCCGGGTCGCCGGCCGCGTGGTGACAGTGCGCCAGGCCGTCGTGCGCGCGCGCCTGCTGGCGCTGGTCGCCGATGACGCTGGCCAGGTCGAGCGCGGCCGTTAGCTGGCTGCGGGCCCGGCCGGGCAGGCCGCCGGCCAGCGCGGTCTCGCCCAGGCCGTTGCGTGCCTTCGCCTCGCCATGCTGGTAACCGACCTCGCGGAACAGCGCCAGCGCCTGCCCGTGGTAGTCGGCGGCCTGCTGGCGGCGGCCCTGCCGCAGCTCCACCTCGCCGAGGTTGGTGAGCGCGTCGGCCTCGCCGGGCCGCTCACCGCATTCGCGGAAGAGCCGGACGGCTTCGCCCAGCTGCTCGGCGGCCTGCTGATACCGGCCTTCTTGCCGCCCGATGTCGCCGAGGTTGCCCAGCGCGTAGGCTTCGCTGACCCGGTTGCCGGTCTCCCGGCAGACCGTCAGCGACTGCCGGTGGTGCTCGGCGGCCTGCGCGAGCCGCCCGTGCAGCTGGTCGATCAGCCCCAGGTTGCCCAGCGTGTGGGCTTCACCGGCCCGGTCGCCGGTCTCCCGGTACAGCGCCAGCGCCTGCCCGAAGTGGCCGGCGGCTTCCTCATCGCGGCCCTGCAGCTGGCTGACCAGGCCCAGGTTGCCCAGCGCGCGGGCCTGGCCGCTGCGATCACCGGCCTGCTGGTACAGTGCCAGCGCCTGCCGGAGGTGCCGCCCCGCCCGCCGGTACCGGCCCTGACGCTGATCGACGGCGCCCAGGCTGGTCAGCGCGGTCGCTTCGGCGGCCAGGTCACCGGCCTGCCGGGCGGCCTGCAGCGCGCTGGTGTGCAGGCTGATGGCCTCGGGGTAATGGCCGCCAGCGTCGAGATAGCGGAACAGGGTGGCGGCCAGCGCGGTGGCGTGGCCGGGCCAGCCCCGGGCGGCGGCGTGCACCGCGACCGCGATCAGGCTGGCGCGCTCCTGGTCCAGCCAGTCCAGGGCCGCCTCCTTGCCGGTCACCAGGGGGCGGGCCGAGCTGTCCGGGGCGGGCAGCCGGGGGCGCCGGTGGCGTTCGGCGGGCACCAGCGCGTCCATCGCGGCCGCCGCGGTCCGCAGGTAGTAGTCCAGCAGCCCGGTGACCGCCGCCTGCCGCTGCGCGGCGGTGTCCGCCGTGGCGGCCAGCTCCGCGGCATAGGCGCGCAGCAGGTCATGCATGGCGTAACGGCCCTCGCGCTCGCCCGGCTGGATCAGGTGCGCCCGGGTGAGCAGTTCGAGCAGCGCGCGGGCCCGGCCCGCCGTGCCTCCGGTCAGCGCGGCGGCGGCGTACTGGTCGACGTCTGCACACGGCTGCAGGCCAAGCAGCCGGAACGCGCGGGCCGCGGCGGCGTCCAGGTGCCGGTAGGACCAGGAGAACACCGCGCGTACCGCGGTGCGCGGGTCACCGCCCGCCGCCAGCAGGTCGAGCCGCTGCTGGCCGGCCAGTTCCCCGGCCAGGCTGGCGAGCCGGGCCGCGGGCCGGGCGATGACGAACTCGGCGGCCACCCGCAAGGCCAGCGGCAGCCGGGCGCACAGCCCGGCGAGCAGGGCCACCGCGCCCGGGTCGGCCTCCGCCCGCTCCCCGATCAGCGCCCGCAGCAGGGCGGCCGCGTCGGCGGGCGGCAGCAGGTCCAGGTCCAGCCGCCGGGCGCCGTCCCTCGCTACCAGGCCAGCCAGCGAATCGCGGCTGGTGACGAGCACGACGCAGGTCTGGGTGCCGGGCAGCAGCGGGCGGACCTGCTCGGCCGATGCGGCGTTGTCGGCGATCACCAGGGCCCGCCGCCCGGCCATCAGGCTGCGGTACCTGGCTGCCCGCTCGTCCAGCCCGGCCGGGATCTGCTGGCCGGGCAGGCCGAGCGCGCGCAGGAACCCGGCCAGCGCGTCCGCCGCGGGGACCGGCTGGCCCGGATCGTAACCGCGCAGGTTGACATACAGCTGCCCGTCCGGGAACCGCGCGGCGGCCTGGTGCGCCCAGTAGATGGCCAGCGCGGTCTTGCCGACGCCTGCGGTGCCCCCGATGGCCGATACCACCACGGTTCCCGGCGGGTCACCGGCCGCCAGCAGCCCGGACAGCTCGGCCAGCTCGGCGGCCCGGCCGGTGAAGTGCCCGCCGTGATGGGGCAGCTGGCGGGGGATGACGCTGGCTCGCGCCTGCCCGCCGCCCGCGGCGGGCGTGCGGTCCTCATCCGCGCCGGCGCCATCGCCCTCACGCCGCAGCACCCGCAGGTGGGCCTGCGCGAGTTCCGGGCCCGGCCGCACGCCGAGTTCCGCGTCGAGCCGGCGCCGCATGCCCTCATACACCCGCAGCGCGGTGGCGCGCTGGCCGGTGGCCGCCAGCGCGTCCAGCAGCCTGGCGTGTGCCCGCTCGTCCAGCGGGTCAATGCCGGCCAGCGACCACAGCTGGCCGAGCACGTCCGCCGGCTGGCCCGCGGCCTCCGCCGCGTCCGCGTACTCGATCACGGCCTCGGCGCGGCGCCGGCTCAGGCCCGCCAGTGCCGGGTGGCCGCGCAGGATGTCCAGGTCCTCCAGCGGCTGCCCGCGCCATAGCTCCAGCGCCTGCCGGTACAGGCGGCAGGCGCCGGCCAGGTCGCCCGCACCGGTGCTCTGCCTGGCGCGGGCGCTCAGCCCGTCGAACTCGGCCAGGTCGGACTGCAGCGCGGCAGCCGCCAGCCGGTAACCGGTGCCATCCCAGGTCAGCGCCGCACCGTCGGCGTCCGCCCCGGCCCGGCCGGCGGCCGGAGGCCAGAGCAGCCGGCGGAGCCTGCTGATGTATCCCTGGATCATCACCGGGGCGGTGGCGGGCGGCTGCTCACCCCACAGCGCGTCGACGATCGCGGCCCGGCTCACCCCCGCCCCGGCGTGCAGCACGAGCAGGCCGAGGAGCGCGCGCTGCCGGACCGGGCCGAGCGGGACCGCGGCGGCGTCCCGCCAGGCGGCCAGCGGTCCAAGGACGGCCAGCCGCAGGCCCGCCGCCTGCTGCCCGCCGTGCCCCGGCGCGCGGTCCCGGCCCTCGCCGTCGTCACCGGGCACCGCCAGGGCCAGCGTCGCGCGCTGCCCCGCGGTCAGCCGCAGCGCTTGGGCCAGGCGGGTCACCGAGGCGGCCCGCGGCCGGGTGGTCCGGCCCTGCTCGATATCCCGCACCGCCGCGGTGCTGAGCCCGGCGCTGCCGGCCAGCTGATCCTGGGTCAGGCCGGCCGCTACCCGGTGCGCGCGCAGCAGCGGGCCCAGGCGGCCGCGCGCCTCACCATCCACGCCAGATCACCGGCCCCAGGCGTATGCGGGCCGGCGGCCGTCCGCCGCCAGCCGGACATCCTGGATTATCCACGGGGAACCGGCCGGCCGGCCCCTGGTTCGGGCCGGCTCAGCCGGGCCGCGGCGGCTACGGCCGGCGCCAGGCCCGGGCTCCCGTAGTACGGGCAGCCGGGTGGACGATGCCGAAGAAGATCTCGACCACGTTCGCCGGGTGTTTATTGGAAGGCGCGCGCGCGGCGGGTGAGCTAGTTTCGCGGGATGTTTGCCTCCGAGCGAGTACGCCTGCGGCCCATGGTCCCCGACGATGCCACCGTGCTGTACGAAATGTGGTCCGACCCCGAAGACCACCTGATCACCGACGACAGCCCGATGCTGGCTGAATCGCTCGCGGCAAGACGGGCCAGGCTGGAGAAGTCGCTGGCCGAACCGGACGTCAGTACCGCCCGGTTCACCGCCGAGACGATCACCGACGGCACCGTGATCGGGACGTGCAGCCTGTGGGGTCTCGACGCCTTCAACCAGTTCGGCCATCTCGGCATCTCACTGCTCCCGGCCGCACGCACCCAGGGTTACGGCCGGGAGATGGTGCGGCTGCTCTGCCACTACGGCTTCCGCTTCCGCAACCTGCATCGGATCGAGCTGGAGACGCTCGCGGCCAACGCCGCGATGCGGAAACTAGCCGAAAGCTGCGGCTTCGTGCTCGAAGGCATCCAGCGCGAGCAGGCCTACGACGGCGACGGCTTCTCCGACATCGTGCTGTACGGGCTGCTCAGGCAGGAGTGGAGTCGCTAGAACCGGGTGGCGTTAGTTAGTTGGCGGCGTCGATGAACCGGCTTCCGGCCAGTTTGTCGATAGTTAGCGGCCGTCGTTAACGTCAGCCCCGCCAGCGCTGGTGCTGACCCGTCAGGTTCTCGTCATGTGGAGGAGCATCAATGAACCCGCGCATTCTCGTTG
>DATBGO010000383.1:0-13962 GCA_036558005.1 Streptosporangiaceae bacterium | reverse complement strand
CTAGAGCGCCGGTCAAGTAGCAGTCAGGCTGCCACTTTGTGATCATCGTCGGCGCCTGGCTGGCGTGCGATGACGTGGAGGTTGTGGACGACAGCGGCGCGGCGCAGGTCGAATAGGTTCTTGCGGGTGCCGCGGTAGCGGGCGCGGCGGCCTTGCCAGTGGCCGATGTGGGCGAGGGCGTGTTCGACCTGGACGCGCTCGCGGAGCCGGGCGCGTCCGGCTGGGGTGGCCTGGGTGTCGCGAAGCTCGGCCAGCAGGGCTTCGTCGGGGTGGATGGATACGCTGCGGCCGTGGCTGCTGGTGGTGCAGCGGTCGCGCAGCGGGCAGGCTGCGCAGGTGGCTTGCGGGAAGCGCACGGTCTTGCCGGGCGTGAAGGGCATGCTGACTCCGGCGGGGCACCGTAGCTGGCTGGTGGTGAAGTCCAGGGTGAAGCTGGTTTTGGCGTAGCGGCCGGTGGTGTTGCGCACCCGCCAGGCTTTGCAGAAGATCGTCAGGTCCGGGCTGCGGTCGCGGACCAGGGCTGAGGACAGGTAGGCGCGGTCGATGTGCAACTCCGATAGCTGCCGTCCGGCGGCCTGCAGGTCGGTGGTGATGCTGGGGGTGACGCTGGCTTCGGGGGCGTTGGCCGGGGTGAGGCCTGCGGCCACGACCAGGCCGGTGTCCAGGTCGCGCAGCACGTGCCGCTTGTAACCGTCGAACAGCACCGAGCGGGTCTTGCGGCCATGGCGCATGCCGGCGTCTTCGACGCTGATGCGCCGGTCTTTGGCCACCCCGGCGCGCAGCACCGGCACCGGCCCGGTCATGTCTACGTCCTGGTCGCGGACTTGATGAGCGACCTGCAGGCAGGCGCGGGCATCGTCGCCGCCCGCCGCGGTGGCCAGGTAGGTCTCGACCCGCTCCAGCAAGCCCAGCACCTGGGCCAGGGCCTGATCCCGGGCGGTCACCTGGTCCCAGTCCACATCCAGCGCGGCCTTCAAGCTGGAGGCCGCCAGCTGCGGCGTCCCGGCCCGGCCCGCCACCACCGCGATGCCCTCCGCCTGCCCCCGTCCCTGCAGGGCCGCGATCACGCCCAGGGCCTTGCGCAGCGCGTGCCCGATTAAGTTATAGGTGTCCTCCACCCGGCCCGCGCCCCACAACGGGGAAGAGTCCAGCGCCGCCCGCAGCGCCCGCGCCCCGAACCCCCCGGTCCGCGCCGCCAGCGCCACGGTCCGCTCGACCAGCCGCCGGTCCAGGTCGTGCTCGATCAGCCTTTTGCGGAACCCCACGAGCGTGCCTTTCGAAAACGGCGGCTCACCGGTGTCCAGGCAGTCCAGCACCAGCTGCCACCGCCGGTCCATGACCGTCGCCTCGATCACCTCATCATCAGACACCCCGGCATAAGCCTGCACGATCGTCGCCAGCGCCAGCTGGGCCGGCGGCACCGGCGGCTGCCCCTTCGGCCGGTCCGCATACGCCCCGGCCAGCTCAGCCTGGAACTCCGCGTCGAACAGCTCGTGCCGGTGCTGGCGTAAGAACACGAACAGCTTCGCCCGCCGCACCGCCTTCATCACCGCCTGCTCCGCTGGCGACGGCTCCACCGCCGGACTCCACAGACCCGGGCGTACCATCATCACCCTCCCTGCCTCGTAGCAGCATCCTCACAACCTGCTACCAACAGGGCCTAACACACCCAACGGCCATCAACCAGTGCTACAACGAACCCCGGCCATCGCTACTTGACCGGCGCTCTAGGAGGCGTAGCCCCATTTCGGTGTAGTCGGGCAGCGACAGTCCGAACGCGCCGAAGTTGGCCAGGTTCGCCTTCTGCACACCCGGTACTGGCGCACCGCGTTCCAGGCGCCGAGCGCGACCCGGCGGCGGTGCCGATGGCGCTCCCGGCCAGCAGCAGCCGCAGGCTGATCAGTGACCGGCTGGCCACCTCGGTGTTGATCGACGCCCCGTCCCAGGTCTGGCCGATTTACGAGGGGCCAGGCTGGCTCGTTCCGGCCACCGGCCCCGTCCCTGACCACGGCGCTGGCCCCGGCGCTGATCCCGGCCCGGCGGTACTGGCCGGCCCGCCCGGACCCGGCGCGGTGCCCGGGCCCGGGCCTGCCCTGGCCGCGCCCGGCGGGCCGGCCGGGTGCGGCTCGCTGCCCCGCCATGCCTCGCTGACCAGCACCTGCAGCGCGCCCGCGCTGGGAATGGCCAGCAGCGCCGCGACGAACGCGCCGAACACCCCGCCGATCCAGTCCCCGAGCGACGCGCCGATCAGGATCGACAGCAGCACCAGCAGCGGGTTCACCCGGACCGTCCGGCTCATCACCACCGGGTTCAGGATGTGGTTCTCGATCTGGGTGTAGACGAGGAACACCACCAGCGTGATCACGCCCGCGGTGACCGAGTGGAAGGCCGCGAACACCACCGTGGGGATTCCGGCCAGTGCCCCGCCGACCATCGGCAGGAAGTCCACCAGCGCCACCCAAAGCGCCCACAGGAACGGGAACGGCACGCCCAGCGGCAGCAGCGTCACCAGCACGACCAGGCCCGCGATGACCGAGGTCAGGAAGTTCCCGACCATGTAGCCAGAGACCGACCTGCTGACCTCGCGGGCGATCCTGCTGTAGCGCTCGCCGCGGGCCTGCGACATCAGCGCCAGCACCCCGCTGCGCATCTTCGGGCCCTCCAGCAGCAACAGCAGCACCAGCACGAAAATGGTCGTCAGCGCCAGCAGCAGCGACAGCGCGCCCTTGCCGAGGGTCAGGGCCGGCTTGGCCAGCCCCTGGCCGACGTTCACGATCTTTGGGATGTTCTGCTGGATCCAGTTCTGCACGTGGTACCTGCGCACCAGGTGGCCGAGCCACCCCCGGCCGTGCTCGGCGCTGTTGACATACCCGGGCAGGTCCCTGGCCAGGTGCGTGATCCCGTTCGTGAGCGGATAGCCGAACACCACCGCCAGCCCCAGGAAGACGATCAGCGCCAGGAACGTCACCACCGCCACCGCCAGGCCGCGGCGCCGGATCCGCCACCGCTGTAGCGTCACCACCAGCGGATTCAAGATCACCGCGATGAAGCCCGCCACCACGATCAGCAGCAGCACCTCGCGCACCCGGTAGATCAGCTTGGCAGCCAGGTAGGTCACCGCCACGACCGCGACGGTGGTCAGGATGGTCCGCAGCGGGATGGCCCTGACCTCAGCTGCCCGCCACAGGCGCTCCAGCCTGGTGCCCGCGGTCGGCTCCTGGTTATCCTGCATCCGGCAATCATGGCAGCCAGCGCCCGTCCCGACAGCCCTACACGCACGTCCCCGCCCAACCCGCCCCCGCCCCACCCAACCCGACATATGTAGCCCTAGCCGTCGCCCACGCCGTCACCCGCCCTCGCTAACCCGACATATATCGGTTTAGCCCAGCGAGCCAAACGCGCCGCTATCCCGACATATGTCGGTTAAATATGTACTATATGCCCGTTTTATAAGGGCGGTGGGAGTCCGGCTAGGTGGCGGCCGGGCGGATTTTTTAGCGGCTATGTCACTCCGCAGGCACTGTCTTACCTGCGCTGTGACAACGCCGCTAAATCACGGGCCCAGGGGCGTCCGGCGAGCGCGCTGCGACCAGGTCGGCGACAGCTCAGCGGGGTCGCAGCGCGCTTGTTCGCCGGGGCCGGGGCGCCGTAGCGGCGCTGGCTTGGCGCTGTTGCTGTTTCCGCAGCTCCGGGCCATTGCATCCGAATGCCTGTCCCGGGGCGGGTCGCCAGTGCCGCCCGGCCGGGCCGCCAGCGCGGTCGATAGGGATGCGCTGGCCCAGCGCTGTCGCTGTTTAAGCAGCTCCGGGCCATCGCATCCGTTGCCAGCGTGCCGCGAGTCCGAGCCGGGCCGGCGGCCGGACCGCGCTGCGTCGCCAGGCTGGGTCGGCCCGCCTGGCTAACCCGAGATATGTCGGGTTAGATCGCTGTGAGCAGCGGGTTTGTAATCCTATATATGTCGGGTTGGTGAGGGTGGCGGTCAGGAGGGGGAGCGGAAGCGGGTCTGGGTGTAGGGGGCTTTGCCGAAGGACAGGATCTTCGCCGGGGTGAGGGCGAAGACCAGGCCGTGGCGGCCGGCTGGGTCGCGGAAGGCGTCGCCGGTTACCTCGAAGTCCCAGTCCAGCTTGGACTTCCAGATCGCTGCCAGTTCGGTCAGCCGGGCCTGGTCGGTTACCCGGGTGGCGGTGCCCTCGACCACGACGTCAAGGCCCGACCGTAGCTGGCTGGTGCCGGTGGTGAGGATGCAGCGGGGTTCGGACGCCAGGTTCTTCGCCTTCTGCTCGGCGGCGCCGCAGCAGAAGTGCAGCGTGTCGTCGTGCCAGACCGCCGGGAGCGGCGTGACGTGCGGGCGGCCGTCGGCGCGCACCGACGACAGCCAGAACATTTCCGAATCGGACAGCACCTGCGCGACCTGCGCCCACGACGGCGCGGTGGCGCCGGGCTGGCTGAAGCCTTCGTGCAACTGCGCGGTCGGCTCGGTCGATGGCATCAGTGATCTCCTTGCGTCGGTCCGGAGCGATTACCTCACTACTGGCAGACGCGGCGGCGCGGCTGAACTCATCGGGTGGCTCAGCTCTTGGCGGCGGCTGAGCTCATCGGGCGGCTGAATTCTTGGGGTAGGAGCTCGGCGGGTGGTGGCGGGCTTGGCGGGTGGTGACCGGGTTCGAGGTGGTGGCGGGCTCGGTGGTGGTGACCGGGCTCGGCAAGGGCGCCGGGCTCGGTGGTGGTGGCCGGGCTCAGCGGGAGGTGACGCGCAGGCTGCCGGCCGGGGCGGTGCGCAGCGCGGTGCCCGGGCGGTACATCCGCCGGTAGGCGTTTGGCGTGGTGGAACGCCAGGCCCGGAAGTGATGCCGCAGCGCCGCGGCGTTGCCGAAGCCGGCCCGCTCGGCCACCACGTCCACGGTCGCTTCGGTCCGCTCCAGCAGTTCCTGGGCGAGCAGCACCCGCTGACCGATCAGCCAGCGCTGCGGCGTGGTGCCGGTCTCCTGGACGAAGCGGCGGGCGAAGGTCCGCTCCGACATCGCCGCCCTGGTGGCCAGCTGGGAGATGCTGACCGGCTTGTCCAGGTTGCGGGTCAGCCAGTTGAGGACCTCGCTGAGGGTGTCCGCGGGCGGGTCGGCCAGCGGTCGCTCGACGTACTGGGCCTGGCCGCCGTCGCGGTGCGGCGGCACGACCATCCGGCGGGCGATGGCGTTGGCCACCTGGCTGCCGTGCTCCTTGCGCACCAGGTACAGGCAGGCGTCGATGCCCGCGGCGGTCCCCGCGCTGGTGATGACCGGGTCGGAATCCACGTACAGGACGGCCGGATCGACCTGCGCCGCCGGGCAGAACCGGGCCAGCGCGTCGGCGTGCTTCCAGTGCGTCGTGCACTTCCTGCCATCGAGCAGGCCCGCGGCGGCCAGCACGAACGCGCCGGTGCAGATGCTCAGCACGCGGGTGCCGCGCTCGATGCCCTGGCGGAGCGCGGCCAGCAGGTCCGGGGGGAAGGCGGACCGCAGCCGGGAGTCCGTGATGGCCGGCACCGCGATCAGGTCCGCCGACTCGAGCCGGTCCAGGCCGAAATCGGGCTGCATGACGAACCCGACTTCGGAGGCGAGCGGCCCTGGCTCGCCGCCGACGACCGCGAACCGGTAGCCGGGCAGCCCGTCAGCGGTCCTGTCGCTGCCGAACACCTCGCAGAGCACGCCGAACTCGAACGGGGAGAAGCCGTTGAGCAGCACGACCGCGACGTTGGTGAGCACGGTTCCATCGTCGCACGCGGTTGGCAGGATGTCATCTATCTATGGCGATCCTGCCACTTATCGTCGGCCTGCCGAGGTAGCAGGCTGTAACTATGAAGCTGATACGCACGCTGGCACGCGCTTTCGGACGGATCGCCGCGGTCGTCGAGGAGTGCAGGTACGCGCAGCGGCGGATGAGCGTCCTGCGAGACCAGCCGGACCGGTTCCTGTACCAGCCCGACAGCGCGCCTGACACCTACGGCGATTTCCGGTACCGCACATCCGGGCCCGCGCCGCATGAGCCGTCCGCGCGGGCCAGGGCGGCCGGCCGGACGGTACGGACCTGAGAGGCGGCCCACGGAGGTAGGCGTCACGGGCCGCGGGCGCGCGCGGGAGCGGCGCGGGTCACGGCGGACGCGGGTCGCGGGGACGCGGGTCACCGGGCGCGGGCCCGCGCAGACGTTTGCGGGGACCGGCGCGCGGACCTGCGCGCGGACCGCGATCCGCGGCCTGACCTGGCGCTGATCGGGTTCGCGCCAGGGGCTACCGCTGGTATGTCCTGATGACCTAAAGTCGGGCAGAACACGCCACAAGCACCCAGGAAAGAGGAGGTGCTTGACCAGATGGTGGCCGACACCAGCGAGACCAAGCAAGTAAAGCTGCGCCGCAGCCTGAGCATCTGGGAAGCCATCGGCATCTCCCTCGCGCTGATGGCGCCGTCCATGGCCGCGAGCATCAACCCGCAGGGCACCGCGACGACCGTCGGCCGGGCAACCCCGATCGCGTTCGCGCTGGCCTTCGTCGGCGTGCTGCTCGTCGCCTACACGTTCGTCCGGCTGACCCAGCGGTTCCACCACTCGGGCTCGGTGTACGGGTTCGTCGGGGCGACCCTGGGACCGCGCGCGGGCGTGATCTCCGGCTGGGCGCTGACCGGCACCTACACCTTCTACGGCGTGGTCACATCGATGGCGGGCGGCCGGTTCGCGTCCGACTTCCTCGACTCGCTGGGCATCTGGAACCACCCGCCAACCTGGTCGGGCTTCCTGCTCGGCGCCATCGGGATGCTGGTCGTCTGGGTGATCGCGATCAGCCCGGCCCGCGGCGGGACCCGGCTGCTGCTGGCCGCGGAGGGCATCACCGTGGCGCTGATCGTCATCGTCACCATCATCGTGTTCGCCAAGCTGGCCGGGCACAACGGGCCTGGCGGGCTCGGCCTGGACGGCAAGGTGTTCAGCCTGCCCTCGGGCACCCCGCTGTCGGCGATCTTCCTCGGCGTGGTGTTCGGCTTCCTGTCCTTCGCCGGGTTCGAGGCCGCCGCCACCCTGGGTGAGGAGACCAAGCAGCCCAACCGGGACATCCCGCGGGCCATCCTCGGGGTCGCGATCTTCGGCGGGATCTACTTCTTCGTGGTGACCGCGGTCGAGGTGATGGGCTTCGGCACGTCGGCCAAGGGGATCACGAACTTCGTCAACTCCTCTTCGCTGATGGGCGACCTCGGCACCGCGTACGTGGCGTCGTGGCTGGGGGACCTGATCACGATCGGCGCGATGATCTCGGCCTTCGGCTGCGCGCTGGCCTGCACGGTCGGTGCCGCCCGGCTGTCCTACGCGATGGGCAGGGACGGCGTCCTGCCCGGCACGCTCAGCCGCGTCTCGCCGCGCCGCCGGACCCCGACCGCATCCTCGGCCGCGGTGGTGCTGGCGGTCTACGTGGTCATCGCCTTCACCTGGTTCGTGCTCGGCGGCGACCCGTTCACGCTGTTCCTGGAGAGCGGCACCATCGGGACGCTGATCCTGCTGGTGGTTTACGTCCTGGCCACGGTCGGGATGGTCCGGCTGGTGTTCTTCACCGGCCAGGTGGCGGTGCGGCGCTGGGAGATCGTGATCCCGGTGCTCGGCCTGGTCGTGCTGGCCTACACGCTCTACCGGAACGTGTGGCCGCTGCCGAGCGGGGTCGCCTGGTGGGGCCCGTCGGTCGCGCTCGGCTGGCTCGTCATCGGGGTCGTCGGGGTGCTGCTGCGGCCCTCGGCCACCCGGCAGGCCGGCGAGCACCTGACCAGGTCGGAGGGACTGGCCGGGCCGGTGCCCGCGGCCTCTGGCCAGCACGCGGGCGGCTAAGTTACGTCGTGACCGGTTCCGTCCTCGCGAAGGGGAATGATCATGCCACGGCCGTACAGCCAGTTCCGTAGTGAGGCGGAGCGCGACGCCGACGAGCGACGCGGTCAGGCGCTGGAACGCCAGCTCGCAGCCGAGGTCAGCGCGGTCGCGACCACGTTCGTGGATCACGCTGGCGCCGGGCGGGTCAAGACCGTGCCGCTGAGCAAGCTGGCCAGCGCGGCCAGGTCCGGCCTCGGGTTCTCGCCGGTGATCGACGCGTTCACCAGCGTCGGCGGCATCGACGGCCAGTCCCCGCTCGGGATCCCCGACGGCGACCTGCGGATGGTGCCCGACCTGGACGCGCTGGCCGTGCTGCCGGTCCCCGAAGGCTGGGCGTGGGCGCCGGGCGACCGGTTCTACCAGGACGGCACCGTGTACCCGGGGTGCCAGCGCTCATTCGCCCGTGCCCAGGTGGCGGCCGGCCTGAGCAAGGGGATCAGCGCGCTGATGGCGTTCGAGCTCGAATGGATGATCGGCGAGGAGGAGGACGACTTTCACCCGGCCGTGACCGGCACCGGATACGGGCTCTCCCGGCTGCTCGGCGCGGCCGACTACGCGCGCGAGGTGATCGAGAGCCTGGAGTCGGCCGGCGTCGGGGTCGAGCAGCTGCACCCGGAGTACGGGCCGGGGCAGTTCGAGATATCGGTGAGCCCGCAGGACCCGGTGTCGGCCGCGGACACCTGCCTGCTGGTGAAGCTGACCATCGCGGCGGTGACCGCCCGGCACGGGATGCGGGCCACGTTCGCGCCCGCGGTGCTGACCGACAACGTGGGCAACGGCGGGCACCTGCACGTCAGTTTCTGGCAGGACGGCGGCAACCTGCTGGCCGGCGGCACCGGCCGGCACGGCCTGACCGGCCGGGGCGAGTCGATGATGGCGGGCCTGCTGGCCGGGCTGCCGGCGCTGCTCGCGATCGGCGCGCCGATGCCCGGCTCGTACCTGCGGCTGCAGCCGTCCCGCTGGGCCGGCGTCTACCAGGTGTGGGGCACGGAGAACCGGGAGGCGGCGGTCCGGTTCATCGAGGGCAGCCCGGGCGCTCCCGGCGCGGCGAACGTCGAGCTGAAGTGCTTCGATGCCAGCGCGAACCCGTACCTGCTGGCCGGGGCGGTGATGGCGGTCGCGCTGGCGTCCGCCGGCCGGCAGGACAGCCTGCCCGGCGAGGTCAGCGGCGACCCGGGCGTGCCCGGTCACCCGCTGGCTGGCCAGGCGGCCCGGCTGCCGGCCAGCCTGGCCGAGTCGCTGAAGGCGCTGGAAGCGGACGACGTCCTGCGTGCGGCCGCCGGCGACATGCTGATCAGCACCTTCGCGGCGTCCCGGCGAGCGGAGATCGCGCTGGCCGAGGGGAAGTCGGCTGAGCAGATCGTCGCCCAGTCCCGCTGGCTGCTATAACGCCAGCCGGGTGCCAGGCCCGCACCGCCGGCCAGTCCGCCCGGCCGCCGCTGGCGAGCGGCGGTGTGCCGGGAAATACTGAGCCGGGCAAGACGGTGCCGCCTGGCGCCCTGCCGGATCAGCACCGGGCTGACCGAGACGATCGCCGCGATCCGACGACCCCGAGGGCGACTCGCTGATGCTCGTCAAGCAGTAGCGGGCGGCTCAGTCGAGGGTGGCGTAGCGCCGGGCCGACATGGACGCCCGGTCGATGAACGACATGAAGCTCGCGGTCGCCTCGTCCTGGCCCCAGCGCGCGTCGCAGGCGTCGGCGTCGGCGCCGGACCGCCAGAGGTCGATGACGATCCAGCTGCCGTCCTCGCCGCGGGCGGTGGTCCGGCGCTGCAGGCCAGGCTGCTGAGAGGCGAACTCGGTCCGCACCCGCTTGTCAGCCGCGAGGAACGCGGCCTCATCGGCGCCGGCCGCGAGCCGGAAGCTCAGGATCTCGATCATCTACTGGTGTGCCCTCCGGAGTCGGCGGTGATGGTCATGCCGTCCAGGACGACAGTCAGCACGCTGGTCAGCGCCGGGCCGAACTCGACGCACAGGTCCCGCAGGCCCGGCTCGGCCAGGACCTGGGCGACGACGGGGCTCGGGTTCGCGATCGGCCAGGCGCCGGCGATCAGCGCCCAGGTGAGGCCGGCGAACTCGAACGCCCGCGCGCCGGTCAGGCCGGGGACGGCCGACTGGACCAGCCCGGCCAGCCGCCTGGTCCGGGCGTGCGCGGCCATCTTGAACTCCCTGGCGGTGCTGGCCGGGATGTTGTGCTCCAGGATCGTCTGCGCGGCGGAGATCAGCTCGCACATCCGGCGCTGGCCGGCCAGGGTGCCGGCGATCGCCGCGGCCAGCTCCTGATGGCGCTCGTGCGGCACCGGGCCGGGCCGGACTGTCCCGGGCGGCGGGGCGGCCGCGAGCTGGTCCCGCAGCTGGTCCAGCCAGCTGTCCCAGTCCTCGGCCAGCACGGCGAGGAAGACCGCCTCGCGGGAGGGGAAGTAGCGGACCACGTTGGACTTGGCCAGCCCGACCCGCCTGCTCAGCTCGCGCAGGCTGATCTCGGCCAGCGGCATCTGGTCGAGCATGCCGCGCGCCGCGTCCAGGACATCGCGGCGGCGCTGGTCGCGCTGCGCGTCGGTCCTGGCCCGCTGGAAACTGGCGGTGCTCACCCAGCCAGGTTAACGGACCAGCGGACTTTTACTTTCCCGGCCGGAGTCGGTAGGGTTCCGGATTAACAGACCACTGGCCTTTAAGGATCACGATGACCAGCTCCAGAGTTGCCCTGGTGACCGGTGCCTCCTCCGGGATCGGGGCGGACACCGCCCTGCTCCTGGCCAAGGCGGGGTTCACTGTCTACGCCGCGGCCCGCCGGGCTGACCGGATGCAGGCCCTGGCCAGCACCGGCATCGGCGTGCTCAGCATGGATGTCACCGACGAGGCCGCGGTCACCGCCGCGGTGGAGAAGATCACCGCTGAGGCCGGGCCGGTCGAGGTGCTGGTCAACAACGCCGGCTACGGGTCGTACGGACCGGTGGAGGACGTGCCGATCGCCGAGGCGCGCCGCCAGTTCGACGTCAACGTGTTCGGCCTGGCCCGGCTGATCCAGCTGGTGGTGCCCGCGATGCGCGAGCGGGGCAGCGGGCGGCTCATCAACGTGTCCTCGATCGGCGGCAAGATCTACGAGCCGCTGGGCGGCTGGTATCACGCGACCAAGTTCGCGGTGGAAGGACTCAGCGACAGCCTGCGGGTCGAGCTGAGGCCGTTCGGCATCCGGGTGGTGCTGATCGAGCCCGGCCCGATCCGCACCGAGTGGAGCGCGATCGCCAGGCAGAACATGCTCCGCACTTCCGCGGGGACCGCGTACGAAGGCCAGGCCCGGTCGGTCGGGCGGATGCTGGAGACCGCCGACCGCCCGCTCACCTCGTCCGGGCCCAAGGTGGTCGCCAGGAAGATCGTCAAGGCGGCCACGGTCGCGCACCCGCGGGCCAGGTACCCGGTCGGCCGGGGCGCGGGCAGCATCGTCCGGGCCCGCAGGCTGCTGCCTGACAGCGCGCTGGACGCGATCATCGCCCGCGCCTTCGGGTCCTGACCCCGCCCGCGCCTCGGGTCCTGACCCCGCCCGCGCCCGGCGGGCTCAGCCGGGGACGACGACCGCCCGCGGCCCGCCCCGCTCGGCCGCGGCCCACGCGCTGGTCACCTCTGACAGCGGGAACACCTGCGTCGGCACCCGCACCTTGCCGGTCGCGATCAGCTCCATGTACCTGGGCAGCTGCGCGATGATGCCGGCCATCGACGCCGAGCCCGCACCGCTGCCGGCGATCCGGATGCGGCGGCTGCGCAGCAGCTGGGCCGGCACCGCCGCCTCTGCCCCGGCCATCGCGCCGATCTGCACGTAGGAGATGTCGGCGGTGTCCTCGCTCAGGCCCCGGCGGCCAAGGGCCGCGAACGCGGCCTCGGCCGCGCTGGCCCACAGGAAGTCCAGCACGATGCCCGGAGCCTGGCCGTCCAGGGCCGCGGCCAGGGCGACGGCATCCTGCCCGGCGTCCCCGGTCAGCGCCACCGTCGCCGCGCCTGCGGCGGCCGCCCGCTCCAGCCCGGCCGGGCTGCGCCCGGCCCCGATGACGCGGGTGGTGCCGAGCAGCGCCGCGTTCTGCGCGGCGAGCAGGCCGGCCATGCCGGTGACGCCGAGCACCAGCACGGCGCCCAGTGAGCCCAGCTCCGCGGCCCGGGCGGTGAGCGGCATCCACGAGGCCATTCCCGGGTTGAGCCCGCCGGCGATGGACACCGGGTCGCTGCCATGGGGCAGCTCCATGCGCAGCTTGCCGGGGACCGCCATCCGCTCCGCGAGCGTTCCGTACGGCGCCTCGACGAAGCCGGTGAAGATCAGCGCGCCGTCCGCGGCGCGGGCGACCGCGTCGGTGCCCGGGATGAGCGGCCAGTGGCCGGTGCTGCCGTAGTGCCGCCCGGCGGCCAGTGACCGGGCCAGCGGGTGAATGCCGGCCGCGACCAGGTCGACGAGCTCGCGCCCGCCGGCCGCGACGGGGTCGTCGAACTCGCCGTAGTAGGCGGGTGCACCGGGTCCGGGAACGATCGCGGCCTTCATGAAGTCCCCTTAACAACGTTAAGTTCACGGATGGCTGTCATCTTTCCTTAACGGCGTTAAGCTGTCAACGTGGGCCGGGGACTGACCAAGGCAAGCATCGTGGCGGCCGCCCTCGGGCTGCTGGATGAGGTCGGCCTGGACGGCCTGACCGTCCGCGCGGTGGCTGCCAGGCTGGGCGTGCAGGCGCCTGCCCTGTACTGGCACGTGCGCAGCAAGCAGGACCTGCTGGACGAGATGGCGACCCAGATCTGGCAGGGCATCGGCGAGCAGCTCGCCGCGCTGCCGCCAGACCTGGGCTGGCGGCAGGAGATGATCGCGTTCGCCTCGATCACCAGGCGGACGCTGCTCGCGCACCGCGACGGCGCGAAGGTCTTCACCGGCACTTACCTGACTGACGCGTCGGTGCTGGAGAACCAGGAGGCCGGGCTGTCCCGGATGATGGACCAGGGCTTCACGCTCGCGGACGTGATCCGGGCGTACTCGCTGCTCTACAGCTTCGTGATCGGGTTCTGCATCGAGGAGCAGGCGGTCGCGCAGGCCACCGCGGCCGGCGATGACCGGTACGCACTGGAGCGCCGGGCGGCCCGGCTGGACCAGGAGGCCCACCCGCTGACCGTGCAGGCGGGCCCGGAGATCTTCGCTGACCCGGACGGCCGGTTCGAGGACCTGGTGGGCATGATCGTCCAGGCGACGGACGGGATGCGCGGCTCGCCGCTGCGCAGCGCGGCCCGGGTGGCGGCGGCCGCCGCCGCTACCGCGGCCCGGCAGCGCCGCCTGTCCGAGCTCGGCCTCGGTCCCCCGGTCCGCAGGGCCGGCCCGGCAGCCAGGCCCCCGGCAGGGCCCGGCGGTTAGGCCTGCCCGGGTCCAGGCGCTGGCCCGGCTGTCCTATGGACGGCTGGACGCCGCCCACACACCAGCCTTGCGCAGCCGGTTCAGCCGACCTGGACCGGCTGCGCGAGGTGTTCCCGGGTTTCTAGCCTTCTGGCCCTGCTACACGCTGCACCAGTCTTCGCCGGTAATGCCGCCGTTCTGGAGGTACACCACGCCGTGGGGGTAGGCCGGAATACGCGTCCAGTCGTAAAAGCCGGTGCAGGCCCGGTCCGAGAACACCTGTATCGCGTAAGTCAGGAAGTCGCCATCGGCCTGCCCGCCGGTGAACGAGATGTGCTGGTCAACATAATTGTCGATGTCGGTGTACGCATCGACGGACAGCCAGAGCCCGGGGCTGGAGCCGAGATAGGTGTGCACCGCGGACATGTTCAGGGAGAAGTGTACCCACTGATAGCCGCGGCAGGTTCCGTGGGAGGAGTACCGCCATGCGGCGGTGCCCAGGCTGCGGTCGAACGTGGCGTCGTGGACCGCGTCGTAGTACTCGAAGTACACCGTGGTGGCCGCGCCGACTTGGGTGTAGGAGCTGCAGTCCGGGTTGTTCCACGGGCTGATAGGGCCCGCGGCAGCGACCGCGGGCTGCAGGGCGCCGGCCAGCAGAGCGGCGACGGCGGCCATCATGATCAGCATCCGGGTGACGCCGCGCCTCATGACCGGCATCACCCTCACCCGG
>DATBGO010000382.1:0-11189 GCA_036558005.1 Streptosporangiaceae bacterium | reverse complement strand
GCGGGGCGGGGGCCCGGGGGCCCCGGCCCGGCGGCGGCCGGCCGCGAAGTCGCCGCGGCATGGAACACTTGGGGCATGCGAGTGATCGTGGTCCGGCACCACGCGGAGGACTCGGCCGGGTTCATCGCCGACGCGTTCGGCGCGTTCGGCGCCGAGTTCACCGGGCACCTGTTCCCCGATGACGGGGCGCTGCCGCCGCCGGGCGGGTTCGGGCACGTGATCGTGCTGGGTGCGACCTACGCGGTGTACGACCTGGACCCGGCCCGCGCCTGGATCGCCGACGAGCTGGCCTGGCTGCGGCGCTGCGACGAGGCCGGCACCGCGGTGCTGGGGATCTGCTTCGGCGCGCAGGCGCTCGCGACCGCGTTCGGCGGCCAGGTCGAGCGGGCCGCCCGGCCGGAGATCGGCTGGCGGATGATCGATCCGGCCGACCCCGGGCTGATCCCGCCCGGCCCGTGGCTGCAGTTCCACCAGGACCGGTGCCTGCCCCCGCCGGGGGCCGCGCTGCTGGCCCGCAACGACACCGGGGTGCAGGCGTTCGGCATCGGCAGGCACCTGGCGGTCCAGTTCCACCCGGAGGTCGACGGCGCGCAGCTGAAGTCCTGGCTGAACCCGGCCGCCAGGGAGCAGGTGCTGGCGGCCGGCCTGGACCCCGAGCAGTTCCTGGCCGAGACGGCGGCGCGCGAGCCGGCCGCGCGGGACCGGGCCAGCCTGCTGGTGGCGTCCGCGCTGGCGCTCGCCCGCGGCCAGCGCGGCTGACCGCTGCACCCGGCGGGCCGGTCCTTGCATGGTCGCGCTGATCCGGGGCAGCGGTAGGGCCTCGGGGGAGGATGGCCATGCGAGTATGGCGTTCACTGCTTTTCGCGACGCACCTTGAGCGCCGCGGAAGCGTGCTGGCCATGCTCCTGGCCGCGGCCATGCTGCTGGAACTGGCGGCAGGAACGGGTCTGGCCTACATCGCCGGTTTCGCCACGGTGCGTGACGTGCTGTCCGGCTTCGACGGGGTGTGGCTGACCCTGCTCGTGACCTCCATGGTCATCTCGTTCACCGGCTATTACTACGCCTACCGGGGTGTCTTCCGCGTCGAGGGAGGGCCGAGGCTACCCGGGCGGCAGATGTGCGCGGTGGCGGCCGCGGGCTTCGGCGGGTTCCTTGCCCTGGGCGGCGGCGCACTCGACCGGTACGCGCTGCGGGCCGCGGGGGCAGGGGAGCGGCAGGCCAGGATACGGGTGTCGGGCCTGGCTGGCCTGGAGCAAGGCGTGCTGGCGATTGGCGGTTGCGCTACCGCGATTGCCGTGCTCGTGCTCGGGCTCAGCCAGCCGCAGGCTAGCGTCACGCTGCCGTGGGCGATCGCGCCGGTTCCCGGGTTCGCGATCGCTTTCTGGGCCGCGGAGAGGTACCGGGCCTCCTTGCGTGGCCGGCCAGGGTGGCGCGGCAAAGCCGGTAACTTCCTGGACTCGGTCCACATCATCAGGCAGCTGTTCATCCACCCGCTGCGATGGGGCCCAGCGGTCTGCGGCATGGCCCTGTTCTGGGCCGCGGACGCGTGCGCCGTCTGGGCGGCGCTGGCAGCGTGCGGATTCCAGCTGGGCGCGGCCGCGCTGTTCGTCGGCTTCGCGACCGGCATGGTGTTCACCCGGCGCACCGGGCCGCTGGCCGGCGCCGGTGTCCTGTCGCTCGTGCTGCCGCTCACCATCTGGGCCAGCGGCGCGCCGCTCGCGACCGCCGTCGCCGGCGTCTTCGTCTACCGGGTGCTGGCCCTCCTGCTGCCGGTACCCGTCTCGCTCGCCATCTTGCCCACTTTGCGCCAGTTGAGCCAGGGCCCGGCCCCGCACAAGCAGGGCATGGCCGTCCGCTAGCTGATCACCAGTCGCCGGCCCGGTTCCGGGCCGGTAACTAGCTGGCTTCGGACGCCAGCCGCTCCACCCGGTTGTGCAGCGCGGGGACGTAGCCGCGGGCTTCGGGCTTCATCAGCACGCTGCGCAGGATCCTGGCACCGGCCCGGTCCCGGCCGACGCCGGGGTGGCGGCGGGCGAAGTCGGCCGCCGCCGCCCGCAGCGTGCTCAGGTACACCGGGCCGCCAGTGCTGGCCATGCCGCCGGCCAGCATCCGGGCCGACGCGGCGTCGATCCAGGACAGGGCGCGCTCGCCGGCGGCCGGGAAGTAGCAGACGATGTCCAGCTCGGGCGGCTGGTACAGGTCCAGCACATCCGAGCCGCTGATCAGGCCGGCCCAGTCCAGCGCGGCCAGCCTGCACTGCGACAGCACCCGGCCGAGCCCGTCCGGCGCGGGCGGCAGCAGCTCGAAGGTCAGCCACAGCGCCGCCGCGGCCGCCCCGGCCCTGGAGCATTCCAGGCTGATCTCGCCCAGGTGCAGCTCATCGGAGGTGAAGTAGGTGTAGGGCGAGTCGTGCAGGTACAGGCGGCCGACGTCCGGGTCGCGGAACAGCACCGCGCCGCAGCCGTAGGGCTGCAGCCCGTGCTTGTGCGGGTCGATCACCACCGAGTCGCACCCGGCGACGGCCCGCCACGGCGCCGGATCCAGCCCGGCCGGCCCGCCCGCGCCGGCCAGCAGCGCGTAGAACCCGCCGTAGGCCGCGTCCACGTGCACCCGGGCGCCGTGCCCGGCGGCCAGCGGCAGGATCTGGTCGACCGGGTCGACCGCGCCGAGCCCGGTGGTGCCCGCGGTCGCCACGACGGTGCCGATCCGCCCGCCGGCCAGCGCCCGGGCCAGCCCGGCGGTGTCCATCCGGCCCGCGGCGTCCGCCGCGACCTCGACCGCCTCCACCCCGAGCAGCCCGCACATCCGGGCGTGGGTGTAGTGCGCCTGCGAGCTGAACGCGATCGCCTTGCCCGGGTGCAGCTGCCGGGCGATGTACAGCGCCTCCAGGTTGGCGATCGTGCCGCTGCTGGTCAGGTGCCCCAGGTGGGCTGGCAGCCCGAACATCGCGGCGAGGGCGGCGATCACCTCCTTCTCCATCTGCGCGGTGGCGGGCCCGCTGTCCAGCGCGTGGTTGTTCGGGTTGATCAGCATCGCGGCGAGGTAGCCGGCCACCGCCGCCGGGTGCGGCGGCTTGAGCATCTGCCCGGCGTAGGCCGGGTGGAAGTACGGGTAGTTGTCGCGCAGCCGCTCGGTCAGCCGCCCGAACGCGGCGGCGAACCGCTCGTCGCTGATCTCCAGTGACGGGTCGGGCGCGAACCCGCCGAAGCCCTCTTGCCAGCCGGTGACCGCGTCCACGCCGCTGGCCAGCCAGCGCCGCAGATCCATCTCAGCCGCGGTCCGCGGCCGCCGGCCCGGGTTGCGGCGTCAGCTTGCCGAGCCGGGCCAGCGCCTCGGTCAGCACCTCGGTGCGCTTGCAGAACGCGAACCGGACCTGGGTCCGTCCCGCGTCGGGATGGTCGTAGAACACCGCGCTCGGGATCGCGACCACTCCGGCCCGGTGCGGCAGTTCCCGGCAGAACGCCACCCCGTCGGTCTCGCCCAGCCCGCGGATGTCGGTGGTCACGAAGTAGGTGCCGGCCGGCCGGTACACCTCGAACCCGGCCTCGGCCAGTCCCGCGCAGAGCAGGTCCCGCTTGCCGGCCAGCCCGGTGCTGATCGCCGCGTAGTAGTCGCCGGGCATCGCCAGCGCGGCGGCGATCGCGTACTGGAACGGCCCGCCGCTGACGAAGGTGAGGAACTGCTTGACCCCGCGGACCGCGGTCACCAGCTCGGCTGAGCCGGTCACCCAGCCGATCTTCCAGCCGGTGAAGGAGAACGTCTTGCCCGCCGAGCTGATCGACACGGTGCGCTCGCGCATCCCCGGCAGCGAGCCGACCGGGATGTGCTCGCCCTCGAACACCATGTGCTCGTAGACCTCGTCGGAGATCACCAGCAGGTCCCGCTCGCAGGCCAGCTCCGCGATCTGGGTGAGCTCATCCCGGCTGAACACCGACCCGGTCGGGTTGTGCGGGGAGTTCAGCAGGATCAGCCGGGTTCGGCTGGTGACCGCGGCGCGCAGCGCGTCCAGGTCGGGCCGGAAGTCCGGGGCACGCAGCGTCACCGGGACCCGGACGCCGCCCGCCAGCGCGATGCACGCCGCATAGGAGTCGTAGTAGGGCTCGAACGCGATCACCTCATCGCCCGGTTCGACCAGCGCGAGCAGCGCCGCCGCGACCGCCTCGGTGGCGCCGGCCGTGACCAGCACGTCGGTCGCCGGGTCGAAGCTCAGCCCGTAGAACCGCCGCTGGTGATCGACGATGGCCTGGCGCAGCTCCGGGACGCCAGGGCCCGGCGGGTACTGGTTGCCCTGGCCGGCCAGGATCGCGTCGGCGGCGGCCCGCGCGACCGGGGCCGGGCCGTCCACGTCCGGGAACCCCTGGCCGAGGTTGACCGAGCCGGTGGCGACGGCCAGCGCCGACATTTCCGCGAAGATCGTCGTGCCCATGCCGGCCAGCCGGCTGTTGCCCAGTGGTCGTCTCATGCCGCCATCAGATCACGGCGCGCGGGCCGGCGGTACGCCCGGTTCGTTCCGCCGCGCCGCGCGCCCTGCGCGGCCGGCCGGGGCCGCCGCCGGGGTAGCGTCATGCTCGTGTGCCTGCTGATCGTCATGTTCCAGGTCAGTCCGGCGGGACCGCTGGTCGTGGCGGCCAACAGGGACGAGCGGTACGCCCGGCCCGCGACCGCGATCACCGTGCTGCGCGAGGCCGGCCCGCGGATGCTCGGCGGCCTGGACCAGCTGGCCGGCGGCACCTGGCTGGCGGTGAACGAGCACGGGGTGGTGGCGGGCCTGACCAACCTGCCCTCGCCCGCGGGCCGGGACCCGGCCAGGCGCAGCCGGGGCGAGCTGCCGGTCGCGCTGGCCAGCTGGCCGGACGCGGCCGCCGCGGCGGGCTGGCTGGCCGGGCACGTGGACCCGGCCAGGTACAACCCGTGCTGGCTGCTGGCCGGGGACCGGGAGTCGCTGTTCTACCTGGACCTGACCGGCGCGGGCGGGCCCGTCGCCCGGCAGCTGCCCGCCGGGATCCACATCCTGGAGAACGCCCCGCTGCTGCCGCCGTCGGTCAAGGCCAGGCACGTCGCCGGGCTGCTGGCGGCGGCCGGCGCCGCGACCGCGGCGGACCCGGCCGGGCCGCTGGCCGGCGTGCTGCGCGACCACACGCCGGTGCCGGCCGGGCCGGGCGGGTCAGCCAGGGCGGCGGGGCTGTCCGCGGCGTGCGTGCACGCGGGGGAGTACGGCACCCGGTCCGCCATGATCGTCACCGTCGGCCCGGCCGGGCCGCCGCGGGTCCTGGTGGCCGACGGCCCGCCCTGCACCGCCCCGTTCACCGACGTCACCGCGCTGTGGGACGCTCCGGCCGGCTAGCCAGCCCGGCCGGCTAGCCAGCCCGGGCGGCGGCGCCCTGCCCGGGGTCAGCCGCCGCTGCTGAGGCTGACGTCGCCGGCCCTGGCGTGGCTGACGCCGACTCGCTGGACCACGTTGCCCGCCGCGCCGACCACCAGCTTGTCCGGGCTCCCGTGCCAGGAGAACCCGACGTCGTCGGCCCGGGCGCCGATGATCACGTTGCCGGTCACCGCCAGGTACCCGGTGCCGCCGCGGGCCTGGGTGACCGCCAGGTAGACGTGCCTGGCCCCGGGCGCCTCGCCCTCGGCGTTGGCCAGCTTGTTGCCCGAGATGGTGGAGCCGACGTTGCCCTGCGCGGTGGCGGCGATGCCGTACCAGGTCCCGGCGCGCTGACGGGCCCCGAAGTCCTCGATGTAGTTGCCGGCGATGGTGGTGCCGTACAGGCCGTCCACGTCGATGGCGTCCTCCGCGTTGCCGTACAGGTGGTTGCCGGACACGTCCCAGCCGGACGCGGTCTGCATCCGGATCGCGTCCTTACCGGAGAACCCGATCTGGTTGTTGTCCAGGTAGCCGTCGGTGACCACGGTCCCCGGGTCGGTGATCTCGAACCCGTAGCTGCCCGAGTGGGTGATGAAGTTGCTGACGAACCGGCTGTTCACGCTCGTGTTGGTGATCGGCCGCCCGTCGGCGGCGGCGGAGGTGTCCACGATCCCCGAGCCGGCGCAGTCGCTCACGTTCACGTGCTCCACGTCCAGCTGCCAGTTCATCAGCACGATGCCGTCGGTCGCGCCGGTCCCGTCGCAGGCCACCGTCAGGTCCCTGATGGCCAGCGGGCTTCCGGTGGTCCTGGCGTTACGCAGGTACGACGCCGACACCAGCAGGTAGCGCAGCCTGCCGCGCTGGCGCAGCACCGTCCCGGTGGTGCTGCCGCCGGTGTAGGTGCGGCCGCCGAGCAGCGCCACCGGCCTGGTGATCAGGCAGGTCCCGCCGGTGACGCTGACCACCGAGCCGTACCCGCTGGCGTCGATCACCCGCTGCAGGCCGGCCGCGTCGGCGGCGGTGCCGGTGCAGGCGTAGCTGCTGGCGGCGGCCGCCGCCACGGTCCGCGCCCCGCCCTGCCCCGGCGCGGGCGAGCAGGCCGCCAGCGCCAGCGTGACCGCGGCCGCGCAGGCCGCCGCGGTGACGGCAGCCCTCCGGCAGCCCCCGCAACGCACCAGATCTCCCCCCGGTCAGCCCGCCTCGGGTCAGCACCGGGCCGCTGGGGCCAGCATGCCCGCGCTGCGGGCCACCACACGTCCGGCCCGGTTAACCGCTCGGCGCCGGCCAGCCCCGCCGGTACCATGGGAGCGTGAAGGTCATCCTGGGCCCCGACATCCTGGGCCCCGACACCGTGGGCACCGCCGCGGCCGCGCGAGCTATCAGCCCGCCGGTTGCCGCCGCCTGACCTTCTTCCGCCCTTATCGCCGGCGACCGGAAACGGCTCGCCGGCGCGGCTGTCCCGGGTCACCCGTCCCTGGCCGCGCTCGCGGCTGGTTTCCGCGCCCCCAGCCAGGAAGGCCCGTCCCATGGACACCACCCAGATCATCGAGACGTTCACCGAGTTCTTCCGCGAACGCGGGCACCAGCTCATCACCGGCAGCACCCTGATCCCGCCGCCGGGGGACCCGGTGCTGTTCACCACCTCGGGCATGCACCCGCTGACGCCCTACCTGGAGGGCCGCCCGCACCCGCTCGGCCGCCGCCTGGTGAACGTGCAGCGCTGCCTGCGCACGACCGACCTGGACGAGGTCGGCGACGCCTGGCACCTGACCGTGTTCGAGATGCTCGGCACCTGGTCGCTGGGCGACTACCCGGGCCAGCAGAGCCTGCGCTGGGGGTACGAGCTGATCACCGGCGGGTTCGGGGTCAGCCAGGGCCGGCTGCACGCGACGGTGTTCGGCGGCGGCGGCGACCTCGGCCCGGACGAGGAATCGGCGCGGACCTGGGCCGGCCTCGGCGTCCCGGTCGAGCTGACCCGGGAGGGGAACTGGTGGTCCAACGGCCCGTCCGGCCCGTGCGGGCCCGACTCGGAGCTGTTCGCCTGGACCGGGGCGGGCCCGCCGGAGGGCACCCCGGGCACCGACGGGCGCTGGACGGAGCTGTGGAACCACGTCAGCATGCGGTACCGGCGGCTGGACGACGGCAGCCTGCGGCCGCTGGAGCAGGCGAACGTGGACACCGGGATGGGCCTGGAGCGGCTGGCGGCGCTCCTGCAGGGGACCGGCTCGGTGTTCGAGACGGACCTGTTCCTGCCGTGGCTGACCGCGCTGGGGCGGCTGTGGGGGCTGAGCGGGCAGCCGCTCCGGCTGGTGACCGATCACCTGCGGTCGGCGGTGGTGGTGCTGGCCGACGGGGCCCGCCCGGGCAACACCGGCCGCGGGTACGTGCCGCGCCGGCTCATCCGCCGGGCCCTGACCACGCTGTGGCGCGACGACCCGGGCCGGTCGCTGGCTGACCTGCCCGCCGAGCTGATCAGCGCGACGCTGACCCATTTCCGGCAGAACGCCAGCCCGGGCGAGGTCACCCGGGTCCTGCTGGCCGAGCAGCGGCGGTTCACCGGCCTGCTGGACCGCGGCCGGTCGGTGCTGACGCGGCTGGGCATCGACGGCCCGCCGACCCCGGAGCAGCTGCACTACCTGCACGACACCCACGGCCTGCCGCCGGACCTGGTGACCGGCCTGCTGGCCGGCCCGTCCTAGCCCGGCCCGTCCCGGCCCGCGTCAGCCGGGCGGGCCGGGACGGCGGCGGTGATGGCCCGCAGCACCTCGGCCAGCCCGGCGCGGAACGCGGGATCGGCGATCAGCCCGTCCGGCCCGGCGGCGCCCGGGGCCAGCGGCAGCCGGCGGCAGGCCGCCCCGACGATCGCCGCCCCGACATAGCCCAGCACCGTCGCCAGTGCCTGCTCGGCGCCCTGGCCCCGGCCGCTGGCCGCCACGTTGATCCAGGCGACGGGCTTGCCCGACATCTCTGTTCCGCCGACGGTCCAGTCCAGCAGGTTCTTCATGCTGCCCGGGATCAGGCCCGCGTACTCCGGGCTGCAGATGAGCACGGCGCCGGCGGCGGCGATCTGCTGCCGCAGCCCGGCCACGGCGGGCGGCAGCGGATCGTGGTCATCGTCGGGGTTGAACGCGGGCAGCGCGGCCAGCCCCTGGTACAGGCTGGCGGTGACCGGGGCGGGCGCGATCGCCTGCAGCGTCCGCAGCGCCGCGGTGTTCCCCGACTCGCCGCGGGTGCTGCCCGAGATCAGCAGGATCCGTACCGGCACGGGCATTCGCCCCTCCTGGTTCATCAGGCGGCCACCGCCGCCACGGTCAGATCACCCGCTCGTTGCCGCCGTCCACGGCGAGCTGGGCGCCGGTCACCTTCGCGAACAGCGGCCCGCACATCGCGGTCACCAGGCCGGCCACGTCGCCGCTGGTCACCTCCGCGCCCAGCAGGTTGCGCCGGCGGTACTGCGCCGGGGTGAGGCCGTACTGCGCGGCCCGCTCCTCGATCATCTCCGGGGTCCACATCCCGGTGTCGAACACCGCGTCCGGGTGCAGGATATTGACCCGGATCCGGTGCGGCGCCCACTCCAGCGCGGCGACCCTGGCCAGCTGGGTCAGCGCCGCCTTGGAGGCGGAGTAGGCGGCGGCGCCGGGACCGGGGGCGGGCACGTTCTTGGACGCGATGACCACCACCCGGCCGCCGCCGGGGGCCAGGCACAGGAACGGGAACGCCAGCCGCAGCAGGGCCAGGGCGGCGTCGGCGTTGACCGCGAACGCCTGCGACCAGGCCGCGCTGTCCAGCGCCTCGATCCGGGCCGACGGCGGGAAGGTCCCGGCGCACAGGACCAGCATGTCCACGCCGCCGAACCGGGCGGCGGCGCGTTCCAGCGCGGCCTGCGCCTGCTGCTCGCTGCGCAGGTCGCAGCTGACGCCGAGGTAGCCGGGGCCGGGCAGGACCTGCTCCACGGCCGGGCTGATGTCCAGCCCGCAGACCGCCGCGCCGCGGGCGGCCAGCGCCTGGGCGCAGGCCCGGCCGATCCCGGAGGCCGCGCCGGTCACCACCGCGACCTCGCCGGTGAACTCCGGCGGGTCGCCCTGCCTGCGCAGCTTGGCCTGCTCCAGGTCCCAGTACTCGACGGCGAAGATGTCGGCGGGCGGCAGCGCGGTCCAGCGTTCCAGCGCGCTGGCGCGCAGGATCACCTCGATCGTGTGGTGGTAGATCCGGGCGGCGGCGACCACGTCGGCGGGCCTGCGGCCGGCCGTGCACAGGCCCAGCCCCGGGTCCAGGATGACCCGCGGCGCCGGGTCCAGCATCCGCAGGCTGGCCCCGTCCGGGTGCCGCGCCGCCTGCTGGCTGAAGTACTCCTGGTAGCCGCGGGCGTAGCCGTCCGCGTCCTGGCCCAGCAGCGGCACCCGCTTGGTGCGGATGACGTGGTCGGGCGTGGCCGGGCCCTGCTGGGACAGCCCGGCCACGTCGTCCCGCCGGGCGAACTGGGCGGCCAGCGGGTCGTCCTGGCGCTGCAGCAGCAGCGGGAAGCCGGCCAGCCCGGACAGCCCGGCCCGCAGCCGGGCCAGCTCGATGCCCGCTGGCCCGTCCGTGCCTTGATGGCCTGCGCCCGGGTCTGGCAGGTCCCAGGCGCCGTGCGCCTTCAGGTAGTCCTCGGCGATGGTGACCAGGTCGATCAGGGCGCCGTAGGACTCGCGGGCGGTGCCGCCGAAGGAGAACAGCCCGTGCCCGGCCAGGATCAGCCCGCGGGTGCGCGGGCTGAGCTGGCCCGCGACCATCCGGGCGACCAGCCGGGACAGCTCGAAGCCGGGCATCACATACGGCACCAGCAGCACCTGGTCGCCGTAGGCGGCCCGCACGTGCGCCGGGCCGGACGGGGTGTTGGTCAGCGCGATCACCGCGTCCGCGTGCGCGTGGTCGGCGTACCGGAACGGGAGCACCGCGTGCAGGATCGCCTCCACCGAAGGGGCGGGCGCGGCCGGCTCGAGCGTGGCCAGCCGCAGCTGCCTGGCCATCTCAAGGTCGGAGAGCTGGTCTAGCTCCGACAGCGCGATCAGGTGGCTGGCCCGGACCGGGGCGAACCCGGCCTCGGTGATGCCGTCCAGGCCGAACCCGCTGCCCTTGACGTACAGCACGTCCCCGGCCGGGCCGAGCAGGCCGGTCTCGCTGATCTTGACGGAGGTGTTCCCGCCGCCGTAGAGCACCAGCGCGGGATCCGCGCCGATCAGCCGCGAGCTGTAGACCCGCTGGCCGAGATCGCCCGGGTGGCGGGCGGCCTCGGCGTCATCCCAGCGGTTCTCCATCGCCGGCCTGGTCAGCCGTTGCGCAACGAGATCTGGTCCGACTCGGCGATCCGGCCGGCCTCGATGCCGCGCAGGCCCTCGCCGAGCCGCTCGCGCGCCTGCCGGAGCAGCTTGAGCGCGTTGGTGGCGGAGCTCGGCTCGGCGGCGCGATCCGGGTCGGCGCCGTGCTCTTCGACCAGGTGCGCCTGCAGCGCGGCGGCGACCTCGTCGGATGCCTTCAGTGCCTGGTAGATGGCCCGTTCGCGGGCGGCGTCGTCGGTCATGCTGTGATTATCCCAGCGCGGCGGCCGGGCGGCTCAGCTCGGTGGCGGCCCGGACCGCCTCGTCCACCAGGTGCGCCTCCATCCCGCGCAGCATTTCCAGGTGCTGGCTGGCCCACAGCACCAGCAGCGCCTCGTGCAGGCCGGCCGGCCGGGCTGCGGTGCTGGCGTCCCGCAGGTACCGCAGCAGCGCCCGGCGCCCGGCCGGGTCGGGCGGCTGCGGCCGCGGCACCGCGGTGCCGTCGGCGATGGCGTCGCCGAGCGTCGCGT
>DATBGO010000381.1:0-28663 GCA_036558005.1 Streptosporangiaceae bacterium | reverse complement strand
CGGGGCCCAAACCGCCGGCGGCGTGCGGAGGGTATTCGGTAATGTCCTCGCTAGGCAGCGCTGCCTCACCCCGGATTCCCCCTGCCACGCAGCGGCAGTACCCTGCCGCTGTCCGCCCCCGCAGGCCACCTGGCAGGTATCAGCAGTTTCCCTGCGCGTGGCCGCCAGGACGGCATGATCGGCATAGCTCGGACAGCCTCGGACAATCACCGGCCCGCCGGGCACGGCGGGTGGTAGCTGAGCCCGGGCACATAGGTCCTCCATTCGAACCTGGTCAGCGGCTGGCCGGCGTACGCGCACACGGACCTGGCGTCAGCCCGCGGGCTGGTGTCCCACATCCGCACGGTCCCGTCCGCGCTGCCCGCGGTCAGCACCTGCCCGCCCGGGGCGAACGCGACCGAGAACACCTGGGCGTCCGGGCCGGTCAGGGTGGCGAGCAGGGCAGGCCGGGCCGGGGCACGGATGTTCCACAGCCATACCGTGCCGTCGGTGACCCCGGCCGCCAGGGTGGCGCCGTCGGGGCTGAACGCGACCGAGTAGACGTAGCTCGCCGGGCCCCGCAGCGGCTTGCCGATCAGGGTCGGCCGGGCCGGGTCGGCGACGTCCCACAACCGGATCGTCTTGTCGGCGCTGCCGACGGCGAGGGTGGTGCCGTCTGGGCTGAACGCCACCGAGAGTGCGTAGCTGGCCGGGCCGGCCAGCGGCCGCCCCTCCGGGGTCAGCCTGGCCGGGCCGTTGATCCGCCACAGCCTGGTCAGGTTGTCGGCGCTGGCGGCGGCGAGGATCCTGCCGTCCGGGCTGAACGCGACCGAGTTCACGTAGGTATCCGAATCACGCGCCATGGCCAGCAGCTTCGGCGGGCCGGGATCGGTGACCGACCACAGCCGCAGCATCCCGTCGTCGCCGCCGGTGGCCAGGGTCCGCCCGTCCGGGCTGAACACCGCCGACTCCACCTCGTCGGTGCTGCTGCTCGCCGCCACTGCCCGGATTGGCGCGCTGACCGGGACCGGGGGCATCGACGCGCGCCAGAGCTGCAGTAGCCCGTTGCCGTATCCGGTCGCGAGCAGCGTCCCGCCCGGCGCGGCCGCGACCGTGATCACTCCCATGTCGGCGGCGGGCAGCGGCACCTCGGCCAGTTCGCTGCGGGACTGCCGGTCCCACATTTCCAGGCCCTGCTTGGTGCCCACTGCCAGCATCCGTCCCGCGCCGGCGAACGCGAGGCTGTAGACCGGCTGACGGGCCAGCAGAACCGGCGTCGGCAGAGCCCAGATCCTGGCCATCCCGTCCGCGTCCGCGGTGATCAGCGCGCCGCTGCCGGACCATGCCAGCGCGGTGGCCGGCTGCGGGTGCGGCAGCGTGGCGGTCAGCCGCCTGCTGGGCAGATCCCAGATATAGACGTTGCCGTCGCTGCTGGCCGCAGCGAGAGACCGGCTGTCGGGACTGAACGCGACCGCGTTGACCCAGTCGGACGGGGCGGTCAGCGGTGCCCCGTCCCTGGCCGGCCGGCCCGGCCGCGCCACGTTCCACAGCCAGACCTTGTCGTCCTTGCCGCCGGCCGCGAGCAAGGTGCCGTCCTGGCTGAACGCGACCGAGTACACCACGCCGCCAGGACCGGTCAGCGCGGCCGGCCCCCGGCGCGGGTGCGCCGGGTCCGCGACGTCCCACAACCGGACCGTGTGGTCGGCGCTGCCCGCGGCGAGCCACCGCCCGTCCGGGCTGAACGCCACCGACTGCACGTACCCGGCTGGCCCGGTGAGCGTGGCCGCCGGGCTGGCCGGCAGCCCGGCGGCCAGGTGCCACAGCCGCACCCGGTCGTCGGCGCCGCCCACGGCCAGCAGCCGGGCCCGCGGGCTGAACGCGACCGCGTAGACGGTGCTGGCCGGCCCGCGCAGCGACCCCAGCGGGACCGGGCGGCCTGGGTCGCGTACGTTCCACAGCGACACCTGCCCGCCAGCGCCGGCCGCGGCCAGCAGCGAGCCGTCCGTGCTGAACGCGGCCGTGTACAGCGCGCTGCCGCCGCGCGGCCGCAGGGCCGGGCCAAGCGGTGTCAGCCGGGCCCGGTCGCTGGTGTGCCACAGCCGCAGTGAGCCGTCGGCGGCCGCCACCGCCAGGACCCGGCGGTCCGGGCTGAGCGCGGCCGCCTGCGCGATGCCCGGCGAGTCGATGAGCCGGGCCGCGGCCGGCGTGCCCGAGGTCTCCAGCAGGCTCGCCCTGGCCTCGGTGGTGGGGGCGATCTGGAACGCGGCCAGGCTCAGCTGGGCCGCCAGGGTGACGTTCTGGCCCCGGACCTGGCTGGCCTCGACGGCTAGCTCCCTGGAGTCGGCGTCGTTCCTGGCCGCCATCGCGCTGACCGTGGCCCGGTCCGCGGCCATCCGCAGCATGAACGCGTAGACGGTCAGCCCGCAGGTCAGCAGCACCAGCGCGGTGAGCGCGGCGACCAGCCGGTGCAGCCGGCGGGTGCCGCTGCGCTCGGCCAGCATGCGGGCCCGGTCCTGCTCGGCGGACCGGTCCAGGAAGTCGCGGGCGAGCCCGTCGAGGGTCTGCTCGTTGCCTGGCTGGCCTGCCCAGTCCGCGGCGTCGGCGAGCCGGCTGCCGCGCAGCAACGCCGCGTTGTCCCGGTCCGCTTCCGCCCAGGCCTGCGCGGCCTCGCCGACGCGCTGCCGGACCCGCATGTTGTCCCGGTCGGCGTCGATCCAGGCCCGCAGCCGCGGCCAGGCCGTCAGTAGCGCCTCGTGGGTCAGCTGCGCGGTGCCCGCGTCGGTGGTGATCAGCCGCTCGTCCACGAACCTGGCCAGCACCGGGGCGGCCGGGTTATCGGGCCGCGGCCATTCGTCCAGCTCGCTGAGCCGCACGACGCTGCGGGTCTGCGGCATGTCACTGGCGGCATGCACCAGCCGCAGGAACAGCTGCCTGGCGGTGCCCTGCTGCGGGCCGGTCAGGCTCGCGTACACGCTTTCCGCGGTGCGCGCGATGGCCTGGCTGATGCCGCCGCCGGCCTGGTAGTCGGTCACCGTCAGCCGGCTGCCGCTGCTGTGCTCCCAGGTGGCCAGCAGCGCGTGCGACAGCAGCGGCAGCGCGCCGGGCTCATGCGCCGCTCCGGCCTGCCCATGGCCGGCCGTCCGCGGGGCGAGGTCGCGCAGCAGCACCTCGACCAGCCCGTCGTCTACCTCGAGGCCGGCCAGCCGGGCCGGCTCGACGATCGCGCTGCGCAGCTGAGCCGCTGACATCGGCCCGAGCACCGTCTGGCGTTCCTGCAGGGCCCTGGCCAGCTGGGGGTAGCGCAGCGCGCGGTCGTAGAAGTCGGCCCGCAGTGCCAGCACCACGACGGCCGGCCCGGCCAGCGCGCAGACCGCGGTGATGAAGTCCCGCCGCTGGTCCTGATCCGGGCAGCGGGTGAAGACCGCCTCGAACTGGTCCACCACGATGAGCGGGCGGCCGGCCGCGTCGTCCAGGCCGAGCCGCGCGGCGCTGCCAGGGTCGCGGCGCAGCGCCGCCTCGATCTGCGCCGCTGTCATCGCGGTCAGCCCGGCCAGCTGGGCGGCGAGCTCGGCGAGCGGCTGCGCGGACGGGGTGAACAGCACCGCCGCCCGGCCGCCGGCGGTCAGCCGCGGCACCAGGCCAGCGCGCAGCAGCGACGACTTGCCCGAGCCGGACGCCCCGACCACGGCCAGCGGAAGGCCATCGGTGCCTGGCCGGGGGCCAGTCTCCTGCTCTGGCCCGGGCCCGTCCGCCTTGCCCTGGGCGTCTGTCTGGCTCTGGGCGTGTCTCTTGCCGTGGGCGTCTGTCTGGCCTTGGTCGTCGCTCGGGACAGCGCCGCCCCGGCCGGCCGCCTGGGTGACCAGCCGCTCGGTTACCTCGGCCCGGCCGAAGAACCAGGGCGCGTCAGCTGCCTGGAAGCTGGCCAGGCCAAGGTAGGGCGGCCTGGCGCCGGGCCGCCGGCGGCCCGGAGCCCGCCTGGCCCGGCTGAGCGCGCTCGCCCAGGCGCCGATCCGGTCCGGGTCGGTCTCCCCGCAGGCACGCAGTACCGCTGGCAGCAGGCCGGGCTGGCTGGGCGGCGGCAGGTGCCGCCCGGAGAAGTAGTCGCCGACCGTGCTGGTCGGTAAGCCGGACAGCCGGGCCACCTCGCGGATGGTCCGTCCGGCGCGCAGCCTGGTCAGGGTCAGCTCACGGCCGAAGTCCTGCTGGGTGGCGACCCGCCCCGGGTCCGGCTTGTCATCGCTTAGCGCGGGTGTCTGCTCGTCGGTCATCGCTGGCTCCCCCACAAACCGGCCCTTGCCTGGCTGCGGCCAGGTAGCGACAGTCAGTTTCCGGGCGAGCTCGATCTTTGTTTCGTCCCCGTGCGCCCGCGCCGTCGCGGGCAGCAGAAAACCCTTTGTGTTCCCCGATTTGGCCCCGGGATCACCATACCGACATGCGTTGCGGGACCGGCGGTATTCGCGCCTTTTCTGGTCAGAACGGGAATAGTCCAGAATCCGGAATGGCGGGCGCGCTCGCCCGCCGGCCTGCCGTCCGGGGGCCGGTATTGGCTAGTCTCGCGATTGTGCAGATCGCAGCACCGGGACCGGGCGGCGCCGCGCCCTGCGCCGCGGCGGGTAACCAGGCGGCCCGCTGACCATGCCCGCGCCCGGCAAGGAACGCGGGACCGGCGCCCGGCGGCTGGCGCCTTATCAGCGCATGCGCGATTTCACCCGCACGCCCGAGCCGGCCGGCGCGCCGCCCGGCCAGGACCAGGGCGGCCCGCTCCGGTTCGTCGTGCAACGTCACCGGGCCCGGCGCCTGCACTACGACCTGCGGTTCGAGATCGACGGCGTGCTGGTCAGCTGGGCGGTGCCCAAGGGCCCGACGCTCGACCCGAAAGCCCGCAGGGCCGCCATTCACGTCGAGGACCACCCGATCGAGTACCTCGATTTCGAGGGCGTGATCCCGGCCAGGGAGTACGGCGGCGGCGACGTGATCGTGTGGGACCAGGGCAGCTGGGAGCCGCACGGCACCGATGACCCGGCCGCCGCGGTGGCGGCCGGCGAGCTGCACGCCGACCTGCGGGGGCACAAGCTGCGCGGCCGGCTGGTCCTGGTGCGCCGCGGCGACCAGTCCGGCCAGGACCAGTGGCTGCTGCTGCACAAGAACGATGAATGGGCGGTGTCCGGCTGGGATCCCGAGGACTACCCCGCGTCGGTGCTGAGCGGCCGGACCAACGATGAGGTCAAGGCCGCGCCGGACCGGGAATGGCGGTCCGGGCTGCCGCCCGCCCAGGCATCGGTCGCGGTCGGCAGCGCGACCGGGGCGGCGCCGGCCAGCGCGACCGAGCTGGCGGCGCTGGACGCGCTCGGCGCGGGCGGCAGCTGGGAGGTGTTCGGCCGCAAGCTGCGGGTGACCAACCTGGACAAGGTCCTGTTCCCCGGGCGGCCCGGCCAGCCGCCGGTGACCAAGCGCGAATTTATCCGTTACGCCGCCTACATCGCCCCGGTCCTGCTGCCCTACCTGTCGGGGCGGCCGCTCAACATGCACCGGTTCCCCGGCGGGGCCGACGCGGGCGGCTTCTGGCACAAGCAGCTGCCCGGGCACGCGCCGGGCTGGCTGCCGCGGTGGGACGACCCGGCGGCCGGGCCGGGGAAGACCAGCACCTACCTGGTGGTCGACGAGCCGGCCGCGCTGGTGTGGGCGGCGAACTTCGGCGCGCTGGAGTGGCACGCCTGGACCGCGCGGGCCGCCGCGCCGCGCGAGCCCAGCTACGCGCTGATCGACATCGATCCCGGCTCCGCCACCCGATGGGAGGACGTGCTGGTCCTGGCCCGGCTGCACCGCGCCGCGCTGGAGCACCTCGGGGTGCGGGCCCAGCCGAAGCTCACCGGCAGGCGTGGCATCCAGATCTGGGTGCCGGTCGCGCCCGGGCTGAGCTACCAGCAGACCCGCGGCTGGGTGGAGCAGTTGTCGAAGGCGGTCGGCGCGGTGGTGCCGGACCTGATCAGCTGGGACTGGGACGTGCGCGCGCGCGGCGGCCGGGCCAGGCTGGACTACACCCAGAACGTCAGCAACAAGACCCTGGTCGCTCCCTACAGCCCGCGGCCCGCGCCCGGCGCGCCGGTGTCCGCGCCGATCGACTGGGCCGAGCTGGACGATCCGTCGCTGCGGCCCGACAGTTTCACCATCCGCGCGGTCGCCGGGCGGCTGGCCCGGCGCGGTGACCTGTTCCAGGCCGTGCTCGGCGACGGCCAGCAGCTTCCGCCCGTCCGCTAGCCGGGCGCTGGCCGCTGCGGCCTTGCGGCGGGGTGCTGGCCAGGCTGAGCAGGCTTCTTCCGCTGGCCGGCCAGGTACCTGACGCCCTCCACGGTGAGGAACGCGGTGATGACGGCGATCAGGACCGGCGCGGTCTGCAGCGCCCCGACCTGGGTGAGGAACGCGGCGAGCAGCACCATCGAGAACGGCGCGGCCACCAGTGAGCCGGGCACCGCGGCCAGCAGGCAGGCGAACGACAGGCCGAGCGGGACGTCGGGAATGACCAGGTGCACGAGCAGCCCGGCCATCCCGCCGATGAAGATCGCCGGGAAGATGGGCCCGCCCACGAACCCGCTGGCCTCGCTGACCGCGAACGTGATCATCTTGCCGACCATGGTCGCCGCGATCAGGCCCGCGCCCATGGTCGCGGCGTGGCCGAGCGCGGTGCCCAGCTCGCCGCTGCCGGTGAACATCGTCAGCGGCAGCGCCACCCCGGCCAGGCCGAAGACCGCCCCGCCCAGGACCGGGCTGGCGACGGCGGGCAGGTTCAGCCGGCCGAACAGCCGCGCGGCCGCGGTCATGCACGCCCCCAGCAGGGTCACCACCAGCGCGGCGAACAAGCCGAGCGGCACCCCGGCGAGCAGCTGCCAGTCGTGGAAGGCGAACTTCGGCACGTGGTAGGCGCCCAGGAAAAGGGCGCCGGCGATGGCGAAGTAGATCCCGGAGGAGACGCTCGACGCGACGATGCAGCCGGCCAGCGCCTTGCCCAGCCGCCGCCCGCCGGGCCGGGCCACCTCCATGATCATCATCACCACGATCACCGTGCTGGAGAACAGGCCGCCGTAAGCGCCGGCGTAACCGTCCAGGGTGTTCGCCTGGCTGTCCTCCTTGCCGAGCCCGCGGTGGCGGGCGATCCAGGTGCCCGTCCCGCCGCCGATGTAGCCCAGCGCCTTCTCCGGCCCCAGGCTCGCCCCGCCGATCAGCGAGACCGCGGACACGATCACGACGCCCGGCACCAGGCTGTAGTCGACCTTCTCGTCCCGCAGCCCGGCGACCAGCCCGGGAATCTGGCCGGGCAGCCGGATCCAGCGGCGCAGCAGTCCCACCACCAGGCCGGCCGCCACGGTGACCGCCAGCCACCACCACTGCCCGCTGAACCAGCCGAGGTGAACGCCGGTGAACCAGTTGTTGCCGGCCCCGGTCACGCCCATGAACGCCAGGCCGGCGAACGCGCCGATGACGCCGAGCACCACCGCGTACCCCATGAGTACCCAGAAGTCCTTGCGCTGGGTCAGCGGAGGGGAGGCGGGCTGCCCCGGCGAGGAGCTCATGATGACGCCGATTCTCAGCACCCCGCCAGTGCCTCACATCACCCTCGTCAGGTGATGTGCGGCTAGCCCGGGCCCAACCAGGCGCAAGCGGGCGCGGCGGCGTGGAGACTTGCTGATGCTGGCGGGGCGGAGGCTGGCGGGGCGGAGATTAGCGGGCGCCGCCTGGCCGGCGGCGCCAGGCCAGCCAGCCCGCCCCGGCGAGCACTGCGGCGCCCGCGATCACGATCGCGGCGATGGCGCCGCCGGGCAGCCCGCCGCCCCCTGGCGGCTGGCTTCCCGGCCGCGGGCCGGGGCTGGCAGCCGTGCTGCCTGGAGCCGGGCTGCCGGGGGCCGGCCCGCCGGATTTCGCGGTGAACGCGACGACGCTGCTGGCCGCCGGGGCCAGCAGCAGGCCGCCGCCGACGCTGGGAGTGGGGAAGTGATTGGCCACCGCGCCGATCGGTGCCTGCTGGACGACCTTGCCGGTCGCCGGGTCGAGTCCGAAGAGCGTGCCGTTCTGCCCGATGGTCCAGACCCGGCCGGCGGCCACGATCGGCGGTCCGCCGCCGTTGGCCGAGGTCCACCGCAGCCGGACCGACAGCGGGGCCGCCGCCGCGCGCAGCGCGATGATGGTGCCGATGCACGGCAGGTACACGGTCGTGCCGCTGACCGCGGCGCCGCCGTCGATGTCCGAGCCGCAGGCCGACCGCTGTTCGGCGTGCGGGCCGCCGATCCCGCCCAGGTGGTCGCGGCTGAGCAGGTAGACCGTCCGCGACTTGCCCGCGAACAGCACCTGGCCGCCGGGCAGCAGCGCCGCGCCGGTCGACATGTCCAGGTCACTGGCGTTGTCGGAAGCCCACGAGGCGGGCGCGAAGAACTGGACCCGCCGCAGCGAAGGGGACAGTTCCAGCAGCGAGTCGCTGTTGTCGTAGGGTTCGCTGGCCGAGTGCACCGAGCCGTTGCCGGTGGTCACCCAGATGTGGCCGGCGCTGTCCACCGTCGGGGCCGCACCGCCCATCCAGACCGCGCCCTGGGACTGGCCAGGCGCGGCGTCCACGGTGAAGAACCGGGGCGCGCCGCCCTGCTCGGGGACGGCCACCACCCGGCCGCGGTAGACCGGGCAGTCGCCGAAGTTGCCGCCGAATCCGAACACCACCTGGCCCGCGTCCAGGGTCAGCCCGGTGCGCTGCAGCATCGCGGCCGGGTCCGAGCCCGCCGGGTCCACCCGGGCTGACATCGCCACCTTGCCCGACGCGGTGCCGAGCCCGATCAGGTAGTGGGCCGGCCTGCCCCCCGTCAGCCGGTCGGCGACCACGAAGATCTCCTTGCGCGCCCGGTCGATCACCGGCGTGCCGGTGATCCCCACCGTGGGGTCGATGTCGCCGCAGGGCAGCGACGACGCGGGGACCGGGGTGCCCAGGTGGGCTGACCAGATCACCTTGCCGCTGCCAGCCGAGAGCGCGTAGACGGTGTTGTTCTCGGTGGCCACGTAGACCCGGCCGGCCGACACCAGCGGCTCGCCGTAGATGTGCCCGTCGAGGGCCGGCGAGGTCCATGCCCGGCGGCTGGTGTCGACCGAGGTCACCGAGGTCACCGCGCCGGCGCCGGCCACGTCGTGGTGGTAGACCGGCCAGTCGCCGCCCGGCCCCGCTGATCCGGCCCGGGCGGTCACGGCTGATCCGGCCCGGGCGGTCACGGCTGATCCGGCCCCGGCCGCTGCGGCTGGCCCGGCGCCGGCGGCCGCGGCTGATCCGGCGCCCGGGCCGGCGGCGGCCACGCAGCCGACGGCCGCGGCCAGCAGCCCGGCTCGTGCGGCCCGCCCGCGCGGCCAGCTCAGGGTCACGCGCCGGGCTTCCTGCCGAGGCGGTTTCGCATCGTCAAAGCCTAGCGACGGCAGCTGACCCGCACCGCCACGACACGGCAGCCTGCCGCCGGGGCCGCCGTCGCGTGAGTGCAATGACCCGGTCAGGGCTGTCCCCGGTCAGGGCTAAGGTGAACCGATGTTCTCGCCAGACCCGGCCGACGGCCGGGTGTTCACCATCTCCAGGACCGTGCGCAGCACCGACGTGACCCCGGACGGCCTGCTCCGGCTGGACGCGATCGCGCGGTACCTGCAGGACGCGGCCGAGGACGACCTGGCCGACGCGGGACTCGATGAGCCCTACGACTGGGTGCTGCGCCGGGTCAGGGTGGCCATCCGCGGTTACCCGGGTCACGCCGAGCAGGTCCGGCTGCGGACCTACTGCTCCGCGACCGGCCCGCGGTGGGCGCAGCGCACCACCACGATGGCGCGCCGCGGCACTGACCTGATCCAGGCCACCGCGACCTGGGCGGCCATCGGCCGGGCGGACGGCCGTCCGGCACCGCTGGGCGGGGCCTTCCAGCAGGTCTACGGTCCCAGCGCCGGCGGAAGGCAGGTGTCGGCCCGGCTGCAGCTTCCGGCGCCGCCGGCCACCCAGCCGGGCCGCCCGTGGCCGCTGCGGGCCACCGACCTGGACACGATCGGGCACGTCAACAACTCGGTCCACTGGGCCGCGGCGGAGGACGCCCTGACCGGGCTGGACTGGCGGCCGGCCGGCGCCGAGGCCGACTACAACCGGCCCATCCTGCCCGGCTGCCACCCGACGGTGGTCACCAGCCAGGCTGACGGCGAGCTCAGCGTCTGGCTGCTGGACGCGGCCGCCCGGCTGGCCTCGCTCCGGCTGACCCGGGCCGCGGGCGGCGGGGCCGGCGTGGCGGCCGGGGCCGCCCAGGCACAATAGGGACACAGCGGCCTGACCGGTGCCGTGCTGAGGTCGTGCGAGGAGACACCGTGCCCGGGAGATCGTCGGTACAGAACGCCACCTGCATCGCGGACCTGCGCGAGCTGGCCAGGCGCCGGGTCCCGCGGGCGTTCTTCCAGTACGCCGACCACGGCTCGTACAGCCAGTCGACGCTGCGGGCGAACCGGGCCGGCCTGGACGCGCTCACCCTCCGGCAGCGGGTCGGCATCGACGTCGGCACCCGGGACCTGACCACCACGATCATCGGCGAGCCGGCCTCGCTGCCGCTGGTGCTCGCGCCGGTCGGGCTGACCGGGATGCAGGCAGGCGACGGTGAGATCCTGGCCTGCCGGGCGGCCCAGGCCGCGGGCATCCCGTTCTGCCTGAGCACGATGTCGATCTGCTCGGTCGAGGACGTGGCCGAGGCGGTCACCGAGCCGTTCTGGTTCCAGCTCTACCTGATGCGCGACCGCGGCTTCGTCCTGGAGCTGATCGAGCGGGTGAAATCGGCCGGCTGCAGCGCGCTGGTCGTCACGCTCGACCTGAACATGCTCGGCCAGCGGCACTGCGACATCAAGAACGGCATGAGCGTGCCGCCACGGATCACCCTGGCGAACGCGATCGGGGTGGCCATCAGGCCCGGCTGGGCGGCCGGCATCCTGCGCGGCAAGCGGCGGAACTTCGGCAACCTCGCCGGGCATATCGCCGGCACCCGCGGCGTGACCACCGTCGCGCAGTGGACCTCCACCCAGTTCGACCCCAGCCTGAACTGGTCGGACATCGAGTGGGTCCGGGACCTGTGGCCGGGGAAGCTGATCCTGAAAGGGATCATCGACCCCGAGGACGCCAAGATCGCGGCGAGCACCGGCGCCAGCGCGATCGTGGTGTCCAACCACGGCGGCCGCCAGCTCGACGGGGCGCCGCCGGCCATCTCCGCGCTCGCCCCGGTCGCCGACGCGGTCGGGTCCGATGTCGAGGTCATCTTCGACAGCGGGATCCGGTCCGGCCAGGACGTGCTCAGGGCGCTCGCGCTCGGCGCCCGCTCCTGCATGATCGGCCGCGCCTACATCTACGGCCTGGGCGCGGGCGGCCAGCGGGGCGTCGCCAGGGCCATCGAGATCATCGGCAAGGAACTCGACGTGTCCATGGCCCTCACCGGCACCCGCTCGGTTGCCGAGGCCGGACCGCACCTGCTCACCGGCCCGCCCCAGGCCAGCTGAGCCCAGATCACCGGTATCCCGCTTCAGGTCAGCGGGGCCGGATCGCAGATACCCCCGTCCCAGGCCCGCAGAGCCGGATCACAGGTACCGGGTGCCCGGCTCCGGTGCGGCGACGGTCACGGTCACGCTGGCCCGGCCGAGCACGTGGTGCATGGCCGTCACCGTGACCTGGCCGGACTGGCCGGACTGGCCGGGCTGGCCTGCCCGGCCGCGCGGCAGGGCCCGGACGAACGCGCCGCCGACCCCGCCGTACCGGCCGAACTCGAACGGGTTCTGGCCGATCAGCTCGCCCGGGCCGGCCAGCGACAGCCGCACCAGGCCGGTGGCGTGCGGCCGCCGGTGACCGTAGGCGTCCACCGCGCGGAACGTCAGCCGGGTGGCGTCACTGCCGTCACCCCGGATCGAGCGGTCATCGGCGGTCAGCTCCAGCCGGTCCCTGGCCGGATCGGCGGACATCCGCGCGGTGGCGACCCTCCGGCCGCCCGCGTACCCGTCGATCCGCAGCTCGGGCCGGGCGGCGCCGTCCACCGTGAGGTCGATGACGACCGGGGGATAGGCCAGGTGCGGGTAGGCCCGGGTGTCCGGTTTCCCGGTGCCGACGTGCTGGCCGCCGGCGTAGATCTCCAGCCGCTCGCAGTTGGTGGCGATCATGGCGTCCCGGCCGGGGCCGCGCGGCGGTGAGCCCGGCCCGAAGTCCCAGCAGAACAGCGGCAGGATCTGCGGCCGCAGCTGCGGGCTGACCTGCGACTGGTAGAACGCCGCGGCCGGCTTGGCCACCCGGAAGATGTCGGCCACGCCGGGCGTCTTGATCGCGCGCCATACCTTGTCGCCGCCGCGCAGCGAGGCGTAGTCGAACCCGGCCCAGCCGAGCAGGCCCGCGTACCGCGAGTCCGACCTGGCGATGTCGTGCACCTGGGCGTGCATCCTGGCCTGCTGGGCGAGCACCTGGCCCGGGTCGGTCCAGCGATAGACCGGCGCCCCGTCCAGCGCTCCGACCGCCTCGCTGACCAGGTACGGCACTCCCGGCAGCGGCGGCAGCAGGCTGGCGTCGCCGTGGCTGGCGTGATAGTCGTCGTAGCCGAACACGTCCTGCGCCCAGCCGGCCATGGTGTGCTTGCTCATCGCGCCGGTGGTCGGCCGGGAGCCATCCAGCCGGGCGGCCAGCTGGCGGGTCCGCCGGTACAGCCGCTGGCTGTTCAGCGACTCGTTCACCCGGGTGGCCCAGACGATCACCGAGGGCCGGTTCCGGTCCCGGATGATCATGTCGGAGACGTTCCGCAGCAGGATGTCCTGCCAGGCGGCGTCGCCGATCCAGCCCCAGCCGGGGGGTTCCTGCCAGACCATCAGGCCAAGCTCGTCGCAGGCGTCGAGGAAGTGCGGCGACTGGGGATAGTGCGAGCAGCGCACCATGTTGCAGTTCAGCTCGGTGCGCAGGATCTCCGCGTCGCGGCGCTGCAGCCGGGCGGGCGCGGCCATCCCCAGGTAAGGGAACAGCTGGTGCCGGTTCAGGCCGAACAGCTTGACCCGGTCACCGTTCAGGTAGAACCCGTCCGGCCGGAAGTCCGCCTCCCTGAACCCGGTCCTGACCGTGGCGGTGTGAGCCTGGCCGCTGGCGCTGACCGCGGTGACCGAGACGGTGTAGAGCCGGGGCGTGTCCGGCGACCACAGTTGCACGTCCCCGATGCCGGTGACGCTGAGCCTGGCCACGGTGCGGCCGGGCCCGGTGAGACGGACGTCGGCGGACCCGGCGGCGATGGTGCGCGCACCGTCCCGCAGCTGCGCGGTGACCCGCACCGGCCCGGCCGGCGCCGTGGCGGCGTCCAGGGTTGCCTGCAGGTCCACGCGCCGGCTGGCGTTCAGCACCGATCGCGGCCTGGCGAACACGTCGGCCAGGTAGACGTCCGGCACCGTGCGCAGCGTGACGTCGCGGTAGATGCCGCCTGGCTGCAGGAAGTCGATCGTCGCCGGGCCGCGCGGCTGTCCGCCTGGTGGCACGTTCAGCCAGCGCGAGTCGACGACGACCGCGAGCACGTTGTGGCCGGCCAGCTGCCCGGTGAGCTCGGCCGACCACGGCAGGTACCCGCCCTGATGGGCTCCGACCTTAACGCCGTTAAGCAGGACGGTCGCGTTGACCATGACCCCGTCGAAGTGGATGAACGCGCGCCGCCCGGCGAGTTCAGCGAGGCTGAAGTGCTTGCGGTAGATCCACACGTGCTCCCACCGGGTGTGATCCCAGTCCCCCCAGGACAACGGGGTCACGGTGTGCGGCAGGGTGACCGGCGTGAAGCCGCTGTCGTCATAGTCGCGGGCCGCCGCGCCGCTGGTGTAGTAGCCGCCGAACAGCCACTCCTGATTGAACGCGTAGATCCGGGCCGCCTTGGTCCCCGCGACCGCCGGCAGCACCGGCGGGAAGACCGTGCCGCCCGGTGCCGTCCCGTCGGGTCGGCTGCAACCGGCGGCAGCCAGACCTGCGGCAGCGACCACGCCGGTGCGCAAGGCTGCCCGCCGCGACAGCGGGTTCCATGATCGTGGTTGATTTGGTGCGCCAGCTGCCCCGAATCCACCACGATCACGGGGGCAGCTCGGCATGCGCTTAACTTATCCAAAATGCGCAGCTGAATTGCTTTGACCGGAAATGGGCGGCCTGACCAGTAAGCCAGGCCGGTCAGCGGGCCGGGCTCGCGCTGCTGTTACGGTCCCGGCGGCGTCGGCGTGTCGGTCGGGGAATCGGTCGGGGTGGGCGTCGGCGTCGGGGTGTCGGTGGGGGTGGGCGTCGGGGTGTCGGTCGGGGTCGGGGTTGGCGTGTCCGTCGGCGTCGGCGTCGGTGTCGGCTTGGCCGACGGCGCGGACTTGACCGGGGTCGGCTTGCTGGAGTGTGCCGGGGCCGGCTGCCTGCGGTGGGTAACCAGCCCTGGCGGCGCCGGGGTCTGCCCGGTGAACGGCGCTGTCGGCAGCACCCCGACCGGAGTCGGGAACAGGGCCGGCAGCGGGCGCTGCTTCTGATGGCCGGCATGGCCGGACCCGGAGCCGGATCCGATCTTGGCCTGGGCCGCGGCCGCGGGGGACGGGCCGGGCAGCAGGTTCTGCGGCTCGGCCACCACCACGGTGGCGTGCCGCGGGCTGGCCGATGCCGTCGAGGCCAGCTTGTAGGCGAAGGCACCGCCCGCGATCACGACCATCACTCCTGCGGACGCGAGAACCTTCGCCCGTGAGTCCTGCCGGCGGCTGCGCACGGCCCGGCGATGGCCCAGCCCGAAGTCGTCGCCGCCCGGCTCGTCGCCCGGCCCCGCCTGCCCGGCGCGATCGTGCGACGCGTGCTTGCCCGCCCCGGCCGGGGCGTGGAGGCCGCCAGGCGCGGCCAGGCCGGCCAGTTCGTCGTCGGCTGCCAGCTCGGGGAAGTCTTCCGCCGGGCCGGCGAACGCGTCCTCATCGTCTAGGTCAGCTAGCTCGCCGCTGCCGATCAGGTCAGCGAACGCGTCCTCGTCGCCTGGGTCAGCGAGCGTGCCGTTGACCGTTTCAGCGGGTTCGTCGCCGGGTGCCACCGCAGCGGGATCGTCGTCGCCGGTCAGGTCGGCGAGCTCGTAGCGTGCTATCTCAGCGAGTTCGTCGTCGCCTGTCAGGTCAGCGAACCCGTCGGATGCCAGCTCGGGGAAGTGATCGCCGGCCGGGTCAGCGAGGTCGTCCTCGTCCGCCAGTTCAGCGAGCTCGTCTTCGTCCGCGAGGTCACTGGTCTCGCCGTCGACCACGTCAGCGAACTCGTCGTCAGCGGTCAGGCAAGCACTCGCATCGGCTACCACGGGCTGGTCTTCGCTCCCCGCAAAAGCACTCTGCTCATCGGGGGCGTACTCCGGCTCCGGTTCGTCATCGTCGGGGTACGGGTCCGCGCTGGTCGCCATGATCCGCTGCCACAGGCTCGCGGGCGGCCGCTCGAACGGCACCGCGCCGAGCATCGCCGTGCCGAATGACCGGTTGCCGCGCAGGTCGCAGCAGTCGTCACAGGAGTCGATGTGCATGCCGAGCAGTTCGCGCAGCCGCGGCGTGACCGGCGGCGCCGGGTTCAGCTCGGCGATGATGGTGGTCAGCACCGGGCAGTCGACCCAGCCCCAGCTCGCGTGCATGACCACGATGGTGGCGGCCGCGCTCCGGAACCTGGTGCTCGCCTTGGCCAGGATTTCGTCGGTCTGCTCGGTCGTGATGCCGAGGATGGCCGCGACCTCGGTGCGGTCGATCCCGTGCCGGTAGGCGAGATTGAGTACCTCCCGGTCGCGGCCGGGCAGCCCGTCCAGTGCCGCGGTGGCGACCAGCCTGGCTTCCCTGGCCCGCAGTTCCGCTTCGATGGCGGCGAGCTCGATGTCAGCGGTGTCGTCATCGGCCTGGTCGTCGCCGGCGGGGTCGCTGCCGGAGGTGTCCCTGGCGGCCGGCCCGCAGCGGCTGGGCAGCTCGCCCAGGCTCTGCTGCCGGGTCACCGCGTATAGCCAGGTGCCGAGCCATTCCTTGTCGGCCAGCTCGCCAATGTGCGCGCTCGCCGCTACCAAGGTGTCCTCGACCGCGTCCGCGGCCGCGAGCGGGCTGCGCAGCAATTCGTATGAGTAGTCATACAGGCGCTCTAGGTAAGTTTCATAGAGCTTGTCGATCGCCTGGCGGCGCTCATCTCGCGGTGCCTGATCCCGCTCGTCCTGGCCCGGCCCGCTGGCCGCGCCGACCGAGATGAGATTCCCCGTGCGGTCCTTCTCCCCTGGCGGAGACATACGCCACCACCTGCCCCTCGTCCCGCTCCTTAACTTGCCAATGCCAGCCAGGCGAAGCAAGGGTTACGGCGGGTTGAACTACGATCTTTGCAGATAGGCTAGCGTAGCCAGGTAGTTTTCAGGTGCCCTGTGCGATCTTGACGAGAAACTCCGCGTTCGAGGCTGTTTCCCTGGTCCGGTCCAGCAGTAGCCCGATGGCTTGCTGGGCGTCGAGTTCGGCGAGCACCCGGCGCAGGGATCCGGTGATGGCCTGCTCGTCTGCTGGCATCAGCAGGTCGTCGCGGCGGGTGCCGGACGGCACCACGTCAATGGCGGGGAAGATGCGCTTCTCGGCGAGGTCGCGGCGCAGCCGCAGCTCCATGTTGCCGGTGCCCTTGAACTCCTCGTACAGCACGTCGTCCATCCGCGAGCCGGTGTCGACCAGCGCGGTGGACAGCATGGTCAGCGAGCCGCCCTCCTCGAGGCAACGGGCCGCGCCGAGCAGCCGCCGCGGCGGATACAGCGCGCTCACCGCGACCCCGCCGGCCAGGATCCGGCTGCTGGAGGGCGCGGCCAGGTTGTAGGCGCGGGCCAGCCGGGTGATCGAGTCGAGCAGCACGACGACGTCGCGGCCGAGTTCGACCAGCCGCTTGGCCCGCTCGATGGCCAGTTCCGCGATGGCGATGTGCTCGGCCGCGGGCTGGTCGAAGGTGGCGGAGATGACTTCGCCGCGCACCGACCTGGTCAGGTCGGTGACCTCCTCCGGCCGCTCGCCGACGAGCACGACCATCAGCTGCACCTCGGGGTGATTGGCGGCGATGGCGGCCGCGATCGCCTGCAGCACCATCGTCTTGCCGGCTTTCGGCGGCGCGACGATGAGCCCGCGCTGGCCCTTGCCAATGGGGCTCACCAGGTCGATGATCCGCGCGGTCGGCGACTCGCCCGCCGCCCCCAGCGCCAGCCGTTCGTGCGGGTAGACGGGGGTCAGCGCGGCGAACGCCGGCCGGCCTGCCGCCTGCCGCGGATCCAGCCCGTTAACCGAGTCCAGCCTGGCCAGCTCGGCGTGCCTGGGCTGGCCACGGCCGGCCCGGGGCGGCCGGATGGTGGCCTTGATCAGGTCGCCGGCCCGCAGCCCGAGCCGTCGCACCGCGGCGGCCTGCAACTGGATGTCGTCGCGGCGGCGCTGATAGCCGCTGGCGCGCACGAACGCGTTGCCGCCGCTGATGTCGATGATGCCGGACAGGCCGGCCAGCGCCGGGTCCTTGGCTTGCGCGGCTGGCGGCAGGACCGCCGGCCGCTCGGTCATGGTGGTCATGAATGTCCTTCGCTAGTTGGGCTTGTGGGTGAAGGAGTGGGGAAATCGCGTGCACGCGCACGCCAGGAAAAGGCGCCAGGCCCGCGCAACGAGAAATTCGCAACCGGCGGCAGCCGGGTAGCGGTCACCGCCGCGGCTGGACTGGCCCTTTCGGGAACTCGACGTCGCCGCCGGGCCGGGCCCGGGGACGGCGACGGAGCGGTGAGAGACTGCTCCGGAGATGCCCGCCGCTACCGCGGCGCGACACATCTCCTGTCGCGACTATATAACTGAACGCCGCGATGCGGGCAACTCATTCCGCGGCGGCGCCGCCGCTGGCCAGGCCAGCCCGGACCCGCCCCGGTAGCCTGGCCGGCGTGCTGGAAGAGGTGAGCGTCCCGCAGGATCCGGCTGCCGCCCGGGCGGACGAGGCGGCGGCTGTCACCGCGTTCTGGCGGGACCTGGGCCTGCCGGGCCTGATCGACATGCACGCGCACTTCATGCCGGCCAACGTGCTGGCCAAGGTGTGGGCGTTCTTCGACGCGGGCCGGGCCGCGCCCGGGCACCGGTGGCCGGTCACCTACCGGCTGGGCGAGCAGGAGCGGGTCGCGCTGCTGCGGTCGTTCGGGGTACGGCGGTTCAGCGCGCTGCTCTACCCGCACAAGCCGGGCATGGCCGCGTGGCTCAACTCCTGGGCCGCCGGGTTCGCCGCCCGGACACCCGATGCCCTGCACAGCGCGACGTTCTTCGCCGAGCCGGGAGCCGGCGGCTACGTCGCGGCCGCGATCGACGCGGGCGCCCGGCTGTTCAAGGCGCACCTGCAGGTCGGCGGGTATGACCCGCGAGACGAACTGCTCGATGAGGTCTGGGGACAGCTAGCCGAGGCGCGAATCCCGGTCGTGGTGCACTGCGGGTCCGGGCCCGCCCCGGGCGCCTACACCGGACCCGGGCCGATGTCGCAGGTGCTGGCCAGGCACCCCGCGCTGACCCTGATCGTCGCTCACCTCGGCGCGCCTGAATACGGTGAGTTCCTGAATCTCGCCCAAACGTATCCGCGCGTCTATCTCGACACCACGATGGCCTTTACCGATTTCCTTGACCGGCTTGCGCCGTTCCCGGTCACGCTGCGGCCCCGGCTGGCCGCGGCATCCGACCGGATCCTGCTCGGCAGTGATTTTCCTAACATTCCCTACCCGTACCTGCACCAGCTGCAAGCCCTCGCACGCCTGGATATGGGCCCGGACTGGCTCCGCGCGGTATGCCACGATAACGCGGTCAACTTGCTGGAACTGTGAACCTTGGCGCGCGACGGGCCGTCAATCTGGCATCATGGATCTCAATGAACAGATCTCGTTCCTACCGTTTCCCGGTGACTGTCACTCAGCTTCCTGTTATCCGCTGCCAGATCTGCGGGAGCAGCATGGCCTGCAGGCCGGGCCAGGAAGCAAGCGCCGTCCTGACCGAGCACTACCAGCGGGTGCATCCTGAGGTGCTCGCCGCGGCGGCGGAGCGCACAGTCTGAGGGAATGCCGTAGCAGGCATCATCATCACCCGCCGAGACCGGGCATCCAGGCTGGTCCGCTAATCGGGTGCGAATCGCCCGCCAATTGCAGGTCTGGCATGGAATTGGCCGCCGTCAGCACATAGCTGCGCTGTGCCTTTCCCGGCCTGCCGCACTGGCCTTAGCCGCGCAGCTGCGCCGGGAAACCGGTCCAGCGCAACGGCGCGGGCAGATGATCCATGTCGTTGAAGCTGACCAGGCCCGGCGGAAGGCCGGACTGGTAGCGAATCACGCTCAGTGCGGCATTGCACTGATTCAGTCCCAGCCAGCGCCAGTCCGGGGCGCCGAGCGCATCCCTGACGAACCAGCCGATCAGGAAATTGTGGGTGATGATGAGCTCGCGCGAGTCGTCCGGGCCCGGCTGGGTGAAACGCTCGATGGCCGCCGCCGCGAGCCGGGCGCCCTCGGCCCGCTCCTGCGCCGAGTACGAGTCGACCACCCGGGCGTAACCCGGCGGCAGGTCCGCGTGCCCGGCCGGCGGCGGATAGTCGCCGACCAGGTCCAGCTGCTGGCTTGGCACCCCGGGCAGCTGGCTGGTCAGCAGCTCCGCGGTCTGGACCGCGCGCGGCACCGGGCTGACGTAGACCGCTGACAGCGCCGCGCCGCGCAGCCGTTCCCCCAGCAGGCTGGCCTGCTGACGGCCGGCCAGCGTCAGCGCTCCGTCCTGGCCCGCCTCCGCGTGCCGCGCGAGATAGATCGTCCGGATCGCCACGCCAGGCTCCTCCGCTCGGCGGACGCGGCCCGGCGCCGCGCTCCGCCGAAGGAGCATAGCCGCGCGGACTGGCCGCGGCCGCGGCCGGCCGGGCGTGGGATCATGGCGGCCATGACCGGCCCCCCGGCGTCAGCTTCGCTGCTGCGGGCGCTGGTGACCCTCACCCTGATCAGCGGGCTGGTCGACGCGGTGAGCTACCTCGGCCTCGGGCACGTGTTCACCGCGAACATGACCGGCAACGTGGTCATCCTCGGCTTCGCCGCGGCCGGCGCGCCCGGGTTCTCGGTGCCGGCCAGCCTGGCCTCGCTCGCGGCGTTCCTGCTGGGCGCGGTCTGCGCTGGGCGGGTCGCTACCGTGGTCACCGGACGCGGGCGGCTGCTGGTGTTCGCCATGACCGTGGAGGCCGTGTTCGTCGCCGCGGCAGCGGCCATCGCGGCCTCGGCTGGCCCGATCGCGGCGGGCTGGCCGCGATATAGCGTTATCGCGGTGCTCGCCTTCGCCATGGGGGTGCGGAACGCCACCGTCCGCCGGATCGCCGTCCCCGACATGACGACCACCGTCCTCACGATGACGCTGACCGGGCTGGCCGCCGATTCGAGCCTGGCGGGCGGGGACAACACGGGCGCGGCCCGCCGGTGCGTCTCGGTCGCCGCGATGCTGGCCGGGGCGGTCGCCGGGGCCGCCATGTTCCTGCATGCCCGGGCGGGGCTGCCGCTGCTGGTCGCGGCGCTGGTGGTCGCCGCCACCACGGTGATCTTCTGGCGCGGCGGCGAGGGCGGCCTGGCGACCGCCCCGGCCGCCGGGCCCGGCGAGCCCGGCAGGATGTCACCATAGACAGCATGGACGAGATCCCGCAGGTCACCGACAATCCGGCCGCGTCCAGGCTGGAGCTGACCGTCGGCGGGCAGCTGGCTGAGCTCGCCTACCGGCGGCGCGGCAACCGGTTCGTGCTCATCCACACCGGGGTGCCCGAGCAGCTGGAAGGGCACGGTATCGGCGGCAAGCTGGTGCGGGCCGCGGTGGACATGGCAGCCGCCGAAGGGCTGACCGTGGTGCCGTTGTGCCCGTTCGCCCGCGACTGGCTGCGGCAGCATCCCGATGCCGCGGCGAAGGCGAAAATGGACCTTGGCTAAGCCCGCCGCCGGGGCAGCCGCGCGGCCCGGCCGGCGTCCGCGGAATTCAAAAGGCCCGGCCGGCATCAGCCTGAAACCGGCTGACTGCGCAGCGAATGCAAAAGCTGGCCGGCGCGGCTTTGGTACCGGGTCGTGCTATTACGTAATGTAGATTTTTAGCCACATCACGTTATTCCGGTTGAAGCCGCAGGTCATCCTATGCTGCGCTGTCCTTATGGGCGTCGGCTCGATCTGGTTACCCGCGCCCTAGGGGGTTGGCGGCATGGGCGAAGAAGGCCGCGGTGCGTCGTTGCCACGGCGGGTGCCGGGCAATAACAACGCGCCCGCGCCCCGGCGGGTGATGCCCGGCCAGGCCGCCGCGGATCCCGAGCATGCCGGGTCAGCCGCCTGCCAGCCGCCGCCTGCCCCTGAACCGCCCGGCCGCGAGCCGCCGGCTGGCCGCGATTCACTGGCCCGCCGCGAGTCACTGGCCGGCCGGGAGTCAGCGACCGGCCGCATGCCGCCGCATGCCGGATCCCTGGCTTGCCAGCCGCCGCCCGACCATGAGCTGCCCGTCCGTACGCCGCCGGACCGTGAGCTGCCCGTCCGTACGCCGCAGGACCGTAAGCCAGCGGACCGTGTCGCACCAGAGCGTGAACCGCCCGACCGTGAGGCGCCGCGAAACCAGCCCGCCGCCGGGGCGAAGCTGCCGCGCCGGGTTCCCGGCTCCAGCCCCATGCAGGCCCCGCCGCCGCAAGCCCGCCCGCCGGTGCTGCCCGAGTCGGTCATCCGGCAGGTTCAGGCCTCGGTCGCCGCCGAGCAGGCAGCAGCCGGGGCCCAGCCGCCCGCCCGGACCAGTAGCCGGCCGGCCGGAGATGAGCCGCCCGCAGGAGCACAGCCGGGCGGCGAGCCGCAGTCCGGCGGGCCCGAAGATCGGGCCGGCCGGAGACCGGACGCCGGCCAGGCCGGCCCGGCTGGGCTAGCCGCGGCCCAGGACACCGGGACGGGCCCTTCAGCCGGGACCGGGGGAGTCCGCGGCGATCAGGGGCCCGGCGGCACGGCGCGAACTGGTGGGCTGCGGATCGCGTTCTCGCAGTCGGCCCGGCTGCGCGGGACACCCGGGGCCGGCCTGCGGCCGGCCCGCCGGCCTGGCGGACAGCCCGCCCCGGGCGGTCCGGCCGTCCGGCTGGTCCGGCCCGGCGAAAGCGCCTCGGCCGGGCCTGCGGTCAGCCAGCCGCCGCCCGGCCAGGCTCCCGCCGGTCAGGCTCCGGCCGGTCAGGCTCCGGCCGGTCAGGCTCCGGCTGGTCAGGCTCCGGCCGGTCAGGCTCCCGCCGGGCAGGCTCTGACTGGCCAGGCTCCGGCCGGCCAACTTCCAGCAGGGCGGGGTCCGGCCGGGCAAGCCCTGACTGGCCAGGCTCCGGCAGGGTGGGCTCCGGCCGGGCAGGCTCTGACTGGCCAGGCTCCGGCAAGGCGGACTCCCGCGGGGCAGGCTCTGACCGGGCGGGCGCAGGCTCAGCCGATGGTCGGGCAGGCGGTGTCCGGGCGGGCGGCGCCTGCTATGCAGCCCGGGTCAGGACAGCCCGGGTCAGGACAGCCCCGGTCAGTCCAGCCTGCGTCGGCCGAGCCCGCGCCCCCCTGGCAGAAGGTGAACCTTTCGGTGGTGAGCCAGCAGGCGGCCGGCGGGCTGGCACGGAGCCGGCGGGTGATGTGGAGCGCCCCGTTCAAATGGCGGATGCTCGGGCTGGTCGCATCGCTCCTGCTGCTGCTCGGCGCGGCCGGGGTGATCGTCGCGATGTCGCGGCATCCGGCGCCGCCGTCAGCGGCGGCCCCGGCCAGGCCCGCGCAGCCCAGGCACGGCAGCGCGATCGGCGCCGCGGCGCAGACCAGGGACCGGGCCGCGGCCTGGGTGTCTGATCAGGTCAGCCGCAGCGCCATCGTGTCCTGCGACCCGCTGATGTGCCAGGCCCTTGAAGCCAGCCATATCCCCGCGGGCGACCTGCAGGTGCTGCGTCCCGGCGCGACCGACCCGCTGGGCTCGGACGTCCTCGTGGCGACCGCGGCGATCCGCGAGCAGTTCGGCAGCAGGCTGGCCACCGTGTACGCGCCGTCCGTGCTGGCCAGGTTCGGCCACGGCAGCACCGCGGTGGTCATCCGCGCGATCGCGCCAGGAGGTGCCCGCGCCTACGCGACCGACCTGCGCGCCGACGTGCTGGCCAGGAAGCACACCGGGGCCGCGCTGCTGCACAACAAGCGGGTGACGGTCACCGGCCCGGCCGTGGACCAGCTGGTCGCGGGCCAGGTCGACGCGCGGCTGCTGGGCACCCTGGCAACGCTGGCCACGCTGGACCGGGTCCACATCGTGGCGTTCGAGGATTCCGCCCCCGGCGCCAGCCCGGGCGTGCCGCTGCGCGCCGTCGAGCTCGCCCCCGTTGGCGCCGCGGACTGGTCCAGCCGGTCGCACTACGCCAGGTCGGTGCTGGCGTTCCTGCATCAGCAGATCCCGCCGTACCAGGCCAGCAGCGTCAGCCAGGTCGTGCTGCCCAGCGGGCAGAACGTGCTGCGGGTCGAGTTCGCTGCGCCGAGCCCGTTCGGGCTGATCGACGGCAAAGGCCCGAGTTAGCCCCCGGCGTTACCGAGGCTGCTGGCCGCGGGCCGGCCCAGGCTGCGTGCATCGCCCCGTCAGCATACGTAGAGTAGCTGGCCATCACCGGTGGTAACTGACCGGCGGCGCGCTGCTGCCGCCGGCCTGGTCGGGGGGGACCATGCCAGGACGGGTCAGGCGCGGGGAGCGGGAGACAGGCGAGCCGGCCGGGCGGGCTGACCCGGCCGGACAGCACCCTCCGGCCGGGCAGGACCTTCCGCCCGGGCAGGCCGTCCCGGGCGGGCCGGGCGCGCACGCCAGGCCGCCGCGGCGGCCCGCGGTCCAGCGGCGGACCTGGGCGATCCTGGCCGGCGCGGTCGCCGCGATGACCGCGACCGGCGTCGCGCTGGCCGGGGCCAACCTGGGCTCGCCCGCCAGGCCGGGGAGCGCGGCCAGGACCGGCGGCGCGGCCCGGGCGGGGCGGACCGCCGGGCCGGCGGCCGGCGGACAGGCGGGCGCGGCGGGCAGCCAGGCGGCCACCGCGCCGGTCGCGGCGACCGGCTCGTCCTGCACCAGCGTGACCCACATCGGCGACTCCACCTCCGAGGGCATGGTCTCGGCCGACTACCTGCCGCGCCGCTCGCAGCGCCTGCACGCCCAGTACCAGCGGGTCGGCGCGCGGGTCGAGCACCTGGACATCTCCGGTGCCCGGTCGATCGTGGAGACGCTGCCTGGCCAGCGCAACGCCCATCAGGTGGTCACCAAGCTGATCCGGACCGGTTATCGCGGCTGCTGGGTGCTCGCGCTCGGCACCAACGACACCGCCGACGTCGTGGTCGGCTCGGCGGTCAGCAGGCCGGCCCGGATCAGGGCGATGATGTCGGCGGTGCACGGGCAGCCGGTGATGTGGGTGAACGTCATCTCGCTGCTGTCTAGCGGCTCGTACGCGGAACACCACATGAAGCAGTGGAACGCCGCGCTGCTGCGGGCCTGCGCCCGGTACCCGAACATGCGGGTGTATGACTGGGCGTCGGTAGCCAAGCGGCGCTGGTTCATCTCCGACGGGATCCACTACACCTCCGCCGGGTACCGGGCCCGGTCCCGGCTGATCGCGCGGGCGCTGGCGCAGGCATTCCCGCGCGCGGCCCCGTCGCACCCGGCCAGCTGCGTCGTGCACTGACCCGGCCGCCCCCGGCCGGGCCCTGGCCGGCGTGAGATCCTGGCGGGCGTGAGTCCCGCGGGTTTCGTCCGGGCGCACACGCGGCTGACCCAGGTGCCGTTGGTGCCCGAGATCCGCCTGCACCTGGCCGACGACCCGTTCAGCGTCTGGGAGCGCACCGAGCAGGAGCTAGGCGCGGTCAGCCTGCCGCCGCCGTTCTGGGCGTTCGCCTGGGCCGGCGGGCAGGCGCTCGCGCGGTACCTGCTCGACCACGCCGAGGCGGTCCGCGGCCTGAGCGTGCTGGACGTCGGGGCGGGCTCGGGCCTGGTGGCGATCGCCGCCGCGCTGGCCGGGGCCAGGCTCGTCACGGCCAGGGACGTGGACGTGTTCGCCGCCGCCGCGATCGGCCTCAACGCGCGGGCCAACGGGGTCACGATCAGGGCCGAGCGGGGCGGCCTGACCGGCGGCGAGCGGCCGGGCGCCGAGGTGATCGTGGCCGGGGACGTCTGCTACGAGCGCTCGATGACCAGCCAGATGATGCGGTTCCTGTACCGGGCCAGCCAGGCAGGCCGGGTGGTGCTGATCGGCGACCCGGACCGCGCCTACCTGCCCAGGACCCGGCTGGAGCCGCTGGCCAGTTATGACGTGCCGGTGCCGCGTGCGCTGGAGGACGCCGACCGCAAGCGGGTGACGGTCTGGCGGCCGGCCGTCCCGGCTAGCTGAGGTGACGCAGCTTCGCGCCGTCGTAGACCTGCCGGGGCCTGGAGATCTTCTGCTCGCCGTCCAGGATGCCCTCCACCCACTGGGCCAGCCAGCCGGGTGTGCGTCCGATCGCGAACAGCACCGGGAACATCTCCACCGGGAAGCCCATCGCCTGGTAGATGATGCCGGAGTAGAAGTCCACGTTCGGGTACAGCTTGTGGTCGATGAAGTACTCGTCGGCCAGCGCGATCCGCTCGAGTTCCAGCGCGATGTCCAGCGCCGGGTTCCGGCCGGTGACCTTGAACACCTCGTCGGCGATCTGCTTGATGATCGACGCGCGCGGGTCGAAGTTCTTGTACACCCGGTGGCCGAAGCCCATCAGCCGCAGTTCGCCGCGCTTAACCCTGGCGATGTACTCGGGCACATTGGCGATGTCGCCGATGTCGTCGAGCATCTTGAGCACCTGCTCATTGGCGCCGCCGTGCAACGGCCCGTATAGTGCGGCGGCCGCGGCGGCGGAGGCCGAATACGGGTCCGAGTGCGCGCTGCCGACCGCCCGCATGGTGTTGGCCGAGCAGTTCTGCTCGTGGTCGGCGTGCAGGATGAACAGCACGTCCAGGGCGTGCTCAAGGACCGGGTCAGGGCGGTAGCTCAGCTCGGTGGTCTTCCACATCATGTTCAGGAAGTTGCCGGCGTAGGACAGCTGGTTGTCGGGGTAGACGTAGGGCAGGCCGACCGCGTGCCGGTAGGCGAACGCCGCGAGCGTCGGCATCTTCGCCAGCAGCCGGACCACCTGCTTGCCGCGCTTGTCCGCGTCGAAGATCGACTTGGCGTCCGGGTAGAACGTCGACATCGCGCCGACGGTGCTGACCAGCATGCCCATCGGGTGGGCGTCATGGTGGAAGCCGTCGATGAATTTCTTGATGTTCTCGTGCACGAACGTGTGGTGGGTGATCTCCTCGACCCATTCCTGCTCCTGGTCCGCCGTCGGCAGCTCGCCGTTGAGCAGCAGGTAGGCCACCTGGAGGAAGTTGCAGCGCTCGGCTAGTTCCTCGATCGGATAACCGCGGTAACGCAAGATCCCGCGATCCCCGTCGATATAGGTGATCGCGCTGCGGCAGCTCGCGGTGTTCATGAATGCCGGGTCATAGGAGAGCAGGCCAGCGTCATCGTCGGCGGTCTTGATCTGGCGCAGATCCGTGGCCCGGATCGTGCCGGCCGAGATCGGGACGTCATAGCTCCGGCCGGTCCTGCTGTCCGTGACGTGCAGCACGCCGTCGCCGCTGCCGACGCTGTCTGATCCGCTCATCCGATCACCCCTTCTTCACCCTCATTGCTATCATCTGCGGCCAGCCGCCTGTCAGCGGGATCGGCATCTGCGCGAGGGTGCCCGCGGCGCCCCGTACAGGCCGCTGCCGCCAGGTGCCCGGGGCCGTTCGCGCAGCGCCGGGCGGGCGCCCGGCCGGCCGGATAGCGTCAGGAAAAGTCCCTCGCCATTATCTGGCTGAGCAGGCCGGCGGTGCGCTCCGGCGGCTCGCTCTCGACGCTGAGCTTCTCCATCACTTCGCTGTATCTCTCGACGTCCTCACGCTTGTCGAGGTAAAGAGCGCTGGTCAGCTGCTCGACATAGACGATATCGGGCAGTTCGGGCTCGGGGAAGCGCATGATCGTGAACGCGCCGCCCTCGGCGGCGTGCCCGCCTGACTCGAACGGCACGATCTGCAGGGTCACGTCCGGTTCCGCGGTGGCCTCGATCAGCCGGGAGAGTTGTGCCCGCATCACCTCGCGGCCGCCGATCGGGCGGCGCAGCGCCGCCTCGTCGATGACCGCCCACAGCCGGGGCCCGCCGGGCTTGCCGAGCAGTTCCTGCCGGGCCTCGCGCAGCTGAACCCGGCGCTCGATCTCCGCCCCGGCGGCACCTGACTGGCCGCCGGCCACCACCGCCCTGGCGTAGCCGGCCGTCTGCAGCAGGCCGGGCACGAACTGCAGTTCGTACACCCGCAGCAGCGAGGTCGCCTCCTCCAGGCCGACGTACACGCTGAACCAGTCCGGCAGCACGTCGGAATACTGGTGCCACCAGCCGGGCGAGTTGGCCTCCCTGGCCAGCGCGACCAGGGCGGCCCGCTCGTCCTCGTCCTCGACGCCGTACATCACCAGCAGGTCGATGACGTCGCGCTCCTTGAAGCTGACCCGTCCCAGCTCCATCCGGCTGATCTTTGATTCCGAGGCCCGGATCAGGTAGCCGGCCTTGTCCCTGGTGATCCCGCTGGCCTCGCGCAGCTTGCGCAATTGCGAGCCGAGCAAGATCCGCAGGACCGTGGGACTGCCGCCATGCTGGATAGAGATCACCTGGCACTCCCGCCCGCCGGTGTCCCGCCCGCGCGTGCGCGCGCAGTTGCGCGGTGCACGTGCATCGGGCCTTGCGCCTGCAAGATACCCGGGAGATGATGACGGGTGCCCTCCAGCGCGGCGAGAGAAGGCGCTAACCGGTGACAGGCAACCCAGACCTGCTGCTGCTGGCCCGGCCAGCGGCAGAATGCCCGCTTCGCCCCGGGCTGGAGTCGGTCCGGGTCAGCCGCGGCTTCACCAGGGCGACGCTGGGCGGCTGGGGCCTGGCCGGGCTGAGCGATCAGGCCGAACTCGTCGTCTCCGAGCTGGTGACCAATGCGATCCGGCATGGTGTGCTCTCCGCTCGGCGGGCCCTGGAGGAATACCCGGTAGGCCTGAGATTACTAGCTCAGGTGCCGTTTGTGACCTGCATGGTCACCGATCCGGGCGGCCAGATGCCGGTGCTGGGCCCGGCCGGGACGGACGCGGAGTGCGGCCGCGGCCTGCACGTGGTGGCGGCCTGCAGCCTGCGGTGGGGCTGGCGGCCGCTGGAGGCCGGCGGCAAGGTCGTCTGGGCCTTACTGCGCGAGGGCTAGCTCAGCAGGTCGTCGAACTCCCCGTCCTTGACCCCGCGGATGAACGCGTCGATCTCAGCCTGGGTGTAGATGAGGGCGGGCCCGGCAGGGAACCGGGAATTGCGGACGGCTACCGCCCCGCCCGGCAGCCCGGCCAGTTCGACGCAGGCCCCCTGGGAGTTGCTGCGCTGGCTCTTGCGCCACGCTGCGCCGGCCAGGTCAGCGGTCAGCTTGGCGTTATCGGTCTCGGGCATTTCGTTATCTCCCTGGTCCCATCGCGCAGGCGGTCGCGGCGTACCGCATCGTAGCCGATGCACGTGCACGCGCACGCGCATTTACCGGAGCACCTGCACGTGCTAAGAAACGGCCGGCGCCGCCCGGTTCCCCGCCGGGCGGCGCCGGCC
>DATBGO010000380.1:0-4884 GCA_036558005.1 Streptosporangiaceae bacterium | reverse complement strand
CAAGCCCGGCGAGGGCGGCCAGCTGCCCGGGCACAAGGTGTACCCGTGGATCGCCAAGACGCGGTACTCCACGCCCGGCGTCGGCCTGATCTCGCCGCCGCCGCACCACGACATCTACTCGATCGAGGACCTGGCCCAGCTCATCCACGACCTGAAGAACGCCAACCCGGCGGCCCGGGTGCACGTCAAGCTGGTCGCCGAGGTCGGCGTCGGCACCGTGGCCGCCGGGGTGTCCAAGGCGCACGCCGACGTGGTGCTGATCTCCGGCCACGACGGCGGCACCGGGGCCTCCCCGCTGACCAGCATCAAGCACGCGGGCGCGCCGTGGGAGCTCGGTCTGGCCGAGACCCAGCAGACGCTGCTGGCCAACCGGCTGCGGGACCGGATCGTCGTGCAGGTCGACGGGCAGCTGAAGACCGGCAGGGACGTGATCGTCGCGGCGCTGCTGGGCGCCGAGGAGTTCGGCTTCGCGACCGCGCCGCTGGTGGTGGCGGGCTGCGTGCTGATGCGGGTCTGCCACCTGGACACCTGCCCGGTCGGAGTGGCCACCCAGAACCCGCAGCTGCGGCAGCGGTTCGACGGGAAGCCCGAGTTCGTCGTCAGCTTCTTCGAGTTCCTCGCCCAGGAGGTCCGCGAGTACCTGGCCAGGCTCGGGTTCCGCACCCTGGCCGAGGCGGTCGGCCAGGCCGAGCTGCTGGAGACCAGCGCCGCGATCGAGCGCTGGAAGGCGGCCGGGCTGGACCTGGCCCCGGTGCTGCACGTGCCCGGGCTGCCCCAGGGCGCGGCCAGGCGGCAGGTCGCCGCCCAGGACCACGGGCTGGACAAGGCGCTGGACAACACCCTCATCGCGCTCGCCGAGGGAGCGCTGCGGGACGGGCGCCCGGTCCGGCTGGAGCTTCCGGTCAAGAACGTCAACCGGACCATCGGCACCATGCTCGGCTCGGAACTGACCCGGCGGTGGGGCGGCGCGGGGCTGCCCGATGACACCATCGACATCAGCCTGCGCGGGTCGGCCGGGCAGTCGATGGGCGCGTTCCTGCCCCGCGGGATCACCCTGCGGCTGGCCGGCGACGCCAACGACTACCTGGGCAAGGGACTGTCCGGCGGGCGGATCATCGCCGCGCCCGACCCGGCCGCCACGTTCACCGCGCAGGACCAGATCATCGCGGGCAACGTGATCGGCTACGGCGCGACCAGCGGCGAGATGTTCCTGCGCGGCGTGGTCGGCGAGCGGTTCTGCGTGCGCAACTCCGGCGCCATCGCGGTCGCCGAGGGCACCGGCGACCACGGCTGTGAGTACATGACCGGCGGCCGGGTCGCGGTGCTCGGCCCGGTCGGCCGCAACTTCGCCGCCGGGATGTCCGGCGGCCTGGCCTACCTGCTCGACCCGGAGCCGCGCCGGGTCAACACCAGCATGGCCGACCTGGAGAGGCTGACCGGCACCGACGCGGCGTTCCTGAAAGCCCTGCTGGAACGCCATCTGACCGAGACCGGCTCCACGGTGGCAGCCTGGCTGCTCGACGACTGGGAGGCCGCGGTGCCCCGGTTCGCCATGGTGGTCCCGGCCGACTACAAGCGGGTCCTGGCCGCCACCCGGCGGGCCGAGCGCGAGGGGCTGGACGTGAACGAGGCCGTGATGGCCGCGGCGCAGGGCTGAGCGGGGAGGTCACGATGGCAGACCCGAAGGGCTTCCTCGCCGCCCCGCGCCGGACCGCGCCGCGCCGCCCGGTGGACGTCCGGATCCAGGACTGGCGCGAGGTCTACGCCGACTTCCCCGGCGCCGAGCTGGAACGGCAGGCCGGGCGGTGCATGGACTGCGGGATCCCGTTCTGCCACCAGGGCTGCCCGCTGGGCAACCTGATCCCGGAGTGGAACGACCTGGTCTGGCAGCGGGACTGGCGGGACGCGGCGGAACGGCTGCACGCCACCAACAACTTCCCCGAGTTCACCGGGCGGCTGTGCCCGGCGCCGTGCGAGAGCGCGTGCGTGCTCGGCATCAACTCCGACCCGGTGGCGATCAAGCAGGTCGAGGTGGCGATCATCGACCGGGCGTTCGCCGCTGGCTGGGTGGCGCCGGCCCCGCCGCAGGCCGCGGCGGTCGCGGCCGGGCGGCCGGTCGCGGTGATCGGCTCCGGCCCGGCCGGGCTGGCCGCCGCGCAGCAGCTCACCAGGGCCGGACACGCGGTGACCGTGTTCGAGCGGGCCGAGCAGCCCGGCGGGCTGCTGCGGTTCGGCATCCCCGAGTTCAAGCTGGAGAAGCGGCACCTGGACCGGCGGCTGGCGCAGATGCGGGCCGAGGGGACGGTGTTCCGCTGCGGCGTGCGGGCAGGCACGGACCTGACCGCGGCGCAGCTGCGGGCCGGCTTCGACGCGGTCGTGCTGGCCGGCGGCGCCACCGTGCCCAGGAGCCTGCCGGTGCCCGGCGCCGGGCTGGCCGGCGTGCACCAGGCGATGGAGTACCTGCCGGCCTCCAACCGCGCGGTCCGCGGCCGCACCGAGCCCGCCATCTCGGCCCGCGGGCGGCAGGTGGTGATCATCGGCGGCGGCGACACCGGCGCCGACTGCCTGGGCACCGCGCTGCGGCAGGGCGCGGCGTCGGTCACCCAGCTGGAGATCATGCCCGAGCCGCCGCCGCGCCGCCCGGCCAGCCAGCCGTGGCCCACCTACCCGATGATCTACCGGGTGTCCAGCGCGCACGAGGAGGGCGGCGAGCGCGCCTACGCGGTCAGCACGCGGGAATTCCTCGGCGACCAGGCCGGCCGGGTCAGGGCGCTGCGGCTGACCAGGGTGGGGCCGGCCGCCGACGGGTTCCCTCCGCTGCCCGGCACCGAGCGGGAACTGCCCTGTGACCTGGTGCTGCTGGCCATGGGCTTCACCGGGGCCGAGCCCGGGCCGCTGCTGGACGATCTCGGCGTGACCCTGGACGAGCGCGGCAACGTCGCCAGGGACGGGGGGTACGCGGCGACCGGGGCGCCCGGCGTGTACGTGGCCGGTGACATGGGGCGCGGCCAGTCGCTGATCGTCTGGGCGATCGCCGAGGGCCGGTCGGCGGCGGCCGCGGCGGACCGGTACCTCAGCGGCGCGACCGCACTGCCCACCGCGATCGCGCCGACCGCCCGGCCGCTGCGCTAGCGGGCGGGCCGGCCGCGGCCGGGCCGAACCGCGCCAACCGGCACCCTCGCCACGGTAACGTCACAGATCATGCCAGCCGCTTTCATTCCGAGCCCAGGCCGCGGCCTGTGGCATATCGGCCTGATCCCGGTCCGCGGGTACGCGCTGTGCGTCATCGCCGGCATCCTCCTCTGCCTGTGGTCCGGCGAATGGCGGTACCGGCTGATCGGCGGCCGGCCCGGCCTGATCCTGGACCTGGCGGCGTGGGCGGTGCCGTCCGGGCTGGCCGGAGGCCGGCTGTACGGCGTGCTGATCAGCTACCAGCTGTATTTCGGCGCCGGCCATGACTGGGCGAACGTCCTGCGGTTCTGGGACGGCCCGTTCGGCCTGCCCGGCGCGGTGGCCGCCGGGGCGCTCGCGGCCTGGCTCGGCTGCCGCCGGGCCGGGGCGGCGGCAGGCCCGGTGGCGGGAGCGGTCGCGCCCGGACTGGCGTTCGCCGCCGCGGTCATCTGCTGGGGCAGCTGGTTCGCCCAGGAATCCTACGGCCGGCCGTCGGGCGCCTGGTGGGCGGTGGAGATCTCGCCCGAGCACCGGGTGACCGGGTACGAGAACTTCACCACATTCGCGCCGACGTTCCTGTACCAGTCGGTCTGGGACGTGCTGACCGGGGTGATGGTGATCCTGGCGGCCCGCCGGTTCCTGCTCAGCGGCGACCGGGTGTTCGCGGTGTACGCGGCGCTGCAGGCGACCGGCTCGCTGTTCACCCAGCAACTGCAGATCGGCTACGCCCAGCACCTGCTCGGGCTGCGCGCCGAGCAGGCGGTGATGATCGTCGTCCTCGGCTGCGCGCTCAGTTACCTGTACCTGACCAGGGAAAAGAAGGGACCTGACGGGCTCGGCCCGGCACCGGGGACCGGCCCGGCGGCCGGGCCCGCGGTCGCCGCGGCGGCCGGCCCGGCACGGCGGACCTGAGGTGCGGTGCTTGTGCGGGGGGTAGAACCCACCCAGGCCGCAGGGGCGGTGCCCCGGGTGGGAGTCGAACCCACACTGCACGGTGTTTGAGACCGCGGACTCTGCCTGTTGGTCTACCGGGGCGGGCGGCCGGCTTACCTGGGCAGGTGCGGCCAACGTCAATGTACCGGGTTAGGTACGCTCAGCGCGTGAGCCAGACCCCTTTTCGCGTCGTAATCGCCGAGGATGAGGCGCTGATTCGTCTTGATCTCAAGGAAATGCTGGAGGAAGACGGCTACGTGGTAGCCGGCGAGGCGGCCGACGGCGAGGCCGCCGTCGAGCTGACCGAGAGCCTCCGGCCCGACCTGGTGATCATGGATATCAAGATGCCGGTACTCGACGGGGTCTCGGCTGCCGAGCGGATCACCGCTCAGCACCTGGCCCCGGTGGTGATCCTCACCGCGTTCTCGCAGAGCGACCTGGTGAAGCGGGCCAGGGACGCCGGCGCGATGGCCTACCTGGTCAAGCCGTTCACCAAGGCTGACCTCATCCCGGCCATCGAGATCGCCAAGAGCAGGTTCCAGGAGATCTCGGCGCTTGAGGCCGAGGTCGGCAGCCTGCGCGAGCGGCTGGAGGTGCGCAAGCTGCTGGACCGGGCCAAGGGCATCCTGCAGGCCGAGCGCGGCGTCACCGAGGCCGAGGCGTTCCGGTGGATCCAGAAGACCTCGATGGACCGGCGGATGACGATGCGGGCGGTGGCCGAGGAGGTGCTGGCCGCCCAGCACCCGGCGGCGCCCGCGGACCCGGCGGCGGCCGCGCCGC
>DATBGO010000379.1:0-2032 GCA_036558005.1 Streptosporangiaceae bacterium | reverse complement strand
CGCGAGCGCATCGCGCAGGGGGGCGGCGGCTTGGGTGGGGTTGCCGTCGCGGAGGTGGCTGCGGCCGATGCCTTCCAGGGCCCGTGCTTCCTCTGGGGGCGTGCCGAGGTCGCGGGCGATGGCCAGCGCCTGGGCGTGGTGGTCGCGGGCCTGGCGGCCATCGGCGGTCCGGGAGGCTAGCTCACCGAGGCAGTTCAGAGTTCCGGCCTGGCCGAGCCGGTTACCGACGTCGCGGCACAGCGCCAGGGCCTGCTGGTGGCTGGCGGCGGCGGCCGGGTAGTCGCCGGTCAGCTGCTGCACCAGGCCGAGCTCGTTGAGCGCGTAGGCCGCCTCGCTGGAGTGCACGTCGCGGAACAGGCTGAGGGCCTGCTGGCTGCTGGCAGCGGCGGCCCGGTAGTCCCCACTGAGCCGCTGCACCGCGGCGAGATCGAAGAGAACCTGCGCCTGCCCGAGGCACTCGCCCAGGTCGCGGCTCAGCGCCAGGGCCTGCCGCAAGGAGGTAAGGGCGGCCGGGTAGTCCCCGGCCAGCTGCTGCACGGCACCGAGCTCCATGAGGGCCTTGGCCTGGCCGGACCGGTAACCGGTGTCGCTGTAGAGTTCTAGCGCCTGCCGGTGGCTGGCGGCGGCGGCCGGGTAGTCGCCGGTATAGCGGTGCATCCTGCCCAGGTAGTGGAGGGCATCGCCTTGCCCGCGCCGGTGGCCAAGGCCGCGGAACAGCTCCAGCGCCTGGCGCAGCTCGGCGGCGGCGGCCGGGTAGTCGTCGGCGGCCTGGTGCAGGACGCCGATCATGGTGAGCGCGGCTGCCTGCCCTGTCCGGTCGCCGAGCTCGCGGTACAGCTGCAGGGCCCGGGCCGCGCTGGCGGCGGCGGCTGGGGTGTCTTCGGTCATGGCTTGCATGGGGCTCAGCAGCATCAGCGCGCGGGCCTGCCCGGCCCGGTCCCCCGCCCGGCGGGCGGCGGCCAGCGCGCCCTGGTGCAGCACGAGGCCCTGATCCCAGTGGCCCCGGGTCTGCAGGAAGCCGTCCATCGCGGCCGGGATCAGCACGGCGTACCGGGGCCGTGCGGTGGCGGCGGCGTGGCCGGCGGCCGCGTGCAGGTTGGCACGCTCGGCCTCCAGCCACGCGGCCGCCTGCCGGAAGGTGGAGACCGGCGGCGCCCCCGTCGGTGGGCGGCCCGGCGGCGCCGGGCCTTCGGCATTCGTCCACGAGGGGATGTGCCGGCCTGCGGCCTTGGCGGTGTGCAGGTAGTAGTCCAGCAGCCGGGTGGCCGCAGCATCGGAGTCGTCGGGATCGCCGGCGGCGGCGAGGGTGCGGGCGTGCTCGCGGATCAGGTCATGGAACCGGTACCGGCCGCGGGCGGGCTCGGTGATCAGGTGCTGATCGTAGAGGGCCTCCAGGCCGCGGCGGGCAGCGTCCAGGGTGGTGCCGTCGAGGGCGGCGGCGGCGTAGGCGTCGATGTCGGGACCGGGGTGCAAGCCCAGGCGGCGGAAAAGCCGCTGCTGGCCGTCGTCCAGGTCGTGGTAGGACAGGCCGAACGCGGCCGCCACCGACAGGTTCTCGGCCGCCATCAGCTCCAGCCGGTCGCGGGCCGCGGCCAGCTCAGCGGCCAGGCCCGCGGCGGTCCAGGCCGGGTGGTGGGCCAGCTGCCGGCCGGCCATCCCGATCGCCAGCGGCAGGTACCCGCACAGGCCCGCCAACTCGCCCACCCCGGCATCACTGGCGGTCACGTCCGCCCGCCCGGCCAGCCGGGCCAGCAGCCCGGCCGCCTCGCCCGGGGCCAGGGTGTCCAGGCTGACCACCGCGGCGTCCTCCAGCGCGGCCAGGCGACGCCGGCTGGTGATTAGCACCAGGCTGCCCGGCGTGCCCGGCAACAGCGGCCGCACCTGCTCGTGCCCGGCCGCGTCATCGAGCACCAGCAAGATCTTCTTCCCGGTCATCTGGTCGCGCCACCGTGCCGCCCGCCCGGCGGGATCTGGCTGGCGGGCACTCCGGCGGTCAGCAGCAGACTGGCCAGCGCGTCGGCCGGGACGACCG
>DATBGO010000378.1:0-2736 GCA_036558005.1 Streptosporangiaceae bacterium | reverse complement strand
AGAAGATCGCCCAGGTCATGCTGGAGCTCGGCCAGCGGCTCGTCGGCCCGCTGATCGCCCCGGCGGAGCCGCTCGCGGGCCAGGGCCAGCTTGGCCGTCAGGGCCACCACATCCTGCTGGATGCCGTCGTGCAGGTCCCGCTGGATGCGCTGGCGCTCCGCGTCCTGGGTCTGTGCCACCCGGGCGCGCGACGCGGTCAGCTCCGCGGCCTGCCTCCGGATCACGTCCAGGCGGTCGCTCAGCTCCGCGGTCAGGTGCAGGTTGCGCGCGGCCGTGGCGGCCTGGCCGGCCAGGTCGGCCAGCAGACGCCGGTCCTCATCGAGCAGCGGCCCGTCCCGGCGCTCGCCGCACTCGATCCGCCCGAGCACCGAACCGGCGTGCGTGAGCGGCACGACGAGCGCTGGCTGGACAGGGTCGTCCAGCGCGATCCCGGCCGCGCCGGCCGTGGGCATCTCGGCCGAGGCGGCGACGTCCAGGCGCACCCGGGCCCACTGCAGGGCGAGCCCGTCCCTGATCGCGACCGCGAGCCTGGGCAGCAGGTCGGCCGGGCCAGGCGACGTTTCCAGCATCGACCCGAAGCGGGTGAGCACCTCGTAGCCGTCGAGCCGCGCCCCGAACACCCAGCGGTCGGCCAGCCGCTCGAGCTTGCGCTGCGCGGGCTGGAACAGCAGCGTTGCGCCCACGGCCAGCAGCACCGCCGGCCCGACCGGCAGGAAACGGCTGGCCAGCAACCCCAGCGCGGCCGCCGCGGTCACATAGGCCACCGCGATCATCACCCACAGGGTCCTGTAGACCAGGGACCTGCGGGCCGACCGGTCAATGCCCAGAAGCCCGTCCTGGGACGTGGCGGCGATCAGCGAGCCGAGGACGAAGACCAGCAGCAGCACCCAGAGAACCTGGATGACGGCGAGAGCGAAGAAGCTGGCGCTGAGCGACAGGGCCACCGCGAAGATCGCGGCCGCGGACACCAGCGCGCCCATCGCGCCGGCCAGCAGCCAGCGGATCCGGCGCCGGTCGTCAGGAAGTGACCGCCGGTAGCGCAGGTACAGCATGATCACAGCGAGCACCGTCCAGGCGGCAAAGCTGTAATACAGCCCGGCCACGGCCGACCCCACCGGGTGGAGCGCGGGCAGAAACAGCGGGCTGGCGACGCCCGGCCCCGCGGTGCCGGGGAACGTATCCCTGGGTGCCGTGGGGTTACTCAGCAAGAACAGCACCGGCAGCAGCACCGCCACGGTGGCCACGATCCGCAGCGCCCACCGTTCGGCCGCCCGCTGCGGCACACCCGCCGGGAACAGCCCGATCAGGCCGATCCCCGTCACCGAACTTCCGGTGTTGGCCCACGCCCCTATCAGCCAGACCACCCAGGCATACGACATGCCGTCCAGCAACGGCAGCACAGCGTCGCCGACGCAGACGTCCAGCAGGAACGCCGTTCCGCACGCGAGCAGCCAGACCGCGACGCGCTGGCCTGGCCTGCGGAGCACCCAGACCAGCCCGACCGCGTAGAAGGGCCCCGGCCCCACCAGGACCCAGCCCGCGCCGGCCGGGTCGCGGGCCAGTTGCATCGCGACCGCGGCGACCAGCGCGCAGCCACCGAGGACCGCGAGCACCGCGCTGACCGGACGCATAGCCCCAGTGTGACCTGGCCGGATCCAGCTGGGGAAGGTGGAAGACCGCAACCGGGGCTGCGGCCAGCCTCACCCCGGCTCTGCGGTCAGCACCGTGTTCCGGCGCGGCGCCGCCGGCCTACGTTCGCAGCGTAGGCCTGCCGTCGGGGTCAGGAGGGGGACACGTGACCGAGACATCAAGCACGCCGGGACAGCAGCCCGTTGACCATCGCGCCCGTCCTGCCGTCCCGGAAGCAGCCACGACCACGCGAGCCGGCGGGGTCACGCGCCGCGGCGTTGCCTTCCGTCTCTACCACTGGGTGGTGCTGGCCTTCCTGCTGGCCGGGTGCGGACAGATCTTCCTGGCCGGCCTGGGCGTGTTCAGCTTCGGCGACCACGACGTGGCCGGCGGGACCAGCGCGTTCGACGCGCACAAGACCCTCGGCTTCACCCTGGCCGGGGTCGCGATCATCATCCTCGTCCTGGCCCTGATCGCCCGGGCCGGCGTATGGCCGGTCGTCCTGTGCGGCGTGCTGGTCGTGCAGACCTCCCTGCTGCAGAGCCTCCTCGCCGGGCTGGCCGGCAACACCGCGCTGTTCGGCGGCCTGCACGCCCTGGACGGGCTGCTCGTCATCGGCATCGCCGGCTTCCTGTACGCGACATCACGGCGGCACAGGTGAGCCGCTCCCGGCGGGCCACCGCCGTACTCTGGGCCGCGACCACGGCGCTGTCGCTGGCGGCGCCGGTTCTGACCATCCTGGGCTGGAACGAGATGCTGACCAGGGACGCGGTCTCGAACCTCGCCGCGGCGCCGGCGGCGGTCCTGTACGCCACGCTGGGGGTGCTGGTCATCCGCCGCGCGGGCAATGTGATCGGCTGGTTCCTGCTCGGTACCGGAGCCTGCACTGCGGTCATGTTGTTCGGGTCGGCTTACGCGGTTCTGGGTGTGACGCATCCCGGCACTCTTCCTGGGCCCCCGCTGGCGGGACTGGTGGCCGAGTGGAGCTTCGTCCCGATCTTCATGGGCGTGGGCTTCATGCTGCTGCTGTTCCCGACGGGCAGGCTGCCGTCGCCCCGCTGGCGGCCGTTCGCGGCGCTGGCCCTGGTGGCCACGGCGCTGACCATG
>DATBGO010000377.1:0-13647 GCA_036558005.1 Streptosporangiaceae bacterium | reverse complement strand
GGGTGATCCTCGGCCCGAACATGACCACGCTCACCTACCGGATCGCGGCCAGCCTCGCCGCCCGGTGGCGGCCCGGTGACGAGGTCGTCGTCACCCGGCTCGACCACGACGCCAACGTCGCGCCGTGGCTGCAGGCCGCGGCCAGGGCCGGCGCCACCGTCCGGTGGGCCGAGGTGGACCCGGCGACCGGTGACCTGGACACCGCGCAGTTCAGCGACCTGATCAGCGAGCGGACCCGGGTGGTCGCGGTGACCGCGGCCAGCAACGTGCTCGGCACCCGGCCGGACGTGGCCGCGATCACCGCCGCGGCCAGGGCCGCGGGCGCGCTCAGCTACGTCGACGGGGTGCACGCCACCCCGCACGGGCCGGCCGGCGTCGGCGAGCTCGGCGCGGACTTCTACGCGACCAGCGCCTACAAGTGGTGCGGCCCGCACATCGGCGCGGTGGTCGCCGACCCGGCGCTGCTGGACACCCTGACGCCGGACAAGCTGCGGCCATCCCCGGACTCGGTACCCGAGCGGTTCGAGTGGGGCACGCTCCCGTTCGCCGACCTGGCCGGCGCGACCGCCGCCGTCGACCACCTCGCCGGGCTGGCCGGCGAGCCGCCCGGCCGGCCGCGGCGGCAGCGGCTGACCGCCGCGATGACCGCGGCGCAGGCGCACGAGCAGGAACTGTTCGCGGTGCTGCTGGGCGGGCTCGAGGCGATGGAGCACGTCACCACCTACGGCAAGGCCGCGCGGCGGACGGCGACCTCCTACTTCACCGTGGCCGGGCAGACGCCGCGGCAGGTCGCCGCGCACCTGGCCAGCCGGCGGATCAACGTGTGGAACGGGCACAACTACGCGTGGGAGCTGACCGGGGCGCTGGGCATCAGGGACTCAGGCAGCGCGGTGCGGGCCGGCCTGGTGCACTACAACGACCGGTCCGAGGTGGACAGGCTGCTCGCCGCGGTCGGCGAACTCGGCCGCTAGCGTCCCACGGGCATGAATTCCCTGGCGATCATGACGGACGCCCGCCGAATTGCCAGCCGTGCACCTCGATGGCGGCGTACCGGCCCGGGGTCAGGATGGCGCGGGCCGCAGAAGGCCCGGGCAGTTCGACGATGTGCACGCTGCCGGTGGGCACGTCGCCGTCGCCGGCGAGGGTCGGGCCGCGGGCGATCATCTGTGCCCCGGTGACTCAGGGCACTAGCTGGCCGGGACCTGCGCCCGCGCGAAGTCGAACCGGTACAGCCGGGACTCGCGCTCGGTGAACCCGACCTTCTCATAGAGCCGGCCAGCGGCCTGCCGGGACGGGCGGGAGGTCAGGTCGACGGTCCGGGCGCCGGCTTCCCTGGCGATCCGGAGCGCCTGCACCGTCAGCGCCGCCCCGGCGCCCTGGCCGCGGGCTGACTGGTCCACCACCACATCCTCGATCCAGGCCCGCAGCCCGGTCGGGATCGGGAACATGACCAGCGTCAGCGTGCCGTTGATCTCGCCCGCCGACCGGGACACCAGCACGGTGTTGGCCGGGCAGTCCACGATCGCGGCCAGCCCGGCCTCGGTCAGCGGCGACGCTGACCTGGACAGCTGGGGGAGCAGCCGGGCGAACGCCGCCAGCGTCTCGCCGGTCACCTCACGGAGAACTTCTACCTGGACACTCACCCGGGCACCCTACCTGGCCTCGCCCGGCCCGCGCGCCCGGCCCGCCGCAAACTAGCCGCCGGGCCGGAAGGACGGCGCGATCATCGCCGGCCGCGCGCCGCCGCCAGGAAACACCAGACCGGGCCCGGCGGGAGGCCGGGCCCGGTCGGGCTGGCGGGTTCGCGGTGCCTGCGGCGCTCGCGCGCCAGCGACGCTAGCCGGTCAGCTGGCGTAGTCCAGCAGCGGCTGGGCGCGGCTGGGGTGACGCAGCTTGGACAGCGACTGCTTCTCCAGCTGCCGGATCCGCTCCCTGGTCAGTCCCAGCGCCTTGCCGATCTCGTCCAGGGTGTGCGGGTTGCCGTCATACAGCCCGAACCGCATCGCCATGATCGTCGCCTCACGCGGGGTCAGCGCGTCCAGCGCGTGCCGCAGCTGATCGGCCATCAGCTGCCGGTCCACCAGCTCCGATGCCTCGGGCGCGTCCACGTCCTCGATCAGGTCGCCGATGCTGGTCTCGCCGTCCTCGCCGATGGTGGAGTCCAGGCTGATCGGCTGCCTGCTGGTGCGCAGCAGCTCTTCGATCTGGTCCGGGGTCCGGTCCAGCTCGACCGCCAGCTCCTCCGGCGTCGGCTCGCGGCCCAGCCGCTGGTGCATGTCGCGCTCGACCCGGCTCAGCTTGCTCAGCATCTCAAGCACGTGCACGGGCAGCCGGATGGTGCGGGCCGAGTCGGCGAAGCCGCGCTGGATGGCCTGCCGGATCCACCACATGGCGTAGGTGGAGAACTTGTAGCCCTTGCTGTAGTCGAACTTCTCGACCGCCCTGATCAGGCCCAGGTTGCCCTCCTGGACCACGTCGAGCAGGGACAGGCCGCGGTCGCTGTACTTCTTCGCGACCGACACCACCAGCCGCAGGTTGGCCTCCAGCATGTGCGCCTTGGCCCGGCGGCCGTCGTCGGCCACCGCCTCCAGGTCCCTGCGGTACCTCTTGGACAGCGCCGGCTCGGTCTCCAGCTTGTGCTCGGCGAACAGCCCGGCCTCGATCCGCTTGGCCAGGTCCACTTCCTGCTCGGCGGTCAGCAGGCTGGTCCGGCCGATCGACTTCAGGTAGGTGTGGACCGAGTCGCCCATCACCGACGTCTGGTCGTCCAGGTCAGCCTCGGCCAGCTCGCTGGCGGCGGCGCTGGTCAGCGCGGACGCCTCGGCGGCGGCCCCGTCCAGCGCGTCCAGCCCGATCACGTCCGCGCCGTCCGCGGGCTCGTCCCGGCCGCCGGCCTGGTCGCCGCGGCGGGTCCCGCCGGCCTGGTCCTTGCCCAGCTGCACGCCGGCCTCGGTGAGCTCACGCAGGATCGAACGTGCCTCCGCGGGCGGGATCCGGGCATCCTCGAAGGCGGCACGCAGCTCAGGCAGCGACAGCTGGCCCTGGCCGCGGCCGCGCTGGATCAGCTCGTCCACGCGGATCATGCTCGCCTCGTCCTGGTGTCTCCGCGACCTGGCTGCCGCTGTCCTCGGCATGAGACACCTCCCTTTCGCGGCGCATACCGCACATGCGCTCGAACATCGCGCCCTGCGGCGCTGATGGTAGCCGGGGGCCCGCGGCACTTGGTATTGTGCAGCGCGGGCACTATCTAGTAACGCTCAGCGCGGCCAAATGTTCCCGCGCGAGTGCCGTGCGCTTGCGAGCTGCCCGGAAATCATGCGCGCATATGACGCCAGCATGTCACGGATCAGCCCAGAGCGCGAAGTGCCTCCCGGTCCGGCTTCCCGGTCGCCAGCAGCGGCAGCGAGGCCACCAGCCGCAGCTGCCGGGGCGCGGCCTTGCCGCCGAGCCGGTCCCGCACGTGCGAGCGCAGCTGCGCCAGCTCGGGCGGCCGCCCCGGGTCGGCCGGGACCACGATCGCGGTAACCAGCTGCCCCCACTCCTCGTCCGGCACCCCGATCACCGCCACCTCGGCCACCCCCGGGCAGCTGGCCAGCGCCGCCTCGACCGCGGCCGCGGCCACCTTCGCCCCGCCGGTGTTGATCATGTCGTCGGCCCGGCCGCGGACCTCCAGCACCCCGCCGGGGCCGGCCGAGCCCAGGTCGGAGGTGACGAACCAGCCGTCGTCGAAGGCGCGCGCGGTCTCCTCCGGCCGCAGCCGGTAGCCCGAGAACAGGACAGGCCCGGCAATCCGGATCCGCCCGTCAGCGCCGATACGGGCGCGAACCCCGTCAAGTGGTACCCCGTCGTACACGCAGCCGCCGCATGTCTCGCTCAACCCGTAGGTGGTCACCACCCGCCCGCCTGCCGCCGCCGCGGCGTCCAGCAGTCCTGGCGGCACCGCCGCGCCGCCGAGCAGGATCGCCGCCAGCGCGGACAGGTCCGCGCCCGCTTCGGTCAGCCGCCGCAGCTGCGTCGGCACCACCGACACGAAGGCGCCGGGGTGGGCGGCGACCGCGGCCGGGTCCAGCTGGCCGCACGGCGCCGGCTCGGTCCCCGCCAGCAGCGACCTGACCAGCACCTGCAGCCCGGCGATGTGGAACGCGGGCAGGCAGGCCAGCCAGCGGGCCCCCGGGCCGGCCCCGATCCGGCGCACCGACGCCCGGGCCGATGCGATCAGCGCGGCCGCGCTGAGCTGCACCCCCTTGGGCTGGCCGGTAGAGCCAGATGTCACGACAACGACGGCGATGTCGGGCTCGACGCCGGGTCCGGCCTGGCGGGGGCGCCATCGGGGGTCATCGCGTTCGGCCTGGCCGGGGGTTTGCACGGCACCGGGCCGCAGCGCGTCCAGCAGGGCGGCGAGCCTGGCCGGGGGCAGGCCGCCGTCCAGCGGCATGATGGCCGGCCCGGTGCCATCCAGCGCGGCGGGCAGCAGCCGGGCCAGCGGCCAGCCCGGCCCGCCCGGCGGCAGCAGGACCGCGTGCAGGGGCCGGGCGCTCACGGTCGTAAGGTTAACCGGGCAGACGACGCGGCCGGCGAGAGGACCTGACGTGATCGACTGGCAGCGATCGGGGCCGCCCGGCGCAGGCGGCTACCGCGACATCATCTACGAGACCGCCGAGGGAATCGCCAAGATCACCATCAACCGGCCCAAGGCGGGCAACGCGTTCCGGCCGACCACCCTGTTCGAGCTGTCCGCGGCGTTCACCGCCGCGAGCCAGGACCCGTCGGTCGGCGTGATCATCCTGACCGGGGCCGGCGGCCAGGCCTTCTGCACCGGCGCTGAGCAGCGGGGCCGCGGCGGCGACGACTACCGGCACAGTCACGGCGTCAGCCGGCTCAACGTGCTCGACCTGCAGGTGCAGATCCGCCGCACGCCCAAGCCGGTGATCGCGATGGTCGCCGGGCAGGCGACCGGCGGCGGGCACGTCCTGCACGTGTGCTGCGACCTGACCATCGCGGCCGACGACGCGGTGTTCGGGCAGACCGGCCCGACCGTCGGGTCGTTCGACGCCGGGTACGGGACCTGGCTGCTGGCCGCCACCGTCGGGCTGAAGCGGGCACGCGAGATCTGGTACCTGTGCCGCCGCTACAGCGCCGCCGACGCGCTGGCGATGGGGCTGGTCAACGCCGTGGTGCCGGCCGCGGACCTGGAGGCGGAGACAGTCAGCTGGGCCAGGGAGCTGCTGGCCAAGTCGCCGATGGCGCTGCGGCTGCTCAAGAGCGCGCTGAACGCGGTCACCGACGGCGCGGCCGGTATGCAGCAGTTCGCCGGCGAAGCGAGCATGCTCTACAGCTCAGGCGAGCACCAGGACGAGCACCAGCGCGAGGGCCAGGACGCCCGGCCGGGGCGGGCACCTGAGCTCGCCAGGCTGCCGCGGCGGCCGTGACCGGCGAGGCCACCCGGGCCGGCCAGGCCGCGCCCGCTGAGCGGGAAGCCAGCGCCGCCCGGCGGCTCAGCGCGGTGCTGCCCACGGTGCGCGCGTTCGCCATCGGCATGCCCGTCAGGTTCCGCGGCGTCGCGGTCCGGGAGGGCGCGCTGATCGAGGGCCCGGCCGGGTGGGGCGAGTTCTCGCCGTTCGCCGAGTACGGGCCGCGCGAGTGCGCCCGCTGGCTGGCCTGCGCGCTGGAAGCGGCGTGCGCGGGCTGGCCGGCCCCGGTCCGGGACCGGGTCGGGGTGAACGTCACCGTGCCGGCCGTGAGCCCGCGGCGGGCGCACGAGATCGCCGGCCGGTCCGGCTGCCGGACCGCGAAGGTCAAGGTCGCCGAGCCGGGCCAGGACGGCGCCGACGACGTGGCGAGGGTCGCCGCGGTCCGGGACGCGCTCGGGCCCGGTGGCCGGATCCGGGTGGACGCCAACGGCGGCTGGGACGAGGACCAGGCGGCGGACATGCTGGCGCGGCTGGACCCGTTCGGCCTGGAGTACGCCGAGCAGCCCTGCGCGAGCCTGCCTGAGCTGGCCCGGCTGCGTCGCCGGGTCAGCGTGCCGCTAGCCGCCGACGAGTCGGTCCGCCGGGCCGAGGACCCGCTAAAGGTCCGGGCCGCCGGAGCCGCCGACATCGTGGTGCTGAAGGTCCAGCCGCTCGGCGGCGTCGCGGCCGCGCTGCGGGTGGCGCGGGCGTGCGGGCTGCCGGTGGTGGTGTCCAGCGCGGTGGAGACGTCGGTCGGGCTGGCCGCCGGGGTGGCGCTGGCCGCCGCGCTGCCCGAGCTGCGCTACGACTGCGGGCTGGCCACCATGAGCCTGCTCGCCGGGGACGTGACCGCCGAGCCGCTGGCCGCCAGCGGCGGGTACCTGCCGGTACGGGCGGCCCGGCCAGATCCCGAACGCCTATCGGCCTGGGAAGCCGACCCCGCGCCGTGGATCGCCCGGATGCGCGCCACCGCCGCCTACCTGGACGGGCCGGCCAGCCCGGGCGGCCTGGCGTGAACCCGTCGACCGCGTTCGGCACCGTCCTGGCCGACGAGCTGGCCAGGTGCGGGCTGCGCGAGGCGGTGCTCACGCCGGGCTCGCGCAGCGCGCCGCTGGCGTTCGCGCTGGCCGGGCTGGAGCAGGCAGGCCGGGTCCGGCTGCACGTGCGGATCGACGAGCGCAGCGCCGGATTCCTCGCGCTCGGGCTGGCCAAGGCAAGCCGCCGCCCGGTCGTGCTGGCCTGCACCTCGGGGACGGCGGCGGCGCAGTTCCACCCGGCGGTGATCGAGGCGGACGAGTCGGGCATCCCGCTGATCGTGGTGACCGCGGACCGGCCGCCCGAACTGCGCGGCACCGGCGCGAACCAGGCGATCGACCAGCTGAAGCTGTACGGCCCGGCGGTGCGCTGGTTCTGCGAGACCGGGGTGCCGCAGGCGGGGCCGGGGATGACGGCGTACTGGCGGTCGCTGGCCTGCAAGGCGTGGGTGCTGGCGGCCGGGACCGCGGGCGGGGTGCCCGGGCCGGTGCACCTGAACGCGGCGTTCCGAGAGCCGCTGGTGCCGGGGACGGGGCCGGCCGGGCCGGACTGGCCCGAGCCGCTGGCCGGCCGGGCGGACGGGGCGCCGTGGACCAGGTTCAGCGCCGGGCCGGTGGAGCGGCGGCAGGACGGCTGGCTGGAGCTGGACTGGACCGAGCGCGGCGTGCTGGTCTGCGGTGACGGCGACTACGACCCGCGGCCGCTGGCCGAACTCGCGCAGGCGGCGGGCTGGCCGGTGCTGGCCGAGCCGTCCTCGGGCGCCCGGTGCGGGCCCAACGCCGTGGCCGGTTATGGCTACCTGCTGGATGACCCCGCCTTCATGGCCGGGCACCGGCCGGATCTGATCATCTCGGCCGGCCGCCCGGGGCTGTCGCGCGGGCAGCTGGCGTTCCTCAAGGGCGGGACCGGCCCCGGGCCGGCCCGGCATGTGCTGATCGCGCAGGGCCCGGGCCGGTGGGCGGACCCGGCCAGGACCGGCACCGACGTGGCGGCCGGGGTGCGGCTGCCGGCCCAGGCTGCCGCGGGCGGGGCGGCCGGGGCCAGCGGGGCGGACAAGGCGGATAAGGCGGACGGGGTGGACGGGGCCAGCAGGGTGGGCGGGGCGGCCGGGGCCAGCGGGGCGGACGGGGCGGGCAAGGGTGGCTGGCTGCGCTCGTGGCTGCGGGCCGGGGCGGCGGTGCAGGCCGCGGCCGGCGCGGTGCTGGCCGGGGAGTGCGTGACCGAGCCGAGGCTGGCCAGGGACCTGGCTGCGGCGCTGCCCGGCGGCGCGCTGCTGTGGGCGGCCTCCAGCCTGCCGGTCCGTGACCTGGACTTGCAGATGGCGCCGAGGGACGGGCTGCGGATCCTGGCCAGCCGGGGAGCCAGCGGCATCGACGGGCTGGTGTCCTCGGCGATCGGCGCGGCGCTGGCGCACCAGGCGGACGGCGGCGGCTCCGCGGCCGCGCTGCTGGGTGACCTGGCGTTCCTGCATGACCTGCCCGGCCTGATGCTCGGCCCGGACGAGCCGCGGCCGGACTTGTGCCTGGTGGTGGTCAACAATGACGGAGGCGGCATCTTCTCGCTGCTGGAGCAGGCCGCGTTCCCGGCCCAGTTCGAGCGGCTGTTCGGCACCCCGCACGGCGCTGACCTGCGGGCCGCCGCGCGAGCCGCCGGGGTCGGCTACGCCCGCCTGGACACCCCGGGCGACCTGCCCGCCGCGCTGGCCGGCCGGGGCCTGCGCATCCTGGAAGCGCGCACCAGCCGCGCGGAGGGCACTGCGCTGCGGGCTCGGCTGCGGGAGGCCTGCGCCGCGGCGCTCGCGGCCGCCCTGGACCCCTGAGCCGGGCGGGCCGCGCGGCTAGCCTTCGAGTGCTTCCTGGGCCGGGCGGAACTTGGCCTGGGCCTCGGCCAGCTCGGCCACCGGGTCGGAGTGCGCGACGATGCCGCAGCCGGCGAACAGCCGGGCTCGCCGGCCGTCCAGCTCGGCGCAGCGCAGCGCGATGCACCACTCGCCGTTGCCGGCCGCGTCCACCCAGCCGACCGGGCCCGCGTACCGGCCCCGGTCCATGCCCTCCAGCTCGCGGATCAGCTCCATGGCCACCGGGGACGGGGTGCCGCAGACCGCCGCGGTCGGATGCAGCGCGGTGGCGAGCGCCAGCGCGGTCGGCAGCTGGCCGGTCGGCCCGGCGGGCGGGCCCACCGGGGCCAGCGTCCCGCGCACCCGGGTAGCCAGGTGCTGCACGTTCGCCAGCGGCAGCAGGGCGGGCCGCTGCTCGGTGTCCAGCTCGCGGCAGCGCGGGGCGAGCGCGGCGCGCACGTCGGCGACCGCGTACGAGTGCTCCTCGACGTCCTTGGCCGAGGCCAGCAGCGCGGCGCCAAGCGCCGCGTCCTGCTCCGGGGTGGCGCCGCGCGGCGTGGTGCCGGCCAGCACCAGCGAGCTGACCTGGTCGCCCTCGCGCCGGATCAGCAGCTCGGGGGTCGCGCCGGCCAGGCCCGCGCAGGAGAAGGTGTAGCAGTCCGGGTAACGCGCGGCCAGCCTGGCCAATAGCGGCCGGACGTCGATGCTGTGCGTCGCGGTCGCGTACAGGTCCCTGGCCAGCACCACCTTGCTGAGCTCGCCTGCCTTGATCCGGCTGACCGCCGCGGCCACGGCACGCTGCCACTGCGGCGCGCTCAGGCCGCCGTCGTGCCAGCGGATCCGGCCGGGCGGGACCGGCGGGCGGGCCGGCTCGTCGTCGTCCTGGCCGTCGCTGATGGTGGTCAGCCACGCCTGCCCGTCCCGGCGGCCGAGCAGGGCCCGCGGCACGACCACCACCGAGCCGTCGGAGGCGGGGTCGAAGGTGAAGCTGCCGAACGCCACCGGGCCGCAGCCGGGCAGGCCTACCTCGTCGGTGACCTCCGCGCTGTCGAAGAGCTCGCGTAGCCATTTCTCGCCGGCGGTGAACCGGTCCACCCCGGCCGGGAGCGTGAACCGGGCCGACTCGCCCCAGCCGGCCAGGCCGTCGCCGCGGCGGATCCAGGCCAGGGCCGCGGCGGCGGGCAGCGCGCCGATCAGGTCACCCGGGTCACCGACAGGGACAGTGCGGACGACCAGCCGGTCGGGGACTCGCTGGCCGGCATGATCAGGCGTGGCTCCCACGGCAGTTACTTTACGTGCGCTGCCGGCCCGCTCCCGCCCAGGGGCAGGCTGCGACGCGCCGGGTCCGCCGTCCTGGCTGGCCATCCGAGCCCCTCGCCGCCGCGGCCGGCCTGCCGGCCCGGCGCGGCGCCGCCGGTCGTGCTAGCTTAGCGATCCAGCCTTCCCGACTAAATCGATTGGATATATCGGATGACGACGACGGTCAGCCATGCCGCGCTCAGTCCGCACCGCCTCGGGGAGCTGGCGGGCCAGGTCGCGGCCCGGTCAGGGGAGTGGGGTCACCTCGTCAGGTTCGGCGCGGGCCAGCGCTGGCATCACCGCCTCGAGCTGGCGGCCGGCTACGAGATATGGCTGCTCAGCTGGCTGCCGGGGCAGCGCACCGGGTTCCACGACCACGGCGACGCGGCGGGCGCGTTCGCGGTCGCCTGCGGCCAGCTGTGCGAGCGCACCGTCCCGCCCGGCCAGCGCGCTGCCAGCAGCAGGACGCTGGCCACCGGGACGGTCCGGTCCTTCGGCAGCCGTTACGTGCACGACGTGCTCAACCTGTCGGCCGGCCTGGCCGTCAGCGTGCACGCCTACTCGCCGCCGCTGACCGCGATGCGCCGGTACGAGCTGACCACGGCCGGGCTGGCCCAGGCCGGCACCGGGCGAGCGGGGCGGGACTGGTGACCGCGCAGGCCCCGGCCCGCCGCCAGACGATCGACCAGCAGCTGGCCAGGGCCCGCCAGCGGCTGCGGCGGCTGGGCCCGCGCGAAGCGGCGGCCGCGGCGGGCCAGGGAGCGCTGCTGGTCGACATCCGGCCGCAGGCTCAGCGCGCCGCCGAGGGCGAGATCCCCGGCGCCCTGCTGGTGGAGCGCAACGTGCTCGAATGGCGGTTCGACCCGGCGTCAGCCGCCAGGCTCCCGCAGGCCAGCTACGACCTGCTGGTGATCGTGGTCTGCTCGGAGGGCTACACCTCCAGCCTGGCCGCCGCCGCGCTGCAGGACCTCGGCGTCAGCGCGGCGACCGACCTGGCCGGCGGGTTCCGCGCCTGGCGGGCGGCCGGCCTCCCAGTCCGCCCCGGCACCACCTGACCGGGCTTGTATGGCCAGCGACCTACTGGCCTGCCGCATGTGGCTCCGTATCGCCGCCAGATGACCCTGGAACGGCAGTGACTACGATGTATGTCTCTGATGCTCTTGCTCAGTGAGGAGTTCCGCTGCAGGAAAGAAACATGAGCCTGCCTCCATGGGAAAAGCTGGCAGGGAGCCTGCGCCTGCCGTCCCCTGTGGAGCCACTGGATGACGAGCGTCTGCGGCGTAATGGAGTGGAGGTCCTCCTCAAGCGGGATGATCTAATTCATCCCGAAATCTCTGGGAACAAGTGGCGAAAACTAAAATACAACTTGATAGAGGCCGCCAGGCAGAATCACAAGACGTTGCTGACATTTGGCGGAGCATACTCAAATCATATTCGGGCAGTCGCGTCGGCTGGAAGATACTGCGGATTCTCTACAGTTGGAATTATTCGTGGTGAGGAGAATTTGCCGCTCAATCCATCACTGGCCTATGCGGTCAGCAAGGGTATGCGGCTGAGCTATATGGATCGCTTGACATACCGGCAAAAGTCAGAAGCTGGCGTAATCGCCGCACTGGCAGAGGCGTTTGGCTCGTTTTATCTACTGCCAGAGGGTGGTAGCAACGAGTTGGCCGTTCGTGGCTGCTCGGAAATACCAGCAGAGATAAAAGAAGCTTATGATGTGATCTGCTGTCCCTGCGGTACAGGAGGGACACTTGCCGGAATCTCTGCGTGCCTCAAGGACGGGCAGCGTGCCATCGGATTTTCTGTCCTGAAGGGCGGACAGTTTCTGGCGGCTGAAGTAGCTGAATTGCAGCGGCGCACGTTCGGCTCCTGCTCTGGAAATTGGGAAATAGAGTACGACTTTCATTTCGGGGGATTCGCCAGGAGGACCGCCGATCTCGATGGGTTCATCGCTGACTTTCTCGCAAAGCATCGTGTTGCGCTTGAGTGGGTCTATGTTGCCAAGATGCTTTATGGGGTATTCTCGCTCGTCGAACGGGGAGCATTCGATCCTGGAAGTCGCCTGGTTGTCGTCATTACGGGAACGCCTGGTGCAGAATGAAGGGCCCCTGTAGGGACAGTCGTGCTCCTCGAGCAAGGCTACGCTCTTAGATGATACTTGCGCATGGCCCGCTGTGTTGTCGAGCTATCTACCCACGTTAGCTCCCATTCGCCGGTATTTACCTTGAAGTTCTGGCCGAATCCTAGCCATCTGCCGGTCATGGCCCGTCCCGTCGGATTGACGGTTAGCTGCATAGTCCCATAGTAGGTCACACCTTTATAGTAGCCTTCCGGAGATGTCTGCTCCGTCCAAGTGCCCGTAGCTATCGAGCCAGCTATAGTAAGATTAAGTTTCAGGTGAGAGTCTGTCGAATGAGGTAGACTCTGCCCGGAAAGCCGATTGCCCTGCTGATGAATAACTACGTAATGCTCACCCTCGAACTCCCTCGCTCGCCCGGAGCTGTGGAACATATATCGGCTACGCCATATACCAGCTAGATCTGCGCCAGTGTGACCGCTGGAGGCCGAGCCGAGGTCTTTCCGGTCGTCCGTGAGGGTGATCACAGGGTCTGCGGCGGCGAGCGAGAAACCCGCACTCAGCTTGAGCAGCAGTCCACGACGGCTTAAGCCCCCGTCTGACTGTCCCGCCCAGGAAGCGACGATTCGCGCAAGTTCCTCCGCGGTCATCTCACCAACCTTTTCCACAAGAGCAGCGAGGGACTCCGGCGCCTGTGTTCCCAGACCGCTGCTATATGCATCCTGAACGCTGAGGCTGGGTGCCTGGGTCATCGTGCCCGAAGGCTCGTGAACGACCAAGCTGGATAGCTGGGCGACCTGGCCCCTTGCCCGATGCTCTTGGTCATGATGACGAAAATCCTCGCAGTCCGCGACTAGGTCCGCCACGCGGCACTCATAGAGGGCTGCAAGCCTGGCGAGTACTAGAAGCGACGGCTCATGACCTGTCCTGGCAGGCCACAATTCCCAATATGAGAAATTTTTGAACGTCTTCGGATCAGCCGGCCAGCGTTTACTCCACTCCTCTGCGGCCCGACTCTGGCTCCACCCATGCACCAGCCGGAGCGCCACACGGGCATTGACCGAGTACCGGTCACGGAAGACATCTGCTACCTCATACCACGTCCTGTGCCGCTCCCGTAGCGCACGGGCAAGTTGGATCTGCTCTTGCCGGACACTACGTGCTTGTGCAGCCATAAGCAGCCTTTCCCCTCTCCGCCTTTAGATGGCGGTTCGCTGGCATCATCGGTGATGCTGTACTGCAAGTCTACAAACCTCCCCGCCGCACGGGGAGGTTTCTCGCCGGAAGATGGTGCTCTGGGCGGGTGGTCCGAAGGCGCCAACTGACCGACAGTTGATGGTAAGTCGTTCAGTCTGTCGAGGAGCAATAATCTGATGCAGTCAACAGCGTTCGGATATATGAGGATTGAATGCGGTGTCCTTGCCGAACTGGTGGAGGATCTGCTCCTAGCGATAAGAGGTTCCGCACCGTCCTGGACTGCACCCAGCTGGTCGCCATCTGGCCGGGCCCGGTGCTGCGCCTCCTGGGGTAAGTCCGAGAGCGCATAGCAGGCCGTCGGGACCATCATTCACCACGTTGCTGAGGGCAGTTACCTGGCAACGTCCGGCATCGACCACGAAGTAGGTCCAGCAAATGCCCTCCGACTCGCTACCTCCCGTCAGCGTTGTGCCCGCGACCTCCGCCCTCGCGCCCCAGTCGCCAGATAGCGGCAAAGTCAGCGGTGATCAGCTTGCATCCCTATGCGAGGACTTCCGCAGTTCCGGGTGTGGCGTGAGGAGTGCTCTGGCCGGGTCCGGTATGTGGCTTGCAGCCGGGGACTGGGCCAGCACCCGCACACGGTCGTCGCGGCGGATGCGGGTGAACTGCGCGCGGTGCTTGCCGATGCGCAGGCACACCGGGCGGTGAGTCCTCTGGCCGGCTCAAGGCTGCGCCGGTTTGATCCTGAT
>DATBGO010000376.1:0-14304 GCA_036558005.1 Streptosporangiaceae bacterium | reverse complement strand
CGCGCTGCACAGAACCAGTCACCACCAGCCAAAACCCACGTCCAGCAGCCTCACCACCGCCTACCACGACCGCCAGGACAAGTGCAGGCAGGAGTGTCAGACCCAAATGTGAACATGGAGCCTGGTGAAGTGTGAATACTTTCCGGAGCCCCCTTACGGAATCGAACCGTAGACCTTCTCCTTACCATGGAGACGCTCTGCCGACTGAGCTAAGGGGGCCGGTATTCGGTTGTCTGACCTGGGGGCTTCGTGCCGCTGATGAGGAACACTCAGGACCGGTGGACCGGGCGGCACGGGTACCCTCGCGTCACTGATCCAGGAAAGCTTAGCGTGTCGGTGGACTACTCGCGCCAACCCCCGTCGGCGGCGAAAACCTGACCCCCGCGGACCACGGCCTCCCAGGCGAGGGCACCCGCGCTGGCGCCTGCGGCGTGCAGGAGCGTGCCAGGCGGGCAGCCGACGGCGGGCTGAGCTCGATGCCAGCTGGTGTTAGCCGTTAGCTGAACGCCGTCAGTACCTCGGCCCATGCCCTGGACAGCGGGTCGATCACCTCGAAGTGCCCGGTCCCGGCCAGCTCCCGGCAGGTCACCTCGTCCCCGGCGGCCCGGGCCCGGGCGGCGTACTGGGTGCTCAGCGCGGACGGCACCACGTCGTCATCGCGCCCGTGTACCAGGACCGACCGGACGCCTGATGGCAGCAGCACCGCCGGGTCGGCCTGGGCGTACCGGTCAGCGTGCCGGCCGGGCCCGCCGCCGAGCAGCTCAGCCACCGCGCCGTTCCCCAGCCGGAGCTGGTAGGCGGCGACCAGGTCGGTCACCGCGGCGAGCGCGACCACCTGGTCGCAGCCAGCCGAGCTGACATGCCAGCGCGAGCCCGCCGGAAGCCGGTGCCTGCTCGCGAGCCACAACGCCAGGTGCCCGCCAGCCGAATGCCCCGCGAAGATCACCCGGCTCACCCCGGGAACTCCCTCCCCCGCCGAGCCCTCCCCGCACGCTGGCCACTCCCCCGCGACTGAGCCCGGCCCGGGGCCAGGACCCGTCCCTGACGCCGGGCCCGTCCCTGCCGGACCTGACCTGCCGCCGGGCAGGCCCGGCCCGCGAGACCTCGCGAGCTCGGCGGCGGCGAGCCCGGGCAGTGCGCCGGCCGCCGCGGCGACGTCGTCGAAAGTGCCCGGCCAGCCGCCTTCTGGCTGACCGATTCTGCGGAATTCGGGCGTGCATACAGCAAAACCCTCCGCGGCGAGCGCGACGGCCAGCGGACCGGTGTGGGTCCGGTCATAGGCGGCCCGCCAGAAACCCCCGTGCAAGAAGATCACCAGCGGGACGCCGCTCTCTCCAAACCGGTCGTCCATAGGAAACCGCAGGTCAGCGACGTTTTCCTGGCCGTTGCCGTAGCGGAGGACCCGATCGGGCGGCGGGGCTGGCCTGCTGAGGATGTCGCCTGTATCCACCGATTTCTCCACGGCTGAGGGCTGTGCTGCGAGCCGTTTGACCAGCATCATGGCCGGCCAAGATAGCCGCCGCGAACCAGGTGTCGAATAGGGACATCTGGGAATGCCGTCCCTGGATGAATAAGGTAAGTGATTGTGGTTCGCAGAGGAGAGCGCAGCCCAGTGCCGATGGCGAGGCTTAGCCGGTGAAGCAGCGACGAGTCAGGATGGCCACATTCGGCACGGTTGCCGGGGTGGTGCTCATGAGCAGCGGGCTGTTCGGCGAGGCGGTCGCCGCGACCCGCACCACCCATCCGGCGATCGTCACCAAGGCGTGCTCGACGCGCCCGGCGACCGCGGCGGCCCACCGGGCCGACCGGGCTGGCAGCCAGCTATCGCTTGACTCAGTCTCGGCGGTCGCGCTGGTCACGTTCAGCACCGGCAGCCCTAGCTCGTCCGCGGACCCCAGTTCGACCACGGATCCCAGCGCGTCGCCCAGCGCGGGCGCGACCTCTCCGAGCACGGATCCCAGCTCGTCACCGTCGTCCCCGTCGGTCTCGCCGGACCCGAGCACGACCTCGACCGGCAGCCCGACGCCCGGCAGCAGCGGCAGCACGCCGACGCCGACGCCGACCGGCACCCCGACCTCGACCAGCCCGTCGCCGAGCCAGAGCCCGACCTCCACGCCCACCCCGTCGCCGACCAAGTCCGGGCCGAAGCCGAAGCTGTGCGTCTCGGTCCAGCCGTTCTCGGCCAAGAGCGTCCGGCCGGGCCATACCGCCACCTACGTCATCTGGGTCTGGAGCACCGCCGCGGCCGCCAAGAACGTGTCCGTCTCCGCCGTGGTAAGCAAGCTCGCGAACGTCAGCGCGGCCCGGTACACCGTCTGCCCGTCGGCGAAGGGCACCGCCTGCAAGATCGGTAACCTGCCCACCGGCCAATCCGACGAGCTCCTCGCGGCGGTCAAGGTGGCCCGCGGCGCGACCACCGGGAGGAAGGTCCTGCTCACCGCGACCGCGACCGGGCAGGGCGCGACCTCGTTCCACGCGGCCGCCTCGGTCCTGATCAGCGCGACGGCCCGCAGCACGTCACCGTCACCGACCTCGCCTTCGTCGGCCTCGGGCGGTACCATCCCGACGCTGCCGGTCCCGAGCCTGCCCGGCCTGACCGGACTGCCCGGGACGCCCGGCGTGCCGGGGCTGGAGGCCAACCCGGGAAACCCGGGCAGCCTCTTCCCGACCGTCACGCCCGGCACCCCCAGCCCGCCGGCCACCACCCAGGGCGCGGCGAAGCCGCACCACATCAACGCGGTCCCGGCCTCCGCCACGCTCCCGCTCGACCCGCGGCTGATCGGCGGCCAGCTCGCCGGGCTGGCCGTGCTGCTCGGCGCGATCGTGATCGCCATCGCCCGGCTGTCCCTGCGCACGCAGCGGACCCAGGAGAGCAAGGCCTCCGACAGCTAGACCGCGGGCTACCCGCTAGTCAGCGGCTGGCCCGCTTCTCGATCTCGATCTTCGGGCGGACGGTGCGCATCTCAGCGCCCAGCTGGTCGAAGGTCAGCGTCGGCGAGGTGACCACGCCGAAGGTGTCGTTGTCGGCCCAGGCGCACTCGGCGAGCCGGTTGCCCTCGCTGGGGACGCAGGCGGCCTGGCCGCCCATCGGCCCGGCGCTGGTGGACGCGGCGCCTTCCAGCTTGCCGGTGAAGCTGCTGATGAACGCGTCCGGCGAGGTGCCGGTCAGGTTGCCGCCGATGAACAGCATGATCTGCGGCCCGTGCTTTGCGGCCGGGCCGGACGAGTCCTCGTAGACCGCGTACACGACGTTCTTGGCCTCGCCGTGGCTGCCGGTGATGATCTGCTGTCGCAGCGCGGCCGCGCCCATCTCCTTGGCCAGGTCGGGCACCTGGGTGTAGCTGTCGAGCGACTGCGGTGTGACCAGGGTGTGCGCGACGCTGGGGCCTGACCCGTCGTGCAGCGCGAACGACACGCCCGCGAACACCAGCACGCCGACGCCGCCGGCCACGCCGATCACCCGCAGCGGGTGGCGCTTGCCGCGGGCTGGCTGGCCGGGCGCGCCCGGCTTGGCCGGGGCTGGCTGCCTGGCCGGGCGGACGGCCTGCCGGGCAGCCGGCGCGCTCGTCCCCGCCGTGGCCTGCCGGGCCGGCGGGGCGGCCTGTCGCGCTGGGGCCGGTGCCTGCCGGGCGGACGGGGCCGCCCGGGTGGCTGACCGGTCTCGTACCCGCTCGCCCGTGACCGCAGTCGCGGCGCCGCCGGCCCCGTCACGCTGGCCTGCGCCGTCCGGCCGGGCGCCGCGCTTCCTGCCCGCCTTCCTGGCCGGCCGGGCCGGGCGCTGCGTGGCTGGCCGCTGCGGGGCCGGCCGGTCCGCGACACCGGTCCCGGCCATGCCAAGCCCGGAGAATCCGTCTCGCTCCGGGGCCTGGATCGCCGTGCCGGTCAGAAGCGCCTCACTGACCGGCGCCGCCGCCATCCCGCCATACCCGTGACCAGCGAACCCGTCCGGCGATCCGCCTGGCCAGCCCTGGTCAGGCGGCCAGCCCTGGTCAGCCGCCCAGCCCTGGTCAGCCGCCCAGCCCTGGTCACGCGGCCCGTACCCGGCGTCAGCCTGACCCCCGGCCCGGTCATCCCACGCCGGGGAACGCTGCCCGAACCGGGGATCGGTCGAGTCGCCCGGCGTGCCTCCCGGCCAGCCCTGGTCAGCCGCCCAGCCCTGGTCACGCGGCCCGTACCCGGCGTCAGCCTGACCCCCGGCCCGGTCGTCCCACGGCTGGGAACGCTGCCCGAGACGCGGATCCGTCGAGTCCGCTGGCGCGCCGGGCCAGGACCGCTCGGGCGGCCCGTACCCGGCGTCACCGCGGCGGTCGCCAGCCTGCTCATCCCACGCCGGGGAACGCTGGCCGAGCCGGGGGTCGGTCGAGTCTTGCTGACCCGCCGTGTTCCACGGCAGTTCGCGCCGGGCCAGGTGCGGGTCGGTGAAATCGGCCGGCGGCCGGTCTGGCCGGGGGCGCTCAGGCCGGCCGGGGATGGCCCCCGCCCGGTCCGGCCCGGCCCCGGGACGATCCGGGCCGCTTCCCGGCCGCTCGCCGGCTGGCCTGCCCCGGCGGGACCGGCCGACCTTGCGGGGCGCTTTCTTGTCCGGCTCGGCCCGGTCAGCCGCGCCCGATCGCCCTGACGCGGCTGACCGCCCGCCAGAGCCGCCGGGTTTGGCTGCCGCGCCGCGTCCGGGCCGGCCGGCCCGCGGCTGCGGCACCGCGGCGGGCTTGGCCTGCGGCCCTATCCCCTGGCCGAGGTAGCGGTACCAGTCAAAGTCCGCGTCGTCGCCAGAACCGCTCGCGCCCTGGTCCCATTCGTCCTGGTACGACTGCTCTTGCTGATACGAAGAAGCCTGGTTGCCCCACGAGTCGCCGCCCGCTGCCGCCTGCCGGTCCCGGCCGCCGGACTGACCCCTGCCGCCGTGCCGCTCCGGGGCGGCGGGCCGGGCCGGGCCAGCCGGCTGGGCTGACGCCGCCGCCTGCGCCGCCGCGACCTGCGCGGCCGCGGCCTGAGCGGCCGCCGCCTGCGCCCACGGGTCTGCCCCGGCTGCCGGATCCGGGTACGGGGACGCGCCGCCGCGCCCGTCGTCCTGGTAGCCAGCCTGGCCGTTGCCAGCCGCCCACGACTGCTGCTCCTGACCCCCGGGCCACGCCTGCTGATAGCCACCCTCGGACGGGACCGGCCAGACCCGCTGATCGTCGGGTGCGGGCCACGCCTGCTGCCCACCGCCCGCGCCGTCCTGCCATCCCCCCTGGTGACCCGGCCCGGCCGCCCACTCGCCGCCGCCCGCCTGGCCCGGCGCCCGCGGATCCTCCCAGGCCTGGCCACTGCCCGATCCGTAGTCCCAGGACTGCTGCCCGCCCGGGTAAGAACCCTGCTGCACCGCCCCTTGCTGCACCGCCCCTTGCTGCACCGCCCACGAGTCGGCAGCGCCCGGCCACGCCTGGCCGCCGCCGTGGCCGGCCGGATGAGCCTGCCCGGCCGCCCAGGAGTCCGGCCCGCTGTGCCAGGCTCCCTGCCCGCCGGCCCGGGAGTCCTGCCCGGCCGGCCATTCACCCTGGCCTGACGGCCATGAGTCCGGCGCGGCGCCCCACTGGCCGCCGCCGCCCGCCTGGTCCTGCCGGTAGCCGGGCCAGTCCTGGTCGCCGTCGTGCTGCGGCCACCCCTCGTCATATGGCGCATAGGCAGCGCCCTGCCGCGGGCTCTGCGTCCATCCGCTGCTCATGATCGAGTAAACCCCTGACACTGAGGCGGCCGGCGAGATAGCCGAGATCACTACATCATGCGGCAAGATTCGCCTGGCCCGCTACAAGGTCGGCCGCTATGGCCCCGGCGAGCCGCGCCGCGCGGCGCCGGGCAAGACGGCGAAATTCACTCTTGCCGAGCCTCCCCGCCGGACCGAAAATTTGCCGTAGGCAGGCATAACGGGAGGCGCCATGCCAGACAGGTACACCAGCGTGGTCAAGGGCCCGGCAGCGATATTTCCCCGCGGATACCTGCTGCTTATCCCGGTCTGGTATCTCGCGGCGGCGATAGCCATCAAGCTGAAGGGCGGCCTGCCGGGCTGGTACACCCTCATCGCGCTAGGCGCGCTGCTGCTGGTCACGCTGATCCTGCTGGGAGTGCTGGCCAACCTGCACCAGAACGCGTTCGCCGCCGACCACCAGGGCATCTGGCTGGGCACGCTGCCCCGGCGCAAGCGCTCACGGCGGCGCCGGCTGCTGGTCCCCTGGTCCCAGGTCGAGCTGGTCCAGATCACCGACCGCTACTACGGCGCGCGGCTGGACGTGCTGCTCGGCCCGGCCGCGTCGATCATCCACCGGCACCGGGTGGCCTCGGGCGTGTTCTTCTGCCTGGCGCTGGTCGTCCCGCCGCCGTGGATCGGCCGCCCGGCCGGCCTGCTCTCGGCCAGGGCACACCGGTACCGGATCCCCATCTGCGACACGACCGCCGACCAGCTGGGCCTGGCCCTGGTCGAACTCGCCCCGCCGTCGGTCCGGTTCGGCGTGGTGCTCAAGCGCCGCTGGCTGGGCCTGCGCCGCCCGGCCCGGCCGGCCTGACCGCCAGCCCCCGGGCCAGCAGGTCAGCGGGCATCCGATCCGGCCCGGCGCTGCGTGATCGTCCCCGCTGGCCGTATCATCGCCCCACGCCGGCAATCTGTCCGCAATCGCCGGGCAGCCGGGGCTGGCGTGGGCATCCCCGTTCCGGATTCTGACGAAGGGACCTGGCTCGATGGCTCATGAGGTAACCGGCGTCATCGCCCGAGGCAAGGGGGCCGAGGTCGAGCTCACCACGGTCGTGGTGCCAGACCCGGGGCCGGGAGAGGCGCTGGTGCGGATCCAGGCCTGCGGCGTCTGCCACACCGACCTGCACTACCGCGAGGGCGGCATCGGCGACGACTTCCCCTACCTGCTCGGGCACGAGGCCGCCGGGGTGGTCGAGGCGGTCGGCGAGGGCGTGACCGGGCTCGCGCCCGGCGCGTTCGTGATCCTGAACTGGCGCGCGGTCTGCGGCCAGTGCCGGGCCTGCCGCCGGGGCCGGCCGTGGTACTGCTTCGCCACCCACAACGCCGCGCAGAAGATGACGCTGGCCGACGGCACCCCGCTGTCCCCGGCCCTGGGCATCGGCGCGTTCACCGAGCTGACCCTGGTCGCGGCGGGCCAGTGCACCAAGGTCGACCCGGCGATCAGGCCCGAGGTGGCGGGGCTGCTCGGCTGCGGCGTGATGGCGGGCCTGGGCGCCGCGCTGAACACCGCCCCGGTCACCCGCGGCGACACGGTCGCGGTGATCGGCTGCGGCGGCGTGGGCAGCGCCGCGGTGCTCGGCGCCGGCCTGGCCGCGGCCAGGAAGATCATCGCGGTGGACGTGGACCAGCGCAAGCTGGACTGGGCCAGGCAGTTCGGCGCGACCGACGTGATCAACTCGCTGGAGGCCGACCCGGTGCAGGGCATCCGCGACCTGACCGACGGCAACGGCGCCGACGTGGTGATCGAGGCGGTGGGCCGGCCGGAGACCTACACCCAGGCGTTCTACGCCAGGGACCTGGCGGGCACCGTGGTGCTGGTCGGGGTGCCCACCCCGGAGATGCGGCTGGAGCTGCCGCTGCTGGACGTGTTCGGCCGCGGCGGCGCGCTGAAGTCGTCCTGGTACGGCGACTGCCTGCCCGACCGCGACTTCCCGGTCCTGGTCGACCTGCACCTGCAGGGCCGGCTGCCGCTGGAGCGGTTCGTGTCCGAGACCATCGCGCTGAACCAGGTCGAGGAGGCGTTCGGCAAGATGCAGCGCGGCGAGGTGCTCCGCTCGGTGGTCGTGCTGTGACCGAAGCCCGGATCGCGATGTGGTCCGGGCCGCGCACGATCTCCACGGCGCTGATGCGCTCCTGGGAGAACAGGCCGGACACGATCGTGGTGGACGAGCCGCTGTACGGGTTCTACCTGGCCCGCACCGGGGTGCCGCACCCCGGTGCCGCCGAGATCATCAAGACCATGTGTAACGCTTGGCCCGAGGTACTCAGTCAGCTCACGCTGGCCCCGCTCCCAGCCGGGAAGAGCGTCTACTACCAGAAGCACATGACCCACCACCTGCTGCCCGAGGTGGACCGGGCGGCGCTGGCCGGGCTCCGGCACGCCTTCCTGATCAGGGACCCGCGCCAGCTGCTGGCCTCCTACGCCCGGGTGCGGGCGCAGCCGACGCTCGCCGACCTGGGCGTGGCGCAGCAGGCGGAGATCTTCGCCGCGTTCGGCGGGCCGGTCGTCGACTCCGCGGACATCCTGCGCCAGCCCGAGCGCACGCTGCGCGCGCTGTGCGAGGCGCTGGAGGTCAGCTTCGACCCGGCGATGCTGTCGTGGCCGGCCGGGCCGCGGGACACCGACGGGGTGTGGGCGCCCTACTGGTACGACAGCGTCTGGCGGTCGACCGGGTTCGGCCCGTACCGGGAGCGGGCGGCGCAGCTGCCGCCCGCGCTGGAGCCGCTGGCCGCCAGCTGCCAGCCCTACTACCAGGAACTGGCCGCCCGGCGGCTGCGGCCCTGACCCGGCGCGCCGGGGGACGCCGGGCTCACCGGGGAGGCCGGGGCTCCGGGCGTGCCGGGCTCAGATCAGCTTGCGCACCTGCCCGGCCAGCTCGGGCAGCACGTCGGCCGGCTCGCGGTGGCGGTGCAGCAGCGCGCGCCCGTCCTGGCCGCGCAGCCGGGCGGCGAGCCGGCCGGGGACCGAGATAGTCAGGAAGTAGCCCGCCTGCCCGAATCCCTCGGTCAGCAGCGAGGTCCACGGCACCTGCAGCCTGGCGGCGGGGCTGAACAGCACCGGGCGCTGTCCGCCGAAGGTGATGTCGTACAGGCCGAACCGGCTCCAGTTGGTGAAGGTGAACGTCCGGTTCGGCACGTCGAACCCGATCGGCATGACGTCGCCGAACCGGCCGGGGCCGAGCTCGGCCAGCTGCGCCCGGCTGGCCCGGAAGGCCAGGTGCGACCGGGCGAAGTCGTCCACCGCCGCCCTGACCTGGGCGGCGATCGCGGCCGGCGCGCTGCCTGGCGCGCAGGTCAGGAAGATCTCGCCGACCAGGTTGCCGACCACCGACGGCGCGATCCCGGCGTGCCGCCGGATGTTGACCGGCATGGCCAGGCTGCGCGCCTGCGTGTCCTCGTCGAGCCGGCGGATCGCGGCGACCACGTGACCGCACAGCACGTCGTTGGCTGACAGCCGCCGCCCGGCCGCGGCCTCGGCGTCGCGGCGCATCCGGGCCACCTCGGCCTCGCCGAAATAGGCCTGCACGGTCCGGCTGGACCTGATCGCCGCCTCGACGTCCGCGTCCAGGCTGGCCTGCTGCTGCTGGTCCAGCAGCCGGAACCCGGTCCGGCCCGCGCCCTCGGCGGGCAGCACCTGGTCCAGGTAGGCGTCCGGGTCCTCGAGGATCCGCACCTGCGGCGGCTCACCCTGCTCGACCGCCGCGGACCAGGCCCGCATGAGCAGCATGAAGCTCTGCATGTCGCCCACCGCGTGATGCCACGAGCAGCCCAGCGCGGTGCCGCCGTCGCTGAGCCGGCTCACCCGCACGGTCAGCAGCGGATCGCCGCCCGCCCGGGCCCGGGGCGCGTCAACGTGGTCGGCTAACCCGGTCCCTGGCATCGCCGCGCGGCCGATCGCCTCGCCGATGCTCTCGTCCACGTCATAGGTCATCAGCTGGGCGCCGCCGCCCGCGCAGACGATCTCCAGCCGGTCACCGGCAGCCCGCAGCCGCCCGGCGAAGACCGGCACCCTGGCCAGCGCCTGGGACAGCCCGTCAGCCAGCTTCGCGTCGTCGAGCGGCTGGCGGAAGAAGAACACCAGGGAGGCCGAGGTGTTCGCGAGGATGAGGTCGCTGACGCCGCACCGGACGACGGCGCCGCTCTCGCGCGCCGGGTAAACCGTCCGGGCCTCGCGCAGCTGCGGCCATGAACTCACATAGCATGCTAACACCGGCTTATCGCCACCGGCCGCCAGCGCTAACGGCGTCCATACCCGGGGAGGAGCGCCGATGCTGCAGGCGTTCGACGAGCGCAACCGTGACCTGATCGTGAACGTGGGCGGCAAGCTGACCCACCGGGACAAGGCCGCGGTCAGCCCGTTCGACTCCGCGGTGCAGGGCGGCGACGCGGTCTGGGAGGGATTGCGGCTCTACCAGGGCCGGATCTTCGAGCTGGGCGGGCACCTGGCCAGGCTGCGCCGGTCCGCCGCGGCGCTGGCGTTCGAGTCGGTGCCATCCGATGCGGAGATCATCACCGAGATCCGGCGCACCATCGCGGCCAACAGCATGACCGACAACGTGCACATCCGGCTCACCCTCACCCGCGGCGTGAAGGTCACCAGCGGGATGGACCCGCGGCTGAACCAGTCCGGGCCGACCCTGATCGTGCTGGCCGAGCACAAGCCGCCGGTCTACGACGCGGCCGGGATCACGCTGATCACCTCCAGCGTGCGCAGGCCGCCGCCGGACAGCCTCGACCCGAAGATCCACCACAACAACCTGCTGCCCTCGATCCTGGCCAAGATCGAGGCGAACGTGGCCGGCGCGGACGACGCGGTCATGCTGGACCAGCGGGGCTTCATCGCCGAGACGAACGCCACCAACATCTTCCTGGTCACCGCCGGGGTGCTGGGCACGCCGATGGCGGCCGGCTGCCCGGAGGGGATCACCCGCGGCGTGGTGCTCGCCATCGCCGCCCGGCTGGGGATCAGCTGCGCGCCCGGCGACTACAGCCTGACCCAGCTGTACACCGCCGACGAGGTCTTCGTGACCGGCACGATGGGCGGCATCGCGCCGGTGATCAGGGTGGACGGCCGGGCGATCGGGTGCGGCAAGCCCGGCCAGGTCACCGCCGAGCTGACCCGGGCGGTTGCCGAGCTCACCGCAACCACGGGCACACTGGTGACATGAAGGCCGACAATGGGCACATGAGCAATGCGGGGGCTGTACCCGCCGTCGCCCTCGGCGGCGGCGGCCAGATGCCGATGCTCGGCTTCGGCACCTGGCGGCTGCGCGGGCGCCAGGCATGTGAGTCGGTCCAGCACGCGCTGCGGACCGGCTACCGGCACATCGACACCGCGACGATGTACGCCAACGAGGACGAGGTCGGCCGCGCGCTGCGCGACAGCGAGGTCGACCGCGCCGACGTGTTCATCACCACCAAGCTCCGCCCGTCCGACGCGGGCCGGGAGCGGGCGGTGCTGAAGGCGTCGCTGCGCGCGCTGGGCACCGACTACATCGACCTGTGGCTGGTGCACTGGCCGCCGCGGGCCCGGATCGGGCGGCACGTCTGGCACGAGTTCCTGGCGCTGCGGGACGAGGGGCTGACCCGGGCGGTCGGGGTGAGCAACTACTCGGTCGAGCAGCTGGACGACCTGATCGAGGCGACCGGCACCGCGCCCTCGGTCAACCAGGTGCACTGGGACCCGGCCAGGTACGACGCCGCCTTCCTGGCCGCCAACCGGGAGCGCGGGGTGGCGGTCGAGGGCTACAGCCCGCTGAAGGACACCGACCTGGCGCACCCGGTGCTCACCGAGATCGCCGCGGCGCACGGGGCGACCGCCGCCCAGGTGGTGCTGCGCTGGCACATCGAGCACCAGGTGACGGTCATCCCGCGGTCCTCCGATCCGGGCCGGATCGCCGCCAACTTCGACATCTTCGGCTTCGTGCTCGACCCGGACGAGGTGCGCCGGATCGACGACCTCGCCGACGGCCGCTAGCGCAGGCTGGTGCGCAGCGCGATGATCCGCTGCGCCGCCGAGGTGAACGTGCCGGAGAACAGCCGACCGCTCTGGTAGGCGGCGGCCAGCGCGCTGCGTGCCTGGGAGCCCTGGCTGACCTGCCCGGACGAGCACAGGATCAGGTCCATCCCGGCGCCCGCGGCCCGGACCGCCCGGTCCCCGGCGGTGCCGAACGACTTCAGCGCCCCGGCCTCCAGCGCGTCGGTGACCGTCACGCCGGTGAAGCCGAGCCGCTTGCGCACCTCGTCGGTGGCCACGGCGAACGCGAGCCCGGCCGGCCGGTGCGCGTCGAACGCCGGGTACACCGCCCAGGACACCATGATCAGCTTGACCTTGGCCGCGATCGCGGCCGGGTAGGGCTTCTCGTCGGTGGCCCGCAGCGTGCTCAGCGACAGGTTCAGCGTCACCGGGCGCTCGTCGGTGTTCTGCGACCTGGCGGCGGCGCCGAGGCCGGGGAAGTGCTTGGCGGTCGCCGCGACCTTCGCGGCCTGCTGTGCCTTGATGAAGTCCGCGCCCAGGGTGGCCACGGTGGCCGGGTTGCGGCTGTAGGAGCGGCCGAACTGGTCGATGAAGTTGCCGGAGGTGCGGTACACGTCCAGCACCGGGGCGAGGTTGACGTTCATCCCGACGCCGCGCAGGTTCTTCCCGGCGCCGGTGCCCGCCGCGGTGGCGGCCGCGCCAGGGTGCGCGGACTGGCCGACCTGCCTGGCCGACTGGGACGGCGCGCCGGGCAGCCGCCGGACGGTCCCGCCTTCCTGGTCGGTCATCAGCAGCAGCGGCTGGTGCACCGGGTTGGTGCCCGCCGCCTCGGCCGCGTTGAGCCGCTTGATGACCGAGCGGATCTGGGCCTCGCTGGAGATGTTGTCCTTGAAGAAGATGACCCCGGCGGCCTCGCCGTGCCGGATCAGCCACAGCAGGCCCGCGGGCGGGTTCAGGCCCTTGTAGCTGTAGATCACCCGCTGGCCGGCCAGCTGCTGGCGGTTCATCGCCGGCAGCGCGGCCGCGCTGGTCACGCCGGTGCCAAGCGCCGCCACCACCATCACCGCTACCGCGATAGTGATGCCGCCGGCCCGGATCCAGAGCTGAGATGTGCGCACTGATCTGCCTTCCTGCGGCGACCGGCGGCGCGGGGGGACGCCGCCAGTAGATAAACGCCAACCGTGCCGCCGCACTTCCATCAGACGGCTGGCTGTTCGCATCTGCCCGAACACAAAGACGGCACTCGGGCCGATACGGTTGCGCGCGCCTTAGCTGCGCTGCGCCACGACATGGCTACATCGCGCCGGCCAGAGCGTTGACATCCCGCGCGGGCATCGCGGAGACTGCCCGCATGGCTGATGAGCGAGAGCAAAATCACCAGGATCCGACCTTCTACCGGTCGCCGCGCGACGCCGCGGCGGCCCCCGCGGAAAAACTCGCCTATGTCGTGACGTTCTCCCGCCCGGCCACCGCGCCGGACGGGCTGGCCGTCATCGACGTTGATCCGCAATCCCCTGGTTACGGCTCTGTCGCAGGCTTCACCGAGCTGCCCAATCTCGGTGACGAACTGCATCATTTCGGCTGGAACGCCTGCTCGAGCGCGCTGTGCCCGGGCGGCGGGCACGACCACGGCGACCGGCGCTACCTGATCGTGCCCGGGCTGCGGTCATCCCGGCTCTATGTCCTGGACACCAAGGACACGCCGGAGGCGCCGAAGATCGTCAAGGTGCTGGAGCCCGACGAGCTCGGCAAGCGGGCTGGCTACTCCCGCCCGCACACGGTGCACTGCGGCCCCGGCGGGCTGTTCGTCTCCTGCCTGGGCGGCGACGGCGCGGAAGGGCCAGGCGGCGTGGCGCTGCTCGACCACAACTCGTTCGACGTGCTGGGGAAGTGGGAAGCCGACCGCGGTGACCAGTACCTGGCCTACGACGTGTGGTGGCACATCAACTACGACGTCGCCATCACCTCGGAGTGGGGCACGCCGTCGATGATCGAGAACGGCATCGTGCCCGAACTGCTGCTGGGCCGCAAGTACGGCCACCGGCTGCACTTCTGGGACATGCGCAGCCGGGCCAACGTGCAGACGATCGACCTGGGCGACGAGCACCAGATGGCGCTGGAGCTGCGGCCCGCGCACGACCCGACGAAGAAGTACGGGTTCGCCGGGGTGGTCATCAGCGTCGAGGACCTGTCCGCGTCGGTCTGGCTCTGGCATGAGCAGGACGGCCGGTGGCAGGCGCAGAAGGTGATCAGCATCCCGGCCGAGCCCGCCGACCCGAGCGGGCTGCCGCCGCTGCTGCAGGGCTTCGGCGCGGTCCCGCCGCTGGTCACCGACCTGGCGCTGTCGGTGGACGACCGGTCCCTGTACGTGTCCTGCTGGGGCACCGGTGAGCTGCGCCAGTACGACGTCACCGACCCGTTCCACCCGATCCACACCGGCTCGGTGCGGATGGGCGGCATCGTCGGGCGGGTGCCGCACCCGGCCCGGCCGGACCTGCCGCTGGCCGGCGGCCCGCAGATGGTCGAGGTGAGCAGGGACAGCAAGCGGGTGTACTTCACCAACTCGCTGTACGGCGCGTGGGATGACCAGTTCTTCCCTGAC
>DATBGO010000375.1:0-2727 GCA_036558005.1 Streptosporangiaceae bacterium | reverse complement strand
AGATTCCAGCTCGAGTTGGCAATGTGCTCATTTGCGGCCAGCGCGGTGTGCAGGTAGTAATCCAGCAGCCGGGTGGCCGCGGCGTCTGATTCGGCGGGGTCGTCGGCGGCGGCCAGGGTCTGCGCGTGCTCGCGGATCAGGTCATGCAGCCGGTACCGGCCGCGGGCGGGCTCGGTGATCAGATGCTGGTCGTAAAGGGCCTCCAGGCGGCGGCGGGCCTGGGACACGGTGGTGTCGTCCAGCGCCGCGGCGGCGTAGGCGTCGATGTCGGGCCCCGGGTGCAGTCCCAGGCGGCGGAACAGCCGTTGCTGGCCGTCGTCCAGGTCGGCGTAGGACAGGCCGAACGCGGCCGCCACCGACAGGTTCTCGGCCGCCATCAGCTCCACCCGGTTCCTGGCCGCGGCCAGCTCGGCGGCCAGGTCCGCGGCGCTCCAGGCCGGGTGATGGGCCAGCTGCCGGCCGGTCATCCCGATGGCCAGCGGCAGGTACCCGCACAGCGCGGACAGCTCGACTACCCCAGGATCGCCGGCAGTCACGTCGGCTCGGCCGGCCAGCCGGGCCAGCATCTCGGCGGCCTCGCGCGGGGTCAGGGTGTCCAGGCTGAGCACGGCGGCGTCTTCGAGGGCGGCCAGCCGGCGCCGGCTGGTGATCAGCACCAGGCTGCCCGGCGTGCCCGGCAAAAGCGGCCGGACCTGCTGGTGCCCGGCCGCGTCGTCGAGCACCAGCAAGACCTTCTTCCCCGCGACGTGGTCGCGCCAGCGTGCCGCCCGCGCGTCGGTGCCCGGCGGGATCTGGCTCGCAGGCACTCCGGCGGTGAGCAGCAAGCTGGCCAGCGCGTCGGCCGGGCTGACGGGCCGCTGCCCCGGGGTATGGGCGTGCAAGGGCAGGAAGAACTGACCGTCGGGGAAGGACCCGGCCAGCTGGTGCGCGGCGTGCACAGCGAAGGTGGTCTTGCCGATCCCGGCCATCCCGCCGATCGCGTGCATCGACACCACCCCGCCGCCATCGGCCGCGGTCGTCTCCGCCCACCGGGCTATCAGCTGGCCGAGCTCGGCCTGGCGGCCGGTGAACGCGGCGATGTCCCGCGGCAGCGTCCGGCTGGCCGCCGCCGCCGACCCCGGCCCCGCCTCTCCCGCTGCGGCCGCCAGCGCCTCGTCAGCCGCCGCGCGGCCACGGGCTGTGGCGACGAACAGCTCGCGCGGCTGCCCGCCCAGGCCCAGCGCCCTGGCCAGCAGCACCGCGGTGTCCTTGCGGGCAGTGCGGTTAATCCCGCGCTCGAGGTCACTGACCGCCCGCTGGCTCACCTGCGCGGCCTCGGCCAGCTCGTCTTGGGTCAGCCCGGCCTCGACCCTTAGGTGCCGCAGCAACCCGCCGAAACCCAGTGCGGCCTGCCCGGCCGCCGGCCCATCGACCACTAGCCCGTTGTCCCCTCCGCCCGGCGCCAGCACCCCACCCGGTTACGGCGCTGGCCCGGCTTGACGCCCAGCCTAATCCTGTGCCTGTCCTGTGCCCAGCTACGTATGGTGACCGCCCGCCCCGGTCCGTGACAGTGGAGCACAACAACCCGCCCACCGCCGGGACAGGAGAAGCCCGCCATGTACCAGCTCACCCAGCTTGCCGCCGCCCGGCACCGCCAGCGGCTCGCCGACGCCGAGGCGCAGCGCCCCGCGCAGCGCGCGCTCGCGCTGGCCCGCACCACCCGACGCGCCGAACACGCCGAACGGCGGCTGCGCCGCGCCGTCCGCCAGGCCCGGCAGCTGCGCGCCCAGCTCGCCGCCCAGACCGCCACCGATCAGTAACCGCCGGCCACCGCCGGCCACCTCAGCCCCAGCGACCATCAGGAGGTCACCATGAACCGCACCCGCCCCTTCCGGGCCATCCGCCGCCTGGCCAGCACCCTGGCCGCACTGGCCGCAGCCCTGCTGACCGCCACCGCCGCGGCCCCGGCCGCCTTCGCCACCTTGCCGCCACCCGAGCCAGGCGGGACCGCGGGGGTGCCACCGCCCACGGTGCAGACCGTCACCGTCGGCGGCATGCCCGGCTGGCAGATCGCCCTCATCGCCATCGGCGCCGCGATCGTGGCCGCCGCCGTCGCAGTGCTGCTGGACCGGGCCCGGACCGCCCGCCGCCACCAGCCCGCACCCGGCACCTGACCCATACCCGGGCATCCCAGCGCCCGGCCGCGCGAGCCCACCCAGGCCGCCCCGGCCGGGCGCCGCCATCCTGCCCCACCCTCCTGAGGCCAGAACCAGCACCATGCACTAGGCCTGGTCACCTCCCCAGCCGCAGCACGCTCCCCCGGCCTGCCATACGCCAAGGCCGGGAAACACCCGCCGGCCAGGCCAGCCGTGGATGATGATCAGCGGCAGACCGCGCCATGACAGGCTGCTCTGCGCATGACCAGACGATGTTGCCCACAGGATGTAAAGCGTGCATTAAGCGATATGGCGGCACGCTGAGTAGAACATTGCATCACGCTTAGTGGTCAATCCAGGTCGGGAGCGAGTGCGCAACTAGCGGCCGTTCGGCGCGGCTCACGAGCGTGGGTTCGCTGCGGTCGCGGGACTGCCCCCGAGCCGATGACTGTGCTGGTGTCCATACGTCTACCTCCCGATGGAGACACCCAACTCATCGGGAGTAAGACATGGGCCTGGTCCACATCGAGCTGTTCGCAACCTTGGACCTCGTCGGACAGGCGCCCGGCGGCCCCGACGAGGACCCGGCGGG
>DATBGO010000374.1:0-1627 GCA_036558005.1 Streptosporangiaceae bacterium | reverse complement strand
CTTGCGCGGCTTCGACCGGGCCGGGCTCGCACTCGATCCTGGCCAGGCGCTGCGCGGCTTCTTCGAGGCGCTCGCGGTGCCGCCGGAGCGGATCCCGCAAACCCTGGACGACCAGGTGGCGCTCTACCGCAGCCTGCTGGCCGGCCGGCGGGTGCTCGTGCTGCTCGACAACGCGCGCGACGCCGCGCAGGTGCGCCCGCTGCTGCCCGGCTCGCCCGGGTGCCTGGCCGTCGTGACCAGCCGCAACCACCTCACCGGCCTGATCGCCGGGCACGGCGCGCACCCGTTGGGCCTGGACCTGCTGACCCCGCAGGGCGCGCGTGAGCTGCTGGCCGGGCGGGTGGGCGCCGGCCGGGCCGCCCGCGAACCCGACGCGGTCGACGAGATCATCGATGGCTGCGCGCGCCTTCCGCTGGCGCTGACCATCGTGGCGGCCCGCGCCGCCACCAGCCCCGGGTTCCCGCTCGCCGTCTTCGCGGCCGACCTGCGCGAGGCGGGCCACGCGCTCGACCAGTTCGACGGCGATGACGAGGCTACCGACATCAGGGCCGTGTTCTCCTCGTCCTACCGCGCGCTGAGCCCGGACACGGCGCGGATGTTCCGGCTGCTGGGCTTGCACCCCGGCCCGGACATCACGGCCGCCGCCGCGGCCAGCCTGACCGGGATCAGCCGGGACCGAGCCCGCGTCCTGCTGACCGAGCTGACCCGCGGGCACCTGCTCAGCGAGCAGGCGCCCGGCCGTTACGCCTTCCATGACCTGCTCCGGGCCTACGCCACCGAACAGGCACGGGACCGTGACGACGACGGTGCCCGGCGCGCCGCGCTGGGCCGGCTCCTCGACCACTGGCTGCACACCGCGTGCACCGCCGCGGCGCTGCTCGACCCGTTTTTCGCCCCGGAGCCCCACGACCGGCCGCGGCCGGCGACCGTCGTCATCGCGCCCTCCACCGCCGAGGAGGCGCTGCGCTGGTTCACCGCCGAACAGGCCACGCTGCTGGCGGCCGTGCCGCTGGCCGCCTGGTCCGGCCGGGTCGGCCACGCCTGGCGGCTCGCCTGGGCGCTGAGCACCTTCCTGCTCCGCCGCGGATGCTGGGACGACTGCACCAGGGCGTGCCAGACCAGCCTGGACGCCGCCCGCCGGGCCGGTGACGTGGCCGGGGAAGCCCACGCCCTGCTCCTGCTCGCGCTCGGCGATGCCCGGTCCGGGCGCCGCGACGCCGCTCCCGCGTTCCGCGAATCGCTGCGCCTGTTCGAGACGGTGGACGGCTATCACCGCAGCCAGGTGACCGCGCACAGCAGCCTGATCTGGATCGCCGAGCAGCAGGAGCGCTACGGCGACATGCTGGGTCACGCCGTCCGGGCGCTCCGGCTGTCCCGGGCCGCGGGGGACGAGACCATAGAGATCATGAGCCTGAACGACGTCGGCTACAGCCACGCGCGGCTCGGGAACTACGGCCAGGCCATCGCCTACTGCGGGCAGGCACTGGCCGGCAGCCGGCTCGCCGGGGAGCGTAACTGGGAGTCCGCCGCCTGGGACAGCCTCGGCTACATCCACCACAAGCTCGGCGACCACCATCGCGCCGTCAGCTGCTACGAGCGGTCCCTGGACCTGTGCCGCGAACTCGCC
>DATBGO010000373.1:0-1920 GCA_036558005.1 Streptosporangiaceae bacterium | reverse complement strand
GGCGTACCCTGAAAGCAGGTTCGGACCTCCAGGACCCCAGGACCTCCGGGACGGGGAAGGCGATGACGGTGCTCGGCGGCGTGCTGGCCATGCTGGTCGGCCTGCTGCACGACCTGACCCAGCTCGCGGCCAGCCCTTCCGGCCTGACCGCGCTGGCTCTCGGGGGCGCAGCCGTCCTGGCCGGGGCTGTGCTCGCCGCCGCGGTGCTGGCCCTGTTCATCTCGCTGGCCAGCCTCTCCAGGACGACCGCCGCGCTCCCGATGATCCGCCGTGCCTCGGCGCTGCGGGAGAAGTCCTGGCGCGCGGCGTTCATGCGCCAGCGTGATCCCGACGCCGCGGGCCGGTCCAGGCCCAGAGCACCTTCGGCGGCCCTGGCGGCCGCCTGCTCCCGGTAGCTCCCGCGGCCGCCTCCAGCCCTCATTCCGTCGTAGCTGGAAGGCCGTTTCCTCATGTCGAATTTCCTTGGCGTCCCGGTGGACGCCGCGTACCACCTTGTCTCCGGGCTGACCGGTATCCTCACGCCCGCCCTCGGCGGCCTGGCCGCCGTCGCCGCGATCGTCGCCTTCACAATGGCGGTCCGCCTGGTGCTCATGCCGCTCAGCCTGCGCGCGCTGCGCGGGCAGGCCGCCCAGGCCCGGCTGGCCCCGCAGCTGGCGGCGTTGCGCCAGCGGTACGGCAAGCAGCCAGAGCGGCTGCAGCGCGAGATGGCCGCGCTGTACAAGCGGGAGGGCACCAGCATGTTCGCTGGCTTCGCCCCGCTCCTGCTCCAGTGGCCGTTCCTGTCGGTCATGTACCTGCTGTTCCGCTCGCCGACGGTCGGCGGGACGGCGAACACGCTGCTCGCCCACGACCTGTTCGGCGTGCCGCTCGGCGCGCACTGGCTGAGCGGCGCGGGACCCCTGGATCTGGCCAGCGCACATGGCGTGGTCTTCGTCGGCCTGTTCGCGCTGCTGGCGGGCCTGTGCTGGCTTTCCGCCCGGCTCGGCAGGCTGATGACGGCCCAGGCGACCGCGGCCAAGCCCGCCCCGGGCGCCGCGACCGCCGCGACGGCCGCGGTCGGCGGCCCCGGGCTGCTGGTCAGGGCACTGCCTTACCTGACCGTGGTCATCGCCGCGTTCGCGCCGCTGGCGGCCGGGATCTACCTGCTCACCACGCTGGCCTGGTCCCTGGCCGAGCGGATGCTCTACTCGCGGCCGAAAGGCTGGACCGCTCTCGGCACCGGCCACGGATCCCGCGGCCGGAGGTTCCCTCCGGAGCGGCCCAGCTTGACCCATTCTGACCCCAGACGCCGCCGGACCGCGTCGGTCGAATGACCCATATCCGTACCTAGATCAGGGTGCGCAGCAGCCGGACCGGCGGCGAGCCGTGCGCCAGCATCCGGTCGTGCAGTTGCTGGTCGGTCAGGCCAGGGTGAGCCGCCCTGAGGTCGGCCGCCAGGTCGGAGATCTCGCTGTACCCGACGTAGTACGTGGACAGCTGCGCCGAAGTGAGCTGGGCCCGGCGCCACTTGCCCGCCGCCTCGCCCTCCTCCTGGTAGCCGCGGCCGGCCATCAGCGCCATGGCCTCGGCTTCGGTCATGCCGTGCGCGTGGATCCTGGCGTCCAGGATCGCGTTGAGGGTCATCCGCAGCTGCATCTTGAGCTGCTGCATCCGCACCGCGCGCGGATCGCCCTCACCCGGGTACTCCTGCTCCGCCATGACCCGTTCGGCGTAGACCGCCCAGCCCTCGGTGAACGCGCCCGACCGCAGCGCCGCCCGGATCGCGGTGTCCGATCCGGCGAACCGGCGGGAGTGCTGCAGCTGGAGGTAGTGGCCGGGCATGGCCTCGTGCACCATCAGGTCGTGCACCATGTGCCGGTTGTACTCGCGGTAGAACGAGGCGACCCGCTCGGCGGCCCAGTCGGAGGGTGTCGGCGAGAC
>DATBGO010000372.1:0-2023 GCA_036558005.1 Streptosporangiaceae bacterium | reverse complement strand
GAAGAACCGGCCGGCCCGGTCGCGGGCCTCCAGCAGCCCGTCGGTGAAGAACAGCAGCCGGTCACCGTCGCGCACCGAGAACGTCGACAGGTGCAGGTCCGGGTGCAGGCCCAGCGGGGTGGCGAACACCGCCGGGGGCAGCGGTTCCAGCTCGCCGCCGGCGGTCAGCCGCAACGGCGGGGGATGCCCGCACAGCACCAGCTGGACCCAGCCGCGCGGGTCCAGCTCGGCGAATACCGCGGTGACGAAATCTTCCTCGCCCGCCGCCCGGGTCACCGACAGGTCAACCGCCCGGGCCACCTCGGCCAGCGACAGGCCCGGCCGGGCGCAGGCGTCCCGGAAGCTGGTGGCGGCGACGCTGGCCAGCCGGACCGCGGGCAGCCCGTTGCCCTTGGTGTCGCCGACCAGCCACCGCGGCCGGGGGCCGGCGACTACCTCCAGCAGGTCTCCGCCCACCCGCGCCTCGGCCGAGGCCGACAGGTAGCGGGACGCCAGCCGGGCCGCGGCCACCGTCGGGGGAACCTCGCGCAGCAGCGCGCTCTGCGCGACCCGGGCCACCGCGCGGGCCTGGCCGAGCCGCCGCTGCGCCACGCCGCGCAGCACGGAGTTGGCCACCGCGAACGCGGCCAGCAGCACCAGCACGGCCAGCCGGGAGACCGGGTGCCCCGCCGGGCCGGCCCCGGCGGCGGCAAGCCCCAGCCCCAGCAGCACCGTCCATCCCGCCAGCAGCCCGGTCAGCCGCGCAGGCAGCACCAAAGAGCCCAGCAGCGGGGCGATCGCCAGCCAGGCCAGCGTCGTGTCCGGGCCGCCCGCAGCATATTGCGCCGCGGCCACCGCGGTGACGGCCAGCGCGAGCAGCAGCCCCGCGGCCCGGCCACCCCGGACACCGCCCTGCACCGGCCCGGCCGGCTCCAGCGAGATCCCCCCGCCGGACGGCAGCCGCCGCCAGGCCGCCGGCCAGAACCAGCGCGGGCCACGCCAGCCTTCCCCCCGGTCGGGCTCATCCCGGCCGGGCGCGGCAGCCGAGGCGGATCGCCGCCGTGCCCGGCTGATCCGGTTCACGGGCTTCCCGCCGCTCTGCCTGGCCCGGCGCCGGCCCAGGCCGGCACGCCCCGGCCCACGCCAGGCCCCCGCATCGATCCGGACCCGGCATGGATACCTACCTGGCCCCGCAGCCGCACGACCCGACACCACCTCGCAGGCCAGCGGGCGCAAGAACCCGCCTGCCCGGGACCGGAAGGCGGGAGGAACCCCGTCACCGATCACGGGTTCACAGAGTCGTCGCAGACTGCTGGCCGATGACGCTTTCCGAGTAACCATACAGCGTGACCCGCGCGGGCCGGGGGGTATTGCCTGCTCCTGAGACGGCTAGACGCCAACGGCATGGCATACGTGCCTGCTGCGCGGTGGTGTCCCTGGCGGTCTCAGCAACCACAGGGTCCGTCAGCCGGCCCGTGGGGCCTGAGCCGGAGCCGGGGCGGCCGATGCCGGCGCGAGGTCATCGGGTGCGGGGGCGGGCACGCCGACCCCGCCCTGGTCCAGCCGGAACGGCGGGTAGGCGTCGGTCATCAAGGCGGCGTACGCGATGACCCGCAGCACCCAGCGGTTCATGCCGACGATGAGGTCGTACAGCCCCCGCGGGTAGCGGCCCGTGAACAGCAGCGCGATCCCCGCGAAGCACACCAGCAGCCCGATCAGGCCACCGGACAGCGCATCGGCCTGCCACGTGTCCCCCGAGGACCCGGTCGCGGTATAGGCAGCGCCGCCGGCGAACACCGCGGCGATGGCGTACTGCGGGATCGCCAGCAGCCACCACTTGACCAGGACCAGGCCGCGGGACAGCCGCCCGGGGTAGGCGACATCCAGCGTGGCGGGGTAGTCCGGCTCCTCGCCCAGGCTGAACGGCGGGTAGCGGTCGGTCCCCAGGGCACTGTAGGTGTAGTAGCCGACCCGCCAGGACCAGCGCAGCACGCCGAGGTTGAAGCTGAACAGCGGGCGGGGGTAGCGCGCGGTGAACAAGATC
>DATBGO010000371.1:0-25687 GCA_036558005.1 Streptosporangiaceae bacterium | reverse complement strand
CCGGCGGCGTGGTCGCCAGCCCGCCGGGGGCCGGGCGCGCGAGCGTGCGGGCGGCGCTGCTGCGCCGGGGCTGTCACGAGCTGGCCAGCCTGGTCGACCCGCGCGGCATCCGGCTGTCCGGCCTGGCCATCGAGGGCCAGCTGGACCTGGCCGGGCTGCGGGTGCCGTTCCCGCTCAGCTTCGAGGACTGCGAGTTCGACGCGGCACCGGTGGTGGAGGGCGCTGACCTGGCCGGGCTCGCGCTGACCGGCTGCCCGCGGCTGCCCGGGCTGCTCGGCAACGGGCTGCGGGTCCGCCGCGACCTGGACCTGTCCCGGTCACGGGTCACCGGTGCGCACTCGACCAGCGCGAGCACCTCCCAGACGGCCGCGATCTGGCTGTGCGAGTCCGACATCGGCGGCCGCCTGCTGTGCCTCGACACGGTCATCGACGGCGGCGGCGGCCGGGCCCTGCAGGCCGACCGGATCCACGTCAGGGGCGCCGTCCGGCTGCTGCACCAGTTCACCGCGCGGGGAACGATCCGGCTGGTCGGCGCCCGCATCGACGGCTCGCTCGACCTGGTCGGCGGGCAGCTGGACTGCCCGGACGGCACCGCGCTTGAGCTCGGCGGCGCGGCCATCGAGGGGACGGTGTTCCTGATCAACGACCCGGGCGGCCGGGCGCCGGAGGTCCGCGGCCGGATCGACATGGGCGGGACCAGGATCGCCGGGCAGCTGCTCATCAGGGACGCGACCCTCGAAGACCGCGGCACCCGGCCCAGCGACCGGGGCTATGCGCGGTCCTCGGCACCCGGCAGCGCGATCAGCGCGCCCCGGCTGTCGGTCGGCGCCGAGGTCGTGCTGGAAGGGCGCTGCCAGGTGACCGGCTCGGTGGACCTGTCGATGAGCGACGTCAGCGGCGTGGCGATCGGCGAGTACTGCGTGCTGACCGCACCCGGCCGCACCGCGCTGGACCTCACCAACGCCGAGCTGCGCGCCAACCTGCGGCTGCACGAGGGCGCCCGGGTCAGCGGCACCGTCCGGCTGGCGGGCGCCACCATCCACGGCACGCTGGCGATGCACGCCGCGCTGAGCGACCCCGAGCGGCGCTCGATCGTCGGCGCCACCGCGCTGGTCGTGGACGGCGACGCCGACCTGACCCGGCTGCGGACGACCGGCGGCCGGGTGAACCTGCGCGGGGCGACGCTCGGCAGCCTGACCGCACGAGGCGCGCAGCTGCGCAACCCCGGCGGCTACTCGCTCAGTCTCAACCAGGCGCTGGTGAAGGGCTCGGTCCGGCTCGTCAACGGGTTCTCGTCGGCTGGCCTGGTGGTGCTGAACCGGGCCGCGATCGAGGGCAGCCTGCAGCTGACCGGCGGCTCGTTCGCCTGCCCGGGGCCCGGCCCGCAGAACCAGCACGGCCACGCCATCGAGGCGATCTCGGCCAGCGTGCGCGGCGGCATCGACCTGGGCTGGTCCGCCGTCTCCCCCAGCGTGGACTTCACCGACGCGACCACCACGTTCCTGGCCGATGACCCGGCGGCGTGGCCGGCTGGCTTCATCATCGCGGGCCTCAGCTATGACCGGTTCGAGAAGCCGCTGGGCATCCCGGTGCAGCGGATCTGGGATCAGGCCGCCAGGTCCGCCTGGCTGGACCGGCAGACCAGCTACGACTCGGGCCCGTACGAGCAGGCCGCCCGGGTGTTCCGCCAGCACGGCTACGCCAGCGAGGCCGAGGACATCCTGATGGCGCAGCGGCGCCGGGCCCGCCAGGTCGCGCACTCACGCCGGATGCGCCCACTGCGGATCCTGGACTCCGTCTACGGGTTCGGCATCGGCTACGGGTACCGGCCGTGGCGGGTGATGTGGGCGCTGACCGTCCTGCTGGTGCTGCTGATCATCTCGCTGGAGCTGCCCGCGAGCCAGGCGACGCTGCGCGCCAACGACGGCAACGGCGACGTGTACACCACCCGCGGCCTGGCGTTCTCCCCCGCCGGGGCCGCCCGGCCCGCGCCCGTCCAGGCCCAGGGCGCCCCGCCAGGGCACGCCGCGCCGCCGGACTCCTGCGGTGACGGCGAGGTGCGCTGCTTCAGCCCGGTGCTGTACGCCATCGACACCGTCATCCCGCTGATCTCGCTGGATCAGCGCTCGACCTGGTACCCCGACCCTCATGTCCGGGGCGGAACGCTCATCCTGTGGTGGCTCAATCTCGCGACCTTGCTCGGCTGGCTGTTTTCCTCGATCTTCGCCCTGTCCCTGGCCCGCCTCGCCCGCGGCAGCTAACCCCGTAGCACTTAAGAGCTACACTGCGCTACAATTGCCGGGACCGAGTGCGGCGTTAGGAGGTACCGGTGGCCACGAGCACGTCATTCCGCATCAGCGACAGCATCAAGGCGCGGCTCGCGTCCCGGGCCGATCAGGAAAACATGACCGCGACCGCGCTGCTCAGCCAGCTCATCGTCGAGGGCATCAGCCAGCTCGACTACCCGGGAATCGCCTTCCGCGGACCGGCTCACGACCGTCGCGCCGCGCTCGCCGCCGGGCCGGATGTCTGGGAGGTTGTTGCCCGGCTGCAGGAACTCGACGGGAGCGAGGAGCAGCGCATTAGTCTGCTGAGCGACGAGTCGGACCTGCACCCTCGGCTCATCAGGATCGCCCTCGACTATGCCGCCGAGCATCCGGACGAAATCCGGGAGCGGATCGACCGTAACCGGGCCATGGCCGAACGCAGCCGCAGTGCCTCCCAGCACCGGGAGGAACTGCTGGCGTGACCGCCTTCCTAATCGACGAGATGTTCCCGGCGGCAGCTGCCCGCCTGCTGCGCGACACGTACGGGCACGACGCCGTTCACGTCACGGAGGCGGGCTTGCGCGGAGCCGAAGATTCGCTCGTGGCGTCCGTCGCGCGAGCGCGGGGCCGGGCCATCGGCACCGAGAATGTCGCTGACTTCGCCGCCGAGCGTGACGTTGTGCTCGTCTTCGTGCTGAAGAAGCATTTGCCTGTGGGCGGCGGGCACGCCGCAGCGCTGGCCAAGTTGCTCGACCGGTGGGCGCAGGACAACACCGGCCCGTACCTTGGCGCGCACTGGCCGTCCGCATGACCAGCCACCGGGTGCCTGTCGCTAGCTGGCGGCTTCGAAGGCGCGGCCGGCCGCGGTGGCGGCGGGCCCGGCCCTGAACAGTCCCGCGCTGCCGTCGCCGGCGCTGGCCGGCAGCGCGAACCAGGCGTAGCGCTGCAGGTAGGGCAGGTGATCCAGCATCGAGGCGGCGGCGGAGACGAACGCGGCCTGCTGCTGCGGCGACGGGAACGTGGTGGTGCTGCCGAACCTGATCAGGGCGAACTCGGTCAGCCAGATGGGCAGGTGGTAGCGGGCGTGGATCGCGGCGAGGTAGTCGTGCAGCTGCTGCACGGCGTCGCTGGTGGTGAAGTCCGCGCCGTACCAGTGCACGGTGATGAAGTTGACCCGGTAGCCGCGGGCCGCCGCGCCGTGCATGAACTGGTCCAGCCAGCCGCCGGGGGTCGCCGCGCCGGTGGCGACCGCCGGGCTGCCCAGCCGCATGCCGGTCGCCATCAGCTTGGGCCACAGGCTCAGCGCCTGCGGCACGCTCATGTCGGACTGGCTGGACATGTCCGGCTCGTTGAACCCGAGCAGGTACCGCCCCTCCCCCTTGGCCTGGCTGAGCGCGGCGCTGGTCACGCTGCCCGGGCCCCAGATCATCGGGACGAACGCCGTGCCGGGCGGGGTCGCGATCGGCTGGTGGCTGACCGACCAGGTGTAGTACCAGGCGGCGCCGGACCGGCTCAGGGCGGTGCTGACCCCATTGAACGACCAGGCACCGACGCCTTTCCTGGCACTGCGGGCGGCCGGGGCGGCGTGGCTGGCCGGGCTGGTGACCGCCGGGCCCGGGCGGCGCGCCCGGTGCCTGGCTGGCCTGGCCCGGTGCGCCGGCGACGGGCTGGCGGACCCGGCCGGCCGGGCCGGGCTGGCGGGCGCGGAGTTGCTGGCCGGCCCGGTGGCCGAGGTCAGCGCGCTGTCCCTGGCCCGGTTGTGGCCGCTGGTCAGCACGATCGCGGCCGCGGCGGCCAGCAGGCAGGCACTGGCCGACGCCACCGCCAGCAGCCGCCTCCTGGCCGGCCGGGAGGTAACGTGCCGCGGGCCGCGTCGCCGGATCATGCCCGCATCATCCCGCGGGGCCGCCGCCGCGATGGCGCGAAACGGCAAAGCCGCCGCATAGCCGTCAGGGCCGCCCCGCGGACGGGGCGGCCCTGACGGCCGGGCGGCTATTGCGGCTAGATGCCCTGCAAGAGCGTTTCCTCCAGCAGGAAGACCAGGCCGTTCGGGGTGCCGCGGCCGGTCGTGTCGTCATAGCCCTTGGTGTCGGTCAGGGACGAGTCCGAGTCCATCGTGATGAGGGTCCGGCCGGAGTCGGTGATCATCAGCAGCGGGCTGGACGGCGCGTTCGCCGACTTCACGTCGTGGAACGCGCTGGAGGTGAGCAGGTAGAGCAGCGGGTCCGCGAACCCGATCGGCACGAACCTGCCCTGGCTGGCCAGCGCCTGGAGGCCGGCGAAGACCGGGCAGGCCAGGCTGGTGCCGCCGATGGTCAGCGTGTCACCGGCCGCGGCCGAGCAGGAACCGCCCGAGTCCGGCGCGTCGATGCAGATCAGGTAGCCGGTCTCCGGGTCGGCGACCGCGCCGACGTCGGGCACGACCCGCATCGGCGCGGCGCTGAACTGCTCCGACAGCCCGGCCGGCACGGTGCCTGCCTGGTAGAACGGCTGGGCGAACAGCCGGCTGGTGCCGCCGCCCGCACCGGAGTTGAACACGCCCGGCGGCGGGAGGACGTAGCTGGCCGGGGTGGTCGCGAAGTTCACCGGGTCGATGTCGTTGCCCCAGGCCACCTCGAACCGGTAGCTGTTGTTCGAGTTCAGGCCGAGGCTGGTGCCGCCGACCGCGGTGACCAGCGTGTCGGTGGCCGGGTAGTTGGCCTCTGGCTCGTTGTCGCCCGCGGCGACGTTGTCACCGGAGTCGCCGGTGGAGAAGTAGAAGCCGATGCCCTCCAGCGCGCCCTGCAGGAAGATCGAGTGCTCGATCGTGGTCTCGTCGCCGAGGCCCTGCTCGCCGAACTCGCCGAACGAGTCACTGACGATGCTGGCGGTGTGGTTCTGCACGATGCTGTTCAGCGCGGTGTCGATGCCGGCGTCACAGTCCGACGCGCCGACGTAGGCGACCGTGGCGCCCGGCGCCATGCCGTGCACGGCCTCCACGTCCAGGGTCTGCTCGATGTTCCAGCTCGGCGGGTTGCAGACGTCCTGCATGTCGAAGGTGCTGGCCGAGTCGTCAATGAACTGGCCCGGCTTGAACTGCGGCTCGCCCTGCAGGGTCGCGTACGCGTTCGCGTCGGCCAGGATCGTCGGCGAGTCGTAGGCGTCCACGATCGCGACCGTCACGCCGCGGCCGGTGTCCCCGGCCTTCACGCTGCCCGCCACGCCGTAGGCGGTGCGCAGCTGGGCCGGCGAGTAGCCGCAGTTCGGGGTCGGGAACGAGGTGCGGCCGGCGTCCGCGGGCCCGGTCTGCTCGTGCTGGTCCCAGAAGACCGAGCAGCTGGCCGGCGGCGGCTGGCTGGCGGCCGGCTTGCCGGTGGCGTCGGAAACCGGCGAGGCCGGGGTGACGGAGGCCGGGGTGACGATCGTCTGCGAGACGCCCGAGACGCCGGCGACCAGCGGCTTCAGCGCCGCGGGCACCGACAGGCTGCGGGTCGCCGCGCGCAGGTGACGGCCGTGGAACAGGTAGGTCTTCAGCGTGGTGCCGAACGCGCGCTGTACCTGCGCGACCGTGCCGGAGGCCCCGACCCACCGGTTGCCCTGCGAGACGCCGGTGACCTGGATGCCCTGGCCGCGCAGGAACGAGCTGACCTGGGCGATCTGCCCGGCGGTGGGGGCGAACCGCGCGTTGAACTGACGCGCGGTGAGGAACTTGCCGTAGCGCGCGCTGTGCGGGCTGGACACCGCCCGGAGCAGCGTCATGGCCTGCGCCTGGTCGCGCAATGGCAGCGCGACGTTGAAGGAGATGCGCGCGGACGAGGCCGGGGCGCCGGTCATCTGGGCACTGTGCGTCCAGGCCGGGACGCTGCCCGGCAACGGCACGCTGCCCGCGGCCGACGCGGACGCTGCGCCGCTGAGGAATGGCAGCAAGAGTGCGCTGGCACCGAGTGCCGCAAGCGCTATGCGAGGGGTATGACGCCGCATTAATTCCCTTTCGTGTCGTGCGGGCACGGCCCGGCAGCGAGCGGGACGCTGGCGGATACCAATTGGACGCCAAAAATGGCCGCCTGTCCAGAGCCGCACCGACGCCAATGAGCCGGGAAAAGGCAGCTGAACTGCGACAGGGCACTCGGGCAGGAGACCAGCACGGCCAGGGCCTGGCCGTGCTGCTTGAATACCGGTATGGCCGCTGACCAGCCGGAGGACCTGGTTGCGGCGGGCCTAGCCGACCTGGAGCTGGCCCGCTGGGTGAGGGGGCTACGGCAAGCCGGAAGCCAGCCTGCTGCCGAGGCCGGCCCGGCGGCGCTCCGGCGGGCATCCCAGGCCCGGGCCGGGCAGCGACCGCGCGGCCCTGACCTGCCGGTGGTCACCGACCTGACCGTGGCCGCGGGCCTGGCCACCCGGCTGTACCGCCCGGCGCGGCAGCCCCGGCCGCTGACCCTGTTCCTGCACGGCGGCGCGTTCATGCTGGGCGACCTGGAGTCCCACGACAACCTGTGCCGCTGGCTGGCACGGGTCGCTGACCTGGCCGTGCTGGCGGTCGGCTACCGCAGGGCGCCCGAGTATCCGGCGCCCGCGGCCGTCGACGACGCGATGGCGGTGTTCGCCTGGGCCGCGGGACGTCCCGCCGAGCTGGGCGCCGACCCCGCCGCCGGGATCGGCCTGGCCGGGGACAGCGCGGGCGCGACGATAGCGCTGCTGGCCGCCGCCGCGCTGCGCGATCACGGCACGCCCGCGTCGGCACTGCTGCTGGCCTGCCCGAACGCGGACATGACGCTGTCGCAGCCGAGCGTTCAGGAGCTGGGCCGGGGCTGGGGGCTGGACGCCGACGACATGCGCTGGTTCATCGCGCAGTGGATCCCCGATCCCGCGCAGCGCTCCAGCCCGCGGTTCAGCCCGCTGCGCGCGGACCTGGCCGGCCTCCCGCCAGCCGTGATCGGCACGGCCGGGCACGACCCGCTGCGGGACGAGGGCGCGGCGCTGGCCGGGCGGCTGCGCGCGGCAGGCGCCAGCGTCCAGCACCGGCACTATCCGGGGCTGGTGCACGGCTTTGTCATGCTCGGTGAGGTCTCCCCCGCGGCGGCCCGGGCCCGGGAGGACCTGCTTGGCGTGTTCGGCCGGGTCATGCACGGCCAGCCGCCGGCCGGCTGATCCTGGCCGGGCCGCCATTACCTGACGACGCGACGATCGTTCGGTGCAGGCAAGAAGGCATCTTGTGGCTGGCTCGCTGGAAGCGTAGCGTTTGGCTACCGTTGCCCGCCCTTACCGGAAAGGGATTAATAAATGGGTAAGAAGGTGCGATACGCGGCCGCGACGCTAGGCGTAGTCCCGGCGCTCGGCATGCTGGCACAGCCAGCCGCCGGCGCCCTTGCGCCTGCGCATACGTCCAAGCAGCCCGCGGCCACATCCAGGAAGACGGTCAAGACTGTCTGGGTCAGTCATCTCCAGGACATCGCGCCGCTGGCCTCCACCTGCACAGCGAACAAGGAATACACCCTGACCGACTCCGGGGTGCACCTGAAATTCTGGTCCAAGCCCGTTGGTTCGCGCACGTGCATCGGGACGATCGAGGTCTCCTATACCGGGCCGAACGCGAAACGTACCGGGGCCGAGATCATTAACCGCTTCGGAACCTTCTGTCACGCCACTACCGCTGGCACAAAAATCACTGATGGCTGCCATCATGTGTTCAGAAGAGCTTCGATGCGCGTAATCGGGAGCGAGCTCAACGGGAACAATATCCCGTTCGCCACCGTCTCAGATTATTTCCCGTTCATCACTAATTAGGACTGCGCCAGTCTGCCCGTGGGCCCCGGCCGGTCAGCCGTGATGGCCGCCGGGGCTGCCGCCGTCCCCGCCGCCAGACCAGCCCCCGTGATGCCCGCCGTCCCCCGGGGCGCAGTCTGGCTGTTGCTCCGATGGGAGGACTACGATCCCGTCTGAGGGAGAAGATGGCAAGCAAGCGTCGCCGGCTCGACCCGGTGGGGCCGTTTGGTAATCCGGACGGGTCACGAGCCGACATCGAGGACCTGATCAGCGAGTTCGTCGACTTCGGCGGCAATCCGGCGTATGGCCACCTCGCGACCCGCGCAAACGACTCCATGGTCCGGGTCATCGTGGGAAAGCTCGGCGCTGGTAAGACGGTCTACCTGCGGCGCCTTCAGGACTTCCAGTCTCGCCAGGACTCCGTCTATGCCGATGTGCCGCAGCAGGGCCTGCCGAAGACCGAAGTCGTGGTGAAGGCGTGCCAGTGGTTCTCCGACCGTGTCCTGGTCGAGAAGTGGATGCAGATCTGGGAGCGGGCGATCATCCGGTCGCTGGTTTCGCACCTGCTGCGCCGTCCCGAGCTGCGCCAGCAGCTGCGCGACGAGCAGGCCGATGAGATCGAGCGGTCCTACGCGCGGCTGCTCGACGACTTCCGCAGGCCCAAGTCGATTTACAGCCAGGTGCGCGACATCATTAACGAACGGCATACCGCGCATCAGCTGTCTACCTACCTCGACGACCCGCTCTGGGATGACCTCGAGGACCTGCTTGGCGAAGTCATCGGCCAGTGCAAGCCGATCTATTTCTACCTGGACGCGGTGGACGAGGAGTTCAGCCACGCACCGATGTACTGGCTGAAGTGCCAGGAGGGGTTGTTCTACCAGGTCATGCGGCTGTTGCGGGACCACAGGCTGGGCGGCCGCCTGCACATCGTCGTGTGCATCCGCGACATCGTCATGTCCTCGGTATACCGGTCAGAGCATGCCCCCCGGTACTACAACGAGCCGCATATCCGCGTCCTGACCTGGGACCGGAACTCGCTGCTTTACCTGCTTCAGCAAAAGCTGCGCCGGCTGCCGCCCACGCTGCTGATGCGGCGCCCCGCCACCGGCGCCGTCACGATCCGGGACTGGCTAGGGGTCAACGGCGAGTGGCCAGGACCTGACGGCGAAGGAACCATCGAGGACTTCCTGCTCAGCCACACCAGGATGATCCCGCGCGACATCATCTCGCTCGGCAATGAACTGAGCGAGGAAGTCCTGCGGCAGAAGCAGGCCGGCCAGGCCGGCCTGTCACCGGCGGCCCTGCAGGGGGTGGTGCAGCGCTGCGCCAAGCGGTTCGGCGATTCGCAGCTCGCCCAGTGCGCCAACCAGATCTCGTCGGACCTGATGCCGGCGAACGCCGCCCTGCGCAACTATTCCGAACTGTTCACCAGCACCCAGGCTTACATCAGCGGCGTGCAGGAGGACGTCCGTTCCTTCGTCCGGATGATCGGCGTTGACCGGTTCCCGCGCGCGGATCTTGAGGCGCTGCAGGAAGTGGCGGACCTGCATTTCGAAAAGGCGACGGACCTCGCCTCCGTCCTGTGGCAGAACGGCCTGCTCGGGTACATCGACGAGACCGGGCAGCGCCGGTTCTACTCGATGGGCGACATTGAGGAGTTCCACTTCCCGCCGGAGGTGGACACATACGTGCTGCATCCGTGCCTGGTTCAATCGGTCGGTGGAATCCGGCATACGGCCGCGGGCCCGGGAGCGGCCGCGGATGCCCGCCGGATCGGCCAGCCCACGCTTGCCGACCGCGACGATCTTGCCAGGGCACCGTCCGCCGCGCAGCCATCGAGCGGCAGCCACGCGCTGCCGGAGCCTGACCCTGCTGAGGTGCGGTCCTCGGCCGGGGCCAAGGCCGCTGACTACGCTGTCGGCGACGTCATCGAGGGCCGCTTCGAAGTCATCGACCTGCTCGGGCAGGGCGGCTTCTCGAGGGTCTACCGCGTGCGCGATGACGTCGAGGGTGAAGAGCGAGCGCTCAAGCTCTTCGACAGCGCGGCCGGATATGACGCGGTGCGCCGCGAGATCGGTGCCCTGCGCAAGATCCATCATCCCAATGTGGTGGAGGTCTTCTGGGCCGGCAAGACGACCGGCGGCGACTGGTACCTGATCACCGAGTTCGCTGACGGGGATCGGCTCGAGGAGTTTGTCACCGGAACCAGGCGGCTGCGCGATCGGGAGGCGCTCGATGTCGCGCTCGACCTGCTCGACGCGCTCGTCGCCTTCCATCCTGATTCGGCCCGGCTCAAGCAGCTGGACGCCAAGCGCCGCGAAGGCAGCTTGGCCGAAGCCGATGCGCACGAGTGGAACGTCCTGAAGGACAAGGGGCTCGTCCACCGTGACATCAAACCGTCCAACGTGATGCTCACTCGCACCGGGGCGAAACTGCTTGACTTCAATATCGCCTCCCGGGTCGGGGATCCCGTGCATACGCAGTCCGGCACTCCGCCCTACCAGCCACCCGACGCGGGCCTCGCGCGCTGGGACGTTTCCACCGACCTGTTCGCTGTCGGCGTCCTGCTCTATCAGCTGCTCTGCGACGGCCACCACCCGTTCCCGAATGCGATGCCCGTGATCGACGAACAGGTGACCGATCCGAGAACGATCCGCCCGGAACTCGGGTCCAGCCTTGCGGAGTTTCTCATCAAGGCGTGCGCCCCGGCCAATGGAGATCGTTTCTCCACGGCTGCTGAGATGCGGGCCGCCTTGCGGAGCATCCGGGCCGGCCTATGACCTTCGGGCCTCTGGCATTATCGGTACGTGACTAGCAGCTCTGTCGAACGTCTCGCCCGGACCGCGTACGAAGCACATCGTGGCGTCCACGCCGGAACCCTGCCCGCGTGGGAAGATGCCACCGAGCTGGAGCAGCAAGCATGGATGGCGGCCGTATCCGCCGTCGCCGCGCAAACCGGCACGACGATCTCCGAGCCAGCTCACACCCGGCCGCTGGTCATCCAGACCGGGGACGAGCGTCAGAGCTTCGACACAGCCTTCACCGTCGGCCGGCAGGGCAAGCTGGCTATCAATGACGGGTTCGCTTCCGGGCACCACGCTCGCTTCCGGGTCGTCCGCGGCCTGTGGTACCTCGAAGACCTCGGCTCGACGAACGGCACCTCGCTCAACGGACTTCGCATCCAGGCCGCCCAGCGGCTGAAGAAGGGCGACAAGATCAAGATCGGGCACACGGTCATGGTCGTCGTGTCGGCGTGAGGCCCGGCGTGGCGCTGACGGAGTCCGTGGCGGGGCCGCCGGCCTGACGGCCCCGCCACGGCTTCAGGTTCTCAGCTAGCCTCCGTCCGTAACGTTGCCGTCGACGGCCTGGGTGAACTCGTTCCCGCTGACCGTGAGTCTCAGCACGACGTCAATCTGCCAGTGCCCGGGGGCCGGGTTAGCGGTGCTGAGCTCGGCATCGCCGACCGGCTGGCCGTTCACCGTCTGCGGCGTGCTGGTGGTGGCCACGACCGTGCCACTCGGGTCGACCAGGAAGTAGTTGAACACGTTGTCCGGGCTGGCGTCGGTCGCGTGGAACGTGACGTCAAGGCCGGGCCGCCCGGCTGGGACATTGATCTCGTAGGTGCTGATCTGCCCGACGCTGCGCGCGCTGGTGCCGATGATCGGCGTCTGGAAGCTGCCGCCGCCGGACGGAATCAGGGTCCGGCGGGCGATCGGGACGGAGTCCGCTGCCCCGTTGGTCGCCGCCAGCTGCAGCGACTCAGGATGGTCGCCCGGCTGGACGGGCATCCCGACGTGCAGCTGGACCGGCACGCTGGAGCGCGCCGGAATCGTGACCGGCTGGATGGCGGGCGAGGTGGCGTAGTCCTGCCCGGAGATCCGGAACGACATCGGACCGCGGTAGGTGCCCGGAGCGGCCGGAGCGACTTCGGCGAAGTCGTCGATGCCGCCCCACAGGAACCTCGCCGTCCACCGGCCGGGTGAGGGGTCGGTGACCTCGGCATGCTGCATGTTCGGCGACCTGCCCACCCGGCCCGGAGTGGCGTCGTCGTAGGACTCCTGGACGATCGCTCCCTGCGGGTTGAACAGCACGAACTCCAGCACGTTGCTGTTGGCCGGGTCGGGCCAGATCATGTCGGCGTCCAGCCGGCTGAGGTGCGGCGGGACGTTGAACGTGATCGTCTTGGCCGCCGTTGCGCCTGCCTCGGGAACCGGCAGGCTCGGGTCGGGCGCGGTGACGTTCTCGGTGACGACCCGGCCGACCGGGAACTCCGGCCCGATCCAGCGGTAACTGCCCGACACCCTGGCCGGCTGGCTGCTGGCGTTATACAGGCTGACGGTCTGGCCGCTGACCGAGCCGCCATCGCCGCTGATGTCCAGCTGCGACGGTGACGCGATGATGCTGGGCGCGTCCGCTGAACCGTGGCCCGCGGTGGTGCCCGGCATCTGCTGCGCCGCCTTGACCGCGGCGTAGGCGTTCAGCAACCCGGCGCCCTGCTGGTCGGCTGGTGCGTCGATGCTGGTGGCGGTGCCGGTCAGGATGTCCTTGATCATCGCCGGGGTGGGGCTGGCCCCGTTGTGCGTGCCCCGGTAGGCCTGAATCACGTCCGCCGCGGCACCAGCGATGAGCGGGGATGCCTCGCTGGTGCCCGCCGCGGCCTCGATCGGGTAGTTGTCCGGGCAGCCGTTGATGAGCGGAGCGCAGTCGGTTTCGCCGCCGAACCAGTCGGACGCGACCAGGTCCACGACCTTGCCGGTCGGCGCGGTGGCGCCAGAGGACTGGGCTGCCATGTTGTTGCTCACATAGCTGCGGTAGCCGTCGTTCAGCGCCACGATGTGGAGGTTGTCCACCCCGCCGGCCGCGATCACCGCGGGGTCGTCGGCAGCGGTGATCACGGTGCCCTGGGGGCCGCTGTCGCCAGAGGATTCCACGACGGTCACGCCCGCGGCGACGGCCGCGTTGTCAGCCTCGGCCAGCAGCTGGCCCGACCTGCTGCCCGGCAGCGACGTGCTCCCGAAGGACTCGGATATCACGTCCGCGTGCACGGTCGTCACGGCGTTGTCGATCCCGGCGATGACCTGCGACAGCGCCAGGATGGGGTGTCGATCTGGGACAGGTCGACGAGCGAGGCGTCGGGCGCGTCGCCCTTGATGGTGAAGGTGCAGCCGGGCGACACGTTCGAGAATGGCAGGGCCTTCGAGTACTGGAAGACGAGCAGGCCCTGCGCGCCGACCGAGGCCGCGTCCTCGAAGGTCTCGTCGTTGCCCTGATCAGCGGTGTAGTCCGGCGCGTTGATGACGACGTGCGAACCGTCCGCGCGCTGCAGGTCAGGGTCGCCGGCCAGCGCGTTCATCCCCTCGTTGGCGATGATCACGCCCTTGCCGGTGGCAATGGAGTTGGCCTCACCGGGCCCGTCCGGGTTGCCGTTGGAGGCGTGGATGTCGGCCACTGCCTCCGGCTCCTGCACCGGCTTGGACGGGCAGCGCCGCGGGATCACGTGCGTTCGCAGCGCAGCGATGGTCGCCGGTGAGTGACCGCTGCCTGCCTGCCCGCCGCGGTCCGGCTTGACGGTGACGTGCTCAGCGGCGGCAGCCGGCGGCGCCGCCTCGGTGTGCACCTGCGAGACCTGGATGTTCGCGTCGGGCACGATCTCAGCTACCGCCGGGTCCTGGCGCAGCTGGGACACCGCCGCGGCGGGCACGGTCGCCGCGACCGCGTCGGGGGCGGTCAGCTGGGTAACGCCCGTGCCCCCGTGGGAGCGGATGGCGGCGACCACCGGCGCCTGCTCGGCGTGCGCGGCGGCGATCCGCTGCTTGGCCTGCGTTTTCAGGTTCATGCCGGCCTGCTGCTGCTTCAGGACCACGATGACCTTGCCGCCGGCCGCGGCCCCGTCGAACGCAGCCGCGACGGGTGCGGCTCCCGGCTGGTTGCTGGCCGCGCTGGCGAGGGATCCGCCCGAGATGGCCAGCGCGATGGTCAGCGCGAACGCTAAAGAGGCGCCCACGAGCTTACGGCGCGGTGACGAGCCGGACAGCACTAGTGGCTTCCCCATTCCGTTCCTTCCTCGAGTGACGGTAATGGCGCTCTTCTATCGTTAGTTGCGCTAAGGAAGCATAATTCTGGTCCGCTCAGGGTTGCAACGGCGACGGGTGCCGGGGCTGGTAGACCGGGAACTCCTCGCCATCGGGAAGACGGATCGCCGCCAGCAGGCCCCACCCCTGATCGGTGACCTCGCGCGCCACCTCGGCGCCCTTGGCCCGCAGCTCGGCGAGGGTGGCGTGAATGTCATCGCACATCAGGTAAAGCTCATGGCGCCCGTCACCGTCAGCCGGGTGAACAGCCAGCTCGGCGGGCGGCAGGGCGAAGATGAGCCAGCCGTTACCCGCGTCGGCGGAGCGCAGGTTCAGCACGTCGGCGAAGAACGCGCGCACCTTCTCGGCGTCCGGTGAGAAGACAATCGCGTGAAGTCCCGTGATCATGGTTCGAGCCTAGCCCCCGCCCTGCGTCATAGCCTTCCGCGGCGGTTGGCGGGCTGAGCCCTCGCGGGAGGGGGGTTAACCCCACCGCGGAATGGGGGACCTTCCGGATGGCCTGGCACGATGCATCGCTCCTAGCGTGGTGTCCGTGATCATGATGATGATGACCGCGCTGGCCGCCGCCGTGCTGTACGGGGCGGGGGCGGCGGTGCAGCAGCGGCAGGCGGCCGCGGCGCCGCAGGCGGCGGCGGGACGGCCCCGGCTGCTGTTCCTGCTGGCACGCCAGCCCTTGTGGCTGCTGGGAATCGCCGTGCAGACCGGCGGGTTCGCGGCGCACGCGGCCGCGCTGCGGTCGGGGCCGCTGGCGAGCGTGCAGATGCTGGTGTCCGCGGAACTCGTCGTCGCGGTGGTCGTCGTGCGCGTCTGGTCGGGCCGCCCGCTAGGCCGGGCCTCCTGGGCCGCGGCGCTGACGGTCGTCGCGGCCGTCGCGGCGTTCCTGGCGCTGACCTCGCCTGCCCATGGTCACGCGGCTGGCGGTCCAGGCTACGTCGTGGCGGCGGGCTTGGGCGCCGCCGCGACGGGGGCCGGCGCGCTGGCGGCCGCCGCCGCCGGCCTGCGTGCCGCGGGGCGGCGCCGCGCGGTCCTGCTGGCCGTGGCGGCGGGGCTGGCGGATTCCTGCTCGGCGGTCGTGACCATGGCGTTCGCCCGGGTGGCGAGCCACGGCCTGGCTGGGCTGCCGGCCTCCTGGACCGGCTACGCCCTGGTCGCGTGCGGAGTGGGTAACGTGCTGCTGACCCAGACCGCCTACCAGGCCGGCCGGCCCATGGTCACGCTGCCGATCATCGCCGCGGTCACCCCGGTGGCCAGCGTGGCCGTCGGCATCGGGCTGCTCGGCGAGGTGCCGAGGACCGGCGCGGCGGGCGGAGCCGCCGCCGGCTTCGCCGTCCTCGTCACCAGCCTCGCGCTCGCCCGGCTCGCCTGCTCCGTCCCGCACGGCAGATCATCCCATCGGGGCACGGAACCGGCGACTGCCTGTGCATCCGTACCGGCCTCGGTGTCCTGATCTGCTGCCGAAGGCGCCTCAGGGTGTGAGCAAGACCTTGCCGATGTTGTGCCGTTGCAGGATCCGGCGCTGGGCCGCGGCTGCTTCGGTGAAGGGGTAGGACGCGTCGATGTGCGGCTTGACGCTTCCCGCGTCCCACAGTGCCAGGACCGCCTGGACTTCTTCGCGGAGCGCCGCGATCTCGCCCCAGAGCCGGCCGATGTTGACACCGCTGACTGTCCAGTTGTGGTTCATCAGCTGCAGCGGTGTCACCAGCGGGATCCTGACGGCCTGGGATGCGATATGGGCGGGGCGGCGCCGCTGCCCGCTGGCCAGGTTGGCGAAGCCGAACGCGACCAGCCTGCCGCACGGGCGCAGCAGCTTCAGGCCCTTCCGCCAGTCCTTGCCGCCCAGCGGGTCCAGCACCACGTCGACGCCTTCGCCGCCGGTCAGCCGGCGGATCTCAGCCGCGTAGTCGACGGCGTGGTAGTCGATGGGGTGGGTGCAGCCCTCGGCCCGCAGCACGTCGTGCTTGGCGGCCGAGGCGGTGCCGAAGACCACCAGGTCGGCCACGGTGCGGCACAACTGCAGCACCGCCATCCCGACCCCGCCGGCCGCCATATGCACCAGCACCCGCTCACCAGGACGGATGCCGGCCACCCGGAACAGCATGTGGTAAGCGGTGAGGTAATTGACCGGGATCGCGGCGGCCTCCTCGAAACTCATCCCGTCCGGGATCTCAAACACCTGCCCGGAGGGCACGCACACCACGTCCGCATGCCCGCCGAAATGTGTCAGGGCCAGCACGCGCCGGCCAGCCCCGGGGCCCTCGGTGCCCTCGCCGAGCCCGTCAACCACACCCGCTGCCTCATAGCCGACCACGCACGGCGGCTTCGGAGCGTCCGGATACAGTCCCTGGGCGGCCATCACGTCAGCAAACGTCAGCCCGGCCGCGCGGACCCGGATCCGCACCTCACCCGGGCCGGGCGCTGGGTCAGCGGTTTCCCGCACCTCCAGCGCTCCAGGACCGCCAGACCCAGTGATCCAGATTGCTCGCATCGCCATTCCTCCGAAAAACACGGCAAAGACCGGCCCTTGCACGCCCCACGGGTCAGATTCCACCCATCTTCCCAGCACAGTCCCGCTGACGGGCCCGCCCGGTAACCGGCTAGCCTGCCGCCATGACTACCTTGTCGATCATTAATGCTGGCGTGTTCGACGGCGTGTCGCAGGGCCTGGCGGACGGGCCGGTGCATGTCGCTGATGGCCGCATCGTGTCGGTGGGCGGGCCGCCGCAGCCAGCCGCCCAGGTCATCGACGCGCGCGGCGGGACGGTGCTGCCTGGCCTGATCGACGCGCACTGCCACGCCTACGGCATCGGCCTGGACATGATGGCCACCGAGTCGCAGCCGCTCAGCTACGTCGCGCTGGCCGCCGCCCGGCGGCTGGGCCGGGCGCTGGCCCGCGGGTTCACCACGGTACGTGACCCGGCGGGCGGGGACGCGGGACTGGCCCGGGCCATTGCCGAGAAGCTGTTTCCCTCGCCCCGTTACCTGTGGACCGGCGCGGCGCTGAGCCAGACCGGCGGCCACGGCGACGCGCGCGGTCCGGGCACCGAGACCTGCCCGTGCTATGCGCACGGCTGTGAGGTCGTCGACGGAGTCGATCCGCTGCGCCGGGCGGTCAGGGAGCGGTTCCGCCGCGGCGCGCACGCGATCAAGATCATGACGTCGGGCGGGGTCATGTCGCTGGCTGACCCGATCGCGATCCCGCAGTACTGCGCCGAGGAGATCCAGGCGGTGACCGATGAGGCGGCCCGGCGCGGCAGCTACGTGGCCGCGCACGCCTATTCCCCGGAGGCGATACGCCACTCGATCGGCAACGGCGTGCGCAGCATCGAGCACGGCAACCTGCTCGACGCGCCGACGGCGGCGGCGATGGCCTTGGCCGGGGCCTTCCTGGTGCCCACCCTGGCCGCCTATGACGCGATGGAGCGCCGCGGGGAACAGATCGGCATGCCGGCGGTGTCCCGGCAGAAGAACCGGGAGGTCCTGGAGTCCGGGCAGCAGGCCGTCGAACTGGCCCGCGCCGCCGGGGTGAGCGTCGGCTTCGGCACCGACCTGATGGGCGTGCTGGAAGACGAGCAGCTCAACGGCCTGCGCCTGCAGGCCGGGGTCGACGGGATCTGGACCGCGCTGGCCTCGGCTACCTCGGTCAACGCTGAGCTGATCGGCCGCCCCGACCTCGGCCGGGTCGCCGAAGGCTGCACCGCCGACCTGCTCATCCTCGGCGGCAACATCGCCCAGGACCCATCGGTGCTGTGGTCGCCCGGCAGCCAGCGAACGATCGTGCAAGACGGCCGGGTCATCACCGGCTCAACAGCGCCCCGTTGACAGACGCCCGAAAGCCGCCGCACGCCGGTCAGGATTTCCGGTGTCCACCTGTCGATCTCGCGGCTCACCGTTCGTCTTAGTGCGTGACTACCTGGCAGTGATGAGGAGGAAGCGTGAAGTACGTCATGCTGATCTATCAGGGCGACGCGCTTGAACGGCAGGCCGCGCTGCCCGAGGAGGAGCAGAAGCAGGTCTACGCCGACTACCAGAGGATCACTCAGGCGCCGGGCGTCACCCCCGTGCCGCCGGTGGGCCTGCCCGAGAACGCGACCACCGTGCGGGTCGAAGGCGGCAAGACCCTGACCACGGACGGCCCGTTCGTCGGCATGAAGGAGGCCGTGGGCAGCTTGTTCATCCTGGAGGCCGACGACCTCGACGCGGCGATCGAGCTGGCCGCCCGCGTCCCTGCGGCGCGCTACGGCGGCGCCGTCGAGATCCGGCCCTCGGAGGTGTATTGGTAGCGACGCTCGAGCAGGTCTTCCGCGAGGAATGGGGCCGGGTCCTGGCCGCCCTGGTCGGCTTGCTCGGCGACTTTGACCTCGCCGAGGAAGCCGCGCAGGAGGCGTTCGCGATGGCCGCCGGCCGATGGCCACGCGACGGCGTCCCCGGCAACCCGCGCGCCTGGCTGATGAGGACGGCCCGGAACCGGGCGACGGATCGGATCCGCCGCGACCGGGCCCTCGCCGCCAAGTTCGGCCTGCTCGCCGCCGGCGATCGCGCTGAGGTGCCGATGAACACCACGACGTTTCCGGACGAGCGGCTGGAGCTCATCTTCACCTGCTGTCACCCGGCGCTGGCGGTCGAGGCGCAGGTTGCGCTCACCCTGCGCGCCCTCGGCGGGCTCAGCACCGACGAGATCGCCCGTGCCTTCCTGGTACCGGAGCGCACGATGGCGCAGCGGCTGGTGCGGGCCAAGCGAAAGATCAGAGCTGCGGCGATCCCGTTTCGCGTGCCACCGGTTCACCTGCTCCGCGAGCGTCTCGACGCCGTTCTCGCCGTCGTTTACCTGATCTTCAACGAGGGTTACGGCGGTCGCGACGAGCTCGCGGCGGAGGCGATCTGGCTGGGGCGCGCGCTGGCCGGACTGCTTACAGGTGAGCCCGAGGTGCACGGGCTGCTGGCGATGATGCTCTTGCACGACTCCCGCCACGAGGCGCGGTTTAGCGACGGCGAGCTCGTGCTGCTCGGCGATCAGGACCGGTCACGCTGGAACACCGGGCAGATCGCCGCGGGACGCGCCGAACTCGACCGCGCGCTCGCCCTGGGCGGCCGCGGCCCCTATGCCCTGCAGGCCGCCATCGCCTCGCTGCACGCCGAGGTGCCGTGCGACTGGGCGCAGATCGCGGCGCTGTACGCAGAACTCACCCGGCTGACTGGCTCGCCCGTCGTGGAACTCAACCGCGCCATCGCCATCGCCGAGACCGAAGGCCCCGAGGCCGGCCTGCGCATCGTCGACCAACTCGGGCTCGACGACTTCCGCTACCTGCACTCGACCAGGGCCGAACTCTTGCGGCGCCTCGGGCGGACCGGCGAGGCGCGTGACGCCTACCGGCGTGCCAGGCAACTCACCGGCGACGGTGCCGAGCGGCGCTTCCTCGAACGCCGGCTCACCGAACTCGCAGCCGCCACCGGCTCGGGTTAGCGGTACTATGACGGCGGTCGTGCTTGCGCCCCTCACCAGGTATCTGGCGAGCACGATCCGCATAGCCAGGGCGCCGGACCTCAGGAGCGCCATGGTTACAGCGATTCTTGCCGCGGCCGCGTCGTCGTGGGCGGTGCTGATGGGCATCGCGCCGGTACTGCAGATCCGCCGCATGCTGCGCGAGCGGTCCTCCCGCCAGGTCTCCGTGGGCTATTTCGCGATCCTGCTCACCGGGTTCCTGCTGTGGATCGCCTACGGAGCGGCGGCCGGGATCCCGGCGCTGGTGATCCCCAACATCGTCGCCCTGCTCGTCGGGGCGACCGTCGTCATTGTCGCGCTCCGGCTCCGAAGGCAAACTCCCGCGAAATGACCGCTACCCATGGGACGCCGCCTCGGTGTCGGCGAGCCGGGCCAGCAGGTAGCGCCGTTCGGGTGCGGTGGGCGCCAGGGAGGCAGCCCGCCGGTACTCGGCCGCTGCTTCGGCCGGGCGGCCGGCCCGGCGCAGCAGGTCGGCCCGGGTGGCCGGCAGCAGGTAGTAGCCCGCCAGCGCGCCGGTCAGCTCGTCGGCCAGCAGCAGCCCGGCCTGCGGGCCTTCGGACATGCCGACGGCCACAGCCCGGTTCAGGGCCACGACCGGGTTCGGCGTGCGCCGGGCCAGCTGCTCGTACAGCAGCGCGATCTGCGGCCAGTCGGTCTGCGCCGCGGTCGTGGCGCTGGCGTGGCAGGCGGCGATGGCCGCCTGTATCTGGAAGGGCCCGGGCCGTCCGCGCCGCAGGGCCCGCTCGGCCCGGTCCAGGCCCTCGGCGATCTGGCCGGCGTCCCAGCGGGAGCGGTCCTGCTGATCCAGCGGCACCAGGTCACCAGCGGTGTCGAGCCGGGCCGCGCGGCGGGAATCGGTGAGCAGCATCAGGGCCAGCAGCCCTTCGGCCTCTGCCTCGCCGGGCATCAGCGAGACCAGCACGCGGGTCAGCCGCAGTGCCTCCTCCAGCAGTCGCGGCCGGACCAGGTCGTCGCCGTCGGTGGCCCCGTAGCCCTCGTTGAACAGCAGATACAGGACGTTCAGTACGCAGGGCAGCCGGTCGGGCAGCAGGTGGGCGGGCGGTACCCGGAACGGGATGACGGCGTGCGCGACCTTCTGCTTGGCCCGGAACAGCCGCTGGCCCATGGTGTGCTCGCTGACCAGGAAGGCCCGCGCGATCTCGGCGGTGGTCAGCCCGGCCAGGCTGCGCAGCGTCAGCGCGACCTGAGCGTCGGTGGCCAGCGCCGGATGCGCGCAGGTGAACATCAGCTCAAGCCGGTCGTCAGGGATACCGGAGCTGTCGGCGATCACTGCCGGGCCGGGCACCCGGCTGGCCTGCGCGGCGATCTGGCGCAGCTTGCCCGCCTCGGCCGCCGCCCGGCGCAGCCGGTCCACGGCGCGGTGTCGCGCGGTGGTGATAAGCCAGGCGAGCGGCTTGTCCGGGACACCGTCGGCGGGCCAGCGGGCCAGCGCGCGGGCGAAACTGTCCTGGGCGCACTCCTCGGCCAGTTCCCAGTCGCCGGTGAGCCGGATCAGCGTTGCCGTGATCCGGCCCCACCCGTCGGCGAAGACCTCGGCGACCTGGGCCCGGATCGCCTCGTCGCGGCCGGTCATCGGTCAGCTCATCCGTAAAGGGCGCGGATGTCGATCATCCCGAACCGGGCCATCGGGTGCTTGGCCGCGATCTCTATGGCCTCGTCCAGGTCCTGGCAGTCGATGATGTCGAACCCGCCGATCTGTTCCTTGGTCTCGGCGTACGGGCCGTCGGTCAGCAGCACCTGGCCCTCGCGCAGCCGGACCGTGGTCGCCTCGCTGGCCGGGCGGACCGGGCTGCCCAGCACCATGACCCCGCGCCGCTCCATCTCCTGGCCCCAGGCCGCGGCCAGAGCCGGGGCCTTCGCCCGCTCCGGGTCACCCTTGGCCTGCCCGGCATCGGCGATGCCCTCGGTGCAGATCAGCAGCAGGTACTTCATGACGTTCTCCGTTCTCGTCGCGGTCCTTACGCTGACATGACGAACGGACCGCCGCCGCCACTACGCGCCCGGAGAATTATTCTGTGACCGCCGGCGCCCGATCCCGCGCGGGTCTCGTCCTGGCAGTTCAGGCTCCGTGCGCGATATCACGTTGCTGCCGGGCCGCCCGGCGGCCTAGCCTCGGCCTGTGCGCGAGCGCCCGGCGGATATACGCGACAGCGACGTCGCCGCCGCGCTGGCCCGCCAGTGGGCGCTCACGGTGCAGGACCTGTCCTACCTGCCCGTCGGGTTCGGCGGGTACCACTGGCTCGCGGTCGACCAGGCGCGCTCGCGATGGTTCGTGACCGTCAGCGATCTGGCCGCGCCGTGGGTGCCCGACCTGCCGGCGGCCATGCGGACAGCGGCCTGGCTCGCAACCGAAGCCGGACTCGAGTTCGTCGTCGCCCCCGTGCCGGCGAGGGATGGTCAGGTCGTCGGCTCTCTGGACAGCCGGCATGCCCTGACGCTGTTTCCGTACCTCGACACAGCGCCTAGTCACTTCGAGGACCCGACCGACGAGGGCGACCGGGTCGCGATCATCGACATGCTGGCTACGCTGCATTCCGCTGCCCCTCATGGCACCCAGGTGCCCAGCCGGCCACTGGAGCTGACCACCCGCCAGGCCATCGACCAGGCCCTAGCCAGCCTGGGCGTCCCCTGGAATGGCGGTCCGTACGCCGAGCCGGGCCGTGATCTCCTGGCCCGGTACGAACGGCCACTGCGTCAGGCCTTCGCGCGATTCGACGGCCTGCTCCCCCGGGTCCGGGAGGCTGGCGGGCCCTATGTCATCACCCACGGCGAGCCCCGCCCAGGCAATCTGCTGCGCACACGGGCCGGACTGTGCCTGGTCGACTGGGACATGACCGCGCTGGCCCGGCCTGAGCGAGACCTGTGGTGGGTGATCTCAGGCGACCAGGACGCCGCACGGTACTCGTGCCGGACCGGGTGGACGGTCAACCAGGATGCCCTGGCACTGTACCGGCTGCGCTGGGGCCTGGACGACATAGCGGAATTCCTGTCCGAGATCCGCGGCCCGCACCAGCAGACGGCGGACACGCTCGTGTTCTGGACGGGACTCCAGGAGACCCTGGAGTCAGTGCGGCTCGGATCGCTTACCACAGGTCGCCGCCAGTAGGCACGTAGTCGCCGGCCTGCCAGGCGGGGCCAGGCGTCAGTGCTCGCGTTCGTACTTGAACGAGAGCTGGAGCTTGGTGCGGTAGGTGATGGCCCCGCCTTCGTCCAGGTGAATGTCCTGCTTAACGACCTCAGCCACCCGAAGATCGCGGATTGTCCCTGCTGCCGTCCTGATCGCCTCTGCCGCCGCATCCTCCCACGAGGTACCGCTTGTCCCGATGACCTCGGTCACCCTGTACACGCTCATGAATTCTCCTTCTATCTGCTCGTCAGCTGGGCGCCGCGACGCCCATCAGCAAGTGCGACCCTAACCTGCGGACCCGGTTGCGCTGGCGCAGTCAGGAGATCGCGAGCACCATGCGAGGTGCGGCGCCGAACTCTGTTTCGGCGACGCCGCAGTCGATGAAACCGATGGCGCGGTAGAAGCCGAGAGCGTGCGGGTTGGCGGTCACCTCCAGGCGCTGCACGCCCCGTGCGCGCAGGACGTCTGCGATGCAGTTGACCAGCGCAGTGGCAATCCCGCGCCTCATGTAGCCCGGGTCCACGAATAGGTCTTCCAGTTCTATCGTGCCCGCCGTCTCGGCCCAGGTGGCGAAGCCGACAAGCGAGCCGTCCCTTTCCGCGACATGAGTGCGGCCTTCGGCCAGCCCCGCTGGCCCCAGGATCAGGAATTCCGGATGGGCAAGCAGGTTGCCGCGGTCGCCGGCATTGGCCAGCGAAGCGCGGCGGTAGACGCTGGTCGCGGCGGCGAGGTCGGCAGATGTCCCGAGCCGGATCATTCCGCCCATCGCGCTAGCGAGCCCATGCCTGATCCACGTTAGCGGGGCATCTCGGCGACGCCCTGGGCGACCGCGCAGGGCGCGCAGAGTGGCATGTCAGTCCCGTCAAGCCGCCGGGTCAGGATGGCGCTGCCATCGCACACGTCCTTGTCCTGCGGGTGTGCCGTGGCGCACGGGCACTGGCAGGCACCCCAGTTCCCGGCCAGCGCGGCACGGGCGGCCTGCACCGCGGCGCGGACGGCCGGATCAAGCTTGTCCAGCGCCTCGGCGGTAGCAGCCGTCACCTGCTTGCGCCACTGGCCCAGCGCGGCCGAGGCGGACTGCCATGCGGCGGCGAACTGGCGCGCCGGGCTATCCGGATAACTAGCCATCACCCTATTTTCTCACCTGATGGTGGCGTTGACCAGCGCCGACAGCATCACCCGCTGGTGCCGCCGTCAGGGTTTGCGCTAGCCGCGGCAGCTGGCCTCGATCGCGCTGGCATCGCTCCGGACAGGGCCCGCCCGGGGCAGCTGCGCCAGCGGGCCGGGGATTGGCAGGGCCAGGCTGGGTAGCTGGGACGCATGTGGGACATCGTGGAACGCCGCGAAGTGCGGCGAGTGACCCGCCGGCTGGCAGCGCATGAGCCCGGTTCCCGGCCCCGGCCCGGCGAGCCGGCCGGGACCGACCTGCTGCCGCAGATCCGGCACATCGTGGTCCTGATGATGGAAAACCATTCCTACGACAACTACCTGGGCATGCTGCCCGGCCGGGGCGAGGGATTCCCGCTCGGCCCGGACGGCCAGCCGGACGTGTCCTGCAGCGGGTCGGACGGCGAGGCCATCCGCGCGTTCCGCCTGGCCTCCACCAGGCAGCCGCGGGGAATGCCGACGCAGAGCTGGCACGCCTGCCATGAGCAGTGGGCCGGCGGGCGCTGCGACGGGTTCGTGACCAGCGCGCAGGCCGTCCAGGCGCAAGCGAGGGCCGGCGACGCCGAGCCCTGTGACACCTCCGCTGCCGCGGCCGCTTCGGCCATGGGCTACTGGACCGAGGCTGACCTGCCCTTCTACTACGGGCTGGCGCGCACCTTCCCGGTCGCCGACCGCTGGTTCAGCTCGTGCCTCGGCCCGACCTTCCCCAACCGCCGGTTCCTGATCGCGGGCACGGCGCACGGGCTGATCGACGACTCCCCCTACGACCTGCTCGACTACCCGCCGGCCGGGACCATCTTCGACATGCTGACCCGGCACGAGATCTCCTGGGCCAACTATCACCCGGTGGCCACCGAGCGGCGGCCCCGGTGGACCCGCTACGCCCGGCACAAGCGGAAGATGACCCGGCGCCGCCTGCAGTCGCTGTGCCGGTCACTGCCCGCGGTGTCGCAGGGCGTCGAGAAGGACCTGAAGTTCACCGCCGACGTCTTCCCGGTCGGGATCGGCCGGTACATGGAGCACGTCCGCAGCGCGAGCCAGTTCTTCGCCGACGCGGAGGCGGGCACGCTGCCGGGCTTCAGCATCGTGGACCCGGACTTCGACGCCTTCTCCGAGGAGAACCCGCAGGACATCCAGAAGGGCGAAAGCTACGCCGCCGAGGTGATCAACGCGGTCCTGCACGGCGAGGGCTGGCCGCACACGCTGCTGATCTGGGTGTATGACGAGCACGGCGGCTACTACGATCACGTGCCGCCGCCGGCCGCGATCCCGCCCGACGATGTGCCGGGTCAAAGCACGATCGGGACCGCCACCGGGCTGGATGCGTTCCTCCGGCCGCTGTTCCCGAAGCTCGTGCGGCGCAAGAAAAACATGACGCAGGGGCCACGCGATTACGACCGGTACGGATTCCGGGTGCCGGCCGTGATCGTGTCACCGTACGCGCGGCCGGGCTACGTCTGCTCCGAGGTACTCGACCACACCTCAGTACTCAGGCTCGCCGAGGAAAAGTGGAACCTGCCCGCGCTCACCGCCAGGGACGCGGCCGCCAGCACGCCGCTAGACGCGCTGGACCTGCGCGCCGAGCCAGCCTTTCTCCATCCCCCGGCGCTGCCCGCGCCAGCCCTGCGCTGGGGAAGCTGGTAGCCGGGGAATCAGGGCCGCCCGGCGGCACCCGAGGTTTCCGCCGGTGCCGGGGAGGTAATGACAGGTATGCGATCGACACCAACCGCGCAAACCAGACTCCGGGCCCGGCAGGCCGCCGACAGCA
>DATBGO010000370.1:0-1714 GCA_036558005.1 Streptosporangiaceae bacterium | reverse complement strand
CTGAACCACCTCGGCCCGGACCGCCCCGCGGCCTAGTCCCGTCACGCTCGGATACGAATGCGGCCGCCGACCCGCGCGACGGAGATCCGCAGCTTGCGATCGCTCAGGTAGAACGGCACGACGAAACTGTCGGGGATCGCGTCGCCCTGGCCGACAGCCCGGAAGGCGGCAGTAGGGGGCCCAGGCATTGTCTTCTCCTTATCGTCGGGCCCGGTCGGCGGACCGTTCGCCGGGGGCGGGGCTGGGCGGCGGCTGCCTGGCTGGGTCGGGTCCGTAGGCGAAGCCGGCGATCGCGCCGAGCGCGGCGAAGGCGGCCGCGGCGAGCAGGATGTCGTTGAGGCCGCTGGCGGTGCCGGCGCGGGCGGCGTGGGTGACCGCGGCGCGGGCGGCGGGCGGGGCTGCGGCGGCTACCCGGGTGCCGGCGCCGGAGGCGACGGCGGCGGCCAGCCGGCGGGCGGCGCCGGGCGGGGCGGGCAGGCCGGCCAGGGCGTGCAGGGTGGCGGTGGTGACGCGGGAAGCGTAGAGGGCGCCGAGCACGGCCACGCCGGTGGCGGTGCCGACCTGGCGCAGCGTGTTCACCAGGCCGGCGGCCATCCCGGCGTGGGCCGGCTCCACCGCCGCCAGCGCGGCCGAGGCCAGGCCGGTGGAGGTGATGCCCAGGCCGATCCCGGCCAGGATGAAGCCGGGCAGCAGCACCAGCCAGGTGGACGTGGCGGTCAGGTGGGCCATCGAGGCCAGCCCGGCCGCGGCCGCGGCCATGGCCACGCCCAGCAGCACCCGCATCGCCACCTTGCCGATCAGCCGGCCGGTCAGCAGGGCGACCGTGAAGGAGGCCAGGGTCAGCGGCAGAAACCGCAGCCCGGCCTGGACCGGGGAGTAGCCGAGGGAGTTCTGCACATACAGCGACAGGTAGATGATCATCCCGATGACCGTGGCCGAGATCGCGAACGCCACGAACCCGGTCGCGGCGAAGCTGCGCCGGGCGAACAGGCGCAGGTCGGCCATGGGCGCGGCGGCGATGCGCAGCTCGTAGAGCACGAAGGCGGCGAAGGCCGCGGCCGCGGCTGCGAGCAGGGCCACGATCGCCGGGCTCGCCCAGCCCATCGCGTTGCCGCGGATCAGCGCGACCATCAGCGCGGTCAGCGCCACGGTGATCAGGGCGGTGCCGGCCCAGTCGGCCCGGCCGCCGGCCGGGTCGCGGGATTCGCGCAGCCGGGCCACCCCGCCCGCGAACGCCGCCGCGCCGATGGGCAGGTTGACGAAGAAGATGGACCGCCAGCCCAGCGCGTCGGTCAGCACCCCGCCGGCCAGCGGCCCGACAGCGCTGGCGGCGCCGAGCGTGGCGCCGAAGACGCCCAGCGCCCGGGCCAGGGCGGCACCGGAGAACTCCGCGCGCAGCAGCGGCGTGGCGGTGGCGAACAGCACCGCACCGCCGACTCCCTGCAGCGCGCGGAACAACTCCAGCGCTAGCGCGGTCCAGGCCAGCGCACACGCCAGCGACCCGGCGGTGAAGATGACCAGGCCGGCCAGGAACAGCCGGCGCCGGCCCAGCCGGTCACCCAGGGTGGCTGCCGGCAACAGCAGCACGGCCAGCACCAGGGCGTAGGCGGCGCTCACCCACTGCAGGTCCGGCAGGCTCGCCCGCAGATCCCGCTGAATCGATGACAACGCGACGCCCACCACTGGTGATGTCCAGCAGCAACATGAACGCCGC
>DATBGO010000369.1:0-3697 GCA_036558005.1 Streptosporangiaceae bacterium | reverse complement strand
ACTACGTCAGCGGCACCGTCGACATGATGAGCGCCCTGAACTGGATGCACGAGCGTAACCGGGAACTGGCGGTCAGCGAGCGGCTGGTCCCGGCCGCGCTGCTGCTCAAGGCCGCCGCGCTCGCCGCCCGCCGGGTGCCGGCCGTGAACGGCTACTGGGTAGACGATCGGTTCCGCCCGGCCGAGGCGGTTCACCTCGGGCTGGCGATCTCGCTGCGCGGCGGCGGCCTGCTCACCCCGGCCATACACGACGCCGCCGACCTGCCGCTGGCCGAGCTGATGAGCGGGATGCGCGATCTGGTCATACGGGCCCGGGCCGGCCGGCTGCGCGGCTCGGAACTGACCGACGCGACGATCACCGTGACCAACCTCGGCGACCAAGGGGTGGAATCGGTGTTCGGGGTGATCTACCCGCCGCAGGTGGCACTGGTCGGCTTCGGCAAGATCACCGAACGGCCGGCCGCGGTCGGCGGCCTCATCGGCGTGCGCCCCGTCGTCGTCACCACGCTCGCGGCCGACCACCGGGCCAGCGACGGATACACCGGCGCCCGCTACCTGACCGCCCTATCGGACCTGCTCCAGAAACCAGAGGACCTGTGATGACACCGGACCAGGCACAGCACGCCATCGAGGACGCGGTCGCCCGGGTCGCCCCGGACGCGGACCTGGCCGGCCTCGCGCCGGACGCGGACCTACGAGACGGCCTGGAACTGGACTCGCTGGACTTCCTCCGCTTTGTCGAGATCTTGACTGAGCGCACCGGCAGGCAGATCACCGAGGACGACTACCCGCACCTGGCCACGCTGGCCAGCACGGTCAAGTTTCTGACCGGAGGCTGACCGGGTCCGGGGGGACGAGCAGCCCGTAGTGGCCGTCGTAGCGGTGGTAGAGGATGCTGCCGCGGCCGGTGCCGGCGTCGACGAAGAACGTGAACGGCCGCCCGGTCGCTTCGAGCCGCCCGGCCGCCTCCCGGACCGTGATCCTGGGCGCGGGGAGTCGGCTGACCGTCACCGTGTCGGGCAGCGGGCCCAGGCGATCCAGCTTGGGGCGCGCCAGGGCGAGGCGGTAACCGCCGCGGACCCGGTAGATCACGCTGTCCTGCCCGGTCGACCGCTCGGTGAACAGGTGGAAGTCGTAGTCAAACAGGTCCAGCTCGGCGACGGCTTCGGCCGGCGTCTCCGCCCCGGCCGAGTAGCTGGCGCGGCGGATCACCTCACGCTGGTCGCCGGGCCTGGCAAAGTACGGCGGCCGCCGGGCCGGGATGCTCTGGTGCCGCCATTCGCCGGGCTGCGCCGTCGGCATCGTGCCGCGCTGCGCCGCCCAGTTCCGCGCCGCGTGGCCGAGCCGGACCCTGAGCCGGGCCGCCATCTGCCTGATGGCCGCGCGCATCGTCGGCCCGACGGCCTGCGCTCGCACGATCCGGCCGTTCACGTCGATGGTCGCCTGGGCGATCGCCGGGCGCTCCACGGCGGGATCCGCGGCCACCGCCAGCGTGACCCGGGCCGACAGGACGGGCTCGGTGACGGCCAGGAGCAGTGAGGCGACCTTGGCCGCGGCGAGGTCCGCGGAGCCGTTTGGCACCTTCCCATGGGTCTCGACCCGCACCGTAGCGGTCTCGGTGGCTTTCATTGTCGGCTCCCTTCCGCGGTGACCGGGAAGCGCAGCTTCGCGGCGACGCTGAACGGGGCGTCGCGGACCACGGTCACCCGCCCGTCGTCGTCGAGGGTGCGCTGCACCATCTCCTCCAGCAGGTCCGGCACCGGCCGGGTGGCCGTGCCGCAGTCCGGGCATTCGCCGCGGTCGACATTCAGCGCGCCGCAGCGGTCGCACGCGAATCCACCGATCACGCCGTCGTCGGGCACCAGCAGGCGGTCGACCGCTCCTCGGCCGACCGCGGCCAGGCAGGCCGGCAGGCCGACTGCGGCCGGACGTCCGGGCGGCCCGGCGACCACCTCCTCGGCCAGCTCCCGCTCGCGGCGCGCCACCCAGCGGCCGATGACCGGGTCGGCCAGCTCCCGGATCCTGGCCTCGGTCAGGGTGTGCGGGTCGGCGTGGAAACTGCCGGCGAACGCCTCGCGGGCCGCGGTCGGCAGCGCGCGCAGCAGGCCGGAGATGCTGTCGTGGTGGCCCCCGATCACCAGCGGCATGTGTCCGCCGACGGCTGCCCGTTCCAGGATCGCGGCGGTGTCCCGGTAGTGGTGACGGCCCAGCTCGATGATGCGTCGCTGGTTCCGGTGCGCCTGCAAGCCGTACCAGCCGCCGAAGCCCGAGCTGCGCGGGCCGCGGTCGACCTGGGTGGCGATGCTCTCCACCCGGCTGCCGCTCACCGACAGCACCCGGGCGTGCTCGCGGTCGGCGATCGCGACCCGGTAGTCCGGGCAGCGCTGCATCGCCGCAAGCAGCGGCCGGATGTACGGTCGGCTCGTGAGGACGGCCCGCTCCGGCAGCAGGCACGGCAGCGGCAGCGCCTCGAACAGCCCGAGCTTCCGGCAGGCGAAGAACGCCACCGTATGGCCGCTCCAGTCCCGCCCGTGCGCGGCCAGCGCGTCGAGCACCGCCTCGCGGTCGGCCGCCTGTACCCGGCCCCCGTCGCTTTCAGTCCCGCCCGCCAGGCCGGCGGCGCTGGCCATCAGCTCGGCGGCCGCGGCGGCAAGCCCCCGGGTCCCGGCCGGATCCAGCGGCACCACCAGGTAAAGCGACAGCACGGCCGGACCCGGCGCGCACACGCCCCTCAGCTTTTCCACATCCGCGTAGCCGAACATCGCAGCCTCCCTCGGACATACTCCGGACGGCACGCGGCCAGGGCATGCCTCCCGTTCTTCCGGTTCAGCCCTATAGCTTCAGGCTGACCCGGCCGGGACACGCAGCGGCTAGAGTCTTTGGTCATCGGCGGGTATTCCGAAGTCCCGCGGGCTTCAGACGGCCGTCACCGGGTGGTCGCGGGCTGCGGGCGGGCGGCCGCGCGGAGGGTTTTCGCGCCGGCCTGCTCGAGCTGGGTGAGGATCCCGATGACCAGGCCGATCGTCCAGGACAGCAGGGTCGCGTACTCCACGCGCAGCTCGTCCGCCGTGAGTCCGGCGGCGGCCTTCGGGCCGATGAGGTGGTGCAGTTCGCGGGCCAGCGCCGGGGACAGCGACCGGTCCAGCTCGGCGATGAGGGCATCGAGCTGCCGCTGCAGCCGCGCCACCGCCTCGGGCGGCAGGCTCGCCTGGCGCAGCTCGCCGTCGGCACTGGCCAGCATGGCCCAGATCCGCAGCACGCGGTCCGGCGCGTCCACCCGGCAGAGGTGGCTGGCATCGGCGGCCCGGCCCAGGGTCACCGCCAGGCGCGGCGGCGTGCCGGCCCCGGTGTCCGGCTGGTCGCCGGGGCTTGCTGGTTGCGTGCCACTCATGTCCTGCGCTCCCGTCATCTGATCCGCGGGCAGTCTTCAGTCTCCCCGGCCCGGTCATCGCCGTCCCAGGGCCGGAAGTCCCGTGATAGCGGGCCGGCCGGCCCGGCCGGCGGCACCGGCACGGACCTTTGCCGGGCCTTCCGCCCCTAGCCGGGGCGGTCCCGGCGCGCGATGACTGGGAGGGGAAGGGAGATGGCGGCGATGTCATTCACCGGAGTCAGGAGCCTTGATCAGAGCATCGACAAGACCAATGCGTGGCTGGCCGAGATCGCGGCCGAGTTCGGCACCGGGGACCGGCAGTTCGCCT
>DATBGO010000368.1:0-1804 GCA_036558005.1 Streptosporangiaceae bacterium | reverse complement strand
GCAGCTCTACGAGGCGACCTGCGCGGGCTACGAGCGCACCATCGGCGCCGATCACCCGACCACCCTGGCCTGCCAGGCGGACCTGGCCCGCGGCTATTACGCCACCGGACGGCTGGGCGACGCGATTACCCTGCTCACGGGAGGCGTCGCGCGGGCCGAGCGTTCCCTTCCGCCGGGCGATCCGCTGACGCGGCGAATGCGGGAATCCCTGACCAATATCACCGGATGACCATCGCGCATCAAGCCGCACCGGAGGCTGAGCGCGGTGGCGGAGCTGAGCCGCGGTGGGCGGAGCTGCACGGGGCTGAGCCGCGGTGGGCCGACGGCGAAATAGCGCACTACGCCGGATGAGCAGGGCCCGGGCGGCGGGGCTAGGGCCTCACGAACACCATCCGTCCTGCGGGTCACTACATTCACAGCCAGGCGTGCCGTCGTCGCGGGCGCCAACCACGACGATGTGGCATCGTGATGGTCCTGGCCACCACGATGTGACATCGTCGTGGTTCGAAATGGCGCCGCGGCGCGGTTAAGGTCGAGCTGCTGGTGCCCGTAGGCTCCAGGCGTGCTCCTGTGACCGCTGATGCCTGGCCTGCTGCCTTAGCTGCCCGCGGATAAGGCGTGGATGCCGCGTTCATGTTGTAAGAGCTGCATGAAGGAGGCAACCATGCAGTATGAGTCGAGCACAGGCTGGTGGGCGGGGCGGGCGGCGGGCGGGCGCGCGGCGGGCGGGGGCCGGCGGGTGCTAAGCGGCGAACGGGATCATGTCGCAGCGCTGGCGGTCCAGGTCCTGGCAGCAGGACAGGCACCAGGGGCGGCGCACCACGCTGCTGCCCGTGCTGCTGACCCAGAATCCGGCCGGGTTGACGAGGCAGTGGATGCAGAGCAGGAAGGTGTGCGGCAGGGGACCAGGTCTGAGCATGGCCGACAGGCGGCCAGATCCAACTAGGGCACGCAGGCGCCGGTAGGCCGGTCGCGGCGGCGCTTCACCGGGGCCGGCCGACGTGTCCGCGGGTTTGGCGCTCATGACCGGCCGGGGGTGCGGGCCGACCTGGGCGGGCGGCGGGGCACGGACGAGCGGGGCACGGACGAGCGGGGCACGGGCGGGCGGGGCACGGGCGGCTTTGGCGCAGGCGGGCGGGATGGGTCGGCGGGGAGCCGGTCCGCGGCCATCCGGTAGTGGTGACCGCCTGCGCAGCACACCGCGACGTGAGCGACAGGGCCATCGGTGCTGGCCAGGGTGAAGCGCTCGGTGATCTCGGCGGGCGCGCCGCAGCCGGGACAGGACGTGATGCTCATGCCGATGCCGCCTGAATCTGCTCGTGGGCTCCCTGCTGGCGAGCCCCGTTCTGGCGAGCCCCGTTCTGGCCGGCTCCGTTCTGGCCGGCCCCGTTCTGGCCGACGCCGCGCTGGCGGGTCCGGTGCGCTCTGGACGGCCATGATCGGAACCGGGGGCCGGGGATGCCGCGGCCGGGTGCGCTGCGGCCGGCCGCGATCGCGGCCACCGCGTCTACGGCCGCGTCGACTTCGCCTGGGGTGTTGTACAGGTAGAAGCTCAGGCGGCAGCTGGCGGGCGGAGTCAGCCCGAGGGCATGATGGGCCAGCGTGGCGCAGTGGCAGCCCGCCCGCGACTCGATCCCGGCCTCGTTCAGGGCCTGGGCGACGGTGACCGGGTCCCGGCCGGCCAGGTTGAACGCGACCAGCGAGGTGCGCTGGGCCGCGTCGCGCGGCCCGTAGATGGTGATCCCGTCGATGGCCCCGAGTCCGTCGAGCGCCCGGCTGGTCAGCATCTGGTTCCACGCGGCGA
>DATBGO010000367.1:0-58616 GCA_036558005.1 Streptosporangiaceae bacterium | reverse complement strand
GGCTGGCGACCACGCCGCCGGCCTGGCACACGGCCATCAGCCCGGCTTCGTCGATCTGCCTCATGGACGCTCCCACCCTGACGCTGGCGGCCGCGGTCGCTTCCGCCGAGCCGGTTTGGCCCACGATGCCAGGAATGCCGCGCCGCGGCGGAAGTTGACGCGCCGACGCGCGAAATCTACGGTGACGCTGGAGGATGCGGGGTCCGGTGCTGCTGATCGTCATGTATGAGAAGCAGACGTGGCGCTTGCGGCCGGGTGAGGAGTTCACGTTCGGGCGCGCGCCGACGTCGACTGCCGTGCTGCCCTACGAGGACCGGGGCCTGTCCCGGCATGCCGGTAGCTTCCGCTATCAGGTCGACTCGTGGTGGGTGAAGAACGAGAGCGGCTCCTCGCTGCTGTACCTCACCGGCGACCGGGGGTTCCGGGTCGACCTGCCGCCGGGCATGCGCTCGCCGCTGCAGCAGTGGCACATCAAGATCAGGATGCACGGGTTCCTGGACGACTACTCGCTGCGGCTGCGGCTGCCCGACCTCGACGACGCGGACGAGGCGGAGGCGGCGCCCGCCGCCGGAGCCAGCGCGGGGGCAGAGCCGGCCGCGGCCGCGGCGGTCAGGCGGCGGGGCGCCCCCGAGAGCATCGTGACGAGCACCCACGACAAGCTGACCCTCAACGACGACGACCGGCTGGTCCTGGCCGCCCGGTTCGAGGAGTACCTGACCTGGCGCCACATCGGCGAGCCTGCGCCGCGCAGCGCGGCGGAGACCGCCGAGCGGATCGGATGGCAGTCACACACGGTGACCAAGAGGTGCGAGAACATCAGGAATCGCTACACCCTTCTTGGCGTTCCCGGGCTGCGCGGGCCGCGCGCCCTGGAGGAACTGGCCCGGCTGCTCATGTCCACCGGCGTGCTGACCGCCGATGACCTGCGCCGGCTGCCGCCCAAGGCGGATCAGGGCTGACCGGCCCGGGCCGGGCCAGGCCGGCGGCCCGGCTAGCGGTGCCGGGCGACGTCGACGACCAGGCGCGAGTCGCTGCCGGGGCCGTTGATGACGAAGACCCGGAACGGGAGCCTGGTGCGCAGCCCGATGCCCATGTCGGTCTGCCCCTCGAACGAACCCGCCCCGGCCAGCTGCCGGAAGGCCGAGAAGCCGGCCACGTTCGCGAGCTCCCGCGCCGAGGCGGGGAACCGGGACCGGGCGTTCGCGTTCACCGTGATCTCCAGCTTCGCGCTGCCGCGCAGCGGGATGACGCTGCCGCTGCCCTGGGACCGGAGCGCCTGGACGTAGCGGGCGTGGTACCCGGGCCTGGTGCCCTTGCCCAGGTCGATCACCAGCCGGTCGTAGCAGGCATGCTGGCCGGCCCGGACGCCGGCGACCTTGGCGGTCGACGGGCCGTCCGGCCGGGCGGAGGTCTTGGCCTGGGTGCCCCAGCCAGCCGGGCAGGAGGAGGAAGCCGTCCCGGCCGGCGAGTTGATCGACACCGACTTCCCGGTCACCTGGGTCAGCAGCGCCTGCGGCGACGGCGCGCCGGTGGCGACCGCGACGGACACGCCCAGTGCCCCGCCGGCCAGCATCGTCATGGACTTGAACATTTCCCGCTCCCTCGGTCAAGCTCCGCCGCCCCGGATCGTGGTGGCGTGCTGCTGACGAGGGTGCGTCATCCGGGCGCCCCGCCTCAAGGGAAGGCCTCCCCACCGTGCCGCGCTAGGTCGTGCGCGGCCGGGCGGGGACCCAGCGGGAGACCGACCGCCGGTAGGCCAGGTACGGCTCGCCGAACCGGCGGCTCAGCCTGGGCTCCTCATAGCCGATGACCAGCAGGTGGAACGCGGCCGCGAGCGCGGCGGCGTACAGCAGCAGGGCCGGCGACAGGAACAGCCAGGCCTCGCCGGTGACGATGAGCAGGGCGGCCAGGTAGATCGGGTTCCTGACCCAGCGGTAGGGCCCGGCCGCCACGACCCGGCGGGGCGCGTCCCACAGCCCGGGCGTTCCCCGGCCGACGGCCGCGAACGCCCGCACGCACCAGGTGTACAGGGCCGCCCCGGCCAGGATGAGCACGGCGGCGTACCAGGCAGCCGGGGCCGGAGCGGCTCCGTCCCTGGTGAGGATCAGCCACGGCACGTAGCCGCCGCCGGCGCCAGGCACGACGATCGTGAACAGCACGTTGCGCAACACGAGGCTCATCGTGAATCAGCCTCCCCGGCCGGATCCGCCCGGCTAGCTTCGCTTCATACGTAGCTTTACTACTTATTGTTGCGACGGTAGCATTACTACACATGAGGGCGCAAGCGCTGAAGGGGCACCTGGACGGCATGCTGCTCGCCGCGCTCGAGGACGGCCCGCGGCACGGCTACGCGGTGATGGAAACGCTGCGGGCCGGCAGCGGCGGCCAGTTCGACCTGCCGACCGGCACCATCTACCCGGCGCTGCGGCGGCTGGAGCGGGCCGGGCTGGTCCACACCCAGTGGGCGGAGGAGGGCGGGCGGCGCAGGCGGCTCTACGAGCTGACCGCCGCTGGCCGCCGGACGCTGGCCGCCGAGCGGGATGCCTGGCAGCAGTTCTCCGCCGCCGTCACCAGCCTGCTCGGACCGCGGCCACGGACGGCACTGCCGTGACCGGGACCGCCGTGACCGGGCCCGATGCCCCCCGGCCGGCCGCTGACCGGGCCTTCGGCGGGTACCTGGCCCAGATAGCCGGACGGCTGGCGGGCCCGGCCGGGACGCGCCGGGACATCCTGGCCGAACTGCGGGCCGGGCTCGCCGACGCGGCCGACAGCCACCGTGCGGCCGGCCTGGACCCGGGCCAGGCCACGCGGGCCGCGATCGGCGAGTTCGGCAGCCCGGACCAGGTCGCCCGGGGGTTCCGGGCCGAGCTCAGCGCCGCGCAGGGGCGGCGCACCGCGCTGGCGCTGCTGATGAGCGCGCCCCTGATCGCGCTGCTGTGGGCGGCCGCCGCGCTGGCCAGCCACCTCGGCGCGCCGCTCGCCGTGCCCTGGCACTGGGCCGGGATGCCGGCCGGCGCCAGGCTGGCCAGCCACATAGCGATGATCGCCCTGGTCACCGCCATCGGCGGCGCCCTGGTCACGGTGGCCAGCAGCGGCCGGCTCACCCGCTGGCTGCCCGGCCGCCCGGCGGCCTCCGCGGCGGTCGCCGCGGCCGGCACCGCGGCGGTCGACCTCACCCTGCTCGGCGCGCTCGCCGCGCAGGCCGCTAGCACTCCCGGCAGGCTCGCCGCGGTCCCGGTGGCGGCGGCCGCGGCCGCCAGCCTGGCCCGGTTCAGCTTCGCCGCCCGCTCGGCCCGCACCTGCCTGACCGCCTGCGCCGCCTGAAACTGCCGCCCCCGCCCACCTCGCGCCCGGGCCGTTTTCCATGATCTGTGGCGACTAGTCAGCGCTATTTACTGACTAGTCACCACAGGTCATGAGGTGGTCAGCCAGGTGTGGCGGCTTGCTGGCCGAGCAGGCGGGCGGGCGAGAACGCGGCCAGCAGCGGGGACTGGCCGGTCTCGACCAGCTGGGCGACGGCCTCGCCGACCGCCGGGCCCAGCTTGAAGCCGTGCCCGCTGCTGCCCGCGATGACGGTCAGGCCGTCGATGCCGGGGACGGGGCCGATCACCGGCAGGTCATCCGGGCTCATGTCGTACAGCCCGGCCCAGCCGCGGCGGATCCCGTGGCTGGCGATGCCGGGGATGCGCGGGGTCACGTAGCGCAGGATCTCCGCGCCCTCGGCCGCGTCGCTCTCCTCCCGGTACACGTCCGGGTCGGTGATCATCTGGACCTCGGGCGCCTCGTCGTTGCGGAAGCTCATGCCGCCGCCCGACCAGCTGCCGAACAGCACCAGGTCGGGGCCCTCGGGCCGGCCGTAGCTCATGTTGACGTCATCGCACCAGCAGAACGGCAGCACCTGGGCGGACGCGCCCGGGGTGTCCAGCGCGGTGATGATGTGCCGCTCCACCCGCAGCGGCAGGTCGACCCCGGCGTCCTGCAGCAGCGGCCGGGTCCACGGGCCCGCGGCCAGCACCACGTGATCGCCGAGGAGCTGCTCGCCGCCGGTGGTCTGCACCCCGATCGCGCGCTGGCCATCGAGCAGCACCCGGCTGATCCGGGTGTTCATCCTGGCCGTCGCGCCCAGTTCGGCGGCGCGCCTGGCCAGCGCGGTGGTGGCGCTGGCCGGGTCGGCGTACCCGCTGCGCGGCTCCCAGGCCGCGACCTCGATCCCGTCGGCGTTCATCCCGGCCGGGGCGAGCTCGGCGAACTCGCCGGCGGACAGCAGCCGGATGTCGCCGCCCTCGTCGTCGTGGATCCGGCGCACGGCCTCCCGGTAGCCGTCGGTGTTGGCGCCCCCGCCGACGGTCATCATCCCGACCTCGCGGTAGTCGGACGGGTAACCGGTGAGCTCCCGCATGTTGCGCAGGATCTCGATGCCCCGCGCCGCCAGCTGGGACAGTCCTGGCTCGGTGTAGAACAGGTGCAGCAGCGCGCCGGAGCGGCCGCTCGGCCCGCCTGCCGGGAACCGCTTCTCCACGTGCGTGACCCGCACGCCGTGCGAGGCCAGGTGGTAGGCGGCAGCCGAGCCGGCGATCCCGGCCCCGACCACGATGACCTCAGCGTTGTCCGCCATGGTCAGTCTCCTTCCGCTGTTGCGTGGACGCGGGCATGCGCGGTCCGGCCGGCCCGCCGGGCGGAGCAGTGAAAGCGTGATGTGACATAGCACCCTCCTCGGGGGTCATCCCAGGGCTGGTGAGACGCTTGACAGCTTGTATACCTTCGTTACATTAAGGCCGTCAATAGGTAATTCTGAAACAAATTTAAGGTATGATCCGTTACGCGTTGACGCTTGACTAGGGCACATGTAACGTTCCGGACCGGAGATGGACGAGATCCCTGACGACGTGACCGTCGCCGAGCGGCTGCAGCTGCGGATGGGCGAGCTGACCCCGGCCGAGCGGCGTGTCGCCAGGGCGCTGATGGCCGACTACCCGGTCGGCGGGCTGCGCCCGGTGGCCAGGCTCGCGGCGGCCGCGGGGGTGAGTGCGCCCACCGTGGTCCGGCTGGTCACGAAGCTGTCGTTCGACGGCTACGCCGAATTCCAGCAGTCGCTGAAGTCAGAGGTGTCGGCGCGGCTGTCCTCGCCGCTGGAACTGCACGCCGAGCACCGGGAGGCGGCCGTCGGCGACGTGCTGAGCCGGACCGAGCAGATCCTGTGCGAGGCGATCCGGTCCAGTTTCGCCACCCTCCCCGCGGCCGAGTTCGAGCAGGCCGTGCGGCTGCTGGCCGAGCCAAGGCGGCGGGTGACCCTGATCGGCGGCCGGTTCTCCTCCACCCTGGCCGGGTACCTGGGCGGGCACCTGGAGGTGCTGCGGCCCGGGGTGCGGGTGATCTCCGCGTCCGGCGCGGACCGGACCAGCGCGCTGCTGGACACGGGCCGGCGGGACGTGCTGGCCGCGTTCGACTACCGCCGCTACCAGCACGACACGGTCCGGCTGACCGGGATCGCCAAGCAGCAGGGCGCCACCGTGATCGCGTTCACCGACCCGTACCTGTCGCCGATCGCCGCGCACGCCGACGTGATCCTCACCTCCAGCGTGCAGTCGTCGTCCGCGTTCGGCGCGATGACGCCGTCGCTGGCGCTGGTCGAGGCGATCATCACCGCGGTGGTCGCGCGGATGGGCGACGCGCCGCGGGCCCGGATGGCCCGTTACGACCAGCTGCACGAGGGCACCGTGGACGGGTCGGGCCCGGCCGGCCGGGCCGAGTGGCTGGAGGCCGCGCCGTGACCGGCCAGCTTGCGCTGATCGATCATCATGTGCATGGCGTTCTCGCTGGTGAGCTTGACTTTGCCGCGATCGAGCTGCTGCTGACCGAGGGTTCGTCCGCGCCGCCGCCCGGGACATCCGGCTTCGACTCCCAGCTCGGCTTCGCGGTGCGGCGGTGGTGCGCGCCGGTACTGGACCTGGAGCCGTTCGCGCCCGCCGCCGAGTACGTCCGGCGCCGCCAGGAACTGGGCACCGCCGAGGTGAACCGCAGGCTGCTGACCGCCGCGCAGGTCGAGGCCTGGCTGGTCGACACCGGTTACCAGGCCGGCCAGGTGCAGGCCCCCGAGGAGCTGGCGGCCGCCAGCGGGGCGCCGGCCCGGGCGGTGGCCCGGCTGGAATCGATCGCCGAGCAGGTCGCCCGCCGCGGCGGCAGCGCCGCCGGGTTCGGCGCGGACGTCGGGGCCGCGGTGGCGCGGGCGGCGCCGGCGGCGGCCGGGTTCAAGTCCATCGCCGCCTACCGCTGCGGGCTCGACTTCGGCCCGGGCCGGCCGTCGCCGCGGCAGGTGCAGGAGGCGGCGGGTGCGCTGCTGCGGGCCTGCGCCGCGGACCCGGCGGCCCGGCTCACCGACCCGGTGCTGATCCGGCAGGTGATCTGGGCGGCGCTGGACACCGGCCTGCCGGTGCAGTTCCACACCGGGTACGGGGACACCGACTCGCGGCTGCACCGGGCCGACCCGGCGCTGCTGCAGGACTTCCTGGCCGCGAGCCAGGGCACCGGCAGCGCGATCATGCTGCTGCACTGCTATCCCTACCACCGGCAGGCGGGGGCCATGGCCAGCCTGTTCCCGCACGTCTACATGGACGTGGGGGAGGCGCTCAACCATGTCGGGGCCAGGTCGGCGGCGGTGCTGGCCGAGTCGCTGGAGCTGACCCCGTTTCACAAGATGCTGTACTCCTCGGACGCGTTCGGGCTGCCTGAGCTGCACTATCTCGGCGCGGCCGGGTTCCGGCGCGACATCGCGGCGGTGACCGGCGGGTTCGTGGCGGGCCGGGCCTGGTCGGCGGCCGACGCGGACCGGGTGGCCGGGCTGATCGGCTCCGGCAACGCCCGGCGGGTCTATCAGCTGGACGGCCGGTGACCGGGGTCGCCGTCACCGGCCCGGCACCGGCCAGTGAGAGCCTGCGGGCCGCGCTGGCGGCCGCGCTGGCCGCCGAGTTGCCCGCGGCCATCGAGCTGCGGCACGAGCTGCACCGGGAGCCGGAGCTGTCGGGCGCAGAGACCCGGACCGCCGCGGCCGTCGCCGCGGCGCTCGGCGCGCCGGACGCGCGGCCGGTGGCCGGCACCGGGCGGCTGATCCGGATCGGGCCGCGCGCCGGTCCCTCGATCGCGATCCGGGCCGAGCTGGACGCGCTGCCGCTGGCCGAGCAGACCGGCGCCGCGTGGGCGTCGCGGGCCGGCGCCATGCACGCCTGCGGTCACGACGTGCACCTGGCCGCGCTGACCGCCCTGGCCAGGGCGGCCCGCGCCGTCGAGCTTCCGGTCGCGCTGCTCGCCGTGCTGCAGCCGCGGGAGGAAACCGCCCCGTCCGGCGCCCGTGACATCGCCGCGTCCGCGTCGCTCGCGGCGCACCAGCCGCGGGCCGTCGTCGGCGTCCACCTGCAGCACCAGCTGCCCCGGGGTACCGTGGCCGCCGCCGCCGGGGTCATCAACGCGGCCAGCGACGACTTCGAGATCCAGGTGACGGGCGTGGGCGGGCACGCCGGCTACCCGCACCTGGCCGCGGACCCGGTCCCCGCGCTCTGCCAGTCGGTGCTCACGCTGCAGCAGCTGGTCAGCCGCCGGACCGACCCGACCCACGCGGTGGTGATCTCGGTCGGGGTGCTGGCCGCGGGCCAGGCGGCGAACGTGATCCCCGCCGCCGCGACCGCCCGCGGCACGCTGCGGGCCATGGACGAGCGGGACCGCCAGTTCCTGCACGCGGCGCTGCGCGACACGGTGTCGCACGCCTGCCTGGCGCACGGCTGCGAGGGCAGCGTCACGATCTCGGCGGGGGAGCCGGCCCTGGTCAACGACGAGCTGCTGGCCGCCGCCAGCCAGCCGCTGCTGCGCCAGGCGGGGTTCAGCGTGGACACCAGGTTCCGGTCCTGCGGCGCGGACGACTTCTCCTACTACGCCGCGGTCGCGCCGACGCTGATGCTGTTCGCCGGCAGCGGCACCGACGTGACCCTGCACCACCCCGGGTTCCTGCCCGCCGACACCGCCGTCGGCGAGGTCGCCGCCGCGATGCTGGCCGGCTACCTGGCCGCGCTCGGCTGACCTGGCCGGCGGCGCCAAGTCATGAGATTGTCATGGTGCCCGCCGAGCCGGCCGGCGCGGGCGGGCAGGGGAGGGCCGGATGGACATTTCGGTGAACGGGACCCGGCTGTGGTTCGATGTCGACGGGGCCGGGCTGGTCCCCGACGGGCCCCGGCTGCGCCAGCGGCCGACCCTGGTCCTGGTGCACGGCGGGCCGGGCAGTTTCGACCACTCCTACCTCAAGCCGCACTTCGCCCGGCTGGCCGGCCAGATGCAGGTCGTCTACCTCGACCTGCGCGGTCATGGCCGGTCGGCGCGGTACCCGGCAGAGAGCTGGAACTTCGAGCTGTGCGGTGACGACGTGCGCGCGTTCTGCGACGCGCTCGGGATCGCCAGGCCGGTCGTGCTCGGGCACTCCCTGGGCGGCTTCGTCGTCATGGCCTACGGGATCCGCCATCCGGGCCACGCGGGCGCGCTAATCCTGCAGTCCACCATGGCCCGGTTCGACCTGGAGCGGCTAGCCGACGGTTTCCGCGCGGTGGCCGGCGAGGCAGTGGCGGAGCTGGCCAGGCGCGAGTACCGCGGCGATCCGGTCACCGACGAGGAGTCGGAGAAGGTCTTCGCCGCCTTCGGGCCGGCCGTGCCGGGTGCCGAGGAGTTCGCCCGCATCCTCACCAGCCCGGAACTGGCCGGGCCTGGCATGCGGCTGGTGCGCGAGCTCGATCTCGCCGGTCAGCTGGGCCGCGTCGCCAGCCCGGTGCTTGTGTGCGTCGGCAGGCTCGATCCGGTCACCCCGGTCGGCGCCGCGCAGGAGATCGTCCAGGCGCTGCCGGCCGGGGCCGGCCAGCTCGAGGTGATCGAGGACGCCGGCCACTTCCCCTGGCTGGACCGCCCCGACCGGTACTGGCCGGTGATCGCCAGCTACGTCGCAGCCCAGGCGGCACCCAACCCGACATATGTAGAGTTAGGGGCTGAGGCGGGCTGAGGGGACGCGATTTAGCGGCTATGTCACAGCGCCGGGGCAACAGTGTCGGCAGAGCGACATAGCCGCTAAATTCGGGGGAGAGAGCTGGAGCGGCAGCGAGGGGCGTCAGCGCTCGGCGGGGCTGAGGACCGGCTTGAGGTCCACGATCGGTGTCTGGTCCAGTGCCTCCAGGCCGCGGACCAGGACGCGGGTGCCCTCGACGGAAAGGATGGTCACCCGGTGCAGGCCGACCGGGTTGGGCCGGGCCGGCGACCGGGTGCTGAACACGCCGGTGAGCGGCCGGCTCAGGTCACCGCGCGGATGCACGGCCAGCACGTCCCGGCCGACGCGGTCCAGCCAGGTCAGCAGGATCATCTCGGTGCCGGGCCGCAAGTCCCGCAGGCCGTCGCTGACCTCGTCGGCGAACGCCAGCCAGGCGTCAGGCGCGCCCTCGTCGCCTTGCAGCGGCGCCTGGTCAGGATCGGTCAGCGGCGATTCAACCAGCCCGATCGGCCGCACGGTAAATACGGAAGCCATGCGGGCACCGTATGAGTAATCACCGTCGCCGCGCACCCTCTGCCCGGGCAGCACGCTGAGACGCAGCTGCGGCGGGCGGCTCAAGGCGGCCGGGCCCGAGATGCTGCCACCAGATCCCCCGCCATCCGCCGGGCACCCAGCTGGCGAGCGTACGTACTCCGCCGACGAGCAAGACACCCCTGTTCAGGTCGATTAGCTCGCGCCGGATGAGCCGGTAGATGCCGTTGTTAGAGTCGCTCGACTCGCGTCGCTCGAAGCCGTCACGGGTGGCGCCGATGCTCGCCTTCACCTGCCCGCTACCCGATGAATCCCACCAGCGTGCCTCGAAGCTGCTCGCATCGGGCCCGCCGCGCCAGTGCCCGTGCCAGTCGTGCTCGACCTCATAGATGAAGGACGAGTATGACTCTTCGGAAAGCAGTAGATCCGGTGGCAGTCCGGAAGGGTTACCGTCCGGGCGATGCCGGATCCGGACATCGATCAGGACCGAGTCCGCGAACGAGCAGTCCCTGAATGAAGCCCCCTCCAGGTAGGCACCGATCAGAATGGCCCGATCGAAGTTGCACCCCACGAACTGCGCGCCCCGGAAGTTCGCGTAATGCAGGAGGGCTGAGGAGAAGTTGCCTTCGGTGAAGGTTACTCCGGGTGCGGCCAGCTCAGGGAAATAGCCGCCTGACCAGTCAAGCTGGTCTGGCGAGCAGGCCTTGACCAGCTCCGATACGATCCGCTGGTTGCGATTGAGCGCTGCTAGCTGGTCCTGGATTCCAGGCAGCATCGTGTCCGGGACGGTGATCCCGGCGGCTGCCGTTCCGATCGTGTCGTTGAACTTCTCCAGCAGGTCCATCAGCAACTGCTTGTTCAGCTGTAGCAGGTCAGCAAGCAGCGGCCGGGCGAGTCCCGACCTGGCTATGGCGTCAGTAGCGATGCGAAAGACGAGTGGATCGGGATCGTAATGCAGCGCATTCAGCACGATGCGCTGAGCCGACGAGCCAACCGTTGGATCGGGGAAGTGGCTGACGACCAGCGCCATCCCTACCGCGCGCTCGGCAGGCGTGGAGGCGACCAGTTGCCTTGCTGACTGGCTGAGCGCGCTGTGTTGCCTCTCATGCAGGGCGTCACGGCGGCCGAGGAAGCTGAAGAGCACCGATGATGTCAGGCCAATCACTGCGACGAGTGTGGTAATCACCGCGATCAGAACCTGTCCGCTCACGGGAGCCTCCGTTACGCACGCGCAGGTACTGGCGTTAGCCCGATAGGATGATGGTAAGTGGCCAGCGGGCACTCTTCCGTGCGCACGGAGCACTGGCTGTGAAACGGCATGGACAGGCCATTCAGTGAGCCGCGAGGGAGACCGGGAGGTAAACCCGGCAGTGCGCTGGCGCGTCGCTTTTAGTGACGGATTCGCGCGCTGATGTGATGCGCCCTGTGCCTGACATTGCGGATGCCGGCACAAGCGCATGGGGGGTCAGATGATCATCACAGCGACCGCTGTGGAGCCATTGGCGAAAATCATCACCGATATATCGGACAATCTGGTCGAAGTGTACAAGCACAAGACCGAACTGGAGGAACGCCGGTACCTGGCCGAGCTTGAGCACGCGACCCGCGCGGCGCAGCGGCAGCACGAGGCGGCCGAGTCGGAGCGCAGCCGGCAGTACCTGCTGACCCAGGCCCGCGAGCAGCGCGAGCACGAGGTGCGGCGGATCTGGGAGCAGGCCCGGGTCGACCTGTGGTACTCGGCGGAGAAAGACAAGAGCGAGGCGCGCAAGGCGGTCTACCCGTTCTCGGTCCCGCCGGACGACCTGACCAGGATGGCCGCCCGGTTCAGCCGCGGCGGCGAGCGGCCGATGCTGATCTTCGCGCCGTTCAGCGACGAGTCCATGTCCGCGGCCGAGTCCGACTCGGGCCCGCTGCGGTACCGGGTCGGGCCGCGCAACAGCTGGGCCGCCAGCCCGTGGTCGGACGACGCGGAGCCGGTCGACGGGCTGTTCTCCCGGCCGCTGTACCACGGGGACCTGGACATCTACCTGGTCCAGGAGGTGCTGGACGAGTTCGCGGTGGTGCTGGTCAACGGGCACGTGCAGGCCGGGGCCCGGCTCTGGCTGACGATGTCGGCGTGGGGGATCCTGCCCGGCGGGGCCGGCATCCGGGTGCAGTTCCCCTACCTGGACCTGCCGTCGATGGCCGGGCTGGACACCGACGGCGCCCGGCAGGCGCAGCTGGACGTCGAGGATCAGATATCGGCCCGGTTCGCGCCGGTGGCGGCCCAGCTGTTCGACTGGTATCACCTGACCAGGCGCGGCCGGCCGCCGCGGCTGCACCGGACGCTGCCCGCCGAGCTGGCCGGGCAGCGGGCCGCCATCGCGGCCGGCAACATCAGCGGGTTCTTCGTGGCCGAGCGCAATCACGTCCTCAGTCATCCGGACGCGCTGCTGGGCGCGGCGCGGGTGGCGGCCGAGGGCGGCCTGGAGCGGATGGCCGCCCAGCTGGCCCGCGACCTCAGCGCGACGCTGCGGGACGAGCCCGAGTCGATCAGGGACGACACCGCGGCCGGCCTGGCCGCGCTGGCGGCCCTGGCCAGGGAGTCAGGGGACCTGGACCTGGCCGCCACCGCCTACCAGATACTGGAGCAGGTCACCAGGCGTCTGATGCGCGAGCTGCCGGGCGGGGGGCTGTGATGGCCAGCAAGCCGCGGGTGGTGGCGGCCATTGATTTCGGTACGCACGCGTCCGGATATGCCTGGGTGGTGGTCGACCCGCGGGTGAGCGAGCCGGCCGCGCTGCAGATCGTGCACAACAAGAACTGGCCGGGGAACGAGGACGTCACCGCGGCGAAGACCCGGACCGCGCTGCTGGTGGACGACTCGGGCGCGATCGCCGCCTACGGGTCGCAGGTGGCGCACGAGTACCGGGCGAGGAAGGCCAGCCAGCTGCCGCTGGGCACCCCGGTCGAGGACTTCAAGGTCGCGCTGAAGGCGGGGCCGAGCGGCTACCGGGTCGACCGGGACGACCGGGCCGTGCTGGGCCTGAAGCGGGCCGGGATCAGCCTCGACCAGGCCGTCACCGCGTACCTGCGGTGGATCTACGAGCGGGCGCTGGCCGACATGGCCAGCAGCGGCATCCAGACCGAGGACATCGACTGGTGCCTGACCGTCCCGGCCATCTGGGAGCCCGCCGAGAAGGACCGGATGCGGGCCGCCGCGCACGCGGCCGGGCTGCCCGAGGACCGGCTGCTGCTCGCGCTGGAGCCGGAAGCGGCGGCGATCCAGATCTACTACACCCAGGGCCAGCTGCCCGGCGGCGAGGGGGCCGGCGGCCTCGACCTGTACCAGCCCGGCAGCCGGTTCATGATCGTCGATGGCGGCGGCGGCACCGTCGACATCACCGCCTACCAGGTCGCCGAAGGCGGCGGGCTGGCGGAGATCGGCCGGGCCAAGGGCGAGCGGCTCGGCTCCCAGTACCTCAACCAGGGTTTCGTCGACCTGGTCAGCCAGCACCTGGGCACCAGCACGGAACTGTGGGAGCTGGACCAGAAAGACCCGGTCGGGTTCGGCGACCTGATCAGGAACTGGGAGGCAGCCAAGCGGCACGTCCTGTACGAGCCGAAGGTCCCGGTCGAGGTGCCGCTCGGCGCGCGGATGGACCGCGTCCTCAGCCCGGCCATGCGCGCGTCGCTGGCCCGCACCCAGGACGGCGTGGACGACGCCATCGTGGTGCAGCCCGAGGAGGTCGACGCGATCTTCGCCGCGGTCGTGGCGCCCACCCTCGACTACATCGACCAGCAGCTCGGCGAGATGGCCAGGTTCACCGGCACGCAGGCGGCGGAGGAAACGATCGCGCTGGCCGGCGGGTTCGCCGCCTCGCCGTACCTGCAGGAGGCGATCCGGCGCCGGTTCGCGGGCCGGGCCAGGGTGATCCAGGCGCTGAACCCGGAGATCGCCGTGCTGCACGGCGCGGTGCACTTCGCCAGGGACCCGTCGATCACCCGGGTGCGCCGGGTGCAGTACACCTGGGGCGTCGACACGATCTCGGACTTCGACAACAGCCGGCACGACCTGGCGCACCGCAAGCGGATCGACGGCAAGTACGCGTGCACCGGCATCTTCACCGTCTTCGTGCGCGAGGGCGACCAGGTGAGCCCGGACAAGCCGGTGACGCTCACGGTCACGCCCTACTCGGCCCGGTCCAAGACCGTCACCATCAACCTGTACTCGACCAGGTCCCGGCAGCCCAAGTACGTCGACGAGCCGGGGTGCGTCCGCAATGGCGGCCTGACCATTCCCATCGCCGACATGATGCACCTGCCGCACAAGCAGCGCGCGATCAAGGTGGCGATGTACTTCGGCCGGACCGAGCTCGAGGTCGAGGCGATCAACACGTTCTCGCAGCAAAAGCAGCGGGTCAAAGTCAGCTACTCCTACACCCATGGCGACTAGCTGCCCCCGGGATGTCCACGAGCGTCTGGTGAGGTGCCGATGCGCCAGGATCTGACCTGCCCGAACTGCCGGACGAGGTTCTACCTCGACCTGGATCCGCGGATGACGGCCGGGGGCCACCTGCTGGAGGAGCTGGACGAGCAGCTGCGGCGCGTCCTGGACCGGCACCAGAAGGACCTGGCCGCCGCCGCGGCCAGCCTCACCCGGTCCAGGGACGAGGGCATCATCGCCAGCCTCAAGGCGCGGCTGCGCGAGCTGATCCGCCAGCAGGAGCACTACCAGCGCCAGGCAGACGAGCTGGCCGGCCGGCTGGCCGAGTCGATGTCGGATCAGACGCTGGCCCGCGCGGACGTCGGCACGTCCGTGCACACCGTGCACCGGCAGCTGGCCGACCGGGTCGCGGCGCTGTACCCGGAGATCCACGCGGCCGCCCGCGCCTGGGCCCGGGCCGATGACATCGGGGACAAGGACGCCCGCAGGCAGGTGTGGGGCGACGCGGCCGCGGTGATCTTCGAGATCCTGTTCGGCGGGCTGCCGGCCGCCGACGCGGTCCCGGACGGGGCCGGGCAGGGCTGGCCGGAGCTGGCCGGGTCCGACGGCCGGGTCGGGTCGCTGGTGAGCAAGGCGGCCAGCCTGAGCGAGGAGATCGCGCAGGCGCCCGGCCAGCACCGCTGGATCAGGGACTTCGCGGTGCCCGGCGAGCCGTTCGACCCGGCGTTCCACGAGCCGTGGCAGAACTGTGCGGACGCGGGCACCGTCGAGTTCGGCGTCATACCCGCCTACCTGGTGGACCTCACCGTGATCGCCCGGCCGCGGGTGTTCACCTCCCCGGCCGCCTAGGCGGGCTGGCCGCCGCCCTTCCACTGCGCCGAGCCGGCGTCCCACTCGGTGTAGGTGTAGGGGTTGTCCAGCACTTTGGTGGCGGGCACCTCGGGGTGCATGCCCTCCGCCCAGGCGTCGGGGCCGAGCTGGCCGGCCAGGTACTCGACCGTCTGCTCGGCCAGCCGCCTGGCCCGGTCCAGGTCCACCCCGGCCAGCCGGTGCTCGTGCTTGACCACCCGGCCGTTCACCAGCACCGTGTGCACGTCACCGCGCTGCGCCTGGAACGCCACGTGCCCGTAGGGGTTGATCAGCGGGAACATCACCGGCGAGGCGTCGTTCTTGATCAGCACGACGTCGGCCTTCTTGCCCTCCTCCAGGCTGCCGGTGACCGAGTCCAGCTGCAGCGCCCGGGCCCCGCCGCGGGTCGCCCACTCCACGACGTCCTCGGCCCGCAGGTGGCAGTTGGTGACCGTCTCCTGCCGGCCGTGCGCCTCCAGGTGCTCGCGGGACCGGTCGGCGCCGAGCGTGCTGCGCATCGCCGAGAACAGGTCGCCGCTCCACCACACGCTGGTGTCCATCGACAGCGAGACCGGGATCTGGTGCTCGCGCAGCTGCCAGGTCGGCGGGTAGCCCTGGCCGGCGCTCTGCTCGCTCTCGGTGGACACCGACGCCGAGCCGCCGGTCGCCGCGATCCGGTTGTAGGAGTCCCTGGTCAGCGTCGCGGCGTGGACGTACACGGTCTGCGGGGTCATGAACCCGCCCTCGTGCATCAGCCGGATGCCGTCGTCGTTGGTCGCGCCCCACACCCCGGCGTGGGTGGTCACCGGCACGCCGAGCTCGCGGGCGACCTCGAAGGCCGCCCGCTCAGGGAACGCCGGGTCACCGGTGACGTCGAACGCCATCTGGAACCCGAGCATGTCGTTCCCGCTGCCGAACCGGCGGCTGACGAAATCACCGAACTCCGGTGCCGCCGACCACTCCCACGGGCCCTGCTGGATGTTGCCGTAAGCCAGCACGAACCGGCCGGGCACCGCGGTCAGCGCGTCGACCGCGGCCTCGGCGTGGTCGATGGTCTGCAGGCCGTGCGACCAGTCCACGGTGGTGGTCACCCCGGCGTCGATCGCCTCGATCGCGGCCAGCAGGTTGCCCGCGTAGATGTCCTCGGGCCGCCACACCTTGCCCCACTGCAGGTAGTACCAGACGAAGTACTGGGTCAGCGTCCAGTCGGCGCCGTAGCCGCGCATCGCCGTCTGCCACATGTGCCGGTGCGTGTCGATCATGCCGGGCATGACGATCCCGCCGGACGCGTCGATCTCGGCGGTGCCCTCCGGCACCGCGAGCGCGGGCCCCACCCCGGCTATCCGCTCGCCGGTGATCAGCACGTCGGCGCCGGTGAGCACGGTGCGGGCGGCGTCCATGGTGAGCACGGTCGCGTCGCGGAATACCAGTGGCCTGCCCGGCGTCAGCCCGGCGGCACGGTGGCTGGCCTGGGCGGATGCAGCTGTCATCGGATCGTCCTCCACTCGCAGCGGGCCCCGGTCGTCACGGTAGTCCTCGCACATGTGTCCGCGCAGCGGCCACCGGTAGCATGACCGGAAGCGTTGCCGGTTCAGGAGCTGGTGTCAATGTCACAGGCCCCGCTGTCGGGCTTGCTTGTCGCTGACTTTTCCCGCGTGCTGGCGGGACCGTACTGCACGATGCTGCTGGGCGACCTCGGCGCAGACGTGATCAAGGTGGAGAGCCCGGCCGGGGACGACACCCGGCAGTGGATGCCGCCGGTCACCAGCGACGGGGTCTCCACCTACTTCCTCGCCGTCAACAGGAACAAGCGCTCGGTCGCGCTGGACCTGCGCGAGCCCGCCGACCTGGCCGCGGCCCGCGAGCTGGCCCGCCGCGCCGACGTCTTCGTGCACAACTTCAAGCCAGGCGGGCTGGCCAAGTTCGGCCTGGACTACGACAGCGTCGCCGCGGCGAACCCGCGGATCGTCTACGCCTCGGTCAGCGGGTTCGGCTCCGGCGGCGGCAAGGACCTGCCCGGCTACGACCTCATGGTGCAGGCCATGTCCGGGCTGATGAGCCTCACCGGCGACCCGGACGGGCCGCCGTACCGGGCCGGGATCTCGCTGTTCGACGTGATGGCCGGGCTGCACACCACCATCGGGATCCTCGCCGCGCTCAGCCACCGGGCCGCGACCGGCGAAGGCCAGCACATCGAGGCGAGCCTGATGGCCTCGGCGCTGTCGGGGATGGTGAACCAGACCAGCTCGCGGGTGACCGGCGGGGTGGTCCCGTTCCGGATGGGCAACGCCCACCCCAGCCTGTTCCCTTACGAGCCGCTGCCGACCGGGGACGGCGACCTGATCGTGACCGCGGGCAACGACGCGATGTTCCGCAAGCTGTGCGAGGTGCTGGGGGTGCCCGGCCTGGCTGACGACCCCCGGTTCGCGCGCAACGCCGGCCGGACCGCCAACCGGGCGCAGCTGCGGCCGCTGCTGGCCGGCGCGCTGTCGAAGCGCAGCGCGGCGGAGTGGTTCGACGAGCTGATTGCCGCCGGGGTGCCGTGCGGCCCGATCAACACCGTCGACCGCGGCATCGAGTTCGCCGACAAGATCGGGCTTGACCCGGTCATCACCGCCGGGCAGGGCGAATCGGCGATGCCCGGCATCCGGCACCCGCTGACGTTCTCGCTCACCCCGCCGCGATACGACCTGCCCCCGCCCCGGCTCGACGAGCACGGCCAGCAGATCAGGGCCTGGCTGGCCAGCCCGGCCGGCCAGGCCGACGACCCGCAGACAGGACCTGACTCATGACATCGCCCGGCTCGGTGCCGCGGTTCCCGACCTCGATCGGCACCTCAGACCCGGACCGGATCACGCTGCTCGGCCAGGACGTGGCCGCCGACCTGATGGGCAAGGTCAGCTTCGGCGAGCTGGCGATGTGGCTGGTCACCCAGCGCAGGCCGACCGCCCAGCAGGCCAGGGTGTTCGAGGCGGTGCTGGTCGCGCTGGCCGACCACGGCTTCACGCCGACCGCGATCGCGGCCCGGCTCACCTACCTCAGCGCGCCCGACTCGCTGCAGGGGGCGCTCGCGGCCGGGCTGCTCGGCGGCGGCTCCCGGTTCCTGGGCGTGACCGAGGACACCGGCCGGTTCCTCGCCGGCGCGCTGGCCGATGCGAGCGGCCCGCTCCCGGCCACCGAGGCCGGGTGGGACGAGCTCGCGCTGGCCTGCGTCCAGCAGGCCAGGACGGCCGGGCAGCTGATCCCCGGCCTGGGGCACCCGGTGCACAAGGTGGCCGACCCGCGCACCCAGGTGCTGATCGAGATCGCCGAGCAGGAGGGGCTGCGCGGCCCGCATCTGCGGCTGTTCGAGGCGATCGGCCGGGTCCACCCGCGCGAGCTCGGCCGGGTGCTGCCGCTGAACGGGGCGGGCGCCTGCGGCGCGGCGCTGGCCGACCTGGGGCTGCCGCCCTCGCTGCTGCGCGGGTTCGCGCTGCTGGCCCGGACCGCCGGGCTGCTCGGCCACCTCGCCGAGGAGCAGCGCCGGCCGGTCGGCATGGACATCTACCGCACCGTCGAGCACAACACCGACTACCAGCCCCCGCAGCCCGCCTGACCGCGGGCCCGCCCAGCCCAGGAGCCGCCCATGGCCACGGTCGCAGCGGTCATCGCCTCGACCCATCACCCGTTCTACTACCGGGCGAGCACCGCGGCGGGTGCTGACCGGCCGCCGTTCGCCGACCAGTGGGTGGCGAAAATCGAGGCGTTCAGGGAAACCCTCACCCGGGCCAGGCCCGACGTTCTGGTGATGGTCGGGTCTGATCACTTCCACCAGCTGTGGCTGGACAACATGCCGCAGTTCCTGATCGGCAAGGCGCCGTACTACGACGCGAACTTCTACAACGAGGAACGCGAGTTCGGCCTGCCCAGGATGCTGCTGCCCGGGGACGAGGAACTGTCGGCGTACCTGCTCCGCCAGGGCATCGACGCCGGCTTCGACCTGGCGTTCAGCAACGAACTGAGAATCGACCACAGCATCACCTGCCCGATCATCACCCTGCGCCCGGACGCGGACCTGCCGATCGTGCCGGTCTACACCAACATCTTCGCCCCGCCGATGCCGCAGCCCCGCCGGTTCGTGCAGCTCGGCGTTCTGATCAGGGAACTGGTCGAGGCCTGGCCCAGCGATCAGCGGGTCGCCATCATCGGCACCGGCCACCTGTCGCTGGAACTCGGCGGCCCGCGCCAGTTCGGCCCGCACGGCCCCGACCCGGAGTTCGACCGCAAGGCGGTCGGCTGGATCTCCTCCGGCGACCTGGACTCCGCCCTGGCCGAGGTCAGCCTGGACAGCCTGTGGGAGCCGGGCAACGCCACCCACGGGTTCATGGACTTCCTGCTGATGATGGGCGTCGCCGGGGCGAACGTGAAGGCCGACTACGCCGACTCGCTGGACCTGTTCCACACCATGGAGGCCTACTTCACCTGGTACCCGGACGGGACGGACGCGCCATGAGCAAGTACCTGCTCAACAAGTTCCTCTACACCGTCGACCGCAGTCCCGAGCTAGTGGAGCGGTACCGGTCCGACCCGGCGGGGACGCTCGCCTGGTGGGAAGCCGAGCAGGCGAACCTGATCCTGAACTGCCACCAGGGCGAGCGCAGCAGCTGGCTGGCCTTCGACGAGGCCGAACGCCAGGCCCTGGCCAGTCATGACTACGCGGCGTTGTTCGGGCTGGGTGCGCACCCGTTCCTCACCCTGACCCTGTTCATCGCGCTGTTCGAGCGGGACTACCCCGAGCCGCTGGGATTCCAGCTGGAGTACGCGGCCAGGCTGAGCCACTGGCAGCTGCCCTACCCCGACATCGCTACCTAGTCCGCCCGTCCCGGCAGGTCAGCTCCAGTGATCCAGCGGGACCGGGCCGCGGCTGAGGATCGTGCGGATCGCGAACGTGCTGTGCGCCTCGACCACCGCCGGGATGGTCAGGAGCTGGCCCAGCAGCAGCTGCTCATAGCTGGCCAGGTCGGGCACGGCCGCCTCGACCAGGAAGTCGTCGGCGCCGGAGACCAGGTAGCAGGCGACGACCGCGGGGATCGCCAGCAGCGCCCGCTCGATCTGCACCGAGGTCTCATGGGAGTGTCCCCCGACCCGCAGGCCGATGAAGACGGTCAGGCCCAGCCCCGCCCTGGCCCGGCTCAGCTCGGCCCGGTAGCCCTCGATGATTCCGCTGGCCTCCAGCGCCTTGACCCGGCGCAGGCAGGCCGACGGGGACATCGCGACCGCGTCGGCGAGATCCACGTTCGCGATCCGGCCGTCGCGCTGCAGCCTGGAGACGATGGCACGATCCACTCTGTCAGGAACATGGTCTAGCATAAAATTCAGCTTACAGCGGTAGTTGCGCAACGGCATGGCGTCATAGTGCGATTATCGCGCTATATTTGCCATCGCGTGCGAGGCCATTTCGGGCAGTCTGTAAGCATGATCGCTTCGACTAGGCGGCCGCCCCGCACCGGCCAGGAACTCACCACCGCGCGCGGTGCCGCGCTGTATACCGGGGCTCTGTTCGGGCCCGGCCTGCTGCTGCTCCCCGGGCTGGCCGCGGCACAGGCCGGCCCCGCGTCGATCCTGGCCTGGCTGGGCCTGCTGGCGGTGTCCGGGCTGTTCGCCGCCGTGTTCGCGGCGCTGGGCCGCCAGTTCCCCTCGGCCGGCGGGGTGATGGGCTACGTGCGCGCTGGCCTCGGGCCGCGGGCCGGGCTCGCCGCGGGCTGGTGCTTCCTGGCCGGGGTGGTGGGCGGCGCGCCCATTGCCTGCCTGATCGGGGCCAGCTACGTCACCAGGTTCGCCGGCGGCGGCCAGCTGACCCGCGCGGTGGTCGGCGCCGCGCTGCTGGCCGCCGTGCTGATCCTGGCGGCCGGCGGGCTGCGCGCGGGCACTGCCGTCCAGCTCATCCTGGTCAGCGTGCTGCTCACGGTGATCGTGGTCGCGGTGGCCGGCTCGGCCGGGTCGGCGCGCGCGGCGAACTGGCACCCGTTCGCGCCGCACGGCTGGCTGGCGGTCGGGCACGCCGCCGCGACGCTGATGCTGTCGTTCGTCGGCTGGGAGGCGGTGGCGCCGCTGACCACCCGGTTCGCCAGCCCGGCCCGGCAGCTGCCGCGGGTGGTGGCCATCGCCGTGGCCGCGACCACGGTGCTCTACCTGGCGCTGGCCATCGCCACGATCAGCGTGCTCGGGCCGGGCGCGGCCAGCAGCGTCCCGCTGGCCGGGCTGCTCAGCCGGGCCATCGGCGCGGCCGCGGGGCCGGTCGCCGCGGTCGCTGCGGTGGTGGTGACGCTCGGCACGGTCAACGCCTACGTGTCCGGGGCCGCGACCATGGCCAGGGAGCTGGCCAGCCCGGGCGGCGCGGATGGCCGGTCCCGGCCCGGCCCGCGGTTCCTGGCCGCGATCGCGGCAGCCGGGCTGGTCCTGATCACGCTGTACGGGCTCGGGCTGGTCAGCACCGCCGCGCTGGTGGCGGTGCCCACGACCCTGTTCCTCGCGGTCTACCTGGGCTGCATGGCCGCGGCGACGCGGCTGCTGCGCGGCCCGGCCAGGGCGGCGGCGGTCCCGGCGATGGCGGCGGTCACGGTGATGCTGGCGTTCTGCGGCTGGGCGCTGGCGCTGCCGGTGCTGGCCGGCGTCGCCGCCAGCCGGCGAGGGCGCTGGCGGGGCCGGAAGTGGCTCTGGGATTGGCAGCGGGATTGGCAGAGGGACGGGCTTGGCCCGTCCCTCCGTTTACATAGACGCGCCAGGCGTGAGCTAGGTTCCCGGCGCGGCCGGCTAATTTCGTCCGGCCCGCGCGGCGGCGCGGCGGCCGTGCTGGGCGCCGGACCGGGGGCGCACCAGGGTGAAGGTCTCGAATTCGGTGTAGTCGGCGGTCGGCGCGCCCGGCTCGCCGGTCGCCGGGTTCACCGGGTCCGCGCCCGCCGCGTGGTACTGGGTGACCTTGATGCTGGTGTGCCCGCCCGGCTCGCCGGGGTCCACGTCGAAGACCGCGATCCCGTAGCCGGTCGAGGTGTCCCGCCGGGCCGACCAGGTGGCGTCCTCCACCGCGTCCGCGGCCGCCCGGGTGAACACGCCCGGCGTCGCGGTCGGGACGGGCCGGTTGGCCCTGGTGAAGACCTTGGCCTGCTGCTGGCCGTCGGCGGCGTCGGCGCCGTACTGGTCGAGGTTGGCGCTGGTGCCGCCGCAGCCGAGCACCAGGTGCACGGTGCCCTCGCTGGTGTCGAACACGCCGGTGTCCCTGGTGGTCACCGGGTGCGGCCGCAGGGTCTGCACCGGCGCGCCGGTGACGGCGTCCCTGCCTGACACCGGGTCGAAGCCGCGGCAGGGGAAGGACCGCTCGTAGTCGTGGTCGTGCCCGTTGAGCACCAGGTCGACCTCGTACCTGTCGAACAGCGGCAGCCAGGCCTGCCTGATGCCCAGGTCCGAGCCGTTGCCGGTGGCCGAGGACGAGCACGCGATCTGGTGCATCTGCACGATGACCCAGTCGACCGAGTCGTCCCTCCTGGCCTTGGCGAGGGTCCGGGCCAGCCAGGCCGTCTGCGCGCCGCGCGAGTACCCGCTGACGTAGAAGGAGGTGCCCGGCTCGATCGGCGGGTTGCCGGTGCCGGCCGCCGGGGTGAGCGGGGCGGGCCCGCCGACGAACGCGCCGGCGTCCTGGTAGATCACGTCGTCGGCGTCCAGCGAGATGAACAGAGCGGAGCCGACCCGGAAGGAGTACCAGCGGCCGCGGAAGCCGGGCACGCCGTTGCCGGGCAGCCGGTAGCGGGTCAGGTAGGAGGTGAACCCCTGTTCCCCGTTGTTGAACTCGACCTCGTGATTGCCCAGGCACGGCATCCAGGCGCGGAACGCGGCCGACCGCTGGTTGTTGTTGCCGAAGTCGCGCCACACCTCCGGCTGCACCGCCGGGTTGAGGTCGGCGTAGCACAGGTCACCGTTGAGCAGGTGGAACAGCGGCTGGAAGGACTCGACCGCGTCGACCGCGAAGGCGCTCTGTCCGTAGGACAGCACCCACTGGGTGTTCGGGGTGGCCAGGTCGCCGAAGCTGGTGAACCGGAAGCGCGCCCGGCCCCGCGGCGCGGTCCGGAACGTCGCGCTGAACGGCTGCGGGCTGGCGTCGTTGCCGGCGGTCACCGTGTAGGAGTAGGCGGTGTCCGGCCGGAGCCCGGTGAGCTCGGCGTGGTAGGTCCAGACGGTCTCGCCGTTGATGCCGTCGGTGTAGATGCGCTGGATCGCCGGGACCTGCCGGTGGCCGCCATGGCCGTGGCTGAGCAGGACCCGGGGACTGGCGGCCCGGCCGGGGGAGGCCCAGGACACGGTCATGCTGGTGGCCGGGTCCGCGCCCCAGGCGAGGTGGACCTGCTCGGGCGTGCCCTCGGCGCCCGGCCCGGAGCCCGGGCGGGCTGGCCGGGCCTGGGAGCGGAACGTGATGGGTGCGGCCGCGCCGAGCACGGCGGCGCCGCCTGCTCCGGTCAGGACCTGTCGGCGGGTGAGCGGGGAGTCGTCATGTATCGCAGGCATGTACGAAAGCGTCATGCCCGGCTGTGAACTTACTGTGACTACCTGGCGATGCGCAGGGCCAGCAGCGGTGAACAGCTGATGGACTAGCCGCCCGACCCGTACGGCCGGGTGATGAGTTCCAGCAGGTGACCGTCGGGGTCGTCGAAGTAGACCCCGCGGCCGCCGTCACGGAGGTTGACCTCGCCTGGCCGGGACTTGGCCGGGTCGGCCCAGTAGGTCAGGCCCCGGTCGCGGATCCGCCCGAACGCGGCGTCGAAGGCGTCCTCGCTCAGCAGGAACGCGTAGTGCTGGGCGAAGATGTCACCGGTGGTCTCGCGGAAGTCGAGCGACACGTCGTTGTCGGGGGCCACCACGAGGAACGGGCCGAACCGGGTGGCCGGCGCCAGGCCGAGTATCCCGGTCATGAAGGCCGCCGACTTGTGCTGGTCGCGGCACCAGACGATGGTGTGGTTCAGTTGCACGCTCATGCAGCCCATACTTCCCGCGGTCAGCGATCCGAACACCCGCTCACCCGCCGCCCGGTACGGCGGGAAAAGCTGATGACCCGCCCGCGGCAGCCCCGGTAGCGTCGTGACGATGGAGATCGACGCTGAGGTACTCGCCCATTACGCGGAAGGCCGCGAGCATGACCGGCTCACCGGCCGGCCCTCGCTGGAACTGGTGCGCACCCAGGTGCTGCTGGAGCGGTACCTGCCCGCGCCGCCCGCCCGGGTGCTGGATGTCGGCGGCGGCAGCGGGGTGCACGCGTCCTGGCTGGCCGGCCGCGGCTACCAGGTACACCTGGTCGACCCGGTGCCGCTGCACCTGGAGCAGGCGGCGTCGGCCAGCGGGTTCTCGGTGGCCCGCGGCGACGCCAGGAACCTGGCCGAGGCGGACAGCAGCTACGACGCGGTCCTGCTGCTCGGCCCGCTCTACCACCTCACCGAGCGGCCCGGCCGGCTGCGGGCGCTGGCGGAGGCCAGCCGGGTGGTCAGGCCAGGCGGCGTGGTGGCCGCCGCGGCGATCTCCCGGTACGCCAGCACGTTCGACGGGTTCTTCGCCGGCTTCGCGGACCGGCCCGGCTTCCCCGGTGCGCTGGCACAGACGCTGAGCACCGGCCAGCACCGCAACCCGCGGCGCGATCCCGACCTGTTCACCACCGCCTACTTCCATACCAGGGACGACCTCGCGCAGGAGGTCGGCGAGTCCGGGCTGCGGCTGACCGCGGTGCTGCCGGTGGAGGGCCCGCTGCACTGGGCGCCGGGAATCAGGGACCGGCTGGCCGATCCGGCCGGGCGGCAGCTCATCCTCGACGTGCTGGCCCGGGTGGAACAGGATCCGGCGATGGCCGGCGCCACCGCGCACCTGCTCGCCGTCGGGGTGCGCGGCTAGCCGGCCCGCGGTCGCCGCGCGGCCGGTTTTGCCCGCGGCCGGGTGCGTGGCATCGTGAAAGGCATGATGCCTGTCTATGGCGGCGGGGCCGCGCTCGCGGTGACCGGCCGCCAGGCGGCCGGCGCGCGGGTCATCGCCGGCGTGGGGCACGGACTCGGCAAGATACTGATCTTGCACGCGGTGTGGCGCTTTATCCGCCACGTCTGGCTGATCCCGACGTTCGGGCCGGTCATCGTCATCGTGGTGGTCGTAGCCCTGGTCGGCTTGTCGGTGCTGCGCCGGACGCGCTGGCGGCGGCGGCGCGGCTGGTAACCGCGGTACCTGGTGGCGGAGTTCGCCCGGCTGCCCTGACCGTCCCGGGCGCGCGCCTGGTCAGTGCAGCTTGGGGATGATCGCCTTGGCCAGGGCGATGGAGTGGGTGAACCCCCCGCCGCTGTTGGCGTCCCCGTCGAACACCACGATGATGTGGCCGCCGGACTGGACGCCGATCTCGGTGCCCGATCCGGCCGCGCGGTCGCCGGCCCCGGTCAGCGGCTTGGCCGGCGTGCCGCCGTCCGCCTGCAGCAACCCCAGTTCCGCATGCCAGGCCGCGGTGCCAGCTCCGGGCCTCACCAGGATCGTCAGCCCGTTCGGGGCGCTTGCCGGCGTGTAGAGGCACGCGTTGTAGCCAGGCTTGGATGAGGCGTACTTCACCCCCGTGATGGCCGACGCCTGCGCGGCGCTCATCAGCGAGCAGACGTTGACCGGCGCCGTGGATCCGGCCGCCGCGTCCGTGCCGGAGCCGCCGGCCGCGGAACCGGCCGCGGTGCCGCCCGGCTGGGCCGATGTCGGTGAGCCGCCCGAGCACGCGGCCAGCGGCAGGGCCAGGAGCAGCAGGCTGGCGGACGCCGCCAGAGTGGGAAGACGCATGGCCTCTCCTGAGGTCAGTCCCGGCCCGGTGCCGGAGATACCGGCACGTAATCAGGCGGCTGTAATATCCGCGTAACGCCAGCCGGAGCCCGGTCGCCAGCCCCAAGGCCGGCCAGCCGGCCCGGCTAACGGGCGTGCGGCAGGAGCGGGCCGTGCTCCAGTTCCGGCAGCACGTGCCGGGCGAACAGGTCAGCCTCGGCGGCGTGCGGATACCCCGACAGGATGAACGCCTCCATCCCCAGCGCCGCGTACTCACGCAGCTTGGCCAGCACCTGGTCCGGGTCACCGACGATGGCCGCGCCCGCGCCGGACCGGGCCCGGCCGATCCCGGTCCACAGGCCCGGCTCGGCGAACCCTTCCTCGTCGGCCAGGTCGCGCAGCTCACCCTGGCGCAGCTGGCCCGACGATGACGGATGCTGGGACTGGTCCCTGATCCGCGCGCCGGTCCCGGCGTCCAGCCGGGACACCAGCCGCCGCGCGGCGGCCCGCGCCTCCTGCTCGGTGGCCCGCACGATCACGTGCGCGCGGTAGCCGAACCGCAGTTCACGGCCGTACCGGGCGGCCCTGGCCCGCATGTCGCTGATGATCGCCGCGACCTGCGCGGTGGTGTCTGGCCACATCAGGTAGACGTCCGCGGCCTGCGCCGCGACCTCCCTGGCGGCCGGGGACAGGCCGCCGAAGTAGAACGGCGGGCAGCCCGCGATGCCCTGGCAGGCCCGCGGCGGGTCGAGCGCCAGGCTGACGAACTCCCCGCGCAGGTCCGCCGGCTTGCCGTTCATCAGGTCCCGCAGCACCCGCATGATCTCCAGCGTGCGCTGGTAGCGGGGCTCGGACTCCAGCCGCTGCCCGGGCAGGTCGGAGGAGATGATGTTGACCGTCAGCCGGCCGCCGAGCATCTGGTCGATGGTGGCGAGCTGGCGGGCGAGCTGCGGCGGCCACATCTCGCCCATCCGCACCGCGACCAGCAGCTGCATCCGCCGCAGCAGCGGGGCGATCCCGGCGGCGAAGGCGACCGAGTCGATCCCCGGCGCGTAGCTGGAGGGCAGTAACAGGTTGTCGTAGCCGACCTGCTCGGCCGCCAGCGCGATGTCCCTGCAGTGCTCCCAGCCCGACCGCAGCGCTGCGTCGGGCACGCCGAGGAACTCGTAGTCCTCGTCGCACAGCGGGCCGAACCATGACACCTCGCAGCCCATCCCACTTGCCTCTCTCGTCGCCGCAGTCCGAACCTACCGCCAGCCACCCGGAGCGTCAGGACGAAATGCTGTGGCAGCCGGCCGCGGCGTGGTCGTGGCCGGCCTGCGGCCGGCCGCCCAGGCTGGCGGGCAGGCTGGCCGGCGAGCCGGGGCGGGCACAGCTGACGTGCGCCGCCTCCAGGCTGCGCACGTAGTCGAACTGGGCGAGCTCGACCTGCTCGTGGGTGTCCGCGGCGAGGGTGAACGCGGCGCTACCGGAGGCAAGGATCATGGTCAGCGCGGCGGCGGCGGCCCACCGGCGGCGCCGCGGCGGCGGGCCGGTGAGCGCGCGCACCCGGGCCTGGACGTGGGTGTCGGCGATGGTGAGCGCCGCCTGCTGGCGGCGGGCTGGCCTGGCCGCGGCCAGGCTTGCCCGGGCGACCGCCGTGGCCACCACCTGGCGGTCACCGACCTCATCCGCCGCGACCTGGTCGGCCCACAGCTCGACCGCGAGCCGCACCTGGTCGGCCAGCGGCCGCAGCAGCGGGTTGGCGGCCGCGGCCAGCCGGGCCAGCAGCACGTAGCCGGCGTGCCGGTAGCGCAGGTGAGCGGCCTCGTGCGCGAGCAGCGCGCGCCGCTCGGCCGCGGTCAGCAGCCGGAGCATCCCGGTCGAGACGATGATGGCCGCGGGCCCGGCGGGCACCGTGTAGGCGGTGGGCCGCTCGTCCCTGGTGATCACCAGCCGGCCCTGGCCGACGGCCAGGCGGCGGCAGACCCGGCTGGCCCGGACCAGCTCGCGCGCCGTCCTGGCCAGGTAGCCGAACGCCAGCGCCAGCAGCACCGCCGCCACCGCGCCGGCCAGCGCGCTCCAGCTCACCGGCAGCTGCTCCAGCGGCCGCGCGGTCCGCAGCGACCAGCCGCCCGCCGCGGCGATGACCGGCAGCCTGGCCAGCGCGCTGACCGCGGCCAGGCAGAGCACCGCGCCGGTCGACAGGGAGATGACCAGCGCCAGCGCGGTGAGCAGGACGGCCGCCAGGCGCGGCGTCAGCCGCCGCGACAGCCCCTCGCCGCCGGCCGCCAGCAGCGCGCTGACCGCCAGCGGGATCAGGGCGAGCAGCATCATCCCGGTCCCGTCTCCCCGCCCGGCCCCGCCTCCCTGGCTGGCCTGGCCGCCGCGCGCCGGGCGTCCTGGCCCGGGCCGCTGCCGGGCCCGGCCGGGCCGGCGGCGTCGGCGAGCAGGTCGTTCAGCAGCTGCTCGTCCTCGCTGGTGAGATCGGCAACGAACCGGCTGAGCACGCCCGCGCGGTCGGCGCCGGCCTCCAGCAGCCGCAGCATCCGGCGGGCGGTCATCGAGGCCAGCGCGCCGTCCGGGTCCCCGCGCAGCGCATAGGAGTAGCCCCGGCCCGCGGGTGCCCTGGACACCGCGCCCTTGTCGTGCAGCCGGGACAGCGTGGTCATCACCGTCGTGTAAGCCAGGTCGCCGCCGAGTTCGGCGCGGACCTCGGCAGGGGAGAGCGGCTGATCAGCGGCTGCCAGGCAGGCCAGTATCTCCCGCTCCAGCGCGCCGCGGGGCCTTCCCTGGGTCTCTGGCGGCACAGCTCGCTCCCATCTACTACTGTCGTCGTAGTACGACTTACTGTGTAGTACGACTGCCTTGTAGTACGACGACTGCTGTAGTTCATCATCGCACCGGGGAAATGATCATGACTTCCGTGTATCACATGACCTACCTGCAGGCGATCGTCATCGGCCTTGTCCAGGGGCTGACCGAGCTGTTCCCGGTGTCCAGCCTGGGCCACACCGTGCTCGTGCCGGCCTGGCTCGGCGGCACCTGGGGGGTGCTGGTCCGGCAGGAGAGCAGCGCGGAGAGCCCGTACCTGGCGTTCATCGTGGGCCTGCACCTGGCCACCGCGGTCGTGCTGACCGGCTACTACTGGCGGACCTGGGTGCGGATCGTGCGGGGCCTGGTCACCAGCATACTCAGGCGCCGCATCGACAACGCTGACCAGCGGCTCGGGTGGCTGCTGGTGATCGCGACCGTGCCGGTCGGGATCGCCGGGCTCGCGCTGGAGCACACGTTCCGTGTGCTGTTCGCCCGGCCGGACGCGGCTGCCCTGTTCCTCACCATCAACGGCGGGATCCTGTTCCTGGCCGAGCGGTACCGCCGCCGGGGGCCGGGCAGCGCCGCGGTCGCGGGTGCGCGGGCGACGACCAGCTGGGGCTCTGGCAGCCCGCACCTGGGCGCGCACCCGGACGGCCAGCCGGCGCGGCCCGGCCGGTCCCCGGTGCTGGCCGCGGAGGCAGCCGGGCCGGGCCAGCCCGGTCCGGCCCCGCTGCCCGGGCCGGCCGAGCCCGGCACCGTACCGCAAGAAACCCTGCCGCAAGAAACAGTGCTGCCTGAGACGGTGCCGCCTGAGACGGTGCCGCCTGAGACCGTGCTCGCAGGGACGGGCGGGTCCGGGCTGCGGGACCGGGAGGCTGACCTGGCGGCGGTTGACCGGCGGCTGGCGGCCGTCGGGCCGCTGCCGGCGCTGTGGATCGGCGCGGCGCAGATCCTGGCGCTGTTCGCCGGCATCAGCAGGGAGGGCGTCACGATGGCCGGCGGGCTGGTCCGCGGGCTGAACCACGAGGACGCGATGCGGTTCTCGTTCCTGCTCTCCACCCCGGTGATCCTGGCGGCCGGCGCGCTCAAGGTGCCCGACCTCACCGGCTCGCTCGGGAACGGCATCCACGGCCAGGTCGTGGCCGGGAGCATCGCCGCCGCCGCGACGTCGCTGTTCGCGGTCGTGTTCCTGGCCAGGTACTTCAAGACCAGGACGCTGACGCCGTTCGCCATCTACTGCCTCGCCGCGGGCCTGATCAGCATTATCAGGTTCGCGTTCTAGCGGGCAGCGGGTGTCCGGGCCGCCCAGGGGCGGCCCGAGCCTTGAGATCACCAGTTACCAGTGCGTTTCACCCCCGGCGAGAGGATCTGGCATGAACCAGGGCGCGGCGGCCACGAGCCGCCTGGCACGAGACCGCGCCGTCGCCGGCGCGCTGCGGGTCCCGGAAATCACCGCCTGGTTCTGGGTGATCAAGGCGCTGTCGACCGCGATGGGCGAGGCGACGTCTGACTACCTGGTCCGCGTGCTGGATCCCGTTCCCGCGGTGCTGGCGGGTTTCGCCGGTTTCACGGTGGCGCTGGTCTTGCAGTTCTCCATGCGCCGGTACCTGGCCTGGACCTACTGGCTCGCCGTGGTGATGGTCGGGGTGTTCGGGACGATGGCCGCGGACGTGCTGCACGTCGGCTTGGGGGTGCCCTACAGCGAGTCCTCGGTCCTGTACGCGATCGTCCTGGCGGCGGTCTTCCTGAGCTGGCAGCTGACCGAGCACACGCTGTCCATACACACCATCGGCACCGCGCGCAGGGAGGCGTTCTACTGGGCGGCCGTGGTGGCCACCTTCGCGCTGGGGACCGCGGCAGGCGACCTGACCGCCGTCACCTTCCACCTGGGCTACTTCTTCTCCATGGTGGTGTTCGCCGCGCTGATCGCCGTCCCGGCGGCTGGTTACCGGTGGCTGGGCTGGAGCCCGGTGCTGTCGTTCTGGTTCGCCTACGTCGTCACCCGGCCGCTCGGCGCCTCGTTCGCCGACTGGGCCGGCAAGCCGGCCAGCCTGAGCGGCCTGGGCCTGGGCGACGGGCGGGTCGCCCTGGTGCTCACGGTCGCGATCGCCTGCCTGGTCGGCTACCTGGCGGTCACCCGCGCCGACGTGCAGCGCGGCCAGGCCGTCCCGGCGCGGGGGCGGCACCGGTGACGCGGCGCTGGCTCGTTCACGTCGCGGCGGCGACGAAGTCAACCAGCAGGTCACGCACGCGTGCTGGCTGCTCCAGGTGCGGGGAGTGGCCACAGCCGGCGAAGACCTCCTCCCGCACCATGCCGCCGCCGGCCGCGGCCTGGCTCAGCACGGCGCGCAGCTGGGTCACCATCGGCTGCGGCGGGAACTGCTCGCCCGGCCAGCCGGGCACCGCGCCGAGCGTGCCCAGCTGACCGAAGTCGACCATCGACTGGTCGGACACGATCGCGTCGCTGTCGCCGCGCACGTACAGCACCGGGATCTGCCTGGCTGCCTGCGCGAACGCGGCCAGGTTGCAGTAGCGGGGCGAGATCGCGTTGTTCACGCCGCGGGTTCCCGGGGCCACGTTCGGCCAGTTCGGCGATGACCGGGCGTCGCCGGGGTAGTTGTCGTCGCCGAGCGCGGTCAGCAGGATCTCGGCGACCAGCAGGTCCTCCCGCCCGGCGGGCAGCCGGAACGGCGGCTTGAGGTAGAGGGAGCGGATCGTGGGGCGCGGCGCGAAGCTGTTCTCTTCCCCCGTGTCGCCGGCCTTCAGCGCCTCGATCAGCCCGGGCGCGACGCCGCCGGCGCCGGACCCGGCCGCGTCGGCGAAGCAGAGCGTGCCTGCCGCGTCGCGCGTCCCGCCGAACCCGTAGGGGGACATGGCCGACAGCAGGGTGACGGACGCGACCCGGGCCGGGTGGTCGATGGCGTACTGCATGACCACGCCGCCGCCGAGGGACCAGCCGACCAGGTGCACCTTGCCCGCCGCGGCCAGCTCAGGGCTGGCCACCAGCTCGGCGAGGTCGTCGGAGAAGTCGCGGACGCCGCGGGTGGCGTCCACCGGCGCCGTCTGTGAGTGCCCGAAGCCGCGCATGTCCGCGGCCGCGCCCCGCAGGCCGGCCGGGAGCGCGGCCAGGATCTCCTCGAAGAACCTGGCGGTGGACAGGTTCCCGTGCACGAACACGATGAGCGGCCCGTCACCGTCGCCGCTGGACAGGACGTGGTGACGCAGCCGCGGGGTCTCGACCTGGCCGGCCCGGACGCCGCTCGCCAGCTCAGCAGTGGACATCGGATCCTTCCGGTAGCAGGGCCGCCACTGAGGCTACCGACGCCGGGCCGGCACCGGAACCGGTGATCGCCTGTCCGTCACGCGCTGGCCGGGCGGAGCCCGGTCACCTGGCGCAGCCGCAGCCCGAAGAACGCGGCCGCGCCAAGCGCCGCCACCGCCAGGCTGAACAGCTGGCCGGCCCCGATGCCGCGCTGCACCAGTTCGGCGTCGATGCCGCCGCCCAGGGTCGCGATCATGACCAGCAGCGCCAGCGCCGCGCCGGCCGCCTCTGCGCTGCCCGCGGGCAGCGCGGTCCGGGTGGCATGATCCTGCCATCGCCGCCGCAGCCACCAGGACAGCGCCAGCAACGCCAGCCCCGCCACCAGGCCGGCCGCACCGGACAGGACGATGTCACCGACGTGGTCAGCGGTCATGGCGGCCAGGCAGTCGCGGGCGCCGGGGTCACCGGCCAGCCAGCGGGCGCAGTCGGCCTGGCTGTAGCTGCCCGCGGGGAACGGCGCGGTCACGAACGTGCCGCCGTGGGCGACGGCGAGCGCCCAGGAGATACCCGCCGAGCAGCCGAACGCGATCAGCCCGACCGCGCCGATCAGCGCGCCGGACAGCACGATGCGGCGCAGCAGGGCCATCAGCGGCGCGGTCAGCAGCGCGGGCCGGCCAGCCGTCGCGTGCACCGGCCCGATCCGCGCCACCGCGGCGGCCTGCGCCTGCGGCTCGGGCAGCCCGGCGGCGAGTCCCTCGGCGACCGCGTCCTGCAGGTGCGCCTCCACCTCGGCGAGGGTGCGGCGGACCTGGCGCGGCGGGCCGGGCAGGGTGAGCAGCAGCCGGTCGAGATACTCCTCGACCGGCTCGGCGGCGGGCGGGGGAGCGTTCTGGTCACTCATCGGTGTTCCTTCTCAGGAGTGCGCGGGCGGAGGGTCAGGCTGTGCCGATGACCAGGGCGACCGAGTCGCTGAACGCGCGCCAGCGCCGGGCCTGGTCCGCCAGTGCTTCCTGGCCAGCCGGGGTGATCTGGTAGATCCGGCGCTTGCGGCCGGCCGCCCGTTCCCAGCTGCTGGCCAGCAGCCCGGCGGCCTCCAGCCGGTGCAGGGCCGGGTAGACCGTGCCCTCGGGCAGGTCGAACGCGCCGTCACTGCGGCCGCGCAGCCGGGTGATGATCGAGTAGCCGTGCCCGGGGCCGGCCGTCATGACCGACAGCAGCAGCAGGTCGAGGTTGCCCTTGAGCCGCTCAGAGTCCATGCCTAGGAATGCTAGGTATGGAGGGCGCGCAGTGTCAACCCACCGGTAGTAACCGCTGTCATTTCCGGTGTATGACTGTCGTTATAGTAGCCTGGTCCGGGCCTGAGCCTGCTGGAGGAGCGTCATGAGTGCGGGAGCGCTGTTCATCGCGGTCCTGCTGGCCTGCGCGGTAGAAGCGGTCGAGGCCGCCACGATCGTGCTCGCGGCGGGCAGCGCGCGGGACTGGCGGTCCGCGCTGGCCGGCCTGGGCTGCGCGCTGGCGGTGCTCGCCGCGGTGACCGCCGCGATCGGCCCGGCGGTGTCGGTGCTGCCGCTGCGCGAACTGCGGCTGATCGTGGGCGGGCTGCTGCTGGTGTTCGGGCTGCAGTGGCTGCGCAAGGCCATCTTGCGGGCCAGCGGGCACAAGGCGCTGCATGACGAGGCCGCGATCTACGCCCGGCAGGTGGCCGCCGCGGCGGCCAGGCCGCGTGCGCGCGCCGCCATGGTCCCGGACTGGTACGGGTTCACGCTGGCGTTCAAGGGCACGGCGCTCGAAGGGCTCGAGGTGGTGTTCATCGCGGTGACCTTCGGCACCAACCAGCATGACGTCGGGCTGGCCGCGGTCGCGGCCGCCTGCGCGGTCGTGGCGGTGGGCGGGGCCGCGGTCGCGGTCAGGGCCCCGCTGTCGCGGGTGCCGGAGAACACCATGAAGTTCGTCGTCGGGATCATGCTGACCGCGTTCGGCACGTTCTGGGGCGCGGAGGGCGCCGGGGCGCGCTGGCCCGGCTCGGACGCCGCGCTGCTGGTGCTGATCCCGGCCGTCGCCGGGTTCTCGCTGGCGCTGGTCGCGGCGCTGCGCCGGACCCGCCGCGGCAGCCGGCCGGCCGGCCCGCAGCAGGCCGCCCGGGCGCAGCCCGCCGGGGAACGGGGCTGAGATGGGCGGCAGGCTGGCCGGGTTCCTGGCGTTCTGCTGGGACTTCGTCGTCGGCGACGACTGGCTGGTCGCCGCGGGGGTGGCTGCCGGGCTGGCCGGCACCTACCTGCTGAGCCAGGCCGGGGCGGCCGCGTGGTGGCTGCTCCCGGCGCTGCTGCTGGCGCTGCTCCCGGTCAGCCTGTGGCGCGCCGCCCGGCGCGGCTAGCTGGCCGCTAGCGGCTCTCGGCTTCCTCGGCGTAGACCCGGGCGGCGTAGCGCTCCAGTTCCGCCTCGCACTTGTCCAGGCCCTCTTCGGCCAGCTGCCGCCCGTGCGCGCCGAAGACGTCGCGGTCACGCACCTTCGCCAGCCAGTTGCGCAGCTTGATCAGGTCGACCTCGTTTTCCTCCAGCTCGGCGTAGGTGAAGTGATCGGCGACGTATTCCTTCTGGACCTGGGCCAGGAAGTCCTGGCACTTGTCGACGATCTCCTCGTACTCGTCGTTGCGGGCGGCCTGGAACGCCTCGCGGACTTCCTGCTCGCCGGCCAGGACGGCGCACTCCAGCAGCACCGCGGTCCCCGACATGTCCAGGATCTCGGCGCGCAGCTTGCGCAGCGCCCGCTCGGCGGCCACGCTGGCCGGCAGCGCGGCCGCGGAATTCTGCAGGTAGATCGCGCCGAGGCTCTTGATCCGGCGCCACACCGCGGCGCGCAGCCTGGTCGGCTCCGGCGGTATCCGGTAGATCAGCAGCAGCCAGCCGGGGCCGGCGGCGGGGCTGGCCTGACCGGCCTGGCCGGCCTGGCCGGCCTGGCCCGCGGGCGATTGCGCGTGCGTCACACCCGCATTGTTTCAGGCCCTGCCGGAGAACTTTGCTGGCCACAGGCTTCTGGGCTGGCCAAGCCCGAATGGATCTTTACCAGAATCCAGCAGAATCTTGACTTCTGTCGCAATACCTCAATGATTCATGCCATGGAGAACAAGCCTGTTTCGGGCCGTAAAGGCCCAAACCGCCGCGCCTTCCTGTCCGCGTCGGCCGCCACCGCGGTCGCCGCACCGCTCGCCACCATCGCCGCCACCTCGACCCCCGCCAGCGCAGCCACGGGCGCCAAGTCCATGCCCGCCGCCAAGATCGACCCCGACCTGCGGGCCGCCTTGCGCGGAATCAGCACCAGCCGCATCAAGGACATCATCACGACGCTGGCCGGGTTCGGCACCCGGCACACCCTGTCCAGCCAGACCGACCCGGTGCGCGGCATCGGCGCGGCCACCGCGTACGTGACCGGCCTGATGAATGACATCGCGGCCACCTCAGGCGGCCGGATGACCGTGCAGCAGCAGACCTTCACCCAGCCGGCCGGCTCCGGCGGGATCCCCAACGACGTGCAGGTCACCAACATCATCGCCACCCTGAAGGGGACCGCGTCACCGGAGCGGTTCTACGTGGTCACCGGGCACCTGGACTCCCGGTGCACGAACGTGCTGGACGGCGTCAGCGACGCGCCCGGGGCCGACGACGACGGCTCCGGCGTCGCGGTCGTGCTGGAGATGGCCAGGCTGTTCGCCACCCGTCAGTTCCCCGGCACCCTGGTGTTCGGCGTCGTCTCCGGTGAAGAGCAGGGGCTGTTCGGCTCGACCTTCATGGCCGCCCAGATGAAGGCGGCCGGCAACGACGTGCAGGGAATGGTCAGCAACGACATCGTCGGCGCCAGCCACTCCTTCGACGGCCACGCGCCCGACCCGCACACCCTGCGGATGTTCCTGGAGGGCGTGCCGACCAACGTGACCGCGAACGGGATCTCGCTGCTGCAGACGACCGGCGGCGAGAACGACAGCCAGTCGCGCCAGCTGGGCCGGTTCGCGGTGGACGCGGCGCCGAAGTCGCTGACCGACATGAACATCAGGGTGATCTGGCGGCGTGACCGGTTCCTGCGGGCCAGTGACCACGTCTCCTTCCAGGGCCAGGGTTACCCGGCGGCCAGGTTCACCGAGCAGCGGGAGAACTTCAACCACGAGCACCAGAACGTCCGGGTAGAAGGCGGCGTCCAGTTCGGTGACCTGGTGGAGTTCGTCGACTTCGACTACACGGCCCGGGTGGCCAAGGTGAACTCGGCGGTCTACTGGACCCTCGCCACCAACCCTGGGACCCCCAAGAACGTGCAGATCCACACGACCCCGCCCCCCGGCCTTCCTGGCACCAACCTGAGCAGCTTCAGCTGGAACGCCAACCCCGAGTCCAACATCACCGGGTACGAGATCGTGATGCGGGAGACCACGGCGGAAGACTGGACCGACACCATCAGCGTCGGCAACGTGACCTCGGTCACGCTCGACATATCCAAGGACAACGTGCAGTTCGGCTTGCGCGCGGTCGACACGGCAGGCAACCGCAGCCCGGTGGCCTTCCCGACCCCGGTCGCGTGAGCCAGGCAGGCTGATCCATTTAAGGCCCGGCAGGTAGCCAGTGCGGGCGGCGGTACTGGCTACCTGCCTCGTTTCGTTACGGGGCGGGCAGGATAATCGCTGACATGCCGCGGGGGGCGCGGCAGCCGCAGCGGCTGACGGGGGGACGCCGTGCCTGATGAACGCCAGCCTGGCGCGGATGGCCAGGTGGCGGACCGGACAGCCTGGGCGCTGAGCCTGCAGACCCCGCTGCGCCGGTTCCTGCGCACCGAGACCGGCGGCGCCGCGGTGCTGCTGGCCGCGGCCATCATGGCACTGGCCTGGGTGAACATCGACGCCTCTTCCTACAACGCGGTCTGGCATGCCCGGCTGTCGATCCGGCTCGGCGGCGCGGAGGTCAGCGAGGACCTGCGCGAGTGGGTGAACAGCGGGCTGATGGCGTTCTTCTTCTTCGTCTTCGGGCTGGAGGCCCGGCGCGAATTCGACATGGGCGAGCTGCGGGAGCGCCAGCGGGTGGCGCTGCCGGTGGTGGCCGGGCTGAGCGGGCTGGCCGTGCCGGTGGTGATCTTCCTGGCGTTCAACGCGGGCCGGGCCGGCGCGGGCGGCTGGGGCGCGGCGATGTCGACCGACACCGCGTTCGCGCTGGGCATGCTGGCGCTGGCCGGGCCGAGGTTCCCCGAGCGGGTACGGGCGTTCCTGCTGTCGGTCGCGGTGGTCGACGACTTCGTCGCGCTGATCGTGATCGGGGCCGCCTACAGCACGAAGATCTCGGTGGTTCCGCTGGTCATCGCCCTGGTGATGCTCGCGGCGGCCGCGGCGGGCCGGCTGGCCGGGATCCGGTACGGGATCGTCTACCTGGTGCTGGGGATCACCGCGTGGGCGGCGATGCTCGAATCCGGGGTGGACCCGGTGGTCGTCGGCCTGGTGATGGGGCTGGCGACCTACGCCTACCCGCCCGCCCGCATTGACCTGGAGCAGGCCACCGACCTGTTCCGCCGGTTCCGCGAGCAGCCTACGCCGGACCTGGCCCAGTCGGCCCGGGCCGGGCTGGCCTCCGCGCTGTCCCCGAACGAGCACCTGCAGCAGCTCTACCACCCGTGGACCAGCTACGTCATCGTGCCGCTGTTCGCGCTGGCCAACGCCGGGATCCCGATCAGCGGGGACTTCCTGGCCCGCGCCTTCAGCTCGCCGATCACCCTGGGAATCCTGGCCGGGTACGTGGCCGGCAAGCCGATCGGCATCGCCGGCGGCTCGTTCCTGCTCACCAGGCTCAGCGGCGGCCGGCTCCGGCCGCCGGTCGGGTGGGCCGCCGTCACCGGGACCGGCACCGCGGCCGGGATCGGCTTCTCGGTGTCGATCCTGATCGCCACCCTGGCGTTCCGCGGCCCGCAGCTGGCCGAGGCTAAGGCCGGCGTGCTCGCCACGGTGCTCGCCGCGCCGGTGGTGACCTGGCTGGTCTTCCGGATCGCCGCGCTGCTGCCGGCCGGCCTGCGGGCCAGGGCCCTGATCGGCAGCGCCCAGTCGATCACCGACCTGGCGGTGCCGGTCGACCCGGGCTACGACCACATCCGCGGCCCGGCCAGGGCGCCGGTCACCATCGTCGAGTACGGCGACTTCGAGTGCCCGTACTGCGGCCAGGCCGAGCCCGCGATCAGGGACCTACTCGCCGGGCACTTCGACGTCCGGTATGTCTGGCGGCACCTCCCGCTGACCGACGTGCACCCGCACGCCGAGCTGGCGGCGCTGGCGGCCGAGGCGGCGGCGCGGCAGGACGCGTTCTGGCAGATGCACGACCAGCTGCTGGATCACCAGGGCCGGCTGCTGGTCAGCGACCTGGTCCGGTATGCCACCGAGATCGGGCTGGACACCACGCGGTTCCTGGACGACCTGCGCCGCCGTTCCGGCGCGGCCAGGGTCGCCGAGGACACCGAGTCGGCGGACATCAGCGGGGTGTCCGGCACGCCCACCTTCTTCATCAACGACCAGCGGCACTTCGGCGCCTACGACATCGACGGGCTGACCGCCGCGGTGCACGCCGCCAAGGCCCGCAGCACGCTGTCGCGCTGACCGCCCGCCCCGCTGACCGCCCGCCCCGCTGACCGCCGCCCGCGCCGAGATGTCACCGACAGTTCGCCGGGCCTTCACGGCGCGGGGGGCCTGCCCGGCAGGCGCATCACGCACCGTTTGATCGTGCGAATCGCTTACGTCACAGAGTCGTTCCCGCCCGCTGTCAATGGCGTCGCGCACACGGCCGTGCGGGTCGCCGAGCACCTGGCCAGCCGCGGCCACCATCCCCTGGTCATCGCCCCCGGGCCCGCCGACGGCGAGTACCGCGAAGACCGCGATTTCGGCTTCCCGGTCGTGCGGGTCCGGTCGGTGGCCCTGCCCGCCTACCCCGGATTCCGGGTCGGCCTGCCCGGCCCGCGGGTCACCGCGGCGATCACCGGCCACCGTCCCGACCTGGTGCACCTGGCCGGCCCGTTCGTGCTCGGGGCCGGCGCGGGCACCGCCGCCCGGCGGCTGCGGCTGCCCGCCGTGGCGGTCTACGCGACCGACCTGCCCGCCTACGCCCGCACCTACCACGCGGGCGCGGCCGGGCAGGCGATCTGCTGGCGCCGGCTGCGCCGCATCCACAACGCCGCCGCCCGGACGCTGGCTCCCTGCACCGCGACCGCGGCGCAGCTGCACGCGCACGGCGTGCAGCGGGTCTGGCTCTGGGCCAGGGGAGTCGACAGCGTCCGGTTCGACCCCGCCAAGCGGAACGCGAAGCTGCGCGCCAGTCTCGCCCCGGCCGGCGAGGTGCTGGTCGGTTACGTCGGCCGGCTGGCCGCCGAGAAAAGGCTCGACCTGCTGGCCCAGGTCGCCGCGCTGCCCGGGGTCCGGCTGGTGCTGGTGGGCAGCGGCCCGGCCGAGGCAGCGGTTCGCCGGGCCCTGCCGCGGGCGCTGCTGCTCGGCCAGCAGGGCGGCGAGCGGCTGGCGCAGGCCTACGCCAGCCTGGACGTGTTCGTGCACAGCGGGCCGCACGACACCTTCGGCCAGACCCTGCAGGAGGCCGCCGCGAGCGGGCTGCCGGTGGTCGCGCCCGCGGCCGGAGGCCCGCTGGACCTGGTCCGCGACGGCGTGACCGGGTTCCTGGTCCGGCCCGGCGACCCGGCCGCGCTGGCCGGAGCGGTCGCCCGGCTGGCCGCCGACCCGGCGCTGCGCGCCGCGCAGGGCCGGGCGGGCCGGCAGTGGATGCTGCGCCGCAGCTGGCCGGCCCTGTGCGATGAGCTGATCGGCCACTACCGCGGGGTCCTGGAGGGCGCAGCGACGAGCCAGCCCAGGGTCGCGGCGTGACCAGGCTGGTCGCGCTCGGCGACTCGATCACCCTCGGCGTCGGCGACCCGGTGCGGCGGGCGGCGGCCGGCGGCCAGGGTAGGCCGGCCCGGGCCTGGCGCGGCTGGGCGGCGCTGCTCGCCGAGGGGCTGCCCGACCCGGCGCTGCACATCCTGGCCGCCAACGGCGCGTGCGCCGCCGATGTCGAACGCGATCAGCTGCCCCGGGCGGTCGCGCTCAGGCCCGACATCGCCACCCTGGTCATCGGCGTGAACGACACGCTGCGGCCGAACTTCGACGCCGGCCTGATCGGGGCGGCGGCCGGGCGCGTCGTCGGCGGGCTGCGCCGGGGCGGCGCCGAGGTGCTCACCATGCGGCTGCCCGACCCGGGCCGGATGCTGGGCGTGCCCGGGGTGCTGGCCCGGCCGCTGGCCAGGCGGGCGCACGAGGTCAACGCCGCGATGGACGCGGTCGCGCGGCGGTATGGCACCCTGCACTTCGACGCGGCCGCCGACGCCGCGGCCTACGACCCGGGGATGTGGGCGGTCGACCGGCTGCACCCGAGCGAGCGCGGGCACCGGCTGATCGCCCGCCGGTTCCACGCGATGCTCGCCGCCGCCGGGCACCCGGTCGGCCCGCCGCCGGGGCTGGAGCCGACCAGCCCGCCGCCGTCGCGGCTGGCCCAGGCCGGCTGGCTGGCCACCAAGGGCACCGCGTGGGTGCTGCGCCGGTCCACCGACCTGGTGCCGAGCCTGCTCGCGATGGCGTTCGCGGAGTGGCGGGCCGGCTGCCCGGCAGGGCCGCCCGCCGGCCGCGACCGGGAAGCCGCCGGTCATGAGCGGGAAGAGGTCGCGGCCTAGCCGCCGCCATCGCCGGCCATTGCCCGCCCGGCCGGCCTCCGCCATGTCACAGGCTGGCGGGGCTGTCTCGTCCTGGGGGTTAAAAGCTCATTCCAGGGAATCAGGCAGGTGATGGTTGTGCGGGTGTTCGTGGCAGGCGGTACCGGCGTCATCGGGCGGCGGCTGGTCCCGCAGCTGGTGGCCCGTGGCCACCAGGTGACGGCGACGACGACGAGCGCGGCCAGGCTGGGGTTGCTGCAGCAGCTCGGCGCCGGCGGGGTCGTGATGGACGGGCTGGACGCGGTCTCGGTCGGTGCGGCGGTGGCGGCGGCACGGCCGGACGTGATCGTGAACCAGATGACGGGCCTGTCGCGCTCGCACGGCGGCAAGCCCAGCATGCGCAAGCCCGGCCGCTTCTTCGCCGTCACCAACCGGCTGCGCAGCGAGGGGACCGACCACCTGCTGGCCGCGGCCGAGGCGACCGGTGTCAGCCACGTCGTCGCGCAGGGTGTCGCCATCTTCAACGGGATCCGCGAGGGCGGATGGGTCAAGACCGAGGAGGACCCGCTGGACGCGGTCAGCGCGGCCGCGATGGAGGGGACGAAGGCGATCAGCCACCTTGAGGACGTGGTCGTCAAGGCGGGCGGCGCGGTCTTGCGCTATGGCGGGTTCTACGGGCCGGGCGCCAACGAGGATCAGGTCAAGCTCGTGCGGAAGCGGCTGTTTCCGGTCATCGGGGGTGGTACCGGGTACTTCTCGTGGGTGCACGTCGACGACGCCGCGACCGCGACCGTCCTGGCGGTGGAGCTGCGGGCCAGGGGCGTGTTCAACATCGTCGACGACGAGCCCGCCCCGGTCAGCGAGTGGCTGCCCTACCTGGCCGAGTGCGAGGGGGCAAAGCCGCCGAGGCGGCTCCCGGCGTGGCTGGCGCGGCTGCTGGCCGGCGAGATGGTGACGGGCATGATGACCGAGGGGCGTGGCTTCTGCAACGCCAAGGCCAAGCGCGAGCTCGGCTGGGAGCTGCGCTACCCGTCGTGGCGGCAGGGTTTCAGGCAAGCGCCCGGATGACCCGCGCCGGGGAGTTCCAGGAGCTGCGGCCGCTGCTGTTCTCGATCGCCTACCGGATCCTCGGCAGCGTGAGCGAGGCCGAGGACGCGGTCCAGGAAACCTGGCTGCGCTACGCGGCCTCCCCGGCACGACCCGCATCCCCCCGGGCCTTCCTCGCGGCCGTGGTCACCCGGGTGTCGATCGACGTGCTCCGCTCGGCCCGGGTCCGGCGGGAGGAGTACGCCGGGCCGTGGTTCCCCGAGCCGCTGCTCGCCGACCCGTACCAGGACCCGGAGCGCTCGGCGGAGCTGGCTGACTCGGTGTCGACGGCAGCCTTGCTGCTGCTCGAGCGGCTCAGCCCGCTGGAGCGGGCGGTCTTCGTGCTGCGCGAGGTGTTCGATTTCGGCTTCCCTGAGGTCGCCTCGGCCGTGGGCCGGTCGCAGGCGGCGTGCCGCCAGCTCGCGGTGCGGGCGCGCCGCCACATGGATGCGGGCCGGCCGCGGTTCGAGGCCGGCCGGCGCGAGCGCGAGGAGCTCGCCGGCCGGTTCTTCGGCGCGCTCAGGGAAGGCGACGTCGGCAGCCTGCAGGAGCTGCTCGCCGCTGACGTTCAGCTGGCCGGGGACGGCGGCGGCAAGGCCCCGGCGCTGGCCAGGAGCATCGTCGGCGCTGAGAAGGTGGCCCGGGTGCTTGCCTCCGTCTTCCCCAGGTACACCTGCGCCGACGTGACCCTGGAGCCACGCGAGGTGAACGGCCAGCCGGGAGCGCTCTTCGGCGACCGGCACGGCAAGGTGCTCTTCGCCGTGACGCTCGACATACTCGGCGGGCAGATCCAGGCGATCCGCTCGGTCAGCAACCCCGACAAGCTCGGGCACCTGGGTCCGGTAGGAGACGCCTGGGCCGTCGCCCGCGAGGCGAAAAGGGCTCAGCGGCCGCCGCGCCAGTCCCCGGGCTGAGCCTGGCGCGGGCCCGGCCGGCTTCAGGGCAGGCCAGGCAGGACCGCCGGGGCAGCCGCGGTCCAGGGCGAAATGTCGGCGGGCTTGGGTACCCTGGCGGGGTGCTCGATACGTTCCACCCTGCGGTGCGTGTCTGGTTTGAGCGCCGGTTTCCTGACGGGCCGACGCCGCCCCAGGCCGCCGGGTGGCCGCAGATCGCGGCGGGCCGTCACACCCTGATCGCGGCGCCGACCGGGTCGGGCAAGACGCTCGCCGCGTTCGGTGTGTGCATCGACCGGCTGTACCGCGCGCACGCGGCCGCCGGCGGTCCCGGGGATGATGCCGGCGCCGCCGGGCCCGGGGTGGTGTACGTCTCGCCGCTGAAGGCGCTGGCCGTCGACATCCAGCAGAATCTCGACCGCCCGCTGCGCGAGATCGCGGCGGTGGCGGCCGAGCTGGGGCTGCCCGCACCCGACATCCGGGTGGCGGTCCGGTCCGGTGACACGACCGCCGCGGAGCGGACCGCCATGCTGCGGCGCCCGCCGGACTTCCTGATCACCACCCCGGAGTCGCTGTACCTGCTGGTCACCGCGCAGCGCAGCCGCCAGACGCTGGCCGGGGTGCAGACGGTGATCGTGGACGAGATCCACGCCGTCGCGGGCAACAAGCGCGGCTCGCACCTGGCCCTGACCCTGGAGCGGCTGGACTACCTGACCGAAGGCCGGCTGCAGCGGGTCGGGCTGTCGGCGACCCAGCGCCCGATCGAGACCGTCGCCCGGCTGCTGACCGGCGCCGGGGCCGGCCGGTCCGGGCCGGACGGCGCGCCGGACTGCGCGATCGTCGACACCGGGCACCGCCGGGAGCTGGACCTGGAGCTGGAGCTGCCCGACGACGAGCTGGGCGCGGTCGCCTCGGCGGAGCAGATGGCCGAGGTGCTCGACCGGATCGCCGGGCACGTGGCCGGGCACCGCACCACGCTGGTGTTCGTCAACACCCGCCGGATGGCCGAGCGGGTCGCGCACCAGCTGGGCGAGCGGCTGGGCGAGGACCAGGTGGCGGCCCACCACGGCAGCCTGTCCAAGGACCGGCGGCAGCGGGTGGAGGCCCGGCTGCGCGGCGGGGACCTGCGGGCCCTGGTCGCGACCGCCTCGCTGGAGCTGGGCATCGACATCGGGCCGGTCGAGCTGGTGTGCCAGATCGGCTCGCCGCGCAGCTTCGCGACGTTCCTGCAGCGGGTCGGCCGGTCCAACCACACCAGGACCGGCACCCCGGCCGGCCGGCTGTACCCGACATCACGCGACGAGCTGGTCGAGTGCGCGGCCCTGCTGCGCGGGGTGCGGGCGGGACGGCTGGACGCGCTGCTGGTCCCTGACCAGCCGCTGGACATCCTGGCCCAGCAGCTGATCGCCGAGTGCGCCGCCGCTGACTGGGCCGAGGACGAGCTGTACGGCCTGGTCACGCGGGCCGCGCCGTTCGCGGGGCTGAGCAGGCCGGACTTCGACGAGGTGTGCGAGCTGGTGTCGGAGGGGATCCGCACCGGCCGCGGGCGGCGAGCCGCCTACCTGCACCGGGACCGGGTCGCCGGGCAGCTGCGCGGCCGCCGCGGCGCCCGGCTGGCGGCGCTGACCTCCGGCGGCGCCATCCCGGAGCTGGGCGACTACCGGGTGATCGCCGAGCCGGACGAAACGCCGGTGGGCACCGTCAACGAGGACTGGGCGATCGAGAGCATGGCGGGCGATGTGTTCCTGCTCGGGACGACATCGTGGCGGATCCGCCGGGTCGAGCCGGGCACCGTCCGGGTGGTGGACGCCCAGGGGGCGCCGCCGTCGGTGCCGTTCTGGCTCGGCGAGGCGCCTGGCCGCACCGCGGAGCTGTCGGAGGAGGTGTCCGGCCTGCGCGCGGCGGTGGCCGCCCGGCTGGCCCAGGGCGACCAGGACGGCGCGCAGCGCTGGCTGGAGCAGGAATGCTCGCTCAGCGAGCCGGCCGCGGAGACGATCACCCGCTACCTGAGCGCCGGGCTGGCCGCGCTCGGGGTGATGCCCACCACCGACACCATCGTGCTGGAGCGGTTCTTCGACGAGGCCGGCGGCATGCAGCTGGTGGGGCACACCCCGTTCGGCGCCCGGCTGAACCGGGCGCTGGGGCTGGCGCTGCGCAAGCGGTTCTGCGTCACGTTCGACTTCGAGCTGCAGGCGGCGGCCAGCGACGACGCCGTCTTGCTGTCGCTCGGGCCGCAGCACAGCTTCCCGCTGGAGCGGGTGCCGAAGTTCCTGGCCTCGGCGACGGTGGAAAGCGTGGTCCGGCAGGCGGTGCTGACCTCGCCGATGTTCCAGGCCCGCTGGCGGTGGAACCTGAACCGCTCGCTGGCGGTGCTGCGGATGCGCGGCGGCAGGAAGAACCCGCCGGCCATCCAGCGGATGGAGGCCGACGACCTGATGGCGGCGGTGTTCCCGACGCTGGCCGCCTGCCAGGAGAATGTCGCGCCAGGGCCGCTGGAGATCCCCGATCACCCGATCGTGCGGCAGACCCTGGAGGACTGCCTGCACGAGGCGATGGACATCGACGGGCTCAGGCAGCTCATCCAGCGGATCGAGGCCGGCCAGGTGACGGTGGTGGTCAGGGACACCACCGAGCCGTCCGTGCTGGCGCACGAGATCCTGAACGGGCGGCCGTTCACCTTCCTTGACGACGCCCCGCTGGAGGAGCGCCGCAGCCGCGCGGTGCAGCTTCGCCGGGGGCTGCCGGTGGATGCCCGCGACCTGGCCCGGCTTGACCCGGCCGCGATCGAGCGGGTCGCCGCGCAGGTGAGCCCGGACCCGCGGGACGCCGACGAGCTGCACGACCTGCTGATGACGGTGTACGGGCTGCGGCCTGACGAGCGGTGGCGGTCATGGTTCGGCAGCCTCGCGGAGGCTGGCCGTGCGGTCAGCGTGCACGCGCCCGGCGGCCCGATGTGGTGCGCGGTCGAGCGGCGGCCTTTCCTGGAGGCGGTGTTCCCCGGCGCGCGGGTGACCCCCGATCACCGCTGCCCGCCCGCCGCGGTCCCGGCCGGCGAGATCGAGCCCGGGGCCGCGATGGCGGACATGCTGCGCGGGCACCTGGAGTTTCTGGGCCCGTCGACGGCGCTGGCCCTGGCGCAGGTCACCGGGCTGACCGAGGGCAGCGTGCTGAGCGCGGCGGCGATGCTGGAGAACGAGGGGTTCGCGATCCGCGGCCGGTACACCGACCCCGGCGGCGCGGAGGAGTTCTGCGCCCGGCGGCTGCTGGCCCGGATCCACGGCTACACCCAGCAGCGGCTGCGGCGGGAGATCGAGCCGGTGACCGCGCAGGACTTCATGCGGTTCCTGCTGCGCTGGCAGCACGTGGCGCCGGGCACCCGCCAGGAAGGCCGCCGCGGCGTGCTCGCGGTGATCGGCCAGCTGCAGGGCTTCGAGCTGGCCGCCGGGGCCTGGGAGCCGGCCATCCTGGCCCAGCGGGTCGAGGGCTACCGCCGGGACTGGCTCGACGACCTGTGCATGTCCGGCGACGTCGCCTGGGGCAGGCTGTCAGTGCGCGCCAGCGACCCTGAGGAGGGTGCGCCGGCCCGCGGGCTGGCGCCGTCCCGGGTCACCCCGATCACGCTGGCGGTCAGGGACGACATGCCGTGGCTGCTGCGGGCGGCGCGCGGCGACCGCCGGCCGGCCGGGCCCGGGCCAGGGCGGACCCGCGACGTGCTGGACGTGCTCGCCGGGCACGGCGCGCTGTTCCAGTCGGACCTGGGACCGCTGGCCGGGCGGCTGCCGACCGAGGTCGAGGAGGCGCTGTGGGACGGGGTCGCCCGCGGCCTGATCACCTCCGACGGGTTCCGCAGCGTCCGGGTGCTGCTGCGGCGCAACCGGCTGGCCAGGACACCGGACCGGCGGCGGCTGCGCCGCTCCGGGACGCCGGGCACCGCGTCGGCCGGGCGCTGGTCGCTGCTGCACGACCCGCTGGCCGCGCCCGCGCCCGGCCGGCCCGCGCCGGACCGGGACGAGCTGGCCGAGGCGGTCGCCGAGCAGCTGGCCGTTCGCTGGGGCGTCGTCTTCCGTGACCTGATGGCCAGGGAGAATCTCGCCGTGCCCTGGCGCGAGCTGCTGTGGGCGCTGCGCCGGATGGAGGCGCGCGGGACGGTGCGGGGCGGCCGGTTCGTCGCCGGGTTCAGCGGCGAGCAGTTCGCGCTGCCCGAGGCGGTGGACGCGCTGCGCGCGGTCAGGAAGCAGCCGCGGGCCGGCGAGCAGGTCACCATCAGCGCGGCCGACCCGCTGAACCTCACCGGGGTCGTGCTGCCAGGACCGCGCGTCCCCGCCCTGCCGTCCAACCCGGTCAGCTACGTCGACGGCGCCCGGCCGGCCCCGGTCAGCCTGGTCCCGCCATACCCGCGCGACCCGGCCGGCGCCACCGAGGACCCGCCCGTCCTCACCGCCTGACCGCGCCCGCGGCCCGCCAGCCGCCGCTGACGCGGTGGCGGATCACGCCCGCCGGAGCACTCCCCGCGGACAGCCCGTTCCTCGGCCATGGACATGGACGTCGCCGAGTACCTGTCGTTGCATGATCGTGGTTGATCCGGTGCGTATGCTGCACCAAACCAACCACGATCATGGACGGGCCGCGGTTTTGGCCTGCGGTGGATGTGACCGCTGCAGATCGCGGCGTCAGCCCGGTGGGGCGAGCATGATCCGGCGGGTGGTATCCAGGTGCGCGACTATCCGGTACTGGCCGATCGTGCCCGCAGTTGGCGGCTGCCCGCCCTGCTGGTGTTCGTCGAAGTCCAGCACGGCGACTACGGGGTCCGCACGCCGGAGGCGGGGGACGCGGCTGCGTCCCCCGCCTCCGGGCTGGCGGTGCGGTGCTAGATGCGGCGGGTGATCAGGGCCGCCATCTTCGGGGTGCCGATCCCGGTGGCCAGGTCGTAGCCCGGCGTGGTCGGGAACAGGCCGTTGTTGGTGGCCGCGGCCTGCGCCGGGCCGACGCCGGTGATGTCGTGGAAGAAGACATTCGGCTCAAGGTTGTAGAGGGTGTAGACCAGCGGGTTGATGTTGCCGGTGCGGTGCCCGAAGAAGCCGTCGCGGTCGGCGATGATCGCTGACCACAGCGGCGCCGACAGGCTGGTGCCGCCGATGCCGAACCAGCCCGGCGGGGTCTGCCCGGCGCTGAACCCGCAGGCGCTGCCGGGAGTGTTCGCGCCCGCGGTGCAGAACTCCGCGTACGGGGTGAACTCGTCTGCGTTGCCGGAGATGTCGGGTATCTCGCGGCACGGCGTGCCGACCGCGGCGAGCGAGCACTGGCTGGTGCCGTTGCCGACGGTGCTGAAGCCGTTGGTGACGTGCGGGCCGTGCTGGTAGAACGGCCGGCCCCAGAACTGGCTGTTACCGCCGCCGGCGGCGCCGGTCTCCGCGCACCAGAAGAAGCCGGGGAAGCCGCCCTCATCGGCGCTGGCGTTGCACAGGTTGTCGACGTTCCAGACCGTCTCCACGCCGCCCGGGTAGGCCGGGCGGGCGTTGGTGCCGGGGTTGTCGCTCTCGAACGAGGTGCCGCCGACACCGGTCACCCACGGCTGGGACGCCGGGTCGAGGCTGTCGACGATCGTCAGGCCGCTGCCGCGGATGCAGGAGAACGCGCCGGTGTCGCCGGAGGAGCCGAACACGCTCTGGCCCTGCAGCGCCATCTGCTCGAAGATCGTGTTCTCGGCCTGGACCAGGGAGGCGCCGGCGTCGTTCTCGCAGCTGGCCCAGCTGGAGCTGACCGAGTCGGCGGTGTCGTCAGCGGCGATCCGGCCGTACAGGTCGAGGTTGACCTGGCCGGTGACGTCGTTGGGGGACTCGTAGACCTGGATCTTCTTGATGTCGGGCGACATCGCGAGCTGGGTCTCGATGTCGGCGTCGACCTCAACGTCGCCCGAGAACGCGCCGGAGGCCGGCTCGCAGGTGTCGCCGGCCGGGCAGACCGGGTTCTGCGGGCCGCCGTCGACCAGGATGTTCTGCAGGTTCGGGGTGAACTTCTTGCCGAAGAAGGTGTGCGCGAACGTGTCGACGTCGGACTGCTGGTAGGCCGACAGCTCGAACACCGCCAGCGTCACGCCCTTGCCCTTGCCGCGGGCGCCGACGTGCGGGGCGCCGTACAGCGAGTTGAGCTGCGAGGGGGTCAGCCCGTTGCAGCCGGGCGAGTCGCCGTAGCCGGCCGAGAACCCGGTGCCGTTATTGAAGAAATCGAACAGCGTCTGCGCGCTCGGGTAGCCATTCTCGCAGGCCGCCGTCGCGCCGCCGGCCTTCTTCGCCGGGTGCTTGAGCCCGCTGAACCGCTGCAGGTTGGTGTGCTCGCGCACGGTGTTGGACAGGCCGACTACGCCCTGCACGCCGGCCATGCTGGCCACGCTGCCGGGCAGCTGCGCCGCGGAGGTGTTGGAGAAGTAGCTGATGCCGCGCTTGTCCTTGTAGGTGCTGAACGAGACGCGGAACGCCGCCGAGATCTGCGCGCTGGTCCCGGTCGCCCGGACCAGGAACGGCGAACTGGACGCGGCGACGCTCAGGCCGCTGCCGCGCAGGTAACGGGCGACGGCCGCGCGCTGCGCCGCGGTCGGCGCGAACCTGGCGTCGAACTGCCCCTTGGCCAGCCACTGCTGGTAGCTCTTGCTGCCCTTGGTGTAGGCGGCTCTGAGCGCGCTGTTCAGCGCTGCCTGGTTCCGCGGTGCGAGGGAGACCTCGACGGACATCCTGCTGGCGTGGAAGCTGCCGGTGACCCGGTCGCTCGTGGGGGTAAAGCTGCTGCTGATCGCGACGAAGCGCGGTCCCGAGGATGCGGCCGGCGCGGACGCCATCGCGGTTGACGCGAACGCGCCGGTCAGCGCGATCATCGCCAGTCCCGTGACGGCGATCGCGCAAGCTCGGATCGGACGGGGGGTCAGACCCATATGAGCCTCCTTGCTGCATGATGGTCTTGTCGACGTCTGGCCCCAGTGGACATCCCGCGCGGCGGGACGTGCCGCGCGGCCATATCCCGAACGTCGCCGGGCGATATTAGCCGCGCTAAGCGTCTTTCAGATATATCAGCGTGTCAAGAGGGACAATATGGTCATGTGTGCCGGATGAGCGATGCGGCACGGGTGCGGCGCGAGCACGAGCCCGCGGTTCTCGGCAACCAATTGCGGCTGGCCGCCGGGTGGGGCCGGCCGTGCCTGGGCTACCACGTGTTCGTCCGGCCCGGCGCGGCGGCGGGCGCGCTGGCCAGGCTGCAGGCAGCCGCGCTGGCGCTGGAGCCGTCGCTGCTGCGGGTGCCCGCCAGGGCGCTGCACGCCAACGTGGCCTGGCTGCTGCCGGTGCAACAGGAGTTCGGCTGCCCGAAGGACGAGCTGTGGCGGCGGCACGGCGCGCGGTGGATGGCGGCGCTGACCCGGGTCGCGGCTGCCAGGGCCTGCTTCCGGCTGCGGTTCACCGACCTGGTCGCGACCGACTCGGCGGTGATCGCGGTCGCTCGGGAGCCCAACGGCCTCAGCGCGCTGCGGCGCGAGCTGGGGCCGGCCCTGGACGTGCCGGGCCAGCTGACCGCGGGCCAGCTGGTCCACATGACGCTGCTGCGCTACGGGCGCCCGCTGCGTGACCCGGCCGGGCTGCTGCGATGGCTGGAGTCGGTGCCGTTGTGCCTCGACGTCGAGGTGAGCGAGCTGCTGGTCATCAGGGAGCGGACGTTCCCGTCCCTGAACGTCGACGTCATCGGCCAGATCGCGCTGCCGCGCCGGAACCGCTGACCCGGGCCGGCCGATCAGCCGGTCCCGATCCGCACCACGGCGCGCGGGTCAGCTGACCGCGCGCGCAGCGCGCAGCGCTCGCAGGACGCGCGGCAGCCAGGGGTGGGCGCTGGCCGTGCGCCACACCGCGTACCAGGGGTATCGCGGGGCGGGGTGCAGCGGGATGACACGGACGTCCGTCCGCCCGGCCGGCAGCCAGGCGGCCACGACGGGAGCGATGAGCGCCGGGTCGCCGGCGACCCGGCGCACGAGCGCGTCCAGCCCGAGGTTGACGTCGTCGCCGACGAGCGAGGCGCCGATCGACTGGGCCCACCCCGCAGCGAAGGCGCGCAGCTCCTGGCTACTGCCCGCCAACGGAAACCAGATGCCGCTGCGGACGAGATCGGCGGGCGTGACCTGGTCGCGACCGGCCAGCGGACTGCGAGCGCTGACCAGCGCGGCGATGGCGTCGGTCATGACCAGCTCGGCGGTCAGCTCAGGCGGCAGCGCGCGATCGAGGCCGGCGGCGTTCCCGAATGCCAGGTCGAGCTCGTGGCGCTGGAGCGCGTCCAGCCCTTTCACCAGATCGCGCCGCATGCTCAGCTCGACGACGATGTCGGGCTGGTCGCGCGCGATGGCGCGCACCGCCCTGGCGGGCGACTGCAGCTCGCTCCACACATCGACGCGCAGCGGGGCGGCCTTGGCCTGCCGCACGTCCGCGACGGCGTGGTCGGCGACCTCGAGCAGCTGGCGCGCCGCCGGCACGAAGCGGCGGCCGGCCGGCGTGAGCGCGACGCCGCCGCGCTGGCGCTCGAGGAGCGTCCCGAGCCGGCCTTCCAGGCGCGCCACCCGCTTGGACAGCGCTTGCTGGGAGAGGGCGAGCGTCTGCGCCGCCCGGCCGAAGTGCCCGTGATCGACCACCGCGACGAACGCGCGCACCTGCGCGAGGTCGAGGTCCACGACGTCCAGACTGCCACAACCGTTGGTTGTCGCCGCGTCCGATGAGCTGTTGGACGCCTCGGCGGCACTCTGGTGAGCTGGGCCCATGTCCGAGCGAACCCATCCAGAGTCCCTCTACCAGCACGCCGGCGGCGAGAAAGGACTGCACCGGCTCGAGCAGACCTTCTATGACAGCGTCCTGCGTGATCCGCTGCTCAAGCCGCTGTTCGGCGAGGGCAAGGCCACGCACGTCGAGCACCTGACCTGGTTCACGGCCGAGTCCTTCGGCGGCCCCGGCCGGTTTACCCGCGAGCTTGGCTTCTGGCACCTCATCGGCGTGCACCGCGGGCTGAAGATCACCGAAGAGCAGCGGCAGCGGTTCGTCGAGCTCTACATGGCGGCGCTCGACAAGGCCGGCCTGCCCGCCGACCCCGAGTTCCGCCAGGCGGTACGCGAGCACGTCGAGTTCGGTTCCCGGGTGGCCATGCAGAACTCCCATGCCGCCACCGATGACGAGCTGCACCCGCTGCGCGAGGTGCCGCGCTGGACCTGGGCGGGAGACGAACGGGGCGGCTGAGCGAATACCCGGGAACCGCTGAGCCCGGCGGCGTATCAGCCGGGCCGGCCGCCGCCTCCGACCAGGCAACGCGGGACGGCCAGGGCGGGAGGCGCGATGCTGGTCTTACCTATCGCGATGGTGGTCATGGCGGCGGTCGCCGTGCTGGTCACCCGGCGGTTCTCGGCCCGGCGGGCCGCTAGCCGCGGACCGGGGCCTGGCCGGGGGCGGCAGCCGGTGGCCCCGATCGACCTCGGCGGCGACCTGCCGACCTTCAACCTGATCGCGCTCGGCGGCCAGGAAACCGGCAAGACGGTGCTGCTGGCCAGCATCTTCCACCGGCTGGCGACCGAGCTGAGCGACGGCGGGTTCCGGCTGCAGACCAGCCTGGACCAGTCGGTGCACCTGACTAGCCTGCATGCGACGCTGCGGGACTGCGACGCGGCCTGGCCGCCGGGCACCGCGGTGGGGGACACCCGGTCGTTCACCTTCGAGTGTGTGGGCTCGGCGGGCGGCGGCGAGCTGCCGGTGCTGAACTTCAACTACCTGGACTACGCCGGCGAACTGGTCGGCGGGGGCGCTGTCCCGCAGGCGGTCGCCGAGCAGCGGGAAAGCCGCCAGCGTGACCTGGAGCAGCGGATCGAGGCGGCGCACGCGCTGTTCGGCCTCATCGACGGGCAGCGGATGCTCGGGCACATCCGCGGCGACGCCGGCAGCCGGTCCTACCTGGAGAACTCGATCGTCCCGATGCTCTCGGTCATGCGCAAGGCCCGGTGCCCGGTGCATTTCATCCTGACCAAGTGGGACCTGTTCGACGGCCTGGCCACGGCGGACGGCCCGGCGGACGAGAACGACCGGCTCAGCGTGGTCCGCCAGCACCTGATGGCGCATCCGGCGATCAGGAACCTGGTCGAGCAGCGGCGGCGGGACAAGCGGGTGGTCCGGCTCATCCCGGTCAGCGCGATCGGCAGGCAGTTCGCGTCGATGCACCCCAGCGGCCACATGATCAAGCGCAAGGACGGGCTGCTGCGGCCGCTCAACGTGGAGATCCCGTTGTGCGCGGTGCTGCCCGACCTGTTCGGGCAGATCGAGGATCAGCTAGATCAGTCGCACGAGAGCCACATCATGGCCGAGCGGCGGGCCAGGGCCAAGCTGACCGCCAGGGAGTCCTTCGCCGCGGCGGCGAAGTTCCTGGCGCTGCCGGCCGGGGCGGCGGTGCGGGTCGCCGCGGACATCGCGATCGGCCGCAACGCGTTCAGTGACAAGATCGCTGATGTCTTCGTCGACTGGGTGGGCCGGCCATTCGACGACAAGATGGCGCAGGTCGGCGCCGTGGTGGACGATGCCAGGCTGCAGCTGAGCGAGCTGCGGCTGATCCGGGCCGCGGTGCTGCGCGAGTTCAGCGAGCGGATGATCGTGCTGAAGCGGCAGCTGCCCGCCTCGGACCTCAGCGACGCGGGGCGGCTGTGAGCGGCGGGGCGTCCCCGGCCGGCGGGCCCGGGGGCGGCGGATATGGCACGGCCGGCGGGCCAGGCGCGGACGGCGGGGGTGCCCGCGGCTGGGCGTTCCTGGTGGCGCGCGGCCAGGTGGCGGGGTACCAGCTGCTGCTGGGACCGGACTTCCTGCTGGCCGGCCCGGACAGCGGGCTGCTGCTGGCCGCGGTCGGCGGGGAAGTGCCCGAGCAGGGCCCGGCGGCGGTTACCGAGCTGGCCGGGGCCGGCGGTCCCGGCTGCGTGGTGTACCGGACGCTGCGGGCCACCCGGCAGGATGCCGGCGCGCCGGACCGGCCCGCCGAGCCGCTGCTCGACCGGGCCGGCCGGCCGCTGGTGCTGACCTACGGGTTCGCCTGCCGGGGGGCGCGGGTGACCGCCGCCGACGACAGGGACCTGCGGGTCGCGCGGGACGCGGCGCTGGCCACGTACCGGCGGTTCCGCGCGGGCGAGGCGTCGTTCCGGGCCAGGACGTCGCATCCGTACGCGCTGCGGTCCGCGGTGACCCCGGTCCCGGCGGCGCCGCGCCGCGAACCGGCCCGGCCCGCATCCGGCCGGGCTGATCCCGGGCGAAATGACGTCGGGTGGCGTGATCCCGGGGGGCGTGACCTCGGGCCGGGCCAGTCCGGGCGGGCCGGGGCCGCCCCGGTGCCGTGGGCCAGGCAGGCGCTGCCCGGCCGGCCGGTCCGCGGCACTGGCCAGGGCCGGCCCAGGCTTGCGGTCGCGCTGATCCTGGCCGCCGTGCTCGCGGTCGCCGGGCTGGCCACGGGCGGCTATCTGGTGACCCAGGCCGGCCGGCCCGCCAGCCGGGCGGCGCTGGTCGCGGTGCCGGACGTCACCGGGCTGACCGAGCAGGCCGCGGCGACCCGGCTGCGCCGGGCGCGGCTGGTGCCCCGGGTGCGGTCCGCGGCCGCCAGCCTGATGCCGGCCGGCCTGGTGGCCGCGACGTCGCCGCGGGCTGGCGCCCGGGTGCCCGGCCACAGCGTGGTCACGCTCCAGGTATCCGGCTGGCCGGCCCGGCCCGCCGCGGGCAGCGCCGGGGCCCCGGCTGGCTAGCCGCCGAGGCAGACGAAGCCCGCCGCCGCCGCGGCGGCAGGGCTGGCGTCGCGGGCCACCTGCTGCGCCCGCGCCAGCGCCGCGGCGGCCGGCTGGCCGGCCGCGAGCAGCCGGTGCAGCTCGACCATCAGCGGCGTGGTCTCCGCGTCCGGGACCGGGACCACCGCGGCGATGATCTGGTTCGTGCCGTGCGAGAGCAGCGTCGCGGCCAGCCCGAGCAGCTCGTCGCCTGCCCGCACGACCAGCCGCCCGCTGTCGCACGCGGCCAGGATCACCAGCCGCGGCAGCCGGGGCAGCCGTTCCAGGTCGTAGGCGGTGAGCGGGCCATCGGCCAGCAGCAGCGCCGAGAACAGCGGGTTGTCCGGGTGCACCCGGCCGTGCGCGGCCAGGTGCGCCAGCCCGGCGCCGTCGAGCGCGTCCAGGGCCGCGGCCACGGTCGCGGCCGGGCCGTCCAGCGCGGCGACCGAGTGAACCGCCGCGATCGAGGCGGCCTCGGCGAGCGCGCCGGGCAGGCCGGGCCCGGCGATCACCGCGACCGGAGCGGCCGGGGCGGCCCGGCAGGAACCGGGCTCAGCCGTCCGGGCGGCGAACCAGAGCGCGGCGGACGGGGTCACGGTGACCGGGCGGCCAGCGCACGAGGGCAGCGTCGACCAGGGCAGCGGGTGCAGCGGGCCGGTGGGCACCAGCACCAGGGGCCGGCCGGCCAGCGGCCCGGCCAGCGGCGCCAGCAGCGCGTCGTCCAGCCGCCCGGCCGCGTCCCTGAGCAGGGCCAGCGCGGCCGCGCGGCTGTCGCGCGACGTCCCCGCCCTGGCCAGCAGCCGCAGCGCAAACGGGATCCGGTCGATCAGCTGCCGGACCGGCCCGAGCGGCCCGAGCTGGTGCAGCCGCAGCCGGCCCCCGGCCAGGGTGACCGCGTACAGGACGTCGTCGAGCTCGGCGAACTCGACCAGCGCCTGATCACCGAGCACCCGGTCATCCAGCGCCCGGGCGAGCAGCCGGGCCGGCACCGGGCCAGGCAGCTGGGCCAGCGCCGGCCGGGCTTCCTGGCGGCGGCAGTAGTCGCGGATCCAACGCTCCAGCGCGACCTGGCGCTGGATCAGCCGGGCCGCGGCAGCGGGCCGGCCGGCCGGAACGGCGCTGCGCAGCTTGCCCAGCTCGGCCACGGTGGAGCGCAGCTCCGCGAGCGCTCCGGCCAGCGCGGTGTCCTCCGGCGGGCGGGCCTGGGGCAGCAGCAGGTGGCTGGCGCGGCCCCGCTCGGCCGCGGCCAGCACCCGGCCCGGCCTGCCGTCCATGATCGCCATCCGCAGCCCCAGCTCGGCGGCCTGCACCCGGTGCCCGCCGGCGTGCGCCCGCAGGTCGGTCGCGCCGAACGTGGCCCGGTGCTCGTCGATCACCCGCAGCGCCGCGCCGACCGCGCGGCCGGCGCCGGGCAGGTCCCCGCTGGCGTGCCGGGCCAGCGCCTCGGCGTGCCAGGCCCTGGACCGCAGCGCGGCCGGCCCGGCGTGCCGGCGCCTGGCGGCCTGGCGCAGCTGGCCGAGGCCGCGCCCGGCCTGCCCCCGGGCCAGCGCGAGCTGGCCCGCCAGCACCCGGGCGTCCAGCTCGGCCGCCCGCCAGCCCGCCGCCGCCAGCGCGTCCGCGGCCCGCTCCGCCGCGGTCAGGCCGGCCGGCCCGCCCAGCCCGCCCGCCAGCCGGGCGGACAGCACCGCGAACCTGGCCAGCGCCGCCCACTCGGGCCGCTGCTGCCTGCTGAACTCGCCGGCCGCCCGCCGGGCCTGCGCCAGCGCGCCGGGGTGATCCCCGGTCACGCTCGCCGCCCTGGCCAGCAGCAGCCGCATTTCCGGCAGCGCGATCTCCCTGCGCTCCCGCTCGAACTCGCTGACCGCCTGCTGCGCCGCCTCCCGCGCCTCGGTCACCAGCCCGGCCGACAGCAGCAGCTCGGCGCGGTCGGCCAGCACCCAGCCCAGCTGCGAATCCAGCGCGCGCAGCTGCTGCTCGGCCTGGTCCAGGTAACCCAGGGCGCGCGGCACATCGCCGCGGCGGGAGCAGACCCAGCCGAGGTTCTGCTGGATGAAGGCCAGCGTCAGGCCCTGGTCCAGGCGGCGGCACAGCTGCTCGGCCTCGGACAGGTCGGCCTCCGCGGCGGCGAACTCCAGCCGCTGGCCGTGCACCAGGCCGCGGTTGGACAGCACCCGCTTCACCCACACGTCGTCGCCCGCCCGGCGCAGCGCAGGCAGCGCGGCGCGGTAACCAGCCAGCGCCTCGTCCAGCCGGCCCAGCTGGTGCAGGATCGCCGCGCGCTGCGCCTGCGCCCGGGCCAGCGACGCGCCGTCCAGGTCACCGCCAGGATCGCGGAGCACCGCGTCGATCTCGCGGATGGCCTGCCGCGGCCTGCCCCGGACGTTCAGCACGAACGCCAGCCGCATCCGGGCCTCGGCCGCGAGCGTGCCCGCCCCGGCCCGCACCCCGAGCGCCGCCGCCGCGCGCAGCTGGCGGATCGCCGCGTCCGGATCCTGCAGGTGCAGCGCGGCCAGGCCGAGCGCGCGGGCGGCCACCGACGCGGTGGCGAAGTCGCCGTCCCCGCGGGCCTCGCGCAGGACCTCGGCGGCGAGCGGAACCGACCGGCGCGGGTCGGCCTCGGCCAGCCGCAGCGCCTCGGTCACCCGGTCGCCGGTTGTCGCGCGCATCACCTGCGGTCAAACTAAGACGACACCCGTCACCGACGGTAACGGATGGCGGGAGAATAACTGGCTGCGCCAGCGTATCAATGGCCGCCCGCACGGCTCCGGTCTGAGTGAGGGCAGCACCCGCGCCGCGAACGAATCAGGAGGGGGCACGACATGGCGGTCGTACGCAATGGGGTGGAGACCTACCAGGAGGACCGGCTGGTCGTGGATCAGCGCGCGTCCGGCCTGGTGCAAGAGCAGTTGCGCCGGCGCGGTTTCGCCTCGCACGAAGCCGGCACCAGCGACCCGCTCGGCCTGACGCTGCTGGCGCTGCCGCAATTCGCCTCCAGCGCCGCGCTGCTACGGCAGGACGCGGCGCTGGTGCAGGCCGCGGCCGCCGCCCAGCAGGCGTCCGGCCTGGCCGGGGCGGCCGACGACATGAGCCTGCTGCTGTTCGCGCTGCGGCGGGAGTTCTGGCGGAAGTACGACGGCTGGGCGCCGGCCATGGACAAGGACCAGGTCATGGTGCAGGGAATGCCTTACATCAAAGGCGCGGTCGGGCTGCCGGACCGGGCCGGCCCGCTGGCGATCCCGCCAGCCAGCGGCGAGGGCGGGCCCCGGGTGGCGATCCTGGACACCGATCTCTACGCCCATCCCGGCCTGGCCGGCCGGTACCTGGGCCCGGCCCATGACTTCGGGCCCGAGCCGCCCGACACGCTGGGGCACTCGGTCTTCGTGGCCGGCCTGATCGCAGCGCGCGCGCCCGCCGCCGAGCTGGTGGTGCGGCCGGTGCTGGACGCGGACGGGGAGAACGCCTCCTCCTGGGACGTGGCCACGCAGATGGCCGCGATCCAGGCCGAGGACGTGGCCGTGCTCAACCTGTCGCTCGGCTGCGCCACCGCCGACCGGCAGCCGCCGCTGTGCCTGCGCCGGGCGGCCGGCCTGCTGCTGCCCGGCGTCGTGATCGTCGCCTCGGCCGGCAACAACGGCTCGGCCAGCCCGCTGTCGGCCGCCATGGGGCTCACCCCGGTCACCCCCATCTTCCCTGCCGCGATGGACGGGGTCATCGGCGTCGGCGCCTACCAGGGCCCGGCCGCCAGCCCCGAGCCCGCCCCGTTCAGCCCGCCCGGGGTGCCCTGGGTCCGGCTGCTCGCCCCCGGCGTGCGGGTGACCAGCACGTTCCTGTCCGGGAAGGTGCGGCGGATGAAACTGGACCAGGCCGGCCAGCTGGTCCAGCAGGACATCACGGAATTCGGCCACCCCGGGTATGCCACCTGGGACGGCACCTCGTTCGCCGCGGCCGGGGTGAGCGGCGCCATCGCGGCGCTCATGCAGGACAGGCGGGTCAGCGCGCGGGAGGCACTGGACCTGATCCTGAACGCGCAAGTCCCCGGTAGCGACATCGTCACGGCCTGACCCGGCGATGCGTGACGACCCGACCGTCATCGACCTGGTCAGCCGGGCCAGCAGCGGCGACCAGGCGGCGTGGGACCAGCTGGTCGAGCGGTACGCGCCGCTGGTCTGGTCGATCTGCCGCCGCCACCAGCTGGACCGGGCCGACGCCGACGACGTGGGGCAGGGCGTCTGGCTGCGGCTGGTCGAGCACCTGCCCGCGATCCGCGAGCCCGCGGCGCTGCCGGGCTGGCTGGCGACCACCACCCGCAGGGAATGCCTGCGGGTGCTGCGCGCCGGGCAGCGCCGCGACCAGCATGAGAGCCCGCTGCCGCCGGACGCGGCGGGGCTGCGCGCCAGCGGCGGCAGCCCCGCACCGGGCGGCTCGCCCCCCGAGGCCGGGCTGCAGGAGGCCGAGCGGATGGCCGCGC
>DATBGO010000366.1:0-22685 GCA_036558005.1 Streptosporangiaceae bacterium | reverse complement strand
TCTCGCACGGGCGTGGATGCCACCGCCATCTGGGAATGGGGAACCATCCACCGAGTCGTCAGCGGCGTCTACGCCTGCAGTATTGGCTTTCAGCCCTTTGGCGACCTGCTGCTGGCCGAAGCGGATCGCCTCACGGCGTAGTCACCGGATCGTGCAGCAATCCGAACCCTTCGGTCCCTGGAATCGTCGGATTGGCATCCGAACAGCGCGCCGTAGGAGCCGATGACCACCCATCATCCAAGGTCAATCACGGGACCGGTGATGAACGGCGCGCGGTTCGTATTGTTGGAACCAGGGACCGCCCTGCAGAACCCGAGCCTGCGCCGCCGCCCCCTGACCGCACGCGCCGCAGCCTGACCGCACCGGCTCCCGTGCCACCACATCAGAGGGTCCGTCACGAACGAGATCACCATCGACGGCCAGACCTACCCGGCGCGGCAACCCGGGCGTGGTGCGTGTTGCGTGACTTGCACGTGAAGAGTGTCCAGGATTCGGCGTGTTCACACACGTCCAGACCCTGGAGCCCGTCATGATCGCCGACCTGGACACTCTCCTGACCGCACTGTACGTGGAACTGACCGACCGCATCATCCCCGGGCGCGGGTTCACCCGGCGCGGGCCGGGCGGTCGGCCGGAGGTGACCGACGCCGAGCTGGTGTGCATCGCGGTGGCGCAGGCGCTGCTGCGGTTCGATGGCGAGCGGCACTGGCTGCGGATCGCGCCGAAGCTGATCGGGCACCTGTTCCCGCGGCTGCTGGGCCAGAGTGAGTACAACACGCGGCTGCGGGCGGCCGCGCCGCTGCTGGAGGCCGCGCTGCGGTGGCTGGCCGACGCGACACCCGCGACCGCGGAGCTGCTGCGGCTGATGGATGCGACCCCGGTCCCGTGCGGCCAGTCGGTGGTCACCGCCCGCCGCTCGGACCTGTACGGATACGCCGGGTACGGGTACTGCCCGAGCCACTCGCGCTGGTACTGGGGCAGCAAGCTGCTGTTGATCTGCACCTGTGACGGGACGGTCACCGGGTTCAGCCTGGCCAACCCGAAGCTGTGCGGCGAGCGGGAGCAGGCCCGGCAGTCGCTCACCAGCCAGCCCGCGAACCGGCCCGCCCCCGGCACCGCCGTCGTCACGGACAAGGGCCTGTCCGGGGAGGATACCGAGCAGTTCTTCACCAGCGATGACATGCAGCTGACCCTCATCCGCCCGGCCCGCAAGGACGAGAAGCAGCCCAGGTACTTCCCGAACTGGCTGCGGCAGCGCGTCGAGGCGATCATCTGGACACTGAAGAACCAACTCGGCCTCGAACGCCACGGCGGACGCATCCCCGCCGGACTGTGGGCCCGCATCATCCAGCGGCTGCTCGCCCTCAACGCGGTCATCTGGCACAACTGGATGATCGGCGCGCCCGTCAAGCGATCCCTGATCGCCTACGACCACTGACGACCCCTTACCTCACCAGAAACCCCGATCAACGATCTAGCTGGCGGCCCGCCAGCCCTCGGTGCTGCGGCACCTGCCGAGGCTGGAGTCAGGTGATCCCGACGATGCTTGCCAGGACATTGCCGATACGCCTGGCCAGATGCTGCTCGTCGCCGCTGTGCGGCTGGTCGCATTCCCAGGTGATGGTTCCGTCGTCCCCGATGCGCAGTTGGCCGCGTTCGGGCCGGCCCGGATGGGTGACGGTGATTTGGGCGAAGGCCTCCAGGTTCTGCTCGTCGGCCAGCACGTTCAGTCGTACGGTGAGCCCGGCGGCGCGCAGCGCCAGCCCGGCCCTGCTCAGCAGGGTCAGGTCGGGGTCGTTGACCGGTTCGCCGGGCCGCCAGTCCTCCCGGTCATCGAGCACCCGCATCGCGGTGGCCGCTAGCGCGGCGGCGCGGGGCGGCGGGGGGCTGGCGGGCCAGCAGTCCACGAGGACGTACCCGCTGTCATCGGCGATCACGGTGCAGTACCGGCTGGCCAGGCCGGTGATCCGCAGCAGGCCCTCGTCCTGGTCGTGGGTGCAGCGGATGGGCAGGTTGCGGGCGGCCAGGCCGGCCGCGACCTGGCGCAGCAGCCCGCCGGGCCGCGATGCCTGCGTGTGTTGTGGTGTGCTGGGGTTCACGAAAGGGGGTCCTGTCAGGGTGTCGTTCCCGCCAGCCTTATAACGGCGCGGGGTGCCGTGCTGGGTTCATGTCAGGGCGAGTGCGGCGAAGTTGAGGTCGTTCACCGGCTGCCCGACCCGGCTTTCCCGGTAGCCCGTCACTTTCGTGCTGTAGGCGTCCAGGGTGTCGGTGAACGCCGGGATTATGTACCCGCCATGGGTGAAGTCGTCCTGCTGCATCCGGTAGGCGATCTCCTTACGCACCGACGCGCTCAAGGTGGCGTTCGCGTCGTGATACAGCCGGATGTAATCGGGGCTATCCTCATGTGTCTCATTCCAAGGACTGCTCGGCAGCATCGACAGGGTGACTTGCGTCAGGTAAGCGCTATAGGAGTAAAAGTCCTGTGCGAATGGCCAGCGCAGGTACTGGCTGCCGAAGAACGTCCCCGGGTCTACCTGCCGCAGCCTGATGCTGATCCCGGCGGCGGCGGCCTGCTCGGCCAGCACGGTCGCCATCGCCACCGCCCCGGTCGCGATCGGGGAAGTGACCAGCTCCACCCGCAAGTCCTCCCGCCCGGCCTGCTTCAGCAGGTGCTTGGACTGGGGGATGTCCTGCTCGCGGCGCAGCGCATGATCGAACTCCGCATCCCACGGCGAAAACACGTCGCTGGCGGGGGTGCCATACCCATCCAGCGCCGAGTCGATCAGCTGGGGGCGGCTGGCCGCCAGCCGCAGCGCCTGGCGGACCCGCACGTCGCTGAAGGGGGCCAGGTCGGTCCGCATCGTGAATGGCACGATTGTTCCTGCTTTGGACGCGACGGTCTTGACGCCGCTGGTGGTGGCCAGGCTGGTGAACTGCGGCCCATCCAGCGTCCCGGCCGCGTCGATGACCCCGGTCCGCAACGCGTCAGCCAGCGACACCGGGTCGGGGAAATCAATGATCTGCAGGGAGCCCGCCCACGGCAGCCCATCCCGCCAGTAACGCTGATTGCGGGTGAACACGCTGCGCTGCCCCGGGGTGAAGCTGTGGTAGGCGAACGGGCCGGTGCCGTTGGGCTTATCGGTGGCCGGGTTGAACCCGTCGGGGATGATCTGGGCGGTGAGGATCCCGGCGAGCTGCTCAGGCAAGGTGGCATACGGGCGGGTCATCGGCACCAGCACCGTCAGCTTGTCCAGTGCCCTGATCCCCGCTGGGTCCACCGGGCCCAGGACGTTCACCGCCGAGTACTTGCTGGTGATGATCCGCCGCATCGTGTAGATGACATCAGCGGCGGTCAGGGGCTGGCCGTCGTGGAAGGTGACGCCGGGCCGCAGCCGGATGACCCACTGGGTGGCCAGCGGGTCACGCGGGCTCATCTCGGCGGCCAGCACATGCTCGATCCGCGCGTCGGCATCAAGTTGCACGAGGGACTCATACAGGGCCTGCGCCCGCGCCGTATCCAGGTAGTTAAGTCCCTGGTGCGGGTCGAGGGTGTCACTAGCGCTGCCGCCGGTCAGCCCGACCCGCAGCACCCCGCCCCGGCGGCGGACCACAGCAGCCGGGGCGGCGCGGCTGCTGGTGCCGCACCCGGCCAGCAGCCCGGCTGCCATCGTGGTGGCTGCGCCGGCCAGGACGGTGCGGCGGCTGGGGTGTTGTTGTCTGGTGCGGCCGGGCGCGGCCGCGGCAGTTGATGGCATGCTGGGGGGTCACCTCTCGGTAGGGAGGCGAAGGCCCGGCGGCGGTTTGGCGACTACACGCCGGGCCTTCACACTGCGCTGGGGTTAACAGGGAACGGTGACGGCTATCCCGCGATCACGGGTCACGCCTGGTCCTGGGTGTTGATGGTGTCGTGGCGGCCTGCTCAGCCCGGGTGATCTGCCCGGCCAGGCCGGTGGCGGTCGTGTCGGTGAGGGCGGTGTCGCGGCGCGCGCCTGGCAGCCTGCGGTAGGCGCGGAACCGGCCGATCGAGGCCAGCCAGATGATCACCCAGGCGGGGCGCTCGCCGCGCAGCTCCGCGGCCTCCCGCCACCGGGCCGCGTCGTCGGTCTCCCCGCAGGTCACCGATACCGCCTGACTACGGCCAGCCCGGCGTAGAGGTCGGCGCCGTGACCGGGCCAGCCGGCATGCCCGGGCCGCCACTCGGTGACCGGCACCACCCCCGGCGGGACGAGCGCCATCCCAGTCAGCAGCCCGCTGACCTGCGCGTGACTGCGCGCGGTGATCCCCGCAGGGACCAGCCGGTTGTAGGCCGCGACCCCGGCGCCCACCGCCTCCGGGGCGAAGTCCGCCGTCAGATGGGAGAGCGCGATGAAGCTACCCGGCGCTAATCCGGCGGCCAGGGCCGCCACCCGGCCGGCCGGATCGTCGGCATCAGCCAGGAAATGAAGAACCGCGAGCAGCAGCAGCGCGACCGGGCGGGTGAAGTCCAGCGTCCGGGCCGCTCCCCGCAAGACCGATGCCGGGTCACGCAGGTCAGCGTCCACGTAGTCACAGTCGCCTTCGCGGCCGCTGGTCAGCAGCGCGCGGGCATGTGAGAGAACCATCGCGTCGCTGTCGACATACACCACCCGCGCCGCCGGGATGATGGCCTGGGCGACTTGATGGGTAGCTTCGGCGGAGGGCAGGCCCGCGCCGATATCAACAAATTGGGTGATGCCCCGCTGGCCGGCCAGGAACCGCACCACCCGGGTCCCGAACGCCCGGTTGGCCCGCGCACCCGCCACCACTTGTGGGCGGCACGCCGCCACTTCCTCAGCCACCTGCCTATCGGCCGGGTAATGATCCTTGCCCCAGCCCAGCCACACGTTGTAGACCCGGGCCGGATGCGCAACCTCAGGATCAAACCGGGCCGGCACGGTCAAATTCGTCATACCGCAACGGTAGGACACGGCGAGAAGCGCATTAAAGCAACATGCTTGAAGTTGCTTAAGCAGCTTGCATTTGCTAGCTGCGGAGCACCTCGAAGCACATGGTCAAGATCCCATTGCGCTGACCGGGAATCGCCTGACCAGCTGATCTAATCCCATCGACGCAGTAAGGTCGGCGAGCGTTCTGGTAACCAGTGAACGAGCCTCCGACTCATACCAGGCGACGTCGGCGAGCTGGCGGAAGATCTCTGCATAGCTGGCAATGTCGCCTGCCTGGGTCAGGTTCTGCGAGGCGGTGAAGTTCTCTACCACCACGACCCGCTCGTCCATCAGCCAGAAACCGTGCACCGGGGCTACCGGCAGCGCAGCTTCGAACGGGATAACCCCGAAGCGGATCGTCGGCATGGTGGACAGGGTTACTAGCCGGTCAAGCTGGCCAAGCATCACCTCAGGCGGGCAGAGTCGATAGCGCAACACCGCCTCGGTGATGACGAAATGGAACCGTTTGCCGCTGCGGTAAAGGATTTGCTGGCGTTGCATGCGCGCCCCGATGGCTTCATCCAGATCGTCGGGCGCGCCGTCGTACTCGATGCCTTCGAGCAGCCGGTAGCGCGCATATTCAGGGGTCTGGAGCAGGCCAGGGACGAAGACGTTCTCGAAGTTCCTCACCGCCGCGGTCTGGTCCTCCAGCTCAGCGAAGGCGCGCTGCTGCGCGCTCATACCAGCGCTGAACAACCGACGGTGCTCGACATAGTGAGATTCCAGCGTGCGGAGCGAGCCGATCAGCTCCGAAGCGAGACCAGCCTGGCCGCAGGCCCGCGCCCATGCCTCAAGGTCGGGCTCGCTAGGGGTCTGCTTTCCGCTCTCGATCTTTGAGATCTTGCTCGGGTGCCAGGCATTGCGCTCGGCTAGCTGCCTGCCGGTCAGGCGCGCATCCCGGCGCAACTCGCGAAGCCTGATCCCGAGCGCCTCACGCGCGCGCTGGAAGCTAGACACATCAGCCGAGCTTACGCCGTCGAATAACGGTCCAGCGGGATGGCGTAATGCCAGGCAACGTCTCGCCAGCGGCAGCGTATGACAACCTCGGCCGCATCGGTGACCAGTTCGGCGCCAGCAAGCGTGTCATCGTCGAAATGGATGATCAGGACACGCGCTGAGTCCAGGAGCCAGAAGTCCTCCTCCGGGATGCCCAGTTCCCTGGCGCGGCGTCGAGGCAGGTAGCGGATATCCTCGCCGGACGGAACATTGAGCCGGCCGGCGAGGTCCATCCCGAACCTGGTGTAGTCGGAGTGCGGTTCGCTCACAACACGTACCCGCTCCATCCGGCGGCCTCCGGCCGCCATCTGCGCGACTGCCTCGTACCAGTCCATGAACCAGGCGTCGTCGGGGGGCTGTCCGGCAAGAAAGCGCCGCAGCGGCTCCTGCTCCTCCTCGTCGAAGTACCGCTCGCGCGTCTCCAGCCGGAACGCGGTGTGCTCAAAGGTCTCGCAGAGCCTGCGGAACTCTGCCCCGGTCAAGAACTCCGTCACTCGGGTTCCGTCGCGTAGCGCAGCAGCCCGCGGGGGATCTCAACGTAGAACTCGTCCTCGCGGACGTCCACCAGTGCTGCGATGACCTCCTCGTCTGTGACGAGCTTGCCCTGCACAACGAAGGTGCCTCGCTCAGTGGCGTACAGGGCAGGGCAGCCATTCTTGCCTGAATCGGTTCCCAGAAGGCGGATCTTCATGCTCGTAACCCTTCCTCGATGCTAGTGTCTCAGCTCCTAATGCTCAGGTATGCGTTGAATTTCGTCAAGAGCTTAGGAAGTTCTAGCATGTCAGGTTAGTTTGTACCGGATACACCTGAGCCAAAGATCGCTTCCTACCCGTGCGGGGCGGCATTCATGGGTGAGCGCGCCCGATGCCGCACCATGGCAGTGCCTATGCCGGTCTTGGCCGCGACGTGGCAGCGGGCAAGGCCGGTGGGGTCGGCGGCTCAGGTCCGGGCGGGCTTGGGTTTCTTGTCCTGGTGGCGCTTGTCGCGCACGTAAAGGATCTGTTGCTTGCCGTCGCCGGGGCTGCGGCGTTCCAGCTCAAACAGGGTGGTCGCGGCCAGCAGGTCGCTGAGCTTCGCGTAGCCGTAGTTGCGGGAGTCGAAGTCCGGGCGCTGTTTGGTGATGATGTGGCCAACAGAGGCGAGCGCGGCCCAGCCGTCGTCGTCGGAGGCCGCCTCTACCGCGTTGCGCAACTGCTTCACCAGCGCGGTGTCCCTCTTGAGCTGCGTGGCCGAGGCGCGCGGGGTCGGCTGGGGCACCTCGCCGGCGGGCCCGGTGTCGGTCGCGGCGTAGCTCAGGTTCTCGATGTAGATGAACTTGTCGCACGCCGCCACGAAGGGCTTGGGGGTCTTGCGCTCGCCAAACCCGTACACGGTAAGGCCGGACTCGCGGAGCCGGGCGGCCAGGCGGGTGAAATCGCTGTCGCTGGAGACGATGCAGAACCCGTCGAAGCGCTCGGAATAGAGCAGGTCCATCGCGTCGATGACCATTGCCGCGTCGGTGGCGTTCTTGCCGCTGGTATAGGCGAATTGCTGGATGGGCTGGATCGACTGAGCCAGCAGGTGATCTTTCCAGCCCTTCAGGCTCGTGCCGGTCCAGTCGCCGTAGGCCCGTTTGACGTGCGCGGTGCCGAGCTTGGCCACCTCGGCCAGCAGGCCTTCGGTGATCGCCGGCTGCGCGTTGTCCGCGTCGATGAGCACCGCGAGCTTGGCCGCGTTCTCGCTTACCATGCTGCTCTCCTCCGGGCCGGCTGGCGCCTGGCCCGGCTCCATCATTGCGGTGATCGCCGCCCGGCGCCATCAACGCCGCGGCCGGCCCGGCGGCACTTATGTACCTTGACGGTTACGTAACTGCTTTGGTACGTTCACGGTGATGGAAGCTGCTCTGCGGGCGCTGGCGGGCGAGAGCCGGCGGACGATGCTGGAAACCCTGGCTGCTGGCCCGGCGACGGCGGGTGGGCTGGCGGCGCTGTTGCCGATCGCCCGCCCTGGGGTATCACGGCACCTGCGGGTGCTGCGGGATGCGGGGCTGGTCGAGGTCCGGCAGGAGTCGCAGCGGCGGGTCTACAGCCTCAGTCCCCAGCCGCTCGCCGAGATCGATGAATGGCTAGGCCGGTACCGGGCCCGGTGGGAACAACGGCTGGACGCCCTGCACACCGAGATAGCCCGGGGCAAACGCGAGCGACGGAGGACCAGATGACCAGCAACGCGGGAGCGGGCACGCGCATCCTCGGCAGCCTGCGATCGGAAGACGGCAAGGGCGTCGTGCGGATGGAAGACCGCTACGACACCGATATCGACGACCTGTGGTCGGCGCTCACCGATCCGGGCCGCCTGGCCCGCTGGCTCGGCGAGTTCGAGGGCGACCTGCGCCTCGGCGGTGACTTCCGAGCCCGCTTCTTCGCCAGCGGCTGGGAAGGCACCGGGCGGGTGGAAGCGTGCGAGCCCCCGCACCGGCTGCTGGTGCTGACCGCGGGAGACCACGCGCCGGACGAGGAGCACGCCATCGAGGCATGGCTGACCGCCGACGGCGGCCAGACCATCCTGGTCCTCGAGGAACGCGGCATGCCCCTGGGCCAGGTCGCCGACTACGGGGCGGGGATCCAGGTCCACGTCGAGGATCTCGCCGCCCACATCGCCGGCGGTGAGCGCTGCGACGCCGATGCCCGGTGGAACGAGCTCAAGCCCGCCTACCAGGACCTGGCGCAGGACATCGGCTAGCACCCCAGGGATCGGCACGCGAGCAGGGCTAGGCGGACGAGGCGAGCAGGGCGCGGCCGAGTGCGTACGCCCCGGGCAGGTCGTCGCCGCGATAGCTGGCGGCGGCCAGCTCAGCGAGGTGATGATCGGCGTTCACCGCCACCGTCTTGGTCAGCGCGCGGAACAGCGGAGCGTCCGACATCGAGTCCCCGTAGGCGACGCACCGCGAAGCGGGCAGGCCGTGCCGCTCGCGCAACTCCGCGACGATGCGCACCTTGTCGCCGGGGGTGAGGATCCCGCCAGGATCGAGCGGCTCACGGAACGGCAGCGCCGGGAACCGGGAAGCCACCACCTCATCAAAGCCGAGCTCAAGGAGGTGCCGCGCGAAGAAGTCGGGTGACATGGTGATCACGACCGATCGTTCACCGCGTTCCCGGACGTCGGCGCAGACCTCCGGGATGCCGCCCATCCAGGGACATGCGCCGAACACCTGCGCCACGGCCGGCTGGGTCAGGCTCCGCCACAATCGGTGAACGCCGGCCGCGAAGCGCCTGGTGCCGATCTCGCCAGCCGCGAACCGCGCCTCCAATCCGGCCAGCTCCGCCGCGCATCCCAGCTGCCGCGCGATCTGAAGGCTGGCCGTCGTTCCCCGGAGCAGCGTCCCGTCCATATCGAAGACATGCAGGGCCACACCGGCCAGTTTCAACGATCAGATGCCGCCGGCACCAACGGAGTCAGGGTCCCGCCCGCGGCTTCGGCCTGCGCCGGGTCGAGGGCGACGGCGCGGCGGCCGTCCCTGACCGCGAGCACGACCTGGTCGATGGCGAACGCGGCCAGGCCGGGAGCCTCGGCCGGGACGCGGTGCCCGGAGTCCGCGGCGATGATCAGCGCGCTCCCCGACCGGCGGGCCAGGCTGGCCTGCGCCAGCTGCCAGGCCCGGTCCAGCGCCGGGGCGTCCGGCGAACTGCCCGACCGGCCCGGGGTGCGGGCCAGCACGATCGACGGCAGCTCGGGAAACCCAGTGGGCAGCACCTCGGCCGCGCCAGCGGCGAAGTCGACCTCGGTGGCGCCGGAGCCCGCGCCGTCGGTGGACGAGTCGGGGTGCGCGGCGAGCAGCCGCGGATCCGAGCCGTCGACGTGCACCATCCCGGCTACCCGGGCGGGCCAGGCCGCGGCGAACACGCGGATGATCAGGCTGCCCATCGAATGCCCGGCTAAGACCGCGGGCGCGCCGATCCGCAGCCGCTCCAGCAGCGCCGCGAGTTCAGCCGCGAGCGCGCTGTAAGGCAGCGGTAACCGCGGCCCTGGCCGCGGCGGGCTGGCGCCGATGCCGGGCCGGTCGTAGCTGACCGTCAGCGAGCCGGCCCGCAGCCTGCTGACGACCGGCTGCCAGTACCCGCCCGGCTCCCCCAGGCCCGACACCAGCACCACCGGCGGGTCTGCGCCGTCGCGGACCTGCGCGGCGACCGGGGCGGCGTTCATGCGGGCAGCGACAGTGGAAGGCGGCGGGGGCGGCGCAGCAGCCACTGCCAGAAGGTGCGCCGCGGCGGCCGCGGCGGCCCGGCTTTCACCTGGCCGCTGCCGACCTTCCCGGACACCACGATCCGCAGCAGGGCGGGCACGTCGTGCCCCCACGGGGCGACGACCTTCACCGCGCCGTTGCGGATCGCGACGTCGTCGGTGTCGACCACGATGCCCGGCCTGGTCACCAGCCGCACCATCCCGCTGCGCACGTCCGCGTCGATCCGCAGCTCCGGTTGCGTGATCACGGCCCGGGTGAAGTCGAGCGTCACGCTTCCGCTGGAGACCCTCAGCTCCATCCGCAGCGGCAGCACCCACCGGCCATCGCGTTTCACGCTGCCGCTGCCGCATTCGATCCGCACCAGTTCCTTCGGCGCCTCGGCGGGCGCGAACACCGGGCCCGAGGGCAGGTCGGTGGCCAGCTCCGCCAGCTCACCCTGGGTCCGGGCGGTCAGCGCCAGCTCCAGCCGCTGATCGAGTTCATCGGCGGTCAGCCGCCCGTCACCCGCGGCGACCCGCAGCAGCTCAACCACCTGATCCCGGTCCTCATGCGACGCGCGGATGGCCATCGCCGGCACCGCCTTGTCATCGCGCCTTACCGGCCGCTTTTCCGCAGGCATGAACAAACTGTACGGCGGCCCGGGCCGGCCGCGTAGGCCCGGCGCGGCCTTGGCGGGCCTGGCTGAACGGCAGGCCTGCCGCCGGGCTGGCCACCCGCCCCGCCGGGCTGGCTACCCGCCCCAGTGGGCTGGCCGGGTCCGGCCCGGCGGCAGGCTGGTCCGCTCGTCGCCGCGCGCTGCGTCCAGCTGCGCCTGGGTCAGGAACAGCGTGCTGGCCAGGCCGGCCCCGCTCAGGTCGGCGCCGCGCAGGTCCGCCCCGGTGAGGTCGGCCCAGGCCAGGTCCGCGCCGCGCAAGTCGGCGCCGGTCAGCCGGGCACCGCGCAGGCTCGCGCCGGCCAGGCCGGCGCGGCGCAGGTTCCGGCCGGACAGGTCGGCGCCGCGCAGGTCGGTCCCGGCGCGGCCGGGCCCGCCGCGGGCCAGCAGGCTCGCCCGCAGCAAGACGCCGTTGACCTCGTCCCGGTGCGCGGCCACATCGAGCGCCGCCAGTTCCTGCGGGCTGCCGAGGGTCAGCCGCCTGGTCGCGGCCAGCGCGCCGCCGAGCTCGCCGTGTACCGGGCCAGCCTCGGGCAGGGCCAGCGCCTCGGTCAGGTACCAGAGCAGCTCGTGCAGCTGGCGCATGACCGCGAACGCCGCGAACATCGCGGCCGCGGTGCCCGGCGCCCGCCAGTCCCGCCCGCCGAAGGTGACCTGGGACACCTGCTGGCCGGCGCCGAAGCAGTCGTAGGCGGCGCACCCGGGGAAGCCCTGCTGCCGCAGCTGGCCGTGAATGCCGCAGCCGAAGTCCTGCCGCAGGTGCGGGCACGGCTGCCCGGCCGGCTTGCTGATGGCGAAATCGGCAGACGCGGCGAACGCCGGGGCGACGCAGCACAGCCCGCAGCAGCGGGCGCAGTCCGCCCGCAGTTCCGCCGCGGGCTGACCGCCGGTCACGCCTTCCTGGCCGCCGCGAGCACCGCCGAGACCGGCAGCCAGCCGTCGTGCTTCCAGACCACCTTGCCCGAAGCCGAGGTGAGCACGTACCAGGGCTGGTCCTGGACGCCGTACCCGTCGGCCAGCTGGCCGGTAGCGTCGAGCGCGACCGGGTAGCCGAGCGGCCGGCCGAGCTGTCGGACGAACCGGGCCGCCGCGTCAGCTGACGGCTCGGTGACCGCCTCGTCCACCGCGGTCAGCTGCGGCAGCTTCCCGCCCCTGGCGGCACGGGCGTAGCCGCTCAGCGCGGTCAGCTCGCGGCGCAGGTCCGACGTCTCGGTCAGCCAGGTGGCGAAGAACACCAGCAGCCGGGGCCGGCCCGGCCCCACCGTGACCGCCCTGCCGGGGGCGCCGGAGACGGCGGGCAGCCGGGTCCGGGTGCCGGGCCCGAGCCCGCTGATGTGGGCCAGTGACTGCTGGCTGGTCAGCCGCGGGTGGCCGGGCAGCAGGCTGGCCGCCTCCTGGGCCAGGATCTGGGCGGCCTGCCCGACGCTCGCGTACGCCATCTCGGTCAGGTACAGCTTGCGCTGCCTGCCGCGCTGGTCGATCACGTACAGGGCCGGCGTGTGGTCGATCTGCCCGGCGTCGATCTGCACGGCGATGTGGTAGGCCCGCCAGACCGAGTGCAGCTGCCGGAGCGAGCCGGTGAGGAACTGCCACTGGTTGACCATGCTGTGCGAGCGCGAGTAGCCCATCACGTTGGCGACCGCGGTCGCCTCCGGGTTCGCGTCGATCCCGAGCAGCTGCACCTGGTTCCCCGCGGTGCCGAGCATCTGCTTGGCCTCGGCCATGCTCGCCGTGGTCAGCGGGCAGACCGTGGTGCACTCGGAGTCGGTGAAGGCGAGGATCACCACCTTGCCGCGGAACTGGCGCATGGACACCGCGTGGCCGAACTGGTTGACCAGGCGGAAGTCCGGCGCGGGCACGCCGCCCAGTGATGTGCCGGGGTCCAGGTCGGGGTTGGCCATCGCTGCGTTGACCTGCCCGCCCCCGCTCCCCTGGCCGCTGGCGGCGCTGCCGCCGCCCGCGCAGCCGGTCACCGCCAGCAAGCCTGCCATCAGCGCGGCCGGCCAGGCCAGCCGCCGCCTGCGTTCCCCGGGGTCAGCTCCGTGCATGACCGTCATCCTGCCAGAGCGGGCCGGCTGTCCCGCCTCCGGCATCCGCTACCCGGCTCGTGGCCGCCACCGCGCCCGCCGTCCGCAGGGTCAGCGGCGGCGCCCCGCGTACCGGATCCGGGTCGCCTGGATCTGCCCGCGGTCGATCGCCGCCTGCTCGTCTGCTTCGCTGACGTGGCCGAGGTCATCGAAGAAGTACGGCCCGTACTCGATCAGCTCCCGGTCGAACCTGGCGTCCAGGCCGTCGATGATGTCCTGGCCGGCGTGCAGTCCCTCGGCCTGCGCCCAGGACTGCCAGTAGGCGTCCCAGGCCAGGCCCGAGGCGTGCCAGTCCGCCTGCCGGTGCCGCAGCCAGTTGTGCTCGCCATCCTCGCCGGCCTGGCCCGGCTCGGCGGGCGGCAGCCTGCTGAAGCACCACCGGGCGGTGGCCTCGTCGACGCGCTCCCTGGCCCACTCGATCACCGCCACCACGCCGCCTGGCACCAGCGCGGCCCTGATCCGGTCCAGCACGTCCGCCAGGTCACCGACGTGGTGCAGTGAGGTCGACGCGACGACGACGTCGGCCGGGCGGTCGGCCACCCAGGACTCGAAGGTCTGCTGCCGGTACCACGGCCCGTGCGGCGCCTCCGGGTCGATCCCGGTCGCCTGGTGGCCGGCTGAGCGCAGTGCCGGGATGAACCCGCCCCGCGGGCCGCAGCCGATTTCCGTCACCACCGCGGGCGGGCCGGGCAGCCAGTCCCGCACGAAGGGCCAGGAGGCGTCAAGCCAGCCCGGATCCTGTTTCACCGGGCCTCCAGCTCGGCCCGGCGCCGGGCGGCGTACTGCGGGCGGTTGGTGATCAGCAGCTCGATCCGCCGGTCGAGCAGGTACCGGTCGATCAGCTCGTCGGAGTCGACCGTCCAGACCATGACCCCGAGGCCGCCGCGATGACAGGCGCTGATCACGCCGTAGCGGCCGAGCTGGTAATTGACGGTGGCCGCGTCGGCGCCGCACCGGCGCAGCCGCCGGCCCGGCCGCAGCTCGCTGGCCCGGATCGCGGCCCACCGCCGGCACGGGATGTGCTTCAGCCCGCGGCCGAGCGACAACGCCGTCCTGACCAAGGGGAAGTCCCGCTTGATGACCTGGAGCGAGCTGTCTTCCAGGCTGGTCACCAGGAAGTTGCCCGGCCCGAACGCGGACCGGGCCAGCGAGACGACCTCGTGCTCGTAGCCGGTCTCCTTCAGGTCCAGGTGCCCGCGCAGCCTGCCCGCGAGCAGGCTCATCAGCTCATCGATCCTGGGCACGACGTAACCGAGCTGATCGCACAGTGCCGGGTAGCCGAGGCTGGCGACCGGCGGCCCGTCGTGCCCGGCGCGGGCGTCGTGGTAGGCGACCAGGACCCCGTCGGCGGTCTTGCGGATGTCGAACTCGGCGTACTCCGCGCCGCTGCCCAGCGCGTGCTTGTACGCGTCAAAGGTGGCCAGGGCCGCCGCCTCGCCGCCACCCTGATGCGCGGATATCTCGGGCACGCCCGCCTCCGTCCTGGCCGCCGTCGCCGGCACCTGCCGCGATCCTAATCCCGGCCGGCCCGCGGCCCGCCGGGCGAGCGCGCGCCCGGCGGGCCGGGCCGCCCCGGGGCCAGCCGGGGCCGGGACCAGCCGGGGCCGGGACCAGCCGGGCGAAACCAGCCTGAATGTTGACACTCTCACAGGAGTGTCAATACCATCCCGATGTGGGGTATGTCGATCATGTGGTCATAGCCGTGCCCGACCTGGACGCCGCCGCGCGCTGCTGGCGGGATACCGCGGGCATCTCGTTCCAGCGCGGCGGACGGCACCCGGGCGGGACGGAGAACGCTCTCGCGGTGTTCGCCGGCCAGGACCTCTATCTTGAGCTGATCACGGTGTGCGACCCGGCCTCGGCCGACCCGTTCACCCAGCTGGCGGGCGCCCGGCAGGGCCCGCTGACCTGGGCGGCAGGCACCGACGACGTGGACAGGGGCATCGCCAGGCTGGCCGGCGCCGGGGTGCCCGCCGGGCCGGCCAGGGCCGGCCGCCGCCGCTGCCCCGACGGCAGCGAGGTGACCTGGCGGTCGGCGATCGCCGGGCCGCCGGGCACGACGGCGTGGCCGTTCCTGATCGAGTGGCCCGCCCGCGGCGCCGCCCGGCTGGGCGTGGCCCCGACCGTCGCCGGGCTGCGGGTGACCGGGCTCACCGTCGCCGTCCCCGACCCCGCCGCGGCCGCCGGGGTGCTGGCCGGCGCGCTCGGCTTCACCCGGGCTGGCCCCGATAGCCTGGTCGTCGCCGACGGCGCGGTCACCGTCACGCTCGCCAGCAGCGGCGAGGACCGCCCGGGTCCGGTCGCGCTCACGCTCAGCGGCCAGCGCCGGGGCTCGTTCGCGCTGGACGGCCTGGCGGTGAGCATCGAGCCGGAGCGGGTCGCGATCTGATCCGGCCCAGCCAGCGAAGGAGGCCCGTTGCGCGCCGTCGCCTTCTACCAGCACGGTGACCCCGGCGTGCTGCGGCTGGTCAGCGACTGGCCCGAGCCGCGGGCCGGTCCCGGGCAGGCGGTCGTCGCCGTCGAGGCGTGCGCGCTGAACCACCTGGACCTGTTCGTCCGCCGCGGCATGCCGGGGGTGGCGATCACGCTGCCGCGGGTGCCGGGCGGCGACATCGCCGGCACGGTCGTCGCCAGCGGCAGCGGGGCCGCCGCCGAGCCGGGCCAGCGGGTCCTGGTCGACCCGCTGATCACCCTGCCCGGCGGCAAGCACGGCGCGCTGGGCGAGAACGCCGACGGCGGCCTCACCGAGCGCATCGCCGTGCCCGGGCAGAACCTCATCCCGCTGCCCGCTTCGGTCAGCGCGGTGCAGGCCGCCGCGCTGCCGATCGCCTACGGCACCGCGCACCGGATGCTGATCACCCGCGGCCAGCTCCGGCCCGGCGAGACCCTGGTCGTGCTCGGCGCCAGCGGCGGGGTCGGCACCGCCTGCGTGCAGCTGGGCGCCATGCTCGGCACCGAGGTGATCGCCGTCGCCAGCAGCCAGGCCAAGCTGGACCGGCTCGCCGGGCTCGGCGCCAGGCACCTGGTGCTGGCCCGCGGCCCGGAGTACGGGGCGAAGGTGTGGCAGCTGACCCGCAAGCGCGGCGCGGACGTCATCGTCGACTACAGCGGCCGCGACACCTGGCCGGCCACGCTGCGCACGGTGCGCCACGGCGGGCGGATCCTGGTCTGCGGCGCGACCTCCGGCTATGAGGCGGCCACCGACCTGCGGTACCTGTGGGTGCGCGAGGCGTCCATCCTGGGCAGCGACGGCTGGCGCCGCGACGACCTGGAGGCGCTGGTCGGGCTGGTCGCCGCCGGGCGGCTCAGCCCGGTGATCGACCGGGTGACCGGGCTGGACGGGGTGGTGCAGGCGCAGCGGGACATGGAAGCCCGCGCCGTGTTCGGAAAGATCGTGGTGGACCCGCGTGGATAGCCTGCAGCAGCAGCTCGACGGGATCCCGGTGCACGCCGGGCAGCGGCTGCGGATCGCCGCGGTGCCCGGCGGGGTGCGCGCCGAGGGCGTGCTCGGCCCGGAGTCGGCCCGCGGCCGCGGCTACGACCAGGCGCACGGCGGGATGGTGGCGGCGCTGCTGGACACCGCCGCGACGTTCGCGCTGGTCGCGCACACCGGTAAGCCGTGGACCACGGTGGACTTCCGGGTCGACTACCTGCGGCCGGTGCCGCTGGGCCCGGTGGTGCTCACCGGCAGCGTGGTGCGGGCGGGCCGGACGGTCGGCCGGGCCAGCGCCGAGCTGCTCGACGGCGCCGGGCTCCGCTGCGCGACCGCCATCGGCACGTTCGTGCCCTGATCCCAGCCCGGGCCAGGGTAATAGGCCTGAACGGCACTCACACGCCCAGCTCGTCGGCGGGCGGGTAATCGGGGACCACGGTCTCCAGCATCTCCCTGACTCCCTCGCGCATGTGCTGGGCGACGGCGGCGCGCGCCTGCACCGGGTCCTTGGTGGCGATGGCGTCCAGGATGGCCCGGTGCCCCTCGTCGGCCAGGAAGACCTGGCCGGTGAGCCGCTCGCGGGCCATCAGCGACCAGAACCGCTGCGACTCGTCCTGCAGGTCGGAGATCAGCTGCCCGAGCCTGCGGTTGCCGCCGATGTCGGCGATCATGCCGTGGAACCGCTTGTGCTGCTCGTGCACGAACTGGGCCAGTTCCAGCGCCGAGCCCTCGCGCAGCAGTTCCTGATGGCGGCGCTGCGCGTCGTCGTCGGCCGCGCTGAACGCGGTCAGGTGCTCCCCCGCCCACGCGCCCGCGGCCAGCTCGGCCGACAGCGCCTCCAGCCGGGTCCGGACCTGGAACAGGTTGCGCATCTCGTCGATGTTGATCGCGGTGACCGTGTAACCGACCCGCGGCTGGATCGCCAGGTAGCCCTCGCCGACCAGCCGCTTGAGCGCCTCGTGCACCGGGGTCCGGCTGACCGACAGGTCCTGCGCCAGCGAGTGCGCGGCGATGACCTCTCCCGGCCGTGCCTGCCCCAGCAGGATCTTCGCCTTCACCTGCGCGTAAACGACGTCGGCTAGTCCCGCCTGCGGCACGGGCCACCTCCGGTTTCAGGCTCGCGAGCTGCGATCATCGCCCGCCGCGCGGGCGGTGAGCAAGGCGCGATCCACCTTCCCCGTACCCGCGAGCGGAAGTGCGTCAACGAAGGTGATAACGCGAGGGTAAGCGTAGTGCGGGCCGTGTTCATGGAAGAACGCTATGAGATCCGCGGCGCTGACCGCGCCCGCTGCCTCAGCCAGCACGACGTAGGCCACCGGGACCTGGCCCTTGACCGGGTGCGGGGCGGGCACCACCGCGACGTCCCGCACCCGCGGGTGGCGCAGCAGCAGTTCCTCGACCTCGCGCGGGTAGACGTTCTCGCCGGAGACGTTGATCAGGTCGTCCCGGCGGCCGACGAAGTAGTAGTAGCCGTCGCCGTCGCGGCGCATCAGGTCCCTGGTGGCCAGCCAGCCGTCCCTGAGCCGCTCGGCGGTCACCTCCGGCAGCCGGTGGTAGCCGACCGTCACCCCCGGGTTGCGCACCCAGAGCTCGCCGACCTCGCCGACGGCGGCCTCGCCGTTCTCGTCGCCGAGCGGGGCGAGCCGCACCTCGCAGCCGGGCACCGGCAGCCCGAGCGCGCCCGGTTTCCTGATCCCCCAGCGCGGCGACAGGAACACGTCCGGCCCGCCCTCGGTCAGCCCGTAGCCCTCGGCGATCGGCGCGCCGAACACCTGCGTGAACCGTTCCAGCAGGTCGGGCGTGACCACCGCCGACCCGGCGGTGGCGAACCGCACCGAGGACACGTCGTGCCGGGCCAGCGCCGCGGTGTCGTTCAGCAGCATCCGGAACATGGCGGGCACGCCGCTCAGGTAGGTGATCTTGTAGGTGTCGATCGCCTCGATGACGGCGCCGGACTCGAACCCGGGCAGCACCACGCAGCAGCCGCCGGCCAGCAGGAACACCTTGAGGGTGACCGCGGCGTTCTTGTGGTACAGCGGGGCGGCGAGCAGCGCCACCTCGGTCTCGTCGGCGAGGAAGCACTTGCGCACCACGTCCGCGCACCAGATCTGGCCGCGGTGGGTGAGCAGCACCCCCTTGGGCCTGCCGGTGGACCCGGAGGTGTAGGGCTGCATGCACACGTCGTCCTGGCTGACCGCGGGGAACTCGGTGAGCGGGGCCGCGGCCTGCAGGTCCCCGGGCCCGGCGCAGAACCCGCCGCCCGCCGCGGCGCTCAGCTCCCCCGCCCGCCCGGCCAGGTCGTCGCTGGCCAGCATCCCGGCCGCGGCGCAGTCCCCGAGCACGTAGGCCAGCGACTCGTCGGGCTGCCTGATGCTCAGCGGGACGGCCACCGCGCCGGCCCGCATGATGCCCAGCCAGCATTCGACGAACCGCACGTCGTTGGGCCACAGCAGGGCCACCCGGTCGCCGGGCCCTACCCCGCGCCGCGCCAGCCAGCCCGCCACCCGGCTGGCCCGCTCCTCCAGGTCCCCGAAGGTCAGGGTGAGGCCAGCCTGCCGCAGCGCGGGCCGGTCCGGGCCGAGCCGCCGTGCCTCCGCGGTGATGAAGCCCAGGTGGGTGACGGTCGTCATGCGGCGGTGATGGCCGCGATGATCTCCGCCGAGGTGGCGATCGCGGCGAAGCCGCGGCGCAGCGTCCTGATCTCCGCCTCGTGCAGGTCCTGGTCGTCGGTGGAGTTGATGTCGGAGCCGAAGACGACGTCGAATCCCCGCCAGAACGCTTCCCGCGCCGTCGCCCCGCAGCAGTAGTTGGTCATCGTCCCGGCGATGACGAGCGTGCTCACCCCGAGCGAGCGCAGCACCAGCTCCAGCGGCGTCTGGTGGAACCCGGAGTAGCAGTGCTTGAGCACGACCAGGTCATCGGGCCCTGGCGCCAGCTCGTCGTAGATCGCGACCTTCGCCAGGATCTGGCCCGCGTAGTCCTCCACGCCCTCGCCGATCGGCACCCTGGTCTCGGTCAGCGGGAAGTCCAGGCCCTTCAGCCCGGTCTCGTAGGCCAGGTAGATCACCGGCGCCTGCGCCTGCCAGAACGCCGCGCGCACCGCCCTGATGGCCGGCACCTGCGCGGTCGCCTCCGGGATCCAGTACGGGGTCCAGCCGGGCTTGACGAACTCGTCGATCATGTCGATGATCACCAGCGCGGTGCGGCCGGGCACCACGCTCATCTTCGCCTTGCCCTGGCCGTACTGGCGGGCAGCCTCCGCCATGACCTCGTCCTCGGTGAAACTGCCCAGCGGCTTGGTCATCGCCCACCTTCCTCGTCGGTCCCGCTGATCGGCCGGCCTGCTACCCGGGGCCGGCCAGTTCCGGCTCGGCCACGGCGGCGGAGTCGGCGGTCAGCCAGCGCCGCGCCTCGGAGCCGATGTCGCGGCGGGCGATGATCAGCGCGATCAGCGCGAGCACGCCCAGCCCCATCCAGATGGCCAGGGTCGGCAGGCTGTCGCTGGCCGGGTAGGACAGCCCGTGGCCGCTGTAGTAGAGGGTCGGCACCAGCAGGATGATCCCGACGACGGGCAGCGCGCCCTGCAGCAGCCAGCGGATGTGCCGCCCGCCGCGGGCGAAGTACACGATGCACGACAGGCAGGTGACGATGTACATCGCGATGAACACCAGCGACACGATCGTGATCATGTAGACGAACGCGTTGAACGGGCCGCCGAACTTGGCGCTCGCGATGAGCGTGCCCGCGACCGCGACCGCCAGCGAGAACGCGGTGGCCACCCAGGGCGTGCGGTAGCGGCGGTGCACCCAGGCCAGCGGGGCGGGCAGCGTGCGCGCGCTGGCCATCCCGTACAGCAGCCGGGTCGAGGCGTTGAACCCCGCCTGGGTGAGCACGAAGGTGCTGTTCAGGATCGCCAGCGCCACCAGCACCGCGAACGCGCTGCCGAGCCGGCCCGCCATCTCCCGCCACGGGTTCGCCGCGGTCACGTAGCTGGACAGCCGGCCTGGCCCCCAGGCCACCACCGCGGTGTACATGGCGAACACGTAGAAGATGCCGATCGCCGCGGTGGCCAGCACGACCGCGCGGGGCACCGTGCGCCGCGGGGTGCGCGCCTCCTCGGCCAGCTGCGCCGCCGAGTCGAAGCCGACGAAGGTGGCCAGCGAGTACACCACCCCGAGGAACAGCGACTTGGCCAGGCCGGCGCCCGGCGCGTGCGCCTTGCCCGGGTCGAAGAACGACAGGTTGTTGGCGCTGCCCGCCTTGATCACCAGCAGCACCGCGACCAGCGCCAGGATGGCGACCTCGATCGCGCCGAGCACGACGCTGACCGCGGTGGACACCTTCACCCCGCGGAACGCCGCCAGCGCGGTCACCAGCAGCGCGAACAGCGCCGGGTACTGCCACGGCATGGTGAAGTGGAAGTAGGTGGTGCAGAAGTCCTGCGCGACGATGGCGAACAGCAGCGCGCCGACCGACGGCAGCACCACGGTCATCAGCACGTACGCCCAGCCGACCAGGAAGCCGACCTGCGGGCCCAGGCCCGACGAGGTGAAGGAGAACAGGCCGCCGGCCCCGGAGATCCGGGTCGCGAGCTGGCCGACCGCCACCGCCACGCACATCGCGGCCAGCAGCGCCAGCAGCATGGTCAGCGGCGACCCGCCCGCGGCGTAGGAGATGATCAGGCCGAGGCCGAAGACGATGCTCGCGCCTGGCCCCATCACGCCGACGGACTGGAACACCACCCGCCACAGCCCGGCTGACCGTTCTAGCTGCTGCGGCCCGCCGGTTCCCTGCGCCGCCTCAGCCGGGGACGAATTGCTCACCTCGGTCTCCTTCCGCCCGCGGGCCGGCCGCAGGCGAGATGCCCGGCCGTGGGCTCCGGCCGGGCTGGGATGCAGGGACCTCGTCGTCCCGTCATGACCGTGATCTCGCGCGACCGCCCGAGCTGGACGAGTCCCGCATACCTCTCGGAACGTCTCAAGTTGCGTTGACACTACGATAAACATGCCTGCACTGTCTACAGCACTGCCTGCCAGCACAGTCCAGCCAGGCCGGCGTCCTGGCCTGCGCCGCCGCGGGGCCGGGCGGGCGCTTCCGGGCCCGGCCCCGGGCACTTATACCCGGGCCGTTATACCCGGGCCTAAAGAATAGGGCCCTTATACCCGGGCCTGATAACCAGGCACAAAGGCCCGCCGGAAACAGGGAAACCTCCTCTGAAAACACCACCCGGAAACCACGAGATTGGAGGCACGCCAGAAAACACGAAAACGAGAGCAGGAAAAATAACATGAACGCCATCCGCGCCGCCGCCGCCGCCCTCACCGCCGCCGCCGCCACCGTGACCGCCGCCGCCCTTTCCTGCCCCGCCGCGCTGGCCAGCACCACCGCCGCCGCCACCATCCCGCTCAACTGCGCCGCCTCCCCCCACACCTGCGGCTACCCCGACGCGACCAGCACCGGCGTCCCGGCCGGCACCACCCTCAAGACCGTCCCCGCCCAGGTCACCAGCGGCACCGGCTGGACCTACAACCCCACCCAGAACACCGTCGAGGTATCCGGCGACGGCGTGACCCTCTCGGGCCTGAAGATAAACTGCAACCTCGACATCTCCGCCGACAACGTCACCATCAACGACGTCCAGGTCACCGCGTCCGGCAACTTCGGCATCAGCCTGCGCCACACCTCCGGCGTCACGATCGAGAACTCCGCCATCGCCGGGCAGAACACCACCACCGGCCGGGTCGGCGCCGCGATCACCGACGTCTACGGCGACTCGGCCGGCATGACCATCAAAAACAACAACATCTCCGCGTTCAAGACCGGAATCCAGGTCAGCACCGGCACCATCACCGGCAACTACCTGCACGACCCCGGCTACGTCCCCGGCGACCACACCAACGGCATCTTCGACGCCGGCACCACCCAGCCGCTGTCCATCACCGGCAACACGATCCTCAACAGCCTGGGCCAGACCGACGCGATCAGCCTGGACGCCTCCGCCGCCGGCTCAGCCATCTCCAACAAGACCGTCCAGGGCAACCTCATCGGCGGCGGCGGCTACTCCATCTACGGCGGCGCCAGCCTCTCGAACACCACCTCCAGCATCCTGATCGAGAACAACCGCTTCGCCCAGGCCTACTACCCCGCCTCTGGCCAGTACGGCCCGGTCTCCTACTACAACTCCGCCGACCCCGGCAACACCTGGACCGGCAACATCTGGGACACCACCGGCGCCACCATCCCCGCACCCTGACCCCGCCACCCCGCCAGCCCCGCCCAGCCCGCACCGCCCGCGCCGCCCGACCCCCACCCGGGGACCGGGCGGCGCGGCCGT
>DATBGO010000365.1:0-14049 GCA_036558005.1 Streptosporangiaceae bacterium | reverse complement strand
GCCGACGCCGGCCGGCCCGGGCCAGGGCCGACCCTGCTGGTCTGCCCGATGTCGCTGGCCGGGACCTGGCAGCGGGAGGCCGAGCGGTTCACCCCGGAGCTGTCCGTGCACGTGCACCACGGCGCGGGACGGCTGTCCGGTACCGAGCTGACGCAGACGCTGGCCGCCGCCGACCTGGTGATCACCACCTACGCGGTGTGCGCCAGGGACGCGGCCCAGCTTGCCGACGTCCAGTGGACCCGGGTGGTGTGCGACGAAGCGCAGAACATCAAGAACCCGTCAGCCCGCCAGTCCCAGGCGGTCCGCAGCCTGCCAGCGGGCACCAGGATCGCGCTCACCGGCACCCCGGTGGAGAACCGGCTCGCCGAGCTGTGGTCGATCATGGAGTTCACCAACCCGGGCCTGCTCGGTCCGGCCGAGGGGTTCCGCCGGTCATTCGCCGTGCCGATCGAGCGGCACGGCGACGAGGAGGCGGCACAGCGGCTGCGCCGGATCACCACGCCGTTCATCCTGCGCCGGCTGAAGACCGACTCCTCGATCATCTCCGACCTGCCCGACAAGCTGGAGATGAAGGTCTGGTGCAACCTCACCCCGGAACAGGCCTCGCTCTACCAGGCCACCGTCACCGACATGATGGCCAAGATCGAGGCGGCAGAGCCGGGGATCGCCAGGCACGGGCTGGTGCTGGCGACCATGGCCAAGCTCAAGCAGGTCTGCAACCATCCGGCCCACCTTCTCGGGGACGGCTCCCGGCTGACGGGCCGGTCTGGCAAGCTGGCCCGGCTGGAGGAGATCTGCGACGAGGTCATCGCCGACGGCGAGAAGGCACTCTGCTTCACCCAGTACGCCGAGTTCGGCTCGATGCTGCAGCCCTACCTGGCGGCGCGGCTCGGCTGCCCGGTGCTGTTCCTGCACGGCGGGACCACGAAGAAGCAGCGGGACGCGATGGTCGCCGAGTTCACCGAGTCCGCCGAGCCTGGCATCTTCCTGCTGTCGCTGAAGGCGGGCGGCACCGGGCTCAACCTGACCGCTGCCAGCCATGTCATTCACGTTGACCGGTGGTGGAATCCGGCGGTCGAGGACCAGGCCACCGACCGGGCGTTCCGGATCGGGCAACGGCGCGACGTCCAGGTACGCAAGTTCATCTGCGTTGGCACGCTGGAAGAACGGATCGACGCGATGATCGAGGAGAAGAAGGCGCTGGCGGAGCAGATCATCGGGGCCGGGGAGAGCTGGCTCGGTGACCTGTCGGTGGCCGGGCTGCGCGAGGTCGTCCGGCTGTCGCCGGAGGCGGTGTCGCAGTGACCGGCGACAACAGCCAGCCCGGCCCGCCCGAGCGCGGCTGGTACCCGCCGTCCAGGCCGCTGCCAGCCGACGGCATCAAAGCGCGCAGCAAGCGCGGCTCGATCGGCGAGCAGTGGTGGTCGCGGCGGTTCATCGACGTGCTGGAATCGTTCGGGCTGACCGGCAGGCTGCAGCGCGGCCGCAGGTACGCCCGGGCTGGCCAGGTGCTGGACCTGCGGATCTCCTCGGGTGACGTCAGCGCAAGGGTGCAGGGATCGCGGGCAGTGCCCTACAAGGTGCGGATCCGGGTGCTACCGCTCACCACCGGCCAGTGGCGGCGGGTCGAGCAGGCGCTGGCCGCACAGGCGCTGTTCCGGGCCAAGCTGCTCGCCGGAGAGATGCCCGCCGAGATCGAGGACGTGTTCTTGCAGTGCGGCACGCCGCTGTTCCCGCGCTCCGAACGAGACCTGGACATGCGCTGCTCCTGCCCCGACTGGGGCGTGCCCTGCAAGCACCTGGCCGCGGTGTGTTATGTGCTCGCCGAGCGGTTTGATGACGACCCGTTCCAGATGCTGGCGTGGCGCGGGCGCGGCCGGGATGCGCTGCTCGCCGCGCTGCGCGCGGGCGGCACCGGGGCAGCAGGCACCGGCGCAGCAGGCACCGGGGCAGCAGGCACCGGGCCCGGCGAGCCGGCCAGGCCGGTGCTCGATGTCAGCGCGCCGCCGCTGGCCGGGTGCCTGGACCGGTTCTGGGCTCCCGGGCTGAGCCAGGCCAGGCTGCGGGCGCTGCCCGCCGCCCCGGCGACCCCGCCGGACCTGCTGCTGCAGATCACCGAGCCGCCCGCGGTGCGGGTTCGCGGTAGCAGCCTCGAGGCGTTGCTGACTCCGGCTTACCAGCGGCTTTACGCTGCCAACCTCCCGGAACCGGACTAGGCTCGGGCGATCATCAGCGATACCGACGATGCGTGAGATCGTTAACGCATAGAGTAACGATTGATGGCAATCGCCACCCTGGCCACCCATCATGGGCAAGTCAGGCGAGTGGTGCGTAGCTGGGCAGAGGAGGAGCAAATGAACCCGGCGGAGGCGGTTCAGCAGGTGCTGGCAGCGGCCGTGCCTCAGGACGCGGTCATGGTGGACGTGCGCGAGGACGACGAGTGGGTGGCGGGTCACGCCCCTAGCGCCCGGCACATCCCGCTCGGCGAGGTCAGCGCCCGCACCGCGGAGATTCCCCGGGACCGCGACGTCTACGTGATCTGCCGGGCCGGGAATCGCTCGGCCCGGGCCGCGCAGGCGCTGGCCGGGGCCGGCTGGACCACGCTGAACGTGGCCGACGGCATGCAGGGCTGGGAGGCGGCGGGCCTGCCGATGACCTCGGACTCAGGCGCGCCGCCCTTCGTTGCCTGAGCCGCCCCCGGCCGGGGGCGGCTCAGGCAATCCCCGCCATCACTGAGATGAGCTGTTACTGAACTGAACTGTGCCGCGGGCCGGCGGCCGGCACCTGGCTCACGGCCGGACCGCGGCCCATCGTCACCGCGCCGTAGGCCAGCACGACAGCGAGGAGCAGGTCGGCGTAGAAGCCCCAGCCGAAGTTCCCGATGTGGAAGAGGATCTTGATCACCAGCAGGACCAGTACGGCCAGTGCGGCATAGAGCTCAGCGGCGCCCCACGAGATCGGGAGACTGGGCAACTGCACCGAGGTGAACCGCCGGACGGCGAACTCGGCGAGCAGCGCGATCAGCACGATGAAGGCCACGATGCTGAAGAACGAGCCGGGGCCCTTCATGACGTTGGCGTCGTAACTGGCCCCACCGCTGATCGTGTGGCCTTCGACGGTTATGGCCGGCACCCCGATGTGATACCAGGGGAACGCGATCATGCCGATGAAGAGCACGATCCCGGCCACGCCGACGATCTTGTCACCCCTGGTCAGTTGCTGGAACGCGCCCATCTGAGCCCTCCGTGGTTTAGCTGGTTCGTGTCCTGATCGTCGGGCCGGCTAGTTGCAGCGGCGTTGCAACGCCGTTACATCCCGCCCCGGGCGGCCCCGGGAACGCTGTCTGACGCGGGGTAACGTCGACAGCGGGTGCATAGGACAGGCCGCTGACGGGCAGCGGGAACGGGACAACGCCCCGCGCGAATAGGAGAAGCCACCGTGAAGTACGTGAACCTCGGCGCGACCGGACTGCGGGTATCGCGGGTCTGCCTGGGGATGATGAGCTACGGCAACGACAGTCAGCGTCCGTGGGTACTTGATGAGAATGCGGCCGAGCCGATCGTGAAAGCGGCGGCCGACGGAGGCATAACGTTCTACGACACGGCGGATACCTACTCGGGCGGGGCTAGTGAGGTGGCCACCGGGCGACTGCTGGGCAAGCTCTTCAGCCGGGACGACGTCGTGGTGGCGACCAAGGTGTTCATGCCGATGGGCCCGGGCGAGAACAGCGGCGGCCTGTCCCGCAAGCACATCATGTCCGGGATCGATGCGTCGCTGCGGCGGCTGAACATGGACTACGTGGACCTCTACCAGATCCACCGGTGGGACTACCGGACGCCCGTCGAGGAGACCATGGAAGCGCTGCACGACGTGGTCCGGGCCGGCAAGGCCAGGTACATCGGCGCCAGCAGCATGTTCGCCTGGCAGTTCGCCAAAGCGCAGCACGCCGCCAGCCAGCACGGCTGGACCAGGTTCGTTTCCATGCAGAACCACTACAACCTGATCTACCGCGAGGAAGAGCGGGAAATGATCCCGCAGTGCATCGACCAGGGCGTCGCGGTGATCCCGTGGAGCCCGCTGGCCCGTGGCGTGCTGGCCGGCAACCGGAGCAGGGACGGCCAGCGGCACACCACCCGGGCGGGATCTGATGCTTACGGGGACACGCTGTATGACTCCGAGGCCGACTTCGACGTCGCCGACCGGGCCGCCGAGGTGGCAAAGGAGCGCGACGTCCCGCCCGCGCAGGTCGCGCTCGCATGGCTGCTGCACCGGCCCGGGGTGACCGCGCCGATCGTCGGGGCGACCAAGCTCGGCCAGTTGCAGGACGCGCTGGCCGCGGAGGAACTGTCGCTGAGCGAAGAAGAGATGCGGGAACTCGAAGAGCCCTACATCCCGCACCCGGTGCGCGGCCACCGCTAAGCCCGGCCGGGGCGCGGCAGTGAACAACCGCCAGTGCCTGCCGCGTTTTCCATGATCTGTGCGACTAGTCAGCTAGTCAGCGCTATTTACTGACTAGTCACCACAGGTCATGAGGTGTGGTTTGCTGCGGGGCAGCGAACGCAGGCATGGCCCGCCGGGCGGCCCCGCTGTCCGCCCGGCGGGGCTCTGGTCAGCCAGGTGTGGCGGCCCTGTCCCGCTGAATCTGGCCCGTTATGCCCTTGGTCTCGCGGGTAAGCCCGGCTCGGGTTACTGGGTGGTGGCGAGGGCGAGCGGGAGGACGGCCGGAGCGCCAGCCGCGCGCAGCAGCTTGGCGGCGACGGTCATCGTCCAGCCGGTCTCGACCCGGTCGTCGATCACCAGGACGGGGCCGGTGAGCCCAGCGATCGCGCTGGCCAGGTCGGATGGGACGGTCAGCTGGGCCCAGAGCGCGCGCAGCCGCTGGGCGCTGTTGTTCTGGCTGGCTCTGTTCTGGCTGGCGCTGGGCACGTCAGCGTTGGGCTGGTCGCTGTCGTTGGCGGAGTAGGCCAGGGCGCCGAGATAGTCCAGGCGGCCGAGCTGCGCGATCCGGCGGCTCAGGCTTTCGATCAGCCCGGCACTGGTGCGGGAGGGCAGCGAGACGACAGCGACCGGGCGCTCGGGCCAGTCCCAGGCCGCCAGCACGGTCACGATGGCATCCATGATGTCGGCCGGAAGGCCGGCCTCCTCATCAGCGGGCGGGGCCAGCAGGGCGGTGAGCCGCGGGCCCCAGCCCAGGTCGGTGAGCCTGCCGAGGGCCCGGCCCGGTTCCGCGGCCAGCCCGGGCGGGATCTTGCCGGACACCTCGACGCCCAGTTCGCGCATCCCGGACGGCCACATCCGGCGGGGAGTGATCTCGACACCGGGCCGGAGCAGCCGGTCACGGGCCGCGGCGGCCGTCGCCTCCGGTACGTCGGCTGGCCAGCGCTGGCCGGTGCAGTTGTCACACCGGCCGCACGGCTGCGCCTGCGGGTCGTCGAGTTCGCGGCGCAGGAATTCCATCCGGCAGGCAGAAGTCGTGAGGTAGCCGAGCATGGCCTGCTGCTCGCGGGAACGTTCTGCCGCCACCCGGGCGTACCTGTCGGCGTCGTAGACCCAGTCCTGGCCGGTCGCGGCCCAGCCGCCGCTGACGCGGCGGACCGCGCCGTCAACGTCGAGAACCTTCAGCATCATCTCCAGGCGGCTCCGGCTCAGGTCGACCTGGGTTTCCAGCGCGCCGGTCGAGAGCGGCCGGCCCGCCGCGGCCAGTGCCGCGAGGGTCGTGCGCACCAGCGGCTCGGGCGGGAAGGCCAGGGAGCCGAAATAGGCCCAGATGCGGCTGTCCTCAGGGCCGGGCAGCAGGATGACATCCGCGCGCTGCACGCCCCGGCCCGCCCGGCCGATCTGCTGGTAATAGGCGATCGGCGACTGCGGGGCGCCCAAGTGCACGATGAAGCCGAGATCAGGCTTGTCGAACCCCATGCCCAGGGCGCTCGTCGCCACCAGCGCCTTGAGTTCGTTGCGCAGCAGTGCGTTCTCGGCGGACTCGCGTTCGCCGTGGTCGTCCTTGCCGGTATAGGGCGCGACCGGGAAGCCGCGCTCGCGCAGGAACCCGGCGGTCTCGTGGGCGGCGGCGACGGTCAGCGTGTAGATGATGCCCGAGCCGGTCAGCTCGGGCAGGTGCTCGGCGAGCCAGGCCAGGCGCTGCTGCGGGCCCGGCAGCCTGACCGCGGCCAGCCGCAGGCTCTCCCGGTCCAGCGAGCCGCGCAGGACCAGAGTCTGCGGCTGCTGGCCGGCGCCCAGTTGCTCGGCCACGTCCCTGGTGACCCTGGTGTTCGCGGTGGCCGTCGTGGCGAGCACCGGAACGCCGGGCGGCAGCTCGCTGAGCAGGTCACGGAGCCTGCGGTAGTCAGGGCGGAAGTCGTGGCCCCAGTCGGAGATGCAGTGCGCCTCGTCCACGACCAGCATCCCGGCGGTCGCGACCAGCTTGGGCAGCACCAGGTCGCGGAAGCCAGGGTTGTTCAGCCGCTCCGGGCTGACCAGCAGGACATCGACGTCGCCCGCCGCCACCTCGGCGTACACCAGTTCCCACTCGCCGGTGTTGGCCGAGTTCACGGTGCGGGCGCGCAGGCCCGCCGATGCGGCCGCCTCGATCTGGTTGCGCATGAGGGCCAGCAGCGGGGAGACGATCACCGACGGGCCGGCCCCGCGGGCGCGCAGCAGCGCGGTCGCGGTGAAGTAGACCGCGGACTTGCCCCAGCCGGTGCGCTGCACGACCAGCGCCCGGCGACGGTCGAACACGAGCGCGCGGATCGCGGTCCACTGGTCGTCGCGGAGCCGGGCGCGGGGACCGGCTAGCGCGCGCAGGAAGCGCTCGGCCTCGGCGCGGTGGTCCGCGGCGGCGTCCTGCGGGAGCGTGTCCGGGCTGTCGCGGGTCATGGGTTCCTTGCTATCAGCAGCCACCGACCGGACGCGCCGCGGCCCGCCGCACCGGGCTGCCTGGCCGGCCAGCCGCGCTGGTCGCGGTGCCGCTGTCGGGGGAACGCGGTAGGTTGCGGGCTGTGTGTCAACCGGACCAACTGGGGTGAGGACCTGGCGATGACCTTCCAGGGCTGGCCCGCCGAGGCGCTTGAGTTCTACGAGGGCCTCGAGGCGGACAACACCAAGACCTACTGGACCGCGAACAGGGCGGCCTACGACAAGCACGTCCTGGGCCCGCTGACCGAGCTGCTGGAGGAGCTGGCACCGGAGTTCGGCGAGATCAGGATCTTCCGGCCCTACCGTGACCTCAGGTTCAGCAAGGACAAGACCCCGTACAAGACGCACCTCGGCGGCGAGGTCGGCGACGGCTACATCCAGCTGTCGGCGGAGGGACTGGCGGCCGCGCACGGCTGGTACGAGATGGCGAGCGACCAGCTGGGCAACTACCGCCGGGCGGTCGCCGCTGACCTGCCTGGCGAGCAGCTCAGCAAGATCATCGAGGCGATCAGGGCCGACGATATCGAGGTGCACTCGCGAGAGGTGCTGAAGACGGCGCCGCGCGGCTACGAGCCCGACCACCCGCGGATCGAGTTGCTGCGGTACAAGGGGCTGTGGGCGTGGAAACGCTGGCCGGTCGAGCCGTGGCTGGGCAGCAGCGAGGCCGGGGCGCGGATCACCGCGTTCCTGCGGGCCAGCCGGCCGCTGGCGGACTGGCTGAGCACCCACGTCGGGCCCGCGGCGGCCGCCCCGCCGCGACGGCGCTAGCTACCGGGCGAGCGGGCGGTCAGGCGCTGCACGACGGGCACATGCCGAACAGCTCCACGGTGTGATCAACCGCGGTGAAGCCGGCCTCGGCGGCCACGTGCTCGGCCCACTGCTCGACCGCCCGTCCCTCGACCTCCACGCTGCGCCCGCAGTTGCGGCAGGTCAGGTGGTGATGGTGGGCGGGGCTGCGGCACTTGCGGTACAGCGTCTCGCCGCTGGCGTCCCTGATCGTGTCGACCCGGCCGTCCTCGCTGAGCACCTGCAGGTGCCGGTACACGGTGGTGAGGCCGATGTGCTCGCCCCGGCTGCGCAGCTCGGCGTGGATCTGCTGGGCGCTGCAGAACCCGGGCAGGCCGTCCAGCACCGCGGACAGCGCCTCGGCCTGCCGGGTGCCGCGGACCCGGGTGCCCCGGGCCGGCGGCGGAACAGCAGGCGGTGAACTCGTCACACATCGCACGGTAGCAGCCCGGCGGGCCTGCTCCGCCGCCTCGAAAGCCCGGTGCCGGGAACGGCGCCAAGCGGCGGGCCAAGCGGCGGGGCCAGGGGCCGGGGTGCGGGCCGGATGACGGGCGTGGGCAAAGATGGAGCAATGGCGAAGCGCTTGAGCAACGCGACCAGTCCCTACCTGCTGCAGCACGCCGGCAACCCGGTCGACTGGTGGCCCTGGTGCGACGAGGCGTTCGCGCAGGCCCGGCGGCGGGACGTGCCGGTGCTGCTCTCGGTGGGCTATTCGGCGTGTCACTGGTGTCACGTGATGGCGCACGAGTCGTTCGAGGACGCCGGGACCGCGGAGCTGATGAACGCCCACCTGGTGTCGATCAAGGTCGACCGGGAGGAGCGCCCGGACGTGGACGCGGTCTACATGACCGCCACCCAGGCGATGACCGGCCAGGGCGGCTGGCCGATGACGGTGTTCATGACCCCCGACCGCGAGCCGTTCTTCTGCGGCACCTACTTCCCACGGCCGCAGTTCCAGCAGCTGGTCCTCGGGGTTGCCAAAGCCTGGCAGGAGGACCGCGGCGGGGTGACCGGCCAGGCGAAACGGATCGCGGGCGCGCTGGCCGAGCGGGCCGCGGACGGCGGGCTGCTGGCCGGGCCGGACGGCGGCGCGGCGGCGGCCGCGGCGGGCGGGCCCGATCTGGCCGCGCTCGGCCAATGGTGCGCCGCCGCGGTCACCGGGCTCGGCGCCGGCTTCGACAGCAGGCACGGCGGGTTCGGCGGCGCGCCCAAGTTCCCGCCGTCGATGGTGCTGGAGTTCCTGCTCAGGCACCATGAGCGGGCCGGCGGCCCGACCGGGGAACGGGCCCTGCAGATGGCGGCGGAGACCGCCGCGGCGATGGCCCGTGGCGGGATGTATGACCAGCTCGGCGGGGGGTTCGCCCGGTACTCGGTGGACGCGGGCTGGGTGGTGCCGCACTTCGAGAAGATGCTCTACGACAACGCGCTGCTGACCCGGGCGTACGCGCACCTGTGGCGGCGGACCGGGGATCAGCTCGCCCGCCGGGTCTGCGGCGGCAGCTGCGCGTGGATGATCAGGGAACTGCGGACCGCCGAGGGCGGCTTCGCCTCGGCGCTGGACGCTGACAGCGACGGCGCGGAAGGCAAGTTCTACGTATGGACCCCGGGCCAGCTGCGGGACGTGCTCGGTCCGGAGGACGGCGACTACGCGGCCGGGGTGTTCGGGGTGACCGGGCAGGGCACCTTCGAGCATGGCGCCTCGGTGCTGCAATTGCGGGCCGGCCCGGCTGACCCGGACCGGTTCGCCCGGGTCAGCGCGGCGCTGCTGGCCGCCAGGGAGAACCGGGTCAGGCCCGGCCGGGACGACAAGGTCGTCGCCGCCTGGAATGGCCTGGCCATCGCCGCGCTGGCCGAGGCCGGCCTGCTGCTGCGGCGGCCCGAGCTCGTGGCGGCGGCCAGGGACGCGGCCGAGCTGATCGCCGGGGTGCACCTGGCCGGGGGCCGGCTGGCCCGGACCTCACGCGACGGCGTGGCCGGCTCCAGCGCCGGGGTGCTGGAGGACTACGCCTGCCTGGCCGACGGGTTCATGGTGCTGGCCGGCGCGGCCGGCGAAGGCCGCTGGACCGGGCTGGCCGGGCAGTTGCTCGACACCGCGCTGGAGAAGTTCGGCGACGGTTCCGGCGGCTTCTACGACACCCCAGACGACGGCGAGCCGCTGATCTACCGGCCCGCGGACCCGGCCGACGGACCGACCCCTTCTGGCGCGTTCGCGCTGGCCGGAGCGCTGCTGAGCTACGCGGCGCTGACCGGGTCGCAGCGGCACGCGCACGCGGCGGCCGGCGCGCTGGCGCCGCTCAGGGTGTTCGCGGCCAAGTACCCGCGGGCCGCCGGCTCGGGCCTGGCGGTCGCCGAAGCGATGCTGGCCGGCCCGGCAGAGATCGCCATTGTCGGCCCGGCCGCGGACGAGCGGACCGCCGCGCTGCACGAAATGGCGTTCTTCGCCGCGCCGCCCGGCGCGGTCATCGCGCTCGGCCCCGGGTTCCCGGCCGCGGCCGGGAACCCGGTGCCGCTGCTGGCCGGGCGCGGGCTGGTCGACGGCGCGCCCGCCGCCTACGTCTGCCAGAAATTCGCCTGCCAGCTCCCGGTCACCACCCCGGACGCGCTGGCGGCGCAACTGGGTCAGTCCATTGCCGGCGGCACATCACCCTTGCCGGATAAGCATGATTGACGTGATTATGGGGAACGGGCTATTCGGACCGCGCGACGCTGGGCTGGCGCGAGCAGAACGAAACGCCGAGGCCAGGAGGCCTCCTGCCGAGGGGAGTGCTGGTGCGCAACGTGGCGCGTCGCACGCTGCCGATGCTCGGGGCCGGGCTGGCGATGCTCACCGTCGCAGCGGCCAGGCCGGTGCTGCCGCCCGCGCCCGCCGGGCCGGGACTGGCCACCGCATTCGCTCAGGTACATGACGAGATAGCCCCCTGGCAACGAGAGCTACCTGGGAATATCCGTTCTGGCCCGAAGACGGTCAGCGGACTGCGGCTGTACTCGCCGGTGGCGCCCCCGCCGCTGCCCCGGCTGCGCCGGATGCTGCAGGCCGACCTGCTGGTGGTGGCGCCCGCGTCGCTGCCGAAGGGGACCGCGGCGGCGCTGCGGCGGATCAGCGGGGTGGCCGCGGCCCAGCCGGTGGACGCGGCCAGGATCCAGGTGAACGGGAAATACGTGGCGATGCTCGGGGTCAACCCGGTCTCGTTCCGCGCCTTCGCGGCCCGGCCCACGGCGAAATCGGCCACCCTGTGGCGCAACGTGATCGCCGGCGGGGTCGCCGTCTCGTACACGATGGGCAAGCTGGACAAGGTGTCGGCGGACAAGACCCTGCGGGTAGCCGGGCGGACCACCGAGAACCTGCCGGTGGCCGGGTTCGGCACGGTGGGGATCGCCGGCGTGGACGCGGTCGTGTCCAGCAAGGTGGCGCGTTCGCTGGGGATCCCGGCCGGGAACGCGATCGTGGTCAGCGCGCCGCACGCCGACCTGAGCACGCTGATCAAGCGGATATCCAGGCGGCTGCCGCGCCGCGCCGCGGTGACCGCGCTGGTGGCGCAGAGCAAGGCGTCCGGCGCCGCGGTGAGTTCTGGCGCGGCCGGCGTGCAGGCAGGCAGCGGGCCCGGGCTGTCCGGCTCGCAGCTCACCGCGTTCCTCAAGGCCGCCGAGAGCAGGCTCGGCCTGCCGTATGTCTGGGGCGCCGTCGGGCCGGGCTCCTTCGACTGCTCGGGCCTGGTGCAATGGTCGCTGGCGCAGGCCGGCGTGACGATGCCCAGGGTCGCGGCCGACCAGGCCAGGACCGGACCCCGGGTGCCGCTCGGCCAGTTGCAGCCCGGTGACCTGCTCTTCTACCACACCGACCCGACGGCTCCTTCCTACATCTCGCACGTCGCCATTTACCTGGGCGATGGCCTGATGCTGCAGGCGCCCCAACCAGGTATGGACGTCGAGGTGGTGCCCGCCGCGTTCGGCGCCGGGTTCGCTGGCGCGGTCCGGGTCTACCCGCGGATCGCCGCGGCGGCCGCCGCCGATCCGGCGGGCTGACGCTCACCGCCTCATCGGCTCACCGGCCCGGGTTTCCCTCGGTACCCGCACGACCTCGCGCCCGGCATGTCCCGCTGCGGGCTTGCCATCGCTCCGTCATGGTGTAATCATCATTACATGAGTACGACAGATGATCCAGCAGTCTCAGTGAGCGAGCACCTGCGCGGCTGGTTCGCCGGCCGCCTGCCCGGTGACTGGTTCAGCGAGCCCCCCGAGGTGACCCTGGACCGCGAGGAGGTCACCATTATCGGCGGGCTGGCCGGGCCGCAGACCCCGGCCGGGGCCACCGACGCCGAGCGCGCCGCGGCGGCCGACGGCCGCAGCCGCCGGTTCCGCGAGGAGACCCGCCAGTTGCGGATCGAGATCGCCAGGGAGGCCGAGCACAAGTTCGGCCGCAAGGTTTCCTGGGGCGTCGTCTGCGACGGCAGGAAAGTGATGTTCACCACGTTCTCGGTGCCGGTGATGACCCGGCTGCGCCAGCAGGAGCGGCTGGTGCTCGACACGCTGGTGGACGCCGGCGTGGCGCGCAGCCGCAGCGACGCGCTCGCCTGGTGCGTCCGCCTGGTCGGCGAGCACGAGGACAGCTGGCTGACCGACCTGCGCGAGGCCCTGCGCAAGGTCGAGCAGGTCAGGGAAGGGGGACCGCGGTCCTGATCGGCGCAGCCGTCAGCTGATCCGCCTATCTGGCACTCGTTTCTGCCTTCTGCTTACGCTGCGTAGCGGAAATCATTACCGTAGCTACGGCAGCCGTCGTCACCCCAGCGGCCGCGCATTTAATCCCGGCATGTCCGGGGTAGGATCCCCAAATCCCGTGATCACCGGGTGCATTTATCCTGTATAGCAGCGGGCGGGTGGGCCAGCGAGGGAACCGCGCAGGTGCCGACGAGGAGGATCAGTAGTGGTGTATGAGGTGAGGGCCGCGTCCACGGAGTGGAATCCCGCTCCGGAACGGCTTCGCGAGCTGACCGAGAAGATGCCCAACAGCCAGGTGACTCAGTTCGGCAACGTGGTCGTCAAGGCACGCGTGGATTCCCGTAGCGCTCGTTCGACCTTTATCGTTGATGATTCGACAAACGCGACTAAGCAGACTATTAGCCGCGAGGAGTACGACCGGGTCGCCGTCCTCCAGGACGCCTATATCGCTGGCCAGGAGATGGTCGTGGTGGACGGCTACATCGGCTCGGACCCGGAGTTCCGCACCAGGGCGCGGCTGGTCATGGAGGCGGCCAACGCCAACGTCGCGGGCATGCAGCAGCAGCTGTACTACCCGGCCGGCGAGGATTACGACCCGGCTGCCTGGATCCCTGACACCACCGTGGTCTACACGCCCAACCTGACGGCTCCTGGCTACCCCGACGACCGGCTGATCGCGGTTGACCTGCGCGCGAACATCACCAGGGTGCTCAACTCGGACTACTTCGGTGAGTCCAAGAAGGGCGGCCTGCGGATGTGGAACAACATCGTCTACAGCCGCGGCGGGCTGGGCCTGCACGCCGGCTGCAAGATCATCCCGGTGGACGGGAACCCGACCGCCGTGCTGATCGTGGGCCTGTCCGGGACCGGCAAGACGACGACCACGTTCACCACCCAGCTGGGCAGCAAGCCGGCCCAGGACGACTTCATCGCGCTGATGCCCGGCGGCCTCGTCTACACCACCGAGAACGGCTGCTTCGCCAAGACCTTCGGGCTGGACCCCGAGTTCGAGCCCGCGATCTACAACGCGACCACGAAACCGGACGCCTACCTGGAGAACGTCTCCGTCGACGCGGACGGCAAGGTCGACTTCTTCGACGCCTCCTACACCAAGAACGGCCGCACCACCTGGCCGTTCTCTTACGTGCACCCGTGGCGGGACGCGCTGCCGCCCGCCGAGTTCCTGCTGATCCTGAACCGGAACGAGAACATCGTCCCCGGCGTCGCCAGGCTGGACCGGGCCCAGGCCGCCGCGTACTTCATGCTCGGCGAGACCACCGGCACCTCGGCCGGCGGCAAGGACGAGGAAGGCAAGTTCCTGCGGGTGCCCGGCACCAACCCGTTCTTCCCCAGGGACATGGCCGACATGGGCAACCGGATGCTGGAACTGCTCGACAGCCACGAGATGAAGGTGTTCGTGCTCAACACCGGCCGGGTCGGCGGCGGCGCCGACAACCCGGACTCCAAGAAGGTGACGATCCCGTACTCCTCGGCGATCGTGCAGGCGGTCGTGACCGGCACCATCGAATGGGAGACCGACCCGCACTTCGGCTACGAGATCGCCGCGTCGCTGCCCGGCGTGGACGACATCGAGATCCTCCAGCCGCGCCGGCTCTACCAGCGGCTGGGCCGGAC
>DATBGO010000364.1:0-12959 GCA_036558005.1 Streptosporangiaceae bacterium | reverse complement strand
CCGGCCGGCTGGGCCTGGGCCAGCCGCTGGCACCGCAGGCCAGCTCCGGCGACGAGATCGGCCAGCTCGCGGCCGCGCTCGCCCGGGCCGAGCAGGTCCTGGCCAGCCGGACCGCGGACCTCACCACCGCCAGGGACGAGGCCCTGCTGGCCACCCAGGCCAAGACCCGGTTCATCTCGACGACCAGCCATGAGCTCCGGACCCCGCTGAACTCGATCCTCGGGTTCACCCAGCTGCTGGAGATCTCCGACCTCAGCGGCGAAGACCAGGACAGCGTCCAGCGGATCCTCAGCGCTGGCCGGCACCTGCTCGCCCTGATCAACGAGCTCATCGACATCGCCAGGATCGAGTCTGGCGAGCTCAGCCTGTCGGTCGAGCCGGTCGCGGTGGTCCCGCTAGCCGAGCAGGTCTGCAGCCTGATGGCGCCGCTGGCCGCGGAGCGGTCGGTGACGATCGGCCAGCGCTACGACGACCCTGGCCTGTTCGCCATGGCCGACCGGCAGCGGTTCACCCAGATCCTGGTGAACCTGGTGTCGAACGCGGTCAAGTACAACAGCCGCGGCGGCACCATCACCGTGACCTGCCAGGACGGCGAGGACACCGTCAGCGTGATCGTCGCCGACACCGGGCACGGCATCTCCGAGACCGACCTGGAGCGGATCTTCATCCCGTTCGAGCGGCTCGGCGCCGAGCAGACCGGGATCGAGGGCACCGGCATCGGGCTGCCGCTGGCCAGGGCGCTGACCGAGGCCATGGGCGGCAGCCTGACCGTGACCAGCGCCGTCGGCGAGGGATCGACGTTCACCTTCACGCTGCAGCGGGCTGCCGAGACGGCCGGCCAGGCGGCGCCCGAAGCCGAGCCCGCGGCACCGCCCGGGCGGCCGCGGCGCGTGTCCGACCGCCTCAGCGTGCTCTACATCGAGGACAACCCGGCCAACGTCGAGGTGGTCACCCGGTTCCTGCACGGCTGGCCCAACATCACCCTGCGCACCGCCGCGACCGGCCGCGACGGCCTCGCGGCCGCCACGTCGGATCCGCCCGACCTCGTCTTCCTCGACCTGCACCTGCCCGACCTGCACGGCGAGCAGGTCCTTGAAGAGCTCAGGGCCGACCCGGCCACCTCCGCCATCCCGGTGGTGGTGCTGTCGGCCGAGGCCACCCCGCGGGTCATCCGCCGGCTCAGGGCCAGCGGAGCCCGTGCCTACCTGACCAAGCCGCTGGTTCTCGCCCAGCTGGGCGACCTGCTGGAGTCATTGCTGGCGACCGGGCCCAGCCAGGAGGCCCGATGAGCCGGGTCGTGCTGTACATCGAGGACGACGCCGACAACGTGCGCCTGGTCGAGCGGCTGATCAGGCGGCACCCGCAGGCGGAGCTGCGGGTGGCCAGGACCGGCCAGGCCGGGATCGAGTCAGCCATCGCGTGCAGGCCCGCGCTGATCCTGCTGGACAACCGGCTGCCCGATGCGACCGGGGCCGAGATCCTGCGCCAGCTGAAGGCCGCCCCGGCTACCGGCGCGATACCGGTCGTCATGGTCAGCGGCGACTCAGGCCGGGCGGCCGCCGATGAGCTGCTGGCCATCGGCGCCAGCGAGTTCGTGGTGAAACCGTACGACATTCACCAGTTCCTGGACCTCATCGCCCGCTACCTGCCCTGACCAGCGGCGGAAGGGCCGCCGGTCTTGCGCAGCCAGATCGATCCCGGCTCGGCGGCGGCCAGCCGCCGCGGCACCAGGTCCGGGCAGTGCCGCCAGAACCAGGACGGGAAGAACATGATCTCCCAGCCGGCGTTCCCGGCCAGGAACGCGTGCAGCAGGTACGCCTCGGTCCAGTCCCGGCCCTGCCGCAGCCACAGCGCCGGGTACTCGAACGGCCAGAAGATGTCGTGCACGTGCACGACGACGCCGGCCGCGAGCCGGGGCAGCACGTGCAGCAGCAGCCAGACCACGTCGGAGCCCGCCTTGACCACGTGCGTGGAGTCGATGAACAGCACGTCGCCAGGGCCGAGCCCGGTGTAGGCGTCCAGGCCCACGTCCTGTACCGGCTGGCGGAGCAGGGTGAGCCGGCCGTGATCGGCCTGCGACAGCAGCCCGAGCAGCCGGGCTGGGAACGGCTCGATGCAGGTGACCCGCAGGCCCGCGAGCTCCGGGCTGGCGTCCGCCTCGTCCAGCGCGACCGCGGTGGAGTAACCCGATCCCACTTCCAGCACCCTGGCCGGCCGCAGCACGGCCAGCATCGCCCGGTAGACCGCCGCGTCGGCGGGCCCGAACATGGAGTTGTCCGCGCGGTACCGCGGCCCGGGCAGCGGCTGGGCCAGCACCGGCAGCAGCTGCCGGGCCAGCGCCAGCTGCCGTTCCGCGCCCATGTCCACCGCCGGCGCCTGGGTCCACGACAGCGCCCGGACGCGGTCGGTGACGCTGGTCAGCGGCGAGTAGAAGTGCCCCGGCGGGACGTAGGGCGGGCTGGCGACCACCGCCCGCACGGTCCGGGCGGTGCGCACCGCGCGATGAATGAGTGATGCGGGCACGCCGCGCTCCCCTCTGGCCGCGAACCGCGGCTAATAGGCTCCCGACCCGCGGATGACCGCCGATCCGGTCTTCCACAGCACCTGCAGGTCAAGGGCGAACGACCAGTTCTCCACGTAGCGCAGGTCCAGCCGCTCGGCCTCGTCCCAGGACAGGTCCGACCGCCCGCTGACCTGCCACAGGCCGGTGATGCCCGGCTTCACCGCGAGCCTGCGGCGCATGTGGGTGCCGTACTTGCGGGCCTCTTCCGGCAGCGCGGGCCTGGGGCCGACCAGCGACATGTCGCCGAGCAGGACATTGAGCAGCTGCGGCAGCTCATCGAGTGACCACCGGCGCAGCCAGGTACCCGGGCGGGTGACCCGGGGATCGCGGCGGATCTTGAACAGCAGCGCGCCGTCGGCCTCGTTCCGCGACACCAGCAGCGCCTTGCGCTGCTCGGCGTCGACCACCATGGTCCGGAACTTGAACAGGGTGAAGGTCCGGCCGTCCTTGCCGACCCTGGTCTGGCGGAATAACACCGGCCCGCGGTCGTGCAGCCTGACCGCCAGCGCGACGGCGGCCAGCAGCGGCGTCAGCATGATCAGCGCGGAGACGGCGCAGGCCTTGTCGAACAGGCTCTTGATCACCTGCTTCCCGCCGTCCAGTTCAGGGTGGTCGACGTGCAGCAGCGGCAGCCCGGCGACCGGCCGGATGGTGGTCCGCGGTCCGGCCACATCCAGCAGCGCGGGGGCCACGCACAGGTCGGTGCCGGTCTTCTCCAGCTCCCAGGCCAGCTCCCGCAGGTGCCGGCCGTCCATCTCCGGGCAGGCCAGCACCGCCACCGAGTCCGCGGCGTAGTCATCGACCGCGCCGCTGACCCCGTGCAGGTTGCCCGCCACGGGCACGCCGGCCACCTCGTCCGGGCCCGCGTCAGCGGCCAGGCAGGCGGCGACCACCGACAGGCCGTGATAACTTTCCCGCCGCAGCGTCGTGACCAGGTCGGCGACCGCGGCCCGGTGCCCGACCGCGACCACCTGCCGGGTGTAGTGGCCCAGCCCGCGCTTGCGGTGCAGCCGCTTGCGCAGCCAGTACCTGGCGGCCAGGTCGAGGCCGGCCGCGGACGGCAGCGCGGCCATCATGTAGCCGCGGGCCAGGTCGAGCTTGCCGAAGTAGGAGAAGATGGCCACGCCCGCGATCAGGCTGACCGCCGCCCGCAGCACCCGGCGGAACTCATCGGAGCCCAGCCCGATGAACCGGACGTCGTAGCCGCCGGCCAGCAGCACCGACGCCCACCACAGCACCGGCAGCAGGCAGGTGAACCCGAGGTAGGTGACCGGCAGGTAGCCGCCGCCGCCGAACCGGGCCTGCGCGGCGGCCGCGCCGGCCACCAGCGCGCAGCCGCAGTCGGCTAACGCCGCGTGCCGAAGGTAGGCCGCGGTCCAGGCGCGCGGGCGTAACGCGGTGGCGGTGTCGCTGCGGGCACTGGGCTGGTGCTCAGTCTCCATGGAATTGCCGGTGACGCTCATACCGCCCGAAGAATCCTTTCGTTATGACATTCCGGCTGCTTTTGGTCCACGGCCTAGGAATCAGAGCACATTCCCAGCGCCTACCGCATTGCCGGATATCTGCATGCTGTAAAGCCCAAGAAATGATCCCGGTGTGACACAGGCTAACAACTGCCGACCGCGGCGATGCTCGCTTTACCGATTCCCGGAGCACCTCAGGGAGCTTCATAATCGCTGCCTGGCGGCTTGCGGCTTAAATGCGCTTAGCGGTCCGGCTGGCGCTGATATGCGGCGATGACGGCGAGCATGTCAGCCGCCCGGCGGGCCCAGCTATGCCGGGCCGCGAATTCCCGGCGGCAGGCGGTGATGGCCGGGGTTCGGGGCGTCCGCAGCAGCGCGGCGACCTGCCCGGCGAAGTCGGCCGGCCGGGCGACACTGATCAAGTCGGTCGCCAGCCACCTGATGGCGGGCAGGTCGGTGGCCACCACCGCCCGGCCCGCGGCCAGGTACTCCAGGGTCTTCAGCGGGAAGCTGCCCCGGTTGAACGGGGTGTCCCGGTAGGGCACCAGGCCCACGTCGATCAGCCGCAGGTAGCCCGGCAGCTCGCCGGAGGGCTTTGCGCCCACCCAGCGCACGTTGGGCCGTCCGGCCAGCGCGGCGAACCTGGCCGGCTCGAAGCCAGCGTCCTTGGGGCCGACCAGCAGCAGCGAGCAGCCCTGGCCGGCGACGGCCTCGAGCAGCGACAGGTCAGTCCGGTCATTGATCCGGCCGACGAAGCCGGCCACCGGTCCTGGCAGCTGCGCGTCGGCCGGGCGCACGGCGGCGTCTACCGCGAGATAGGCGTCCACGTCCGCGCCGAACGGGATCAGGCCGGCCCTGAAGCCGCGGCTGCGCCAGCTATCGGCCACCAGCGGGTTCGCGGCGAGCAGCAGGTCAGCGCGGCCGGCCACCCGGCGCTCGGTCCTGGCAAGCAGCTTGCCGTTCAGGCCCATCAGTTCGGCGCCGCCGACGTAGTCGTCGTGCGCCCAGTAGACGCCCACTTCTTCCCGGCAGCTGCCGAACACCGGGTACTGCGGCCAGCCGGAGATGACCGCCCGGACCCGGCCGCCCAGCCTCGCCGCGGCCCTGCGCAGGTAACCGCGGGTCACCGCGCAGGTCAGCGACGCGGTGCCGGGCCGGTAAGGGAACGGCTGCACGACCGGGGTCAGCCGGGCGATCCCCGGTGCCGCCAGCCGCAGCCGGGGACCGCGCAGTCCCGCGGCGGCCTCCGGGTTCCGCACCGGGGCCAGCGGGGACACCGGGGGGTCGACGTAGAGCACCGGAACCCGCCTGGCCAGGTGCCCGGCCAGGTGCGAGTCCGCCATCCTTGCCCCGTCGTAGCTGTTCGCCGCGCACACCACGATCAGGTCGTCCCACCGGCCGGGCGCCGCATGAGCCCGCCGCATCAGCCGGGCCCGTCGTGGGCCGGCGGGCGCCCGGGCCCGGCGTCAGCCGCCGCCCCGACCTGCCTGCTGCTCTCGTCCCGCAGCCAGGTGGAGTAGTCGCCGCTGGCGACCAGCCGGCGGGCGCGCAGCCTGGCCAGGGCGGCCACGGCCAGGAACAGCGCCACCCGCGGTGCCATCGCGGGCTCCCGCCAGGTGATCGCGGCCAGGTCCGGCAGCCGGGTCCGCGCTGTCGAGGCGGGGGCCTGCTCGGCCCGCTCCATCTGGACGATCCCTGTCGCCGCCCGGACCCGCCGGCGCAGCAGGTCGGCGAGCGTGTGCGGGGTATGCACGACGACCCGGGCGTCCGGCACGATCCGGCTCTCCGCGGGCGTGAACGACAGCGCGACGGCGAGGTCATCGCCCAGCAGCGGCGGCAGGCTCGCGATGCGCTGCTGCCCGGCCGGGCCGACCGCGATCACGCCGCGGCCCCAGAGCCCGCGCCTGACCTCGGGCAGCCGGTCCCAGACCTGGTAGTACCAGCGCACTGGCCACGGCCGGCCGGCCAGGGCCAGGTGCCGCCGCGGCGCGGCCGCGAGGACCCCGGGCTGGCCCAGCGCGCTGGCTAAGCGCTTGATGTCAGTGGCGCCCAGTTCCACGTCCGCGTCCACGAAGACCCGCGGGAACCCGGCCGCCGACCGGTAGGCAGCGGTCAGCGCCTCGTGCTTAGAGGCGACCGGGATCGACATGACCTGCACCCGCGGCCCGAACGAGGCCGCCACCTCGGCGGTGTCGTCGGTGCACCCGTTGGCGACGACAAGCACGTCCAAGTCGCCCGCGGCCGCGGCTGGCAGCAGCCGGCTGAGCAGGCGCCCGATCACCCGGCCTTCGTTGTGGGCGGGAATCACGACGGTCGTCACGGCATCCGATTATGGCTGGCCAATGCGCTCGCGGCTGGTTATTCAGCCGCGCCGGATCGCTTTATCCGGGTAACGCCATTAGTTCGCGTTCTGGCGATTCAGCCTTTAACCGGATATGTGACCATCGAATAGCAATGGCCAGCGTGACGAAACGGCGTCATAATGTCGGCAGGCCAGCGCCGCGCCAGGCCAGCGGCGGCCGGCTGGCTGGCGAGCTCGCCCGGGTCGAGGGCTGGATTAGTTATCGTGTTGGCCAGCCCCAGGACCGCGGCGGAATTCAGGGAGGACCTGCTGTATGTACCCGATCAGGCCGTTACCGACTAATGCCGAGATTCGCGTCCTGATCGGCACGGCTGTCATCGGCACGGCTGTCATCGGCACTGTCATCTTTGGTACCGCCGTCATCGGTACCGCCGTCATCGGCACCGCCGTCATCGGCACCGCCGTCATCGGCGCCCGCCCGGCGGCGTTATCTGAGCGCCCGCTGGCCGGGTCAGCGGCCGGGCCCGGGCACGGCCGAGGCGCCGGTCCCGCCGCGGGCTGGTGAGGGCGGCGGGGGACCGGGCCCGGCGGCAGGCCGGCGCCCGGCGGGCCGGCCCACGGCGTGCGCGCCGCGCACCGGGCCGGCCAGCCGGCCGGCCCCTGCTGCCGGCCGCGGACACCCTGGCGGGCCGGGCGAGCCGGGCGCTGGGCTGGACCTTCGTCAGTAACGCGATCGGCAGGCTCGGCACCCTCGGCATCGGGATCCTGCTGGCCCGGCTGCTCGGCCCGCACGCGTTCGGCACTTACGCGGTCGCCTGGGTGTTCCTGCTGGCCGTGCTGAGCTTCAACGACGTCTCGCTCAGCCTGGCGATCGTCCGCTGGCCCGGTGATCCCAAGCAGATCGCCCCGACCGTCACCACGATGTCGCTGATCACCAGCCTCATCGTCTACGCGGGCTGCTTCGCCGGCGCGCCCGGCTATGCCCGGGCGATGGGCGCGCCAGCCGCCGCCAGCGTGATCCGGGTGCTGGCGCTGAACGTGCTCCTGGACGGGCTGGTCGCCACCCCGAACGCGCTGCTGCAGCGGCACTTCCGCCAGGACAGGAAGATGATCGCCGACCAGGTCAACAACTGGCTCGGCGCGGGCGTCTCGGTCGTCTTCGCGGTGACGGGCTTCGGCGCGATGAGCCTGGCGCTGGGCCGGATCACCGGCGCGGTGGCGGCCGCGGTGCTGTATGTGGCGTTCTCGCCGCAGCGGCTACGGGCCGGCTTCGACCGTTCCATCGCCAGGGCGCTGCTGAAGTACTCGGTGCCGCTGGCCGGCTCGGCCGTCGTCGTGTTCGCGGTCTCCAACCTGGACCAGCTCGTGATCGGCCGGATGCTGGGTGCCACCGCGCTCGGCTACTACGTGCTGGCGTTCAACCTGGCCGCCTGGCCGGTCAACATCTTCTCCCAGCCGGTCCGCAGCGTCGCGCCCGCCGCGTTCGCCCGGCTGCAGCACGACCACGCCGCCATGCGCACCGGATTCCTGTCCGCCGCGGCCATCCTCGGCATCGTGGCCCTGCCGGTCTGCCTGGTCATCAGCGGGTCGGCGGTGCCGATGATCGGGTTCGCCTACGGCGCGCGCTGGCTCCCGGCGGCCCAGGCGCTGGCCTGGCTCGGGCTGCTGGCCGCGCTGCGCATCTTCTTCGAGCTGACCTACGACTTCTTCGTGGTGCTGGCCAGGGCCCGGGCGGTGTTCACGGTGCAGTTGGGCTGGTTCCTCGCGCTGATTCCCGCCCTCATCGCCGGGGCCAGGCTCGGCGGCATCGACGGCGTCGCGATCGGCGAGGTCGCCGTCGCGGCGGGGGTGATCCTGCCCTGGTACCTGAGCGAGCTGGCCCGGGTCGGCATCTCGCCGGCCGCGCTGGGCGCCCGGCTGTGGCTGCCGCTGGCCGGCGCGGTGCTTACCGGGGTCGGCGCGCTCGGGCTGGCCAGGGCCGCGCCGGACGACCTGACCGCGCTGATCGTCAGCGGGATCGCGGGGCTGGCGGTGATGGGGCTGCTCGGGTACCGGATGCGGGCGGTCATCGCGGTGCTCAGGCCCGCCACCGCGCCGCCCGCCGGCGCCGGGCAGCAGGCCACCGGGCAGCAGGCAGCCACCGGCCAGCCAGCCGCCACCGCCCAGCTTGCTGGTGCCGGGCCGGCCGCTGCCGTGCCGCCGGCGGCCGTCGTGCGGGCGGGGCCCCTGCTGCCCGACATCACCGGCCCGCTGCCGGCCTACCAGGATGCCGCGGCCCTGCCCGTGCCCTGGTGGGCGGACGAGCCCGCCCCGCTGTACCGGCAGACGGTCGCGTTCCTGCGCTGGGACCCGGCCACCACCGCGCACCGCGGCTACGAACAGCCCGGCGGCGGCGAGCCGGCCAGCTGACCCGGCTGGCTCAGCACGCCGCGGCGAGCACCTCGCGCAGCTTGGTCAGCAGGGCCGTACGGGAAAACGGCTTCTCGATCAGATGTACCCCCGGCGCCAGCACGCCCTGGCCGCTCAGCAGGCCCTGGGTGTACCCGGACATGAACAGCACCCGCAGGTCCGGCTGCATCCCGCGCAGCCGCTCGGCCAGCACCCGGCCCTGCATTCTCGGCATCACCACGTCGGTGAGCAGCACATCGACGTGCTCGCGCTGGCCGGCGACCAGTTGCAGGGCCTCCCGGCCGCTGGCCGCGGCGAGCACCCGGTAGCCGGCCCGGTCCAGGATCCGCCGGGTCACCTCCCGCATCGCGGCCTCATCCTCCACCACCAGCACCGTCTCACCGCCGCTGCGCTCGGGCTCGCTGGGATGCGGCGGGGCGGACTCGGCGCCGAGCTCGGTGACCGGCAGCAGCACGGTCAGGGTGGTACCCAGGCCCGGCTCGGAGTAGAAGCGGGCCGTCCCGCCCGCCTGCGAGACGATCCCGTAGACCGTGGCCAGGCCGAGGCCGGTGCCCTCGCCCTCCGGCTTGGTGGTGAAGAACGGCTCGAAGACCCGCTCGATGATCTCCGGCGGTATCCCTGACCCGGTGTCGCTGACCTTGACGGTCACGTACCTTCCGGGCCTGACATCGGCCCGCTGGGCCGCGTAGGCCTCGTCCACCAGCGTGTTAGACGTCTCGATCGTCAGCCGCCCGCCCATCGGCATCGCGTCCCTGGCGTTGACCGCGAGGTTGACCAGGACCTGCTCGATCTGGCCGCGGTCGGCCAGCACCGGGGACAGGTCATCGGCCAGCCCGGTGACCAGCTCGACGTGCTCGCCGAGGGTGCGGACCAGCAGCTGCTGCACTTCCAGGACCAGGTCGTTCAGGTTGATCACCCGCGGCTGGACCACGTCCCGGCGGGCGAAGGTGAGCAGCTGCCTGGTGAGCCCCGCGGCCCGCACCGCGGCCTGCTCAACCTGCTCGATGTCCTCGCGCACCGTCTGCCACTGGACCTGGCCGGGCTCCTTGGCCACCTCGTCGGCGACGAACGAGGCGTAGCTGGAGATCACGCCGAGCAGGTTGTTGAAGTCGTGTGCCACCCCGCCGGCCAGCTGGCCCAGGCTTTCCAGCCGCTGCGACTGATGCATCCGCGCTTCGAGCCGGTCCCGCTCGGCCTGGGACCTGAGCCGCTCCCGCTCGGCCCTGGCCTCGCGCTGCTCGGTGACGTCGCGCACCGCGGCGGTGATCACCAGCCCGTCGTCGGTCTCGATCGCCGACAGCGAGATCTCGGCCGGGAAGGTCGTGCCGTCACTGCGACGGCCGGCCAGCTCCATCCCCGCGCCCATCGGCCGGGGCCGCGGGTCGGCCACGTACTGTGCCCGGTGCTGCGGGTGCGGCGCCCGCTGGGTGTCGGGGACCAGGATCTCGACGGGCTTCCCGACCAGGTCCTCGCGCCGGTAGCCGAACATGCGCTCGGCCTGGGCGTTGACCAGGGCGATCCGGCCGCCCGCGTCGACGCACACCATCGCGTCCGGTGCCGCCTCCAGCAGGGCCACCGACATGTGATCGGACAGGCTGCGCACGGTTCCTGCCTCAGCCAGCGGGCCAGGGCCGCCCGGTCACGGCGGCTGCTCGCGTTCCCCCGGACCGCCCGGCCTGCGCAGGGTGATCCAGGCCCGCCACTGCCGCGGCCCGAGCTCGGCCCGCGCGGGGCTGGCCAGGACGGACGCCAGGCGGTCCAGCGCGGCCCTGGCCTGGCCGGCCTGGCCGGTCCCCGCCTCGTCCAGCCGCTGGCCGTCGCCGGCCGGTGTCAGGATCAGGCCAATCTCGATCAGCTGGTCGCGGGCCCGCACCGTGACCCTGGCCCGTACCGGCGGCCTGACCGGAATCAGGCTGAGCAGCATCAGCTCGGTCACGTCGGTGACAGCGGGCACCTCCGCCGGGCTGAGCGCACCGGGCTGCCCGTCGGTGTCCACGACCACCGGCGCGGCCAGCAGCCAAGTGGTCCGCCGCTCCATCGCGGCCAACAGCTGGGTCTCGGTCACCTGGAGCAGCCACTGCCCGTCGACCAGCCAGCGCAGCGACCGGCCCGCGGTCTCCAGCCGCTCCAGCACCGACTCGATCCGGCTGCTGTCCTGGCCCGTTGCCTTCGCCATCAGCTGCAGCTCCAGCCCGGCCGCGGTGAGTTCCTGGATCGGGCCGTCGTGCAGGAAGTCGGCCAGCTCGCCGCGCTCGCGCACCCGCAGCCCGCGGCCCAGCTCCAGTAGCCCCCAGACCCGCTGGTCGGTCGCCGCCAGTTCAGCCGGGCTGGCGGGCTCCGGGCCGGCTGGCGCTGGCTCTGGCGGCACCGCCGTCTCCTGGTCCTGGCGGCGCCCGGCGGCCGCGGCCGAACTTCGGCCGTGCAGCGCCTGCACGGCCGACAGCAGCTCGGTCAGCTGAAACGGCTTGGCCAGGATCGGGATGCCGTCGGGCACCGCGCCCGCTGACCCGCCGGTCATCAGCATGCACCGCCTGGCCGCCTCCGGGTCCTCGGCTTCCAGGTCCTTGATCAGGTCAATGCCCTGCTCAGGACCCAGGTGCGCATCGACGAGCACCGCGGCGTACCCGGCCGGGCCTAATTCCCGCGCCTCGGTGAGCGAGGACGCGACGTCAACGGCGTAGCCGCGGGCGCTGAGCGCGCGCCGGATGAGAGTCCGCATCTCGGTGAGGTCGTCCACGACGAGGACCCGTAAGCCAGCCGGACCACCGGCCATTCTCGACTCACCCCTTTCGGTGCCGGTTTTCCGCGGTCTCTGTGAGCCGCGTCCGGGTCAGCAGCCGCCCTCAACTGGCCAGCCGGCTACGGGACGGAAACAACAGACAGGATGCCCGTAATGCCCGATAATCGACCGGCTAAGACTGCTGACGCTTTTTCTAATTACAGATAGTACGATAGCGATGACGGCTGGTCGATAAGCACGACTGAGCACGTGCAAAGCTGGCCGCCATGGCGACAAGGGGCAGCGCGGATGAGCCAGGCGAGCGGCAGTGGCAATGACAGTGCCGGCCAGGACGGTGCCGGCCAGGACGGTGCCGGCCAGGACGGTGCCGGCCAGGACAGTGCCGGCCAGGACAGTGCCGGCCAGGACAGTCCGGCGGCGCGCCCGGTCACGGTCTTCCTGCTCGACGATCACGAGATAGTCCGGCGCGGCGTGCGGGACCTGCTGTCCGCCGAGACCGACATCGAGGTCATCGGCGAGGCCGGCACCGCGGCCGCCGCCCTGGCCCGGATACCGGCGTTACGGCCGGACGTGGCCGTGCTCGACGTGCGGCTGCCCGATGGCGACGGGGTCGCGGTCTGCCGCGAGATCCGGTCGGCCCAGTCCGCCCCGGCGTGCCTGATGCTCACCTCCTACGGCGATGACCAGGCACTGCTCGGCGCGATCATGGCCGGAGCCGCCGGCTACGTGTCCAAGCAGACCTGCGGCTCTGACCTGGTTGCCGCGGTCCGCGCGGTGGCGGCGGGCCGGTCGACGCTCGACCCGGACGCGGCCCAGCGGGTGATGGCCAGGCTGCGCGAGCGGATGGTCAGCGTCGACCCGCTGTCGGCGCTCACCGAGCAGGAGAAACGCGTCCTCGAACTGATCGGCGAGGGCCTGACGAACCGGCAGATAGCCGATCGCATGTTCCTGGCCGAGAAGACCGCCAAGAACTACGTGTCCTCGCTGCTCACCAAGCTGGGAATGCAACGGCGTTCGCAGGCCGCCGCGTTCGTGACCAGGCTCAACCAGCGTCCATAACGCCATCTCCGCGGTCTGCCGCCGGCCGGGCCAGCCTGACTGGAGGCAGCTGGCAGCGACCGCCGTCATCGCCGGGCACGCCATGGCTCGCCGGCGGCGGCTACACGATCTAGGGCGGCGCCAGCCTGTCGAACATCACCCCGGCATCCTGACCGAGAACGACCGCTTTCGCCCAGGCCTGCTACCCCGCCAGCGGCCAGCACGGCCCGGTCTCCTGCTACGACTCCGCCGACCCGGGCAACATCTGGACACCACCGGCGCCGCTCTCCCGTCGCCGTGACCCGGCTGGCGGGCCGTTATACCCGGGCCGTTATACCCGGGCCTAAAGAATAGGGCCCTTATACCCGGGCCTGATAACCAGGCACAAAGGCCCGCCGGAAACAGGGAAACCTCCTCTGAAAACACCACCCGGAAACCACGAGA
>DATBGO010000363.1:0-1689 GCA_036558005.1 Streptosporangiaceae bacterium | reverse complement strand
ACCTGGCCGCGCTGCGGTCCGGCCGCCTCTCGCCGGCACAGCTGCCATGACGGCGGTGCCGGTGCGCCTGGTGCGCTTGCACGCCGCGAGCCGGCGCCTGCCGGCCGCCCTGGTCCTGCTGGCGGCTTGCGCCGCCGGCCTGCGGGGCGCGCTGTACGGGCACTGGGACGAGTACGGCGCGCTCCAGCTGCCGCTGATCTTCGAGACCGCCTGCGCCGCCATCATCGCGGTCACAGCCGGCAGCCCGTTCGGCGACCCGGAACGCGCGACCGGCCGGTGGCTCCCGTACCTGCGGCTGGGCACCGCGGTCACCCTCACCGGGCTGGCCGCCGGCGCGCTGGCCGCGGCCGGCACCGGCATGCCGCTGGCCGGCGGCTTCCCGGACATCCTGCGCAACGTGGCCGGGCTGACCGGCATCGGCCTGCTGTGCGCCACGGTGCTCGGCGCGCCGCTCGCCTGGACCGGCCCGCTCACCTACCTGGTGGCCGGGGTGTACGGGCTGTACACCGACTGGCACCCGCCCGCGGTCGGCACCCCCTGGCTCTGGCCGGCCCGGCCGCCGCACGACGTGGGCGGCGCGCTGTGCGCCGCCGTGGTGTTCGCCGCCGGGCTGGCCGCGATCACGCTCCGCGGCGCCCGGGAACGCCCGGGCGGTGACGGCCCGGGCTAGAACCCGCGGAAGATCTGCCGGAGCTCGTCGAGCTCGACCCCGGCGGTCTCGGCCGGCGGGGTGTGCGCCTCGTCCAGCCGCCCGTAGACCAGCCGGATCAGCGCCTCAGCGGGCAGCCGAAGCCCGGATCGCCCCGGCTCGGCCGGGTCATCGCCATCCGAGGGCGTGAGCGTGACCTCCTCGCCCGTCTCCAGGATGAACTGCCGCTCCGGGTCGGTGGTGGACACGCGGACCGTGCGCTGCTGGCCGTCCGGCTTGGCGCTCCGGCCCGCGACCTGGTCTACCACGTCGATGAGCAGGTCGACGGCATCCGGGGCCAGCGTGGCCGCCGGGTCGAGCGCGACCAGCACGTCCCAGGTGTGGACCGCGTGCTCGCCGAGGCGCAACCGCGCGAAACCGGTCGTGTCGATGTCCATCCCGAACAGCTTGAGGTGCAGCCGCTCCCGCTCACCGGCGTCCATGGACTCCAGCCGCTCCAGGGTGGCCTGGTCGGCGCGCAGCGCGTCCGTCGCCTGGGCCTGCGGGTCCTTGGCGTTCCACTTGTCCCAGATCGGCGGGAAATCCTCCCGGCCCGGCGGTTCCTGCCCGGCCAGTCCCGCCTCGAGCATCAGGCCGAAGATCTCGGCTTGCGAGCCCAGATGGGACAGCACCTGGGCGATCGTCCATTCGCTGGGGTAGGACCGCTGCGTCAGCTGGTCCGGGCCGAGGGGCTCGACGCTGGCGCGCAACCGGTTGTGGGAGTGACGCAGCGCGCTGATCCACGGGCCCGGGCTAGATTCCATACGTCCTGTCTCCGTTGCTTGACGGCGTGTCGGGAGGAATTCACCCCGCAGCCTACGCCCGCCGCCGGGGCCGCTATCGGCTTGACTCGGCCTCACCGCGGCTCATAGCGTCGTGCTGCCCAGATAACCTGGGTAACACAGTCCAGCTCCGGTCATCGGGGGACCCAGCTGACCCGGTACGTGCGCGACGCAGGCCGCCCGGCGGCGGACGGCCGTACCGAGGACGCCCAGGCGGCC
>DATBGO010000362.1:0-1938 GCA_036558005.1 Streptosporangiaceae bacterium | reverse complement strand
CCGCGGCCCGTTCCAGCACCTGGGCCGCCGCCGCCGGGCTGCCGCGCCCCAGCAGCTCCAGGCCGCGCTGGTAGAGGGCGTAGGTGTCATCCGCCCGCCTGACCCCGTCCGCAAGCTCCTCGGCCGGCCGGGAATCCTGGCCGCCGGTTGGTCCTTCTGACATATGTGCAGATCCTTCCGTCTGGCCAGGAGCCAGCAGCAGCCGGGCAGGGCAGCCTAGCGCTGGCGCCGTTTCGAGGTGTCCGTTATGTCCAGGACAGGGTGAGTGGTCTGGCAGAGGTCACCTCTCCACCGTACGACGTCATCGCGCACGACATAGAGGACCAGTTGATGGCGGCTGACCCGCACAACGTGGTCCGGCTGATCTTGCCCCGCCGCCGGGATGGTCATCCCGGCGATCAGTACCGTGAGGTCGCCCTGACACTGCGGTGCTGGCAGGACGAGCAGATCCTGCGCGCCGACCCGGAGCCGGCCCTGTATGTATACGAGCAGGCGCTGGCCGGGGGCATCAGCGCGGAGGACGGCGAGGCGGCGGTGCTGCAGCGGGGCCTGATCGGGGCGCTGCGGCTGGAGCCGTTCGAGGCCGGGATCGTGCTGCCACACGAGGGGGTGGCGCCAGGACCGGTGACCGGCCGCCGCCAGCTGATGGAGGCGACCCAGGCCAACCTGGAACCCATTTTCCTGCTGTATGACACCGGCGAGTGCGGCGCGGCCAGCACGACGGCCAGGCAGGCCGCGCTGACCAGGACGCCGCTGGCGGAGGCGGTGACCGGCGACGGCCTGCGGCACCGGATCTGGGCGATCAGCGACCCCGGTGAGCTGGCCGCGATCGCGGCCGACCTGGCCGGTGCCCGGCCGGTGATCGCCGACGGGCACCACCGGTACTCGGCCTACCTGGACCTGCAGGGACGCCAGCAGGCGGCGGGCGCGGGCCCGGGCCCGTGGGACTACGGGCTGGCGCTGCTGGTCGACGGCCGGGCCTACCCGCCGCGGGTCGGGGCGATCCACCGGGTCATCCCGGGACTGGACCCGGCTGTGGCGGCGGACCAGGCGGCGGCCGCGTTCACGGTGAAGCCGGTACCCGGCGGCACGGGGCGGCTCGCGGACGCGCAGAACGCGCTCGCTGAGGCCAGCCCGAACGGGGTGGCGTTCGTGATCGCCGGGGGCGACCGCGCGTTCCTGCTGACCGACCCGGACCCCGGACAGGTGGACGCGGCGATGCCGGCCGGGGCGTCGCAGCGCTGGCGCGGCCTGGCCGCGTCCGTGCTGCAGGAACTGCTGATCGCCAGGATCTGGGGCATTCCCGACACCGAGCTGCGGGTCCAGTTCGTGCACCACGACGCCGCTGCCGCGGTGCGGGCCGCGGACCAGACCGGAGGCACCGCGGTCATCTGCAGCCCGATGTCGGTGGCCGACGTGTACGCGGTGGCCGCGCACGGCGAGAAGGTGCCGCGTAAATCCACATCATTCGACCCGAAGCCGCGAACCGGCCTGGTCATGCGGATGTTCGCCGAGAGCTGAATCAGCTGCGCAGCGCCAGCCCGTTCCTGACGTACAGCTGCAGCGGGGACCAGGGCCCGGCCGCCAGCCGGAAGTGGCTGTGCAGGTAGCCGGTCAGCTGCGGGGTCCAGGCGATCCGCAGCCGGTTGTAGGGGGTCAGGCAGATGTACTGGGCGGCGCCGAACGCGTGCCGCCACACCGCCGCGACGGCTGGCACCTGCCCGGAGGTCAGGGCGCTCTGGCCGTGCGCGAGCGCGTAGCTGGTGCCGGTGCCGTCGACCACCACCGGGCAGCCGGGCCGGTCCGAGACCAGCCGGCTGGCCGAGACCAGCAGGGACACCTGATCGGACAGCACGCACGCGCCGGGCGGCAGCGCCCGGCCGATGGCGGCGACCGGGCCCTGGTAGGTGGGCGACGGGCTGTTCTCCGCCCGCGGCA
>DATBGO010000361.1:0-3138 GCA_036558005.1 Streptosporangiaceae bacterium | reverse complement strand
GCCGCGGGAGGTGACCGTGCGCGCGGACGGGCGCGAGTTCCGCGCCGCGGTCCGGATCGACACTCCAGGAGAGGCCGAATACTTCCGGCACGGTGGCATCATGCAGTATGTTCTGCGTTCTCTGCTAACCCAGGGGGGTTAATCGAGTGCAAAGCCCTCAGCAGTTACTGCCGGCCGGCGCGTCCCGCCCGGGTGCCGGTGCGGTCACGCCAGACGATAGCGTGACCGGAGATGCCGGACTCTGCCGCACCACCCGTGGCGGCGACGGCCCGGGCAGGCCATCGCCGATGGGCCACGGCAGTGTTCGTGGCCGGCGTCCTTGTGCTCGCGTTCAACCTGCGCGCCGCGATCACCAGCCTGCCGCCGCTCTTCCCCGAGCTGTCCTCGAGCATGCACCTGTCGTCGGCCACCCTTGCCGCGCTCGCCGCAACGCCGGTCTTGTGCTTCGGGGTGTTTTCCGGTGTCGCTGCGCCGCTGTCACGGCGATATGGGGAAGAGCGTGTCCTGCTGGCGTCCCTGGTGCTCCTCGGTGTGGGCCTGCTGGGCCGGGCCGCGCTGCCGGGCTGGCTGCTCTTCCCGGGCACCGTGCTCGCCTCCGCTGCCATCGCGCTGATGAACGTGCTGCTGCCGAGCCTGGTCAAACGGCGCCAGCCGGCCAGGGCGGGGCTGCTGATTGGGATCTACCTGCTCAGCCTGGCCATTGGAGCGGTCCTCGGCTCGCTGATAGCGGTGCCGGTATTCCAGGCGTCCGGCGGGTCGGTCCCGCTGGCCCTCGGGATATGGGTCCTGCCGGTGGCAGTGGCGGTGCTGGCGTGGCTGCCGCAATGGCGCTTCCGGACGGTGCCGGCCGGAGCCCGGCCGCCAGGGGAACGCCGGCCGCTGAAAGTGTCCAGGCACCTGCTGGCGTGGCAGGTCATGGGCTTCATGGGCCTGCAGAGCCTGATTTATTACGCAACGCTCTCCTGGCTGCCGACGCTGTTGCGGGACAGGGGAGCGGACGCCGTACACGCGGGCACGTTGCTCGCGGTGATGAATCTCGGTAACGGGATCACCGCGCTGCTGCTGCCGGTGCTCGCGCACCGCACCCGGGATCAGCGATGGCTGGCCGCCTTCACGGCGACCTTCGCCGCGGTCGGCCTGATCGGCGCCGCGTTCGCGCCGCTGGGCGGAGCCGCCGCATGGGTGCTGCTGCTCGGTCTCGGCCAGGGAGCGGGGCTTGGCCTGGCCATCTACTACACCCTGGCCCGGGCACCCAACCCGGTGGTCTCCGCGTCTCTTTCGGCGTTTGCCCAGGGAGCGGGCTATCTCGTGGCCGCGGCGGGCCCGCTGGTCGTGGGATTCTTGCACACCACGACCGGAGGCTGGACGGTCCCCGTCGTGGTGCTGCTTGCCGTCCTGGCCGGCGAGCTCGCCGTCGGCTGGCAGGCGGGGCGGGCGATAACGCTGCCGGAGGCTTCCGGATAGCAAGCTCCTGGCCCGGGCCGCGCTTCCCGCGCACACCCGCGGGTCGCGGTCGTGACGGTGCCGCGCACCGCGGGTGTGACCGGCACCACGGTGCCCGGGTCAGCCCGCGCAGGTAACGTCGAATTCCGAGATGTCCCCCACAACCGTGTTCCTCGTCGCCGGGATCGCCGTCGCGGCGGGCGCGCTGGTCCAGGGCGGGGTCGGGCTGGGGCTCGGCCTGGTCGCCGCACCGGTCGTGACGTTGCTCGACCCGGCCCTCATGCCCGGGTCGATGCTGGTGGCCGGCGCCGCACTGCCCGTCCTCATCCTGGCCCGGGAGGCCAGGCACACCGACTGGCCGGGCGTGTCCTGGGCACTGGCCGGCCGTCTCGTCGGCACCGCGGCCGGCATCTGGCTGGTGACCGCCGTGCCGGTTCCGGCCCTGGGCGTCCTGGTCGGCGCGGCGGTGCTGGCGGTGATCGCCGTCACCGCGCTGGGGGCTGAGCTGCCCCGCAACCGCTGGACGCTCCTCACCGCGGGGGTGGTGTCCGGGACGACGGGCACCGCCACGTCCATCGGCGGCCCACCTGTCGCCCTGCTCTACCAGCGCGAAGCCGGCGCGCGGGTGCGGGCCTCGCTCTCGCTCTTCCTGAGCGCGGGGAACTCGCTGGCCTTAGCCGCGCTCGCGCTCACCGGCCACCTGCCCGCCCGCGACCTGGAGGCGGGCCTGGTCTTCTTGGCCTGTGCCGCCACTGGCCTCGCGGCCGCGGCCAGGTTCCGCCGGTTCCTCGACGCGGGCCGGATCCGGGTGGCGGTCCTGGTGACCGCCGCCGCCTCCGCGACCGTCCTGATCACCCACAGCCTGGTGGGCTGACGGAAACCGCCGCAGGGTAAATTCACTCCGTCAACACACAGGGGGCGCCATGCTCGTGGCCGGGGTGGATTCCTCCACGCAGTCCACCAAGGTGCTGCTGTGCCGGGCCGATGACGGGACTGTCGTCGGCCAGGGGAGCGCGCCGCACCCGGACGGCACGGAGACCGACCCGGCCGCGTGGTGGGCGGCGCTGGCCAAGGCCGGTGAGGGCCTGCTGGACCGGGCCGCCGCCGTCGGTGTCGCGGGTCAGCAGCACGGCATGGTGGTACTGGACGAGGCCGGCGCGGTGATCAGGCCCGCCCTGCTCTGGAACGACCTGCGGTCGGCCCCGGCGGCGGCGGCGCTGATCCGGGAGCGGGGCGGCCCGCTGTGGTGGGCGACCCAGACCGGCAGCGTGCCCACCGCCTCCTTCACTATCACCAAGCTGCGCTGGCTCGCCGAGCACGAACCGCAGCACGCCGACTTGGTCCGGGCCGTCATGCTGCCTCATGACTGGCTGACCTGGCGGCTGCGCGGCGGCCAGGGGGACCGGGAACGGCCGGCCGGGCACCAGGAGACGGGGGAACGCAGCGGGCCGGAGCAGCCGGTTGACCCGGTCACCGACCGGGGCGACGCCTCCGGCACCGGCTACTTCTCGCCCGCGGCCGGGACCTGGCTGCCCGAGGTGGCGACGGCCGCGCTCGGCCACCCGGCCGAGCTGCCGAGGGTCGCGCAGCCCGCCGAGGTCGTGGGGGAGACCGGCTGGGGTGCGGCCGTGGCGGCGGGCACCGGCGACAACATGGGCGCGGCACTGGGCCTCGGCCTGGCACCCGGCGAGGTCG
>DATBGO010000360.1:0-113296 GCA_036558005.1 Streptosporangiaceae bacterium | reverse complement strand
TTCCTCGGCGCGCAGGAAGGCGGGCGAGGCGATCAGCAAGGCCTCGAGCAGGCCGAACTCCTTCAGCGACAGGTCAAGCTGCCGCCCGTCCCGTGTCACCGTGCGCCGCACCGGGTCAAGCTCGATCCCTGCGGCGCGCAGGGTCCGGGCGCGGGCGGATGGCTGCCGCCGCGCCAGGGCCCGGATGCGCAGCACGAGCTCAGGGAAGTGGAACGGCTTGCCCAGGTAGTCATCGGCGCCCAGGCCCAGGCCGGTCACCCGGTCGCCGGGCGCCCCGGCGGCGGTCAGCATCAAGACCATGGCCCGATCGTTCCTGTCGGTGATCATCTGGCACAGCACGTCGCCGTGGATGCCGGGCAGGTCGCGATCAAGGACCACGACGTCATAGGCGTTGAGATCCAGCTTCGCGGCCGCCTCCAGGCCGTCGCACGCGGCGTCTACCGCCATGCCCTGGTCGCGCAGGCCCTCCACGAGCACCTCGGCGAGCGACCGTGAGTCTTCGACCACCAGGACTCTCATCCCGGCGTGCCCGTGGGAACGCTGGCCGGCGTGGTCGCCACGGCGGCCGGAAGCTCGATGCAGACCCGCAGCCCGCCACCGGTCCTGGCCTGCAGCTCCACCGCGCCGCCGTGTGCTTCCGCGATTGCCGCGACGATCGACAGGCCGAGGCCGGAACCCTTGTCGGTGCCGATCCGGTCGGCTTCGAGCCGCCGGAACGGCTGAATGAGCTCGGCCACCTGACCCGGGGCGAGGACATCCCCGCCGTTCTCGACGATCAGCCTGGCCCGCCCGTGATCCGCCCGCGTCGTGATGGCGACCCAGCCGCCCTCGGCGTTGTGGCACACCGCGTTGTCGATCACGTTCTCCACCATCCGGCTCAGCAGCGTCTGGCTCCCGGCTACCCAGGCGCCGCCCTGGCCGCTGGCGTCCTGCACGGTGAGGTTCATGGCGCCGATGGCGGCCGCCTGATCGGCCAGCGCGGAGCTGACGATGTAGTCGAGCGGCAGGACTGCCTGGCCGCCCAGGGCCCGGTGCTGGGCCCTGGCCAGCACGAGGAAGGCCTCCAGCAGCTTCTGAATCCGGTCGAGTTCGGTGCGCAGCCGCCCGGCCAGCGCGACTGTCTGCGGCGGCGCGGGCTCGGGTTTGGCCAGCGCCACGTCGAGCGCCGCCCGCATCGTGGTCAGCGGGGTGCGCAGTTCGTGCGAGACATTGGCCACGAACCGCCGCTGGGCGTTGAAGGCGACCTCCAGCCGTTCCAGCAGCCCGTCGATGGTGTCCCCGAGTTCCTTCAGTTCGTCATGCGGCCCGTGCACGGCCAGCCGCTCGTGCAGGCTGTCCTCGGAGATCCGCTGTGCCGCCGCGGTCATCTGCCTGACCGGGCGCAGGGCGCGGCCGGCCACGAGCCAGCCCAGCAACAGGGAGACGGCCGTCATGATCGCCAGCGCGATGAGCGATCCCATCAGCAGCACATGCGACAGCTCCTGCTGCGGGGCTGGCTGGGGCCCGGCCGGCTGCGACTGCAGCTGATTGACCTGCGCCTGCAGCTGGTGTACCCGCGCCTCGGCCTGCGCCAGCGATGAGTCCGGCTTGCTTCCGGCGAAGCCTGGCCTGGCCACGACGGCCGAACTGTGGACGGCCACGCCGCTGGCGAGCGCCAGCAGCAGCGCGCCGGACACCACGAACAAGAATCCGTAGAGGATGGTGAGCCGCATCCGCACGGTCCGGCCGGGCAGCCGCAGCCAGCGCCGCCACCCCGGCTGGCGCTGGGCCCGCATCCGCCGCTCCCTCCCGCCGGCAACGCCCTGATCAGGGGCTTGCGCCTGGTCATCACCCGTCAGCATGCCCGGCCGGGCCTAACAACGGGATAACAGCTTGCGTGCGGCCCATGTTATGGCCGTTCCCGTAAACCAGGTCACGGCGAGTTCCACCCCTGACGACAGAAGGAAACGGAAATGCAAGCCACGATCGAAGTCTCCGGACTGCGAAAGCGGTTCGGTCCCACCCTGGCGCTGGATGGCATGTCGTTCACCGTCCAGCCCGGCCAGGTGACCGGCTTCGTCGGCCCGAACGGGGCCGGCAAGTCGACCACGATGCGGGTCATCCTCGGCCTGGACGCGGCCGAAGCGGGCCAGGCGACCGTCGGCGGCAAGCCGTACGCGAGCCTGCTGCGGCCGATGCGGGTGATCGGATCGCTGCTCGACGCGGGGGCACTGCAGCCGAGCCGGTCCGCCCGCAACCACTTGCTCTGGCTCGCGCACTCGCAGGGCCTGAACGCCAGCCGGGTGGACTCGGTCATCGAGCAGGCTGGCCTGCAGGGTGTGGCCAGGAGGAGGGCCGGCGGATACTCGCTCGGCATGCGGCAGCGGCTGGGCATCGCCGCCGCGATGCTGGGCGACCCGGCCGCGATCATGCTGGACGAGCCGTTCAACGGGATGGACCCGGAGGGCATCGTGTGGATGCGCGGGTTCTTGCGCTCGCTGGCCGCAGCGGGCCGGACGGTGCTGGTGTCGAGCCACCTCATGAGCGAGCTGCAGGACACCGCGGATCACCTGGTGGTCGTAGGCCGCGGCAAGGTCATCGCCGACACCACGGTGGCGAGCCTGCTGGCGGCCGCGTCCGCCGATCGGGTGACGCTGCGCACGTCCGGCCGGCCGCAGGCGAAGGCAGTGCTGGAGAACGCGGGGGCCACCGTCGTCGCCACCGGGCAGGACGTGCTCACGGTCTCCGGGCTGGCGGCCGAGCGGGTGGTCGCGCTGCTCAGCGGGCAGGCTGTGCCGTTCTCCGAGGTCTCCGCGCACCGGGCGAGCCTGGAGCAGGCCTACCTGGAGCTCACCAAGCAGGCGGCCCAGTTCCGCCCGGCTGGCTTCGACGCCGATGAAACGCCGGAGGTGCCACGATGACCCAGGCCAGCTCTGTGCCCCGGCTCGAAGCCGGGCCCGGCGACGGATCCCAGGCCGGCTTCGGCTCGCTGCTGCGGGCCGAGTGGATCAAGTTCCGCAGCGTGCGCGGCTGGGTGATCGGCATGATACTGGCCGCGCTGCTGACCATCTTCCTCGGCGTGTTCGCGGCCGCCAACGCGAGCATCGGCTGCCAGCTCAATGGCGGCCCGCCGAAATCCGGCAAAGCCTGCCTGCCCTACATCCCGCACGGGCCGGGCGGCGAGATCGTGACCGACAGCTTCTCCTTCGTGCGCCAGCCGCTGACCGGTAACGGCACCATCACCGTGCGCGTCACCTCGCTCACCGGCGAGCACGCGAACTTCCGCGCGGGGCCCGCGCAGGCCGGCAACGGCAGCATGGTGCCCGGCCTGACGCAGTGGGCCAAGGCGGGAATCATCATCAAGCAGAGCACTCACCAGGGCTCGGCCTACGCGGCGATGATGGTGACGGGCAGCCACGGGGTCCGGATGCAGGACAACTACACCGGGGACACGGCCGGGCTGCCCGGTGCCGTTTCGGCGGCGCATCCGCGATGGCTGCGGCTGACACGCTCGGGAGACACGATCACCGGCTACGACTCCGCCGACGGCAGGCACTGGACCCAGGTGGGCACGGTCCAGCTCACCGGGCTGCGCCCGGCCGTCCAGGCCGGCCTGTTCGCTGCCTCCCCGAACTACACGGTGACCCAGAACTCATTCGGCGGCGTCAGCGGGGACAGCGGCCCGGCCCAGGCCACCGGAATCTTCGATCACGTCAGCCTGGCCGGCCATGCGCCCGGCACCTGGGCCGGCACCACGGTCGGTGGCGGGGGCCCGGCCGGCGGACCGGGGCCAGGCGGCGGCCCGGGCTCCGCGGCATTCACCCGGAACGGCGGCACGTTCATGGTGACGGGCTCCGGCGACATCGCGCCGGTAACGCCGGGGCCAGGTGGCGGGCTCCCCACGGTGACCATCGAGCAGAGCCTGGTGGGCGCGTTCCTCGGATTGATCGTGATCGTCGTCGTGGCGTCAATGTACTTCAGCACCGAGTACCGCCGCGGCCTGATCCGCACCACGCTGGCAGCGACCCCGCGCCGCGGTGCGGTGCTGGCCGCCAAGGCCGTGGTGATCGGCGCGGTGACCTTCGTCACCGGACTGGTGGCCGCGGCGGTCTCGATCGCCGTTGGCGTGCCGAGGGAAGAGAAACAGGGCCAGGTGCTGCTGGCCGCGCCCGTCCTGACCGAGGTGCGGGTCATCGTCGGCACGGCGGCGATGCTGGCCCTGGCCGCCGTCTTCGCCCTCGCCCTGGGTGCCATCCTGCGGCGCAGCGCGGCCGCGATCACGATCGCGGTCGCCGCGGTCGTCATGCCGTTCCTGCTGGCCGGGCTCCAGATCCTGCCCGCCGGGGCCGGCGACTGGCTGCTGCGGCTGACCCCGGCCGCGGCCCTGGCGATCGAGCAGAGCATCCCGCGGTACTCGCAGGTCGCCATCGTCATCTCGCCCGTTCGCGGCTACTATCCGCTGTCGCCCTACGCCGGGTTTGGCGTGCTGTGCCTGTGGACGGCGGCGGCCCTGGTTCTCGCGCTGGTCCTGCTGCGGCGGCGGGACGCATGAGCACCGCCGCGCGGACGCGGCCAGCGCCGGCGATGGCCGCGGCGGCAGCGCGCGGGGCGAGCCTGCGGCATGCGCTGCACGCCGAGTGGACCAAGCTTCGCACGGTGCCCGGACCCGCCTGGCTGCTCCTCGGGGTCGCGGCGCTGACCATCGCGGTCAGCGCCGCGGCCGCCGGGGCCGCGCACTGCCCGCGGAACCTGACCTGCCCGGTCGACCCGGCCAAGCTCAGCCTGACCGGAGTTCAGTTTGGTCAGGCACTGGTCGCGATCCTGGCCGTTCTCACCGTCAGCAACGAGTACGGCTCGGGCCTGATGCGCGTCACGCTCGCGGCGATGCCCAGGCGGCATGTGCTGCTGGCCGCCAAGGCGATCCTGCTGGCCGCGCTGGTGCTGGTGACCGGCGCGGTGGCGGTGTTCGGCTCGGTGCTGGCCGGGCACCTGATCCTGCCCGGCCATGGCTTTACCGCCGCACGCGGCTTCCACCCGGTCTGGCTGAACTACGGGCCAGCGCTGCGCGCCGCCACCGGTTCGGTCCTGTACCTGGGCCTGATCGCGCTGATGAGCCTCGGCGTCGCGGTGATCGTTCGAGATTCAGCCGTGTCCATCGGCACCGTCCTCGCGCTCCTGTACCTGTTCCCGATCATCTTGTCGTTCATCGGGAACGAGCACTGGCAGCACCGGCTCGAGCGGTGGACACCCACGGTGTCAGGGCTGACCATCCAGGACACCACTGGCCTGCGGAGCCTGGTGATCACGCCCTGGGCCGGGCTGGGCGTGCTGGCGATCTGGGCCGCCACGGCGATGCTGGCCGGCGCCCTGACGTTCCGGTTCCGCGACGCCTAGCCGGACGGACTCATGCGGCCATCCCCAACCCGCCCGTCCAGCGCCGCAAACACCTGCCTCAGCGGGCCGTTTCACCCCGTCCATTACCGGCCTCCGCTACCCGGGCAGCGTCCAGTTCAGCGACGCTGATCTCAACGTCGAACTCGTTACCCTCGGGGTCAGCCAGGAGCACCCAGCCGAACTCGGGGCGCCTGTCGCTGATGATCCTTGCGCCGGCCCTGGTGAGCCGGGTGATCTCCTCGTCCTGAGTCCTGTCGGCCGGCATGATGTCGAGGTGCACCCGGTTCTTGACGGTCTTCTCCTGCGGAACCCTGACGAAATACAGCCGCGGGCAGCCCTCTCGCGTCGGCGCGACTGCGGATTCCTCGTAGCCCGGCCGGGGGTCCTCGATCACCGGCCACCCGGTGACCTGCCCCCAGAACCTGGCCAGCGCGCGGGGATCGGCGCAATCGAACGTGATGTTAAAGATGATGGAACTCATGGCATCTTCTCCGCTCTGGATCATTGGCCGGATCGGGGCCTCGCGCGCAAACCGTCGCTGCTATGGCTGGCCGGCGAGCCAGTCCTCGAATGTCGGCCCGACCAGGCATGCTGCTGGGCCGGGCAGGAGACCGCCAGTCGCCTGCATTTCGGCGTCCGGGTCGGCCGGGTCGCGTGCGCCCTCGACCTTCGGCGGCCCGCCGCGACGCGCTGCGAGCATCGTGGCCAGCGCCACCATGTCCTCCTCGCGAGGTCCCGCGACCTCGATCGGGCCGGCGGAGCCGGTCCAGGGCGACTCTGCCAGATCCGCGATCACCCCGGCGACCGCCCGCGCCGCGACGATCTGCGTTCGCATGACGGGAACCCGGGCGACATCGTCGCTCGTGCCCCAGTCAAGCAGCAGAGCGACGAACTCGTGGAACTGGGCGGCACGCAGGATACGAACCGGGATCGAGCCGGACTGCCACGCCTCCTCCTGCGCGATCTTGGCCAGACCGTACCCGCCGGTGAACTTGCCAGTGCCGATGATCGACACGACGATGGCCCGCCGGACGCCGGCCCGTACCCCCGCCTCCTGCATGTTACGTGCGCTGGTGACGAAGAAATCCGTGGCTTCACGCTGCTCGGGAGAGGGTCCGGTGGCGGCATCGACGATCAGCTCGGCCCCGGCTAGCGCTTCCTCGAGTCCCGTGCCGGTGATGAGGTCCACGCCGACGGCGCGGGCTATGGGCACGACCTCGTGGCCGCGCTCCCCGAGCGCCTCGGCGACGTGGCGCCCGAGCCGGCCGGTCGCTCCGGCAACTGCGATCTTCATGATGTGCTCCTTAATCAGCGAGCCTGGTTAAAAAGAATGCGCTTTCGGGGGAAGGCAACATAGTTGCCTGCTATATGCCACACGGCGCTATTTTCTGCCGTCGCCCGTCCGCGACATCTGGCTGCCAGTCTGGGCCGGTCGCGTGGGGGCGATCAACAGCTATCCGGGTAACCAGCAATGCTGTCCGGGCATTGATCGAGGTCACGGCCATTCGTGCCCGACGATGCTGCCGTGGCATGGCTTGTTGCTCAGATCGGGGTTGATGACCGGCTCAACAGCCAGGAGGGTGGTGCGGGATGGCAGCGTGAGGGCAGGAGCAGCACATGCGGGTACTGGTGACTGGCGCCAGCGGTAATGTCGGCGGTGAGCTGGTCAAGTTGCTTAGCCAGGCGGGCCATGATGTCCGCGCTGTCACGCGGAAGCGCGCCAGCAGCGGGCTGCCGGCCGCGGCGGAGGAAGTGGTCGCCGATCTCAACGATCCGGCGAGCCTGCGGACAGCCTGGACAGGCGTGGATGCGTTGTTTCTCCTGCCCGGCTACCCGGCAACGCCCGAGCTGCTCGCGGATGCCGTGCGTGCCGGGGTCGGACATATGGTGCTGCTGTCGGGAAGCTCGGCGGGGGACCAGGCGTCATCGAACGCAGTCACCCGTTACATGAGCCAGGCAGAGGACGCGGTACACGCCGCAGGATTGCGCTTCACCATCCTGCGCCCGGCCGGGTTCATGTCGAATACCCTGGAATGGGCAGCGCAGCTTCGGGCCGGCGACGCGCTGGAAGCCCCGTTCGCCGACGTGCCTATAGCCGCGATCGACCCGCAAGACATCGCAGCCGTCGCCATGACCGTCCTGGTCACCGGCCAGCATGACGAGCGGCACTCCGGACGTGTCTACCGCCTCAGCGGACCCGAGGCGCTGAGGCCAGGTGACCGGGTTCGCATCCTAGCCAGCGTCCTGGGCCGGCCGCTGCGCTTCGTAGCACAGTCGAACGAGGCTGCCTATGCCCAGATGGCCACCCAGATGCCAGCCGAGTACGTCGAGGCCTTCTTTGACTTCTACGTCCGCGGCAGCCTAGACGACTCTGTCATCTACCCGGCCGTCGCCGAGATCACCGGGCAGCCGCCCCGTACCTTCCATCAGTGGGCCCTTGCCCACGCTGCTGCCTTTATCCGGTCCCCGTGAGGCGGGTAGCCGGGCGCTGCGCGCTTCGCGGATGAGCGCCCGGATGCGATCGTCGGTATTTCCTTCTGCCCAGTACAAGCCGACTTTCAGCGGCGGGAGGTCGTTGATCGGGACGAGCGCGATTTCCTGCCCGTGAGTGACCTGGGCAACCGAAGCGATGGTCGGGTGAACGACGATGCCGCGCGCCACAAGGCTGATCATTTCACTCATGGTCGATATCGGGGCTGGATGGAATTGCACCGGGCGCCCGGACGGCGTCTGCTGCGGGATGAACAGGTTGCGGACCCGCTCATCAAGCGGCTGAAGATTAGGCACCGGCCAGTCGGCCAGAACTTCGGCAGAGACAGCGGTTTCCGCCGCCAGAGGCGAGTCAACCGCCACCGCCAGGACGCGTGGCGACGTCGCAACGACCGGGCCAAGCTCTATCCCTGGCATGCTTCCCATCACCCAGTGCGCGAGTACGTCGACATCCCCGGACACCAGCATCTTGAACGGATTCTCGAACGGCAGCTCGCTGACCATGACCGGCCACTGTGGATAGCGTGACTCGAAGATCTTCACCAGCCGGTTGAGCTGGTAGCCGCCGGTCGTCACTGTGCAGCCGATGCGCAACGCCGCGGTGATGCCGCGGGCGCTGACCTGCGCGTTGCGCACGGCCCGTCGCAGCGCGGCGTGAGCTGGTACCAGCTCAGCAAGAAGCCCGGCGCCGAGTGCGGTCAGCTCTACCCGTCGGCTCGTGCGAACGAACAGGCGCTCGCCAACCTCGCGCTCCAGCGCAGCGATCTGGCGGCTCACCCGCGACTGTGCCACATGCAACCGCGCCGCTGTCCGCCCGAAGTGCAGCTCCTCGGCAAGTACCAGGAACGCCTCCAGCTGATCTAGCTCCATCTGACCCTCATGCGCCGAGTCGGCCTGCCACGTGACCGGTAGCCTGGCCGTCGACCAGGATCGCTTTTGCGGGTGGCTTGCCGACTGAGCAGGTGCTGTCAGCCATGAAGGCAAGAGTAGCTACCTCGTGCTTTGTAGTTCCCTGCCGCCTCGTCGTGCCGTCCCGCCGCGATCAGCGCCACTGACAGGTTGCGGTCCGTAGCCGATTTAGTCGCCGTTCTTGTGAAAACCCGAGTACCGCTGACCGCTGGTGCCTGCGACTACCGGTGGCCCTTGCGACAGCGTGGTCGCCTTGCTGGTCATGGCTGGAGGGTGAGCACTGAGGGCAGGTCGCACTCGGGGTGCATGCGCAGGAGCTGGTAGGCGATGCCGCTGGTGCCGGCTAGCAGCCCGGGGAAGGGGGTGGTGCTGGCGTACCCGGTGACTGCGCCGTGCCAGCCTCCGGCGTCTGGGTCGTAAAGGGTGTCCTCGAAGGCGAACGCGGCCATGGCCAGGCCGCTGAACCTGGGCTGGCCCGTGGCCAGGGCCAGCCGGGCCAGGGACCATCCGATCCCGGTGACGCCGTGGCAGAGCCCGCCCAGGCCTCGCGGCCAGCGCGGGGAGGGCCAGCAGGCGGTGTCGTTTTCCCAGCGGGCTGTCTCGATCAGGCGGTCTCCGATGGCGGTGGCCTGGTCGAGCCATTGATTCTCGCTGGTGACGGCGGCTAGGTGCAGTAGCGGGATGATCGCCCCGGCGGCCCCGGCCAGGAGTTCAGCTTCCTCGCTGGCGGCGACCGCGTCCGGGAGCAGCCGGGCCAGCGCGCGGGCCCGGGACAGGGCATCGGAGCCGCCAGCGCCCAGGCGGTGCAAGGCCAGCCAGGCCCAGACCTGCGATCCAAGGCCGACGTAGCCGCCGGGCAGCGGCGGGCGGTGCCGGATCCCCGGCGTGGCACGAGGGTCCGTGGCAGGACGCCGGGCACGTGACCGTGGCGACAGCGGAATGGGTGTCATGGTACAACGACGACAGACTTCACTCCGCTTGCGGGAATATACCGCCAGCTGAATGTTCCCACCGGACCCGTTCGCGAACGCAGCGATGGCCTTGAACACAGTCCGCTTTGAATCGGCCGAGCCGTCCGGATGCTGACGCTTGAACTCGACCTGCTGGCCCTCACCCTGCGAGAGGAGGAGCAGTTGGATCTCGGTTTCTGGATCTTCAGGCAGCTCGATTCCCACGCCCGCCCGTTCGAGGTCAGCCGGGCCATACTGGCCGATGGCGCGGTAGCAAGCCACTTCCTGTCGCGCGAAGGATTGGGTCCGCCGAAGTTTGCGCAGATGGCGGCGGTGGATGGAACATTCGTGCGTCATTCATGCTCTGGTGCCGTCGGACTGTGAGTGTTTCGATATGAACCGTTTGCCCTATGCGCGCCAGGTGCCACCGATCCGGAGCGGATCAGGCAGTTGGAGCACGAACTCACGCCGAAAGAAAGGTCAAAAGCCCGAAATGCAACTACGGACAAAGCTCATCAGCTCCGCCATCGCGGCCGCGCTGCCCCTGCTCGCGCTAACCGGTGCGAGTACCGCAACGGCAGCCACGGCAGCGCGACCAGCACTCAGGGCAACAACCCAGCCGTTCACGGCAACTGCTGCTGCCATACCCAACAAAACCTGCTGGTACGTCACCGCCGACGATGGCGTTGGCTTGTACATGAGAGACGCCGGTCTTCACAACGCAACGACGATCGGCAACTACAACGCCTGTTTCTACTTCGCTGCTAATGGCTCAAATTACGGCAGGTTTGGGCCAGGATATGAAATGCAGATTAACCCAGCCGGCGCAGACTGCGAGAAGGTAGTTTACCCGTCTACGGGTGTTCTCTACGATGAGCCGTGCGACGACCAGCATAACGGAGATACTCTCGAAACGTGGGCGGTCGAGTACGTGCAAGGCTCCGGATATCTGCTCCTCAACGTAGAAGGTAATGGTGATGCCTTGGCTCTGACGACCGTTAATAGCCTGGCCAGCGGTACCGTAGTCAAGGTGGACGGCAATGGGCATTATCCATACTGGGGATTGCAAGCTTCCTAATCCTCCCTCAACACCCGGCTCGGCCACACGTCCGAGCCGGGTGTTGAGGGGAAGGTTATTACACCGCGCGGCGCCTGTGCCCGAATCGCCGAGCCTGGCAGGCCGGTAGCCAGCGCCCGCCGCACGTGAACGGTCTTCGGAGGACCCCTGACCCGCCCTCACCCGGGCGGCGATCAGGACGCGGTAGTACTCCGTGCGCCGTGCACGGTTACTGGTGCATCGTGCGGGGGCTGCTCGGTAATTCGGGAATCGAACCCGGACGCTGCCCGCCGCCTCACCGGAGGTGGGCCGAACATGCCGTCGGTCCGTCGGCTTCGCGCTCGCCTCGCCCGCCTGGGCTACCTGCTCCCGAAGACCAGTCACTTTCTAGTCCACGAGGTCCGTCTCCCAGTTGGCTCGCTGAATCTAACTTCCCTACAGCGAGATCATCCACTACACCCCAGACGGCATCCCTTACCTGGCGCCCGAACTGGTCCTGCTGTTCAAGGCCAGGCATGCCCGTCCCAAGGATCAAGCGGACTTCGACGAAACCATCCCGCACATGACCCAGCTCAGCGCACGGCACTGGCCGTGCTCCTCACCCGCGCGCACCTGGGCATCGCTGGCTCACGAACCTGCAACCCCGCCTCAGCCAGGGTCTTGATCTGCGGAGCCGCGGCGCCCGGCGACCGCACCGTCCGAGCTACGGCTCCCGTGCCCTGGGGCTAGTGCGCTGATCTCCGGCGTCACTAGAGCAAACGTGCAGGTCAGCACGTCGAGGCTCACAAAACTCAGTGATCGTGATAAAAGTCCAGTCTCGTCCATCTCGCACCGGTCAAGCAGGCTGATCATGTGCTTTTCAACGTCCGGCTTGGTGACGTTGAACCAGTCGGTCACGTTCTGCTCTGCGGCGAGTTTGCGTGCCGCGTCCAGGTAGCAGCGCTGTGTCTTGACGGCCTTGTTCTGTGCTTTCAGGTGCAGCTCGAAGCTGCTGATCACGCGGTCCGTGCGGCGGACGGTCATGCCCGGCTCCCTGGTCTGGCAGCAAGCGGATGCTTGCCTGACCGCTACCAGGAGGTGGTGGACCGCGCCTTGCGCGCTCTCTTCGCAGCTTGTGGTCAGGGGCAGGATCGAACTGCCGACCTTCCGCTTTTCAGGCGGACGCTCATACCAACTGAGCTACCTGACCTCGCCCGGGTCTGGCACCAGCGTGCCGGGTGTGCCGGACGGCGCGGTCCTGACGGGATTTGAACCCGCGACCTCCACCTTGACAGGGTGGCGAGCACTCCTAGCTGCTCTACAGGACCATGCCTGGCTGTTGCCAGCCGTGCCCCCAACGGGATTCGAACCCGTGCCGCCGCCTTGAAAGGGCGGTGTCCTAGGCCGCTAGACGATGGGGGCTCGACGGCTTCCGCCGCCGCTGCCCGTGGCGCCCGCCGTCGGGGACCGCCCCAGCATAGGGGACAGACGCCGCTGCCGGCAAAGCGTAAGGCACCGGCAGGGTAAGTCCGGCGCGGCGGGACGGAGGTCGCCGGACCGCTTGCGTTCTGGCCTGTTATCAGACACCCTATGCAACTGGAACACAACCGAATGTCACCGTGCCGATCGGGCCACTCATAACCAGCACAAATCGCTCAGCCTTGACCCAGCCCGCATCAGCCCGCGCTGGCACGCCGATGGCCACACCCCCCGAGAGGCCGAACATGGACCGCGACGAGCGGAGTTCCCGCGCCGATGCGGCGCAGCAGCTGGCGGGCGCCGGCCAGGACGCGCGGGAGCGGCGCAGCCGGCGGATCGAGACCGAACCCGTCTATGCCGCGGTCTTGCGCGCCAGCGGGCTGCGTCCGCCGCCCGGCGGCGCGGTCACCGGCGCCGGGCGGGGCCAGGAACAGTCGCGGCCGGCCAGGCGGCTGCGGCTGGCTGGCTTCACGGCGCAGCCGAGCCGTCTCACCGCGAGCGGGCAACGCCTCTCCTTAGTTCCCGGCGGCTTAGTTCCCGGCGGCTTGCGGGCCGCCGCCGACAGCGGGCTGCCGACCACCGCCGACAGCGGGCAACAAGTCGCCGCGGCCAATGAGCTGCGAGTCGCCGTGGGCAACGAGCTAACGACCGCCGCAGGCGGCGGGCCACAGGGCGCCGCTGTCCAGGCGCCGCGGACCGCGATAGCCGACGGGCCGCACGCGGTCGCGGAACAAGCCCGCGCGGACACCGGGATCCAGGCCGCCGCCGCGGCTGGTACACCGCCCCGGCCCGCCTGGCCGGTGTACCGCGACGCCCCGCCGGACCAGTCGGATCAGCCGGACCAGCAACCAGCTGCAACCGGTCCCCCGGCAGCGCCCGGCTCGCAGCCGACGATCATGGCGGCGGCCCCCGCGCCGCCAGCTGGATGGGAACACATTCCGAGCGAGGACGACGTGCTGCCTGAGTTCTTTACCCAGTTCCGCCGCGGCGACCGCGGCAAGGACAGCCGGCCAGCGGGCAGCCGGCCAGCGGGCAGGCGCCAGCGCAACGACCGGGGTCAGGCTGCCCTGCCCGGCGGTCCGGTCAGCCACTGGGCGGCGGCCTGGGAACACGCCGGGTCACGGGCCCGGGCGACGGCTGGCCGCCACCGCAAGCCGCCAGACAGCCCAGCCCGCTGAACCGGTCTGACCGCGGCCTACCCGTTGAAGTTCTTCTTCATCATCTTCTCGGCGATCGAGGCCGGCTCGCCCTCCTCGGGAATCACCACCCACCCAGCCAGGTACAGCGCCACCCCGCCGAACCCTGCGGTGAACACGCTGATCAGCCCGAAGGCCAGGCGGACCAGGTTGGGGTCGATGCCGAAGTGGGCGCCGATCCCTGAGCACACCCCGGCGACGATCCGGCCGTCGCGGGTGCGGACCAGCTTCTTAGTGCCGTTAACGTCGCTCATGTATGCCATCATGCCCGATTGCCTGACCGGGCCACCGGAGCCCGGACATGCGCGAATACGCTTGCGGCGTAGGCCAGCAGGACCAGGCCAGCAGAGAGGATCAGCCCCATGCCGCGTAACGCCGACCCCGCCGGTTCCGATCTACTCCGCGTCGACGATCAGCTGACCGAGGAGGAGCGGCTCGTCCGCGACACGGTGCGGGCGTTCGCTGCCGACCGGATCATGCCCGACATAGCCGACTGGTTCGAGGCGGGCACGCTGCCCCGCGAACTGCTCCCCGAGCTCGGCAAGATGGGCCTGCTGGGGATGCACCTGACCGGTTACGGCTGCGCCGGGATGGGCCCGGTCGCCTACGGCATCACCTGCCGGGAGATGGAGGCCGCCGACTCCGGCCTGCGCAGCATGGTCTCGGTGCAGGGCTCGCTGGCCATGTTCCCGATCTGGAAGTACGGCTCGGAGGAGCAGAAGAGCGAGTGGCTGCCCCGGATGGCGGCCGGCGAGGTGGCGGGCTGCTTCGGGCTGACCGAGCCGGATCACGGCAGCGATCCCTCCAGCATGAAGACCAAGGCCATCCTGAACGGGAATCAGTGGCAACTCAACGGCACCAAGATGTGGATCACCAACGGCTCGATCGCCGACGTCGCGGTGGTGTGGGCGCAGACCGAAGAGGGGATCCGCGGCTTCCTGGTGCCGCGCGGGACGCGCGGCTTCACCTCGCGCAACATCCACAAGAAGATGTCACTGCGCGCCTCGGTCACCTCTGAGCTGCACTTCGACGACGTCCGGCTGCCCAGGGACGCGGTGCTGCCCGGCGTGACCGGGCTGATGGGGCCGCTGTCGTGCCTGTCCGAAGCCAGGTTCGGCATCGTGTGGGGGGTCACCGGCGCGGCCAGGTCCTGCTTCGAGGCCGCCGCCGGGTACGCCCGCACCAGGGAGCAGTTCGGCCAGAAGATCGGCGGGTTCCAGCTCACCCAGTCCAAGCTCGCCTGGATGCTGGCCGACCTGCAGCGCGCCCAGCTGCTCGCGCTGCACCTGGGCCGGCTGAAGGAGGCGGGCAAGATCACCCCGCAGCAGGTCAGCCTCGGCAAGATGGCCAACGTGCGGGCCGCGATCGAGATCGCCAGGCAGGCCAGGACCGTGCTCGGCGCCAACGGGGTCACCCTCGAGTACCCGGTGATCCGGCACGCGAACAACCTCGAATCGGTGCTCACCTACGAGGGCACCGAGGAGATCCACATCCTGGCCCTCGGCCAGGCGATCACCGGCATCGCCGCCTACCGGTGAGCCGCCGGCGTGATGGGCGGTCATCGGCTCGCGTCCCTGCTCGATGCGGTCGCGGCCGGCCGGTTCCCTGACCCGGACGGCACCGTGGCGGTCTGGCCGCCGCTCTCGGTGCGGGATTGCGGGGTGTTCGCGTTCACCGCGCACTCAGTGATCTGCACGGACGCTGATCCGGCCTGGGTGCGCGGGCAGTTGCCGGCCCGCGACCTCGGCGCGCCGATGCTGCCGCCGTTCCTGGCCGCGCTGGCGGCCCGGACCGGCCGCCGGGTGAACGCCATCGACCTGTCATGTGTCGCCGGGCCGCTGGACGGGCCCCCGCCGGTCCGGCTGACCAGGCTGCCGGCCGGGGACGCGCACCCGAGGGTCGCCCGGGCGCTGCGCTACCGCGACGACGTCATGGCCTGGCAGGCGCCCGGCGGGGTGGTGCTGCTCGGGCGCGGCGTCGCCGGGCGGTGGGAAGCCGCGGTCGAGGTCGATCCCGGCCACCGCGACGGCGGGCTCGGCCGGGAGCTCGCGCGGGCGGCCCGGCACCTGGTGCCCGGCGGCACCCCGGTCTGGGCCCAGATATCGCCGGGGAACGCGGCGAGCGTGCGGGCCTTCCTCGCGGCCGGGTTCCGGCCGGCCGGCGCCGAGGCGCTGCTGGTGCCGGCTGGCTGACCTGGCTTTGCCCCGGCCGCAGGGCCGCAGCCCGGCCAGCCAGCCGACGACTGAAAGCTGCTAAGCCACCCACCGGTGCGCGACGTCGATCACCAGCCGGGAGTGGGTTCCCGGGCCGCTCAGCTCGAACACCCGGAATGGCAGCTTGGCCCGCACCCCCAGCCCGAACGAGGTGATCCCCTCGAACGAGCCTGCCCCCGCGACCTGCCGGAACGTGCGGAAGCCGGTCACGCTCACCAGGTGACGCCCGTTCACCGGGAACCCGGCCCGGGCCGGGGACAGCACCGTGATCTGCAGTCTCGCACCGCCGCTGACCGGGATGACCTTGCCCGACCCGTCCTGGATGATCTTCGCGACGTACTGGACCCGGTAGCCGGGCTTCTTCCCCGCGCCCAGTTCGATCACCAGCCGGTCGTAGCAGGCATGCTGGCCCGCCCGGACCGTGCGCACCCTGGTGCCGGTCATCGCGCCAGCGTGCTTGGCGGCGCTGCCCCAATGGATGCCGCAGAATGGCGCCAGCGCCGGTATCGGGGCGGCCCCGGCGGCCGGCCCGGCGATTCCCAGCCCGGCAGCGGTGGCGACTACGGCAGCGAGCGTCGTGATTAGTCTGCGCATCGGCGTTCTCCCGTCCCCAGGCAGCCGCCGGACCGGCGGTGCCTCCCCTGCGGCCGTGCCGTCGCCACCAGCGCGGCCGCGAAAGCCTGTGTCTGAGTGTGGCGGCGGGCGCGCGACCCGGCAAGGGGCCAACGTCCCGTGACCGCCCGATAGCGTGTGAGTCATGGGCAGGCCAGCGGGGTGGCGGCCAGCGAGCCTGGCGGGCGGCTGGCTCGGCCGCCGGTCGCGCCGCTGGCGGGCAATGGCCGCGCTGAGCACGTTCCTGGTCATCGTGGCCGGCGCGATAGCGGCGGCGGCCGCCATTCACGCCTCCGCGAGCGGCCGCGCCGCGGCCCAGCCGGGCGGGCCGGCGTCGCGGGGCGGCCAGGCTGGCCCTGGTGCGGCCGGGTCAGCTGCCGGGCCGGGCGGCTCGCATAGCTCCGGGGCCGACCACTCCGGGCCCGGGAGCCCCGCGCCCGGGAGCTCCGCGCCCGGAGCCGGGGCGGGGCCGGTGCGGCAGGACCGGCCAGGACCGGTGCTGCTGATCCCCGGTTACGGCGGCAGCGCGCTCGACCTGGCTCCGCTGGCCGCGCAGATCAACGCCGCCGGCCGCAGCGCCATCGTGCTGGACCTGCCCGGCGACGGCACCGGCGACCTGCGGCGGGACGCGCGGCTGCTGAACGAGGCGGTCGCCCGCGCGCTGCGCCGGGGCGCGCCGTCGGTGGACGTCATCGGCTACTCGGCGGGCGGCGTGGTCGCGCTGCTGTGGGCGCGCGAGGACGACGGCGCCGCGAAGGCGCGCCGGGTGATCGCGATCGGCACGCCATTCCACGGCACCGCCGTCGCCGCCGCGGCCGAGGCGTTCACGCCCCGGCTGTGCGCCATGGCCTGCCGCCAGCTGGTGCCGGGCAGCCCGCTGCTGCGCGGGCTCGATGCCAGGCCGGCGCCCCCGGGCCCGGCCTGGCTCTCGCTGTGGTCCGCCGACGACCTGGTGGTCACCCCGCCGTCCTCGGCCCGGCTGGCCGGCGCGGTCAACGTGCCGGTGCAGTCGGTCTGCCCGGGGCGGCGGATCAACCACCTGCAACTGCCCGACGACCCGGTGGTCACGGCCATGGTGCTGCGGGCGATCGGCCGCGGCCGGATGCGCTACCCGGCCGCGGCCGCCTGCCGCGGCTGACTACATCGGCACCAGCTCGAAGATCTCGATGCTGAACCGGCCCTTGCCCTCGGCCAGGAACGGGTGGCTGCCGGCCAGCGCCCTGGCGGCCTCCAGGCTGTCGGCCTCGACGATCGAGTAACCGTTCTGGTCGCTGGTCGCCTGGCTGGTGCCGTCGTCGCTGACCGCCGACCTGGCCCCGAACGGTGCGCCCGCGTCGGCCAGGGCCGGGCCGGTCCTGGTCATCCAGTCGCCCCACAGCCGCATCTGCTTCTCTGACTCTTCGGGCGTGAACGAGTCCATCGGCGTGGCCGGCCCGCGGTACAGGTAGAGGTACTTGCTCATCGCTGGCTCCTTACGCATTACCCAGCGGGATGGCCTGGGCGAGCCGGGTCATCCCGCGGCGCGCCGGGTGCGCGCTTACCTCCCCGACGCGCGGGCCAGCGCGGAATCGACAGCCGCTCACGATCATCTGGTCATGATTTCCGGCCAGCCGCTGCAGCCACCTTCATAACTGATAGTAACTGCAGTGCTACTTTTGTCGCATATGCTTCGCTAACCATCACTTTCTGTGTATATTGCAGCATGCCGCACAGCAGGACCCTGAGCCCGATAGCCGGGATCGCGCAAGATCAGTGGGGGCTGGTCACCCGCAGGCAGGCCGCCGGCGTCGGCGTGGCCAACGCCACCCTGGACCGGCTGACCGCCGCCGACGGCACCGTCCTGGAGCGGATGGCGCACGGCGTGTACCACCTCATCGGCGCCCCGCTGCCCGACCACGCCAGCCTGCGGGCGGCCTGGCTGCAGCTGGAGCCGGCCATCCTCGCCTGGCACCGCGGCCCTGATCAGGGCGTGGTCTCGCACCGGTCGGCCGCGGAACTGTACCGCCTCGGCCACCTGAATTCCGATCTGCACGAGTTCACGTTTCCCGCGCGGCGGCAGTCCCGCCGCGCCGACGTCCGGCTGCACACCCGCCCGCTCGGCGACCGCGACTGGGCGGCCACCAGGGGAATCCTCGTCACCCGGCCGGCCCGTATCGCCGCTGACCTGCTGGCCGAGCATGAGGACCCCGGAGCGGTCGGGCACGTCATCGCCGACGCGATCAGGTCTGGCCAGGAAGACCCGGCCAGCTTTGCCGCTGCCCTGGGGCGGCTGGCAGCCCGGTTCGGGCTGCGCCGGGGCGACGGGCTGGCCCTGCTGAGCTGGCTGCTCGACCTCACCGGCGACCCCGACGCTCCGCAGTGGGTCAGCCAGGCCGGAGCCGGACTGGAAAGCCGGGCCGCTGAGCCGTCCGGCGAAAGGCAGGCGTTGCTGTGACCATCACCGGGTTGTACTCGAGCCCCACCGCGTTCCGCCGCGGGCTCACCGACCGGCTGCGCGTCGTCGCGCAGACCAGTGAGTGGAGCCTGCCCCAGCTGCAGCGGCAGGTCGCCTACGACCGGCTGCTCGAACGGCTGTACCTGGCCGACGACAGCTGGATCCTGAAGGGCGCGACCGCCCTGCTGGCCCGCGGCTTCGGCGTCCGGGGTACCCGCGACATCGACCTGTTCCGCCGCGGCGACCGGACCGCGGCCGAGCGGGACCTGCGCGATTGCGCCGCCCACGACATCGGGGACTGGTTCCGGTTCGAGCTGGGCGCCAGCCACCCGATGCTGGAGAAGACCCGCGGTACCCGGATCCCGGTGACCGCCTACATCGGGACCCAGTGGGCTGAGTTCCACATCGACCTGCTCGGCCCCGACGTCCGGATCACCGGTCAGCCCGACGGGGTGCCGCCGCTGGTCCCGCTGGCGATGGCCGGCGTCGAGCAGCACGGCTATCGCGCCTACCCGCTGGTCAACCACGTCGCCGACAAGATCACCGCGATCTACCAGCGGCACGGCGTGCTGCGCAGGCCCTCGACCCGCTACCGCGACCTGGTGGACATGGTCGCCATCGTGACCTCGGCGGATATCGCGGCGGGGCCGCAGCTGACCGCGCTGAAGGCCGAGTCGGCGCAGCGCGGGATCACGCTGCCGGGCCGGTTCAGCGTGCCGGACCGGAGCCTGTGGACAGCCGGCTATGCCGCCTCGGCGGGCGGCTCGCTGCTGCGCCAGGGCCGCACCCTCGACACGGCGCTGCGCATCGTCCGCCCGTTCGCTGACCCGCTGCTGGCGGGCTCGGCGGCTGGCTACTGGGATCACCGGGGCCAGGCCTGGACCGGCTGAACCGTCCCCGGCTGGCCCGTGGCCGGCCGGCTCACGGGCGGCCACGGCTCACGGCCGGTCAGCCGCCCGCTAGCGGGGCGACCAGCAGCGTCTGCATCGCCCGGCCGCACCAGCCGCCAGTGTCGGACAGCGACGTCTGGGCCAGCCCGGTACCGTCCGACCCGATCGTGGTGGCCGAGTCCAGCAGCAGCCAGTCCCCGGCCGGATCGCGCGGCAGCACCACGGTGAGGTCGACGTTGATGTACTGGAACTTTCCGGGGTCCAAGGCGGCGGCCACGCCGCTGCCCGAGTCGGCCACCAGCAGCGCCCTGGACATCGGCGAGGCGTGCTCGCCGGGCAGCAACGGGATGCGCGGCCGGGTCCAGGCGCTGCCCTCGGCGTACTCGCGGAAGCCGCCGCCGGTGACGAACCGCCACTCGATCGCCGACAGGTAGCCGTCGGTGTGCGCCCGGCGGAAGTCCGGCGCACGTCCCTGCGGCGGGATCGGCGGCGGCGTCCCGCCGGTGCCGATCGCGGGCACCTCGCCCGCCGGACGGGTGATCCGCCACCCGCGCGCGTGCAGGACCTCCTGCCCGTCCGCCTCCATCACGGCTTCCAGCAGGGCGACCCGGCGGCCAGGCCGGACTGTCCGCACCCGCAGCGAGACCTTGCCGACCGGGACCGGCCGCAGGATGTCCACGGTCACCCGGGACAGCCGCTGCCGCGGATCGGGCTCGTGCGACTCGATTGCCCGCGCCGCCAGCGCCGACGGCGGGCCGCCGTGCTGGGCTTGCGGGCTCCACGGCCCCGCGGTCGCCGCGGTGGCCACGTACGTTCCGGTCCCGGCGGGTTCGAAGAAGACGCTGTGCACGGTCGGACGTTACCCGACTCCCCCGCCAGGCCGTCAGCTCGCGTGCGGCGCACCCAGATCACCGCCGCCGCCTGCCCGCCGGTGATTGTCCGTCCCTGGACACGGTGAATGGGGCTAGCCAGAATCAAATAGGGCGAGCCGGGCGGCGGACGGGGGGCGTGATGGGAAGGAACGACGGTGCTGGCGGGCTCCGGTGAGTCAGGGGCGGCTGGCGGCCAGGGTCGAGCCCGAAGCCGGGCCAGGACCGGCCGGGCGGGCGAGCGCTGCCGGGCCGGCCGGCCGTGACCTGGCCGCGGCGGCTCGCCGCGCCGCCACGAGCGGGCTAGCCGGCTACGGCACGGCGAGCGGCAGCGGCCAGGCCGGCCGGGGGGTTCCCGGCGGTCCTGGCGGCCGCGGCGGGCCTGCTGGCCTGGCCGGGACGGGTCATCCGCTGGCCGCCGGCCTGCTGCGGCTGCAGCGTGCGCACGGCAACCGCTACGTGCAGCGGCTGCTCGGAGCATCGCCGCCGCAGGTCCTCGGCCAGCCTGGGCAGCGGCCGCAGCGAGCGCCAGCGCCCGGCCCGGCACTAGCCGCCCAGCCCGCGCTGCGGCTCGGCCGGCCAGGCGACCGGTACGAGCGGGAGGCTGACCGGCTGGCTGAGGACCTGGCCAGCGGCCACGCCAGCCCAGTCCCGGTGCCAGGCCGCGAGCGCCGGCCTGCCAGCGCCGCCCGCAGTACCCGCATCAGCCGCACCGCCACGACCGCGACCGCGCCGATCGCCCGCAGTCGGGCCGCACCCGCCGACGGTACTGGCGGCACCGCCGGTGGCGGCGTCGGCCCGGCGGCCCAGCAGCTCATCCTCGGCGCTCGCGGCCAGGGCCGGCCGCTGCCCGCGACCGTGCGGCGGCGTTTCGAGCGCGGCCTCGGCACCGGGCTGGCGGCTGTCCGGGTCCACACTGACCCGAGCGCTGACGGCCTCAACCGCCAGCTCGGGTCGAGCGCGTTCACCACCGGCCAGGACATTTTCTTCCGCCGCGGTGAGTACGACCCGGCCAGCGACGCCGGCCGTGAAGTGCTCGCTCATGAACTGGTGCATGTGGTGCAGCAGACCGGCGGCAGCGGCGCAGCCAGCGCCAGCCCGCTCGTCCAGCGAGCCCGCACCAAGGACACGTCCAAGAAGAAGAAGAAGAAGACCAGGACCTACTACTCGGAATCGGAATCGGAATCTGAGCACGACAGCGAGGGCGACGACCCCAGCTATGTCCCCGGGCAGAATCTCAAGCGGGAGCGCGATGACTCCCCCGAACCGCACACCAAGCGGCGGCGTACCAGTTCGCGGGGGGACGTGCTCCGGACCGGCGTCGCCGCCAAGCAGGTCGGCAGGAGCCGGGCCAAATCTCAGCCACTGGTCATGTCACAGCAAACCGGCGCGGCAAGCGAAGCCGAGACGACGGCAGAGCAGCCGGCCCAGGGCACCGCGGTCCCTACCGGGTACCGCAGCCCGAAGGAGATGGCGGAATACCTCGCAGGTCAGGGGCTGACGACCAACAGGGAACCGGAGCAGGTGTCGGTCGGCGTCGTGGTCTGGAACATCAATCACCTCAAGGCCGGTGATGATGACGACGATGTCGACGAGGACGTCGCCGCCGGGGACGACGAAGCCATGCTGACCGAGGAGGAAGCTCAGGCCCTCATCAAGGAAATGGCCGTGCTGCAGGAGGTCCTCGGAGACGTTGCCGATCCAGTCGCCGAGGCCATCGAAAACGTGATAGCCGAACTCGACCGGGAACCGGGCCAGCACAGCGAAACCCGCAGGGAAATCAGTCAGCTCGGCCGGGATATCTACGAGCTCCGGAAGCTTGACCTCGCCTCCGTGCTCATGCCCGCGGTCGAGGCAATGACCGAACGGGTGAAAGATGGCGGCAAGTCATCTATCGAGGCGCGCGCGAGCCAGCTCGAACGTATCCGGGCACTGGCCCGGGTCTGGAAGCGGCTCAAGCGGCTCCTGACCGTTCTGGTCAGAGGCGGTACCAGCATCGATGAGAAGGCGACCGCCCGCGAAACCGTCCGCGGCCAAGTCAGCGAAGGCCAGGCTGACCTTATCGGCGAGGCAATTGATGAACTCCTGCGGGTGCTTTCAGTCGCTAACCTTGAAGCCGCGGTAGGTGCCGTAAAACGGGGCGCGGTGATCGACCTGGCCACCAGGAAGTTTTTCCAGAATTCCGCGGTGAACCTGGTGCTGATCAACGAGATGAACCTCGGTATCACGAACCTGGAATCGGCGGCCGAGCGCAGCGGGGGCAGGGTCGGCGTGAGCACGGGCCCGATCATGCTCGCCAAGGGTCAACTGCAAGGTGAGCAACTCGTCGGCAGGCAGTACGAGTACTACCCGGCGGTGCACCGTGCCAGCGGCAACCAGGCGCTGACCCCCATCGGGACGTTCTATGTCAGCACCGACGGCCGTTTCGCGGTACAGCAGGGAGCTACGAACAGCGCGATCGGGTGGGACAAGGCAGCCAACACCTTCCGCGGCATCGTGGTGCACCGGTACAAGCAGGGCACACAGGAGTTCTGGGCCGGTGTCCTGCACACCACCCCAGCTGGCAAGGACCTGAACCGGACCGACATCTGGCCCCAGATCCAGGCCCCGCTGCACAATCTCAACAAGCTTGCCCAGTACTTCAAGATCCCGCTGCTGGTCGGCGGTGACTTCTACATTCCCGCGGAAGGGATCGTGAACGCTCCGACCGACCCGCAAATGGAGGAGATCAAAGCCGGGAATAAAGGCCTGCTTGGCTATGTCAAGGCTTCAAACTTTGCCCGCAACGTCTACCTCGAGGCCGCCAGGGCTGAACGCACGCCTGAGCTGCTGAAAAATGTCAGGGAAAAGTACCCGAAACCGAAGGCTAGGGGAGTACAACGCCACCGCGGCCGCATTTTCGGCCCGCTTGCCTGGGAAACCTATTGCGAAATCATTACTCCCGGGATCAATGAGCTGGCCAAGCAAGACAACCTGGTCAAGGCCGACGCCCTGGAACTTTTCGCGCCAGGAATGGGGGACATGGATGTCAGCTGGAGTTCGACCCAAGCCGCCGGGGACATCAGGGAAGCCGACATAGTCCGCAACTACGAGCGGTCCGCCAAGAGCACGTTCAAGGGCAAGGAACCCTTGCTCACCATGCAGCGGGCACTTGAGCCGCTGGGCTACCGGATCGTGGATGCCGGCAGCCCGACTAACCCTAAGGAGCACGGCCGGGGCGATAACAAGATGCAGCTAGCCGATCTCTTCGTCGTCAACGACTACTGGAAGACCACCCGCAGCGGCATCGTGACCCCCGAGACAGCCAGGCTCAAGCCCGTCGACGACAGCGAACTGCGGGCGACAAGGACCTACTGGAAGATCAGCGACCACAGCCCGGTGGCGATGCTCGGGTCGACCACGGCCTTCGATCTTGACCCCTATCGCGCGTTCGACATGGGTCCGAGCGCCGAAAAGGAAGCCGTGGAGGCCAATGAAACCGAATGGAACGACATCAGGAAGAAGCTGGGCCCGCTGCAAGCCACCGGCCCGACGGTTGAGGCACAGATCGACGCGATCAAGAAGATCCTGCAGCGACCGCTTGCCGGCCCCAGCTGGATCGTGCTGGACCTGCGCGACCGGGTCACGGCACTCAGGAGAAGCATCCTGGGCGTGCGGCAGGCAGGCAGTGCGGAGCAGCAAGAGGCGCTTAAGCGGCTCGGACGCTGGAGGCATCCGTTCTACACGAGCGACTTCGGTGAGGAAGTGCCGAAGGGGACAGGTCAGGGCAAGCAGTCAGCGCAGGAGTCCGCGCCGGCCATAGCCATCACGCTGGGTGGCGACACGGACATGTTCCAGGACGAGGATATCGCTGAGCTGGGAGCGCAGACGATGGAGGTCGATGCGCCAGAGGTCAACTGGCCCACGGGCCAGACGGTGAACGTGAGCAACTCCTGCTACCTGGCGGCGCTCATCCACGTGTTCGCGAGCCACGACGTCTTCAGGAATCTCCTGGACCCGAAGCACAAGCCCGGCACAAAGCCTGGCCTCGCTTTCCAGACGCACAGCGGCCTGGCCACACTCGTCGCCCGGCTCCGGGACCCGAAGGACACGATCACGGCCGATGACATGGAAAAGTTCATGGGCAACCTCGACGGTCTCGGGGGCGTGCTGACCGCGCGCAGGCGCACGGCAGCGAACGAGCCAGCCGCGACGACCTCGGCAACCCAGCCCGCGAATCCGCTGGCTACCCAGCACGGCACCCCGGTCACGCCCAAGAAGTCGCTGCCCAAGCCGACCACGCCGGTCACGCCCAAGAACCCGCTGCCCAAGCCGGTCACGCCGGTCACGCCCAGCAAATCGCTCAAGCCGACCACACCGGTTAAGAAAATGACAGCTTCGCAACCTGGTAAGACACCCGCCGAGCAGCCACCCGGCAAGCACGTCCCGAAGCCAGAGAAGAAATCAGGCGGAAAGCCGGCGCCGCCACCCCTGACAGCAAAGGAAGCCAAGACGACAGCAAAGGGCGACCTGGCCAAGCAGGCGGCCGCGGAGGCGGTCAAGGCGACGGCGGCGGGGAATGCCTTCGGCCTCCAGCAGGACGCCTCCGAGGTGCTCATCCGGGTGCTCGCCCTGCTCCGCCCGTCAAATGACATGCTGTCCTTGATCGAGACTACGTTCACGCCAGTGAACGCTGGTAAGCCGCCGCCCGGCGGAAAGCCAGTGGCCGGCGGGAAACTGGCGTTCGGCGGCCTGCCCGACCCGCCGAACATCACCGAGGACCCCGTCGTGATGCTGCGGATCGAATCGACGGTCCACACCATGGCCGGGGCACTGAGGGAGTTCTCCGCGGCCGCGACCGTGCAGCGGGGCACTCCCGAGACCCCGCATCACAAGCGGATGCAGTTCGTCGCGCTGCCCCGCGTGCTCACGCTCATCCTGAAGCGTTTCGACGCGTACGGGAAGATCATGACGCCCGTGCTGGCGAATGATCCGCTAGAGATCCCCGAGGAATGCCTCACCCCGGCGCTGAAGACCTCCCTCAAAGGCAACAGGCCCACCTACCGCCTGCAGCACGTCGTGCGCCACTCCGGCGACTCGATGCGCCGTGGTCACTACACGTCGTACGGGAAACTCCCCGGGACCGAGACGTGGTACCGGCACGACGACGCGGCGCCCACAGGCTACCGCCGCGCCGTGCTCAGCGATACCGCCCGCGACTGGGCACTCAATACCGGCTACATCTATGTGTACGTCAGGGAATAATGCCTGGTGAAGCACCCCGCGCGATCCTGATCGCCATGCCCTCCCCGCCCGCGCTGACCTCCAGGTTGCCCGGCCGCCAGGATGGCCCGGACGTCAGGCCAGGAGTCGCGAGCAGCCACCCGAAGCGACTGGGTACGCTTCGTGGGGTGGCCGCCGGCCTCGCGCCGCGGGCCACGGGGCGTTAGCTCAATGGTAGAGCAGCGGACTTTTAATCCGTGGGTTCTGGGTTCGAGCCCCAGGCGCCCCACCCCTCTGAGCTGGTACTTTGCCCAGCGCCCGGACGTAGCGGGTCGCGATCCGGGTTGCTGTTGGGCTGCTCACGAAGGGCTCCGCATGCAATGCGACACACCGCTAGGTTTCCTGTGAGCCCGGCGAACTTGCCTGTCGCATCCACTTGCCGTCTCCGTGAGCCTGCCGCAAGTCGGCCCTGGCCAGCACCTCGTCGGCCAGTTCGGCCGGGGTCAGCCTGTCCGAGCGCAGCAAGAGTGTCCCGCCCGGCTGGCGGGAAGCGGCAGCCACCATCTCATCCACGCCAGTCATGCCGAGCTCGCGGGCGGCCTGGTCCCACTTCCTGCCGGGGTGAGTCACGCGGGAATTGAGCCGCTCCCGGAGCACGCCGGCGTCCGCTTCCAGGAACACGTGCAGGACATCCTCGCCCGCGTCGGCCAGGCCGCCGAGGATCTCAGCCCGGTAGGCGTCGCGGATCAGCGACATCGGGACGATGAGCGTCTCCGCGTGGTGCCTGCGCAGCGACAGCGCCGTCGCGACGACCAGTTCCCGCCAGCTCGGCAGGTGCTGGAAATCGTCGTTGGGCCGCATCCACTTCCACAGCATGAGGCCGACGTCCTCCGGGTCATACACCACCGCGTCCGGGAGCCGCCGGTGCAGTTCCTCCGCCAGCGTCGTCTTGCCCGCTCCGAAACCGCCGTTGAGCCAGATGATCACCGGCACAAGCTATCCGGCTAATGCAGCCTGTGCCGGTGATGGCCCGCAACATCGGACACAATCAGGCCGCTCACGCTGACCATGGGATCAGCGTGAGCGGCCTGCGGTTGGGCGCTGGCGGGGTCAGCCCCGGCCGTGCTGCGGGGTGGCGTGCTTCGGTACCGTGATGACCTGCGGCTCGCCGAAGGCACTGAACGTCACTGACACCGTTGAGACCTCAAAGTAGTGATGCACGGTGGCGGACAGGCTGGAGTCGATGCCGGCCGTCGCGTGCTGGGTCGCTCGCAGCTTCCTGGCCAGGGTCCTGGCCTCCTTCAGGTAGGTCCTGTTCGGCACGACAACCTCAACGCGGCCGCCCGCGGACATCTTGAAGTAGACGGGGTTCACGGTAACGTTCTGCGCCGTCCGCAGCGAGATCTGATGCACGACGCCCTGCCGGTCCACCCACACCGTCAGGAACGCCACGTGCCCTCCCGGTTGCACGCCGGGCAGCCAGGTCAGGGCGCGCAACTGGGGTTGCTTCGTGGCGGTCAGACCGGTCAGCCGGACCCCGCCGGCCACCTTGTGGCCGGTGACCTTGAAGCTGGCGGACGGATCAAGCAAGCCGAACAAGGTCCGCGGGTCGGGGATGCGCACGCTGGGGGGCCCGGCCTGGCTGATCTCGCGGTACCACCGCTCCTTCCCGTCCGCGCCCTGCGTGTACAGGTAGAACTGGCCGTTGACGATGCGGTTGATCGTGGGCTTGGCACGCAAGGACCGGCCGTTGCCAACCGGGGACGTCTGCGAGATCACGTCATTCCAGTTCTTCCCGGCGAAGCTGATGCTGTCCGTGCCGGAGCCCTGCCAGTCGCCGTTGTAAGCCAGCCGGTAGGAGATCTTGGCCCGCCCGGACCGCGCCAGTGCCAGCCGCGAATGGCTGGCCATCCGCTGAACCGTCGCGGCGGTGAGCACCGCGGACTTCCCTGTTACCGCCGCGCTGCCGCCGCCAGCTGACACGACCATCGCCACCGCGGCCGCGGCGGCAGCTGCCGGGACGGCCACCATGCCTGCCCGGGCGGCGAGCGACCGCCGGGCCCGCCGGCGGCGCAGGCTAGCGAGCAGGTCAGGGCGCGGCTCTATCGATGACGTCTCGCGGCGCAGCTGGGCACCCAGCTGCTCAGCGAGCTGATCCTCAGTAAGCATGAAATACCTCCGGTGCGCCGCAGCCGCTGGCCGCGGCAAGGTCGTTGAGGGTGACGCGAAGCGCGGACAAGGCACGGGAGGTGTAGGACTTCACCGTCCCCTGGGAGATACCGAGCAGGTCAGCGGTCTCGGCTACGGACAGATCCTCCAGGAACCGCAGCACCACGACGTGGCGCTGACCCGCGGGCAGCCGCATCAGCGCCTGGATGACGAAGCGCCGCTGGCCGACCTGCTCGGCGAGCTCATCCACCACGCCAGAGGGCTCGGCTCCCTCGGCCAGCAGGCTCTCCCGGGGTCGCCGCCGCAGCCAGCGCACCCGGTCCCGGCACAGGTTCACCAGCACCCGCCGGGCGTAAGCCTCAGGCGCGTCGCGGGCCGCGGCCCACCGCCGCGCGGTGCGCAGCAGAGCTGTTTGCAGCAGATCCTCAGCGTGGCCGTGGTCGCCGACCATTGCGTACGCGGTTCGCAGCAGGACCGCCGACCGTTCCCGCACGAAGTCGTCGAAGTCCTCGCCCGTCTTCATGCCCATCACAACGCCACCCCGGGTCATGCCGGTTGCCACGCCGGGCCAGAAAGCCCGCTGGCCTTCTGGCCCAGTGGCCTGGCTGCCGTCAGCCTGCCTGCGGCCGGCCCGGCACGGCCAGCACCAGGATTAACCCGTTGCCGTCGGCCAGCAAGGCGTGGCACGATGCCGAAATGCCAAGCCGGAGCAAGCTCCCATAATGCCCCTTACTTGACCTCAGCCAATCGCTCGCTTGCGATTCTTGCCGGATCAGCATTCGTTTCTCTTTCCGGCGACGCTATCGCCGGGCTAGGGGTACCGTGGCTTGTCCTGACGACTACGCATAGTGCCGCCAAAACGGGGGTCGTCGCTCTGTGCACTATGGCGCCGACGGTTTTCGGCGCTTTCTTTGGCGGCGCCGTCATAGACCGGGTAGCACCTCGCCTGGTGACCGTCACGTCCGACCTGGCCTGCTGCATCACCGTCGGTGTCATCACGCTGCTGCAACTCGCCGGCACGCTGCGCTTCTGGGAACTGTGTGCCCTGATGGCCGCCGCCGGCCTGCTCCATGCGCCAGGTGATGCGGCGCGCATGGTCATGATGCCCGCTCTGGCCAAAGACGCCCAGATACCGCTGCCGAGGGCCGCGGGATTCTACGCGGGCTCATCCCGCGCCGCGAGCGCGCTCGGCGCCGCCGCCGGGGGACTGATAGTTGTCACTCTGGGCGTTGCTCAGACACTTCTCATCGATGCGGCCACTTTCGCGGTGTCAGCAGTCCTCATCCTGCTCGGGGTGCGGCTTCCCAGGATGGTCCGCAGACCCGGTACCAGGCGAAGCCGGGCCGGCCGCCAGTGGTCACGCGAACTCGGTGACGGTGTCCGGCTGATCGCGAGGACTCCGATCCTGACCGGCATCCGGGTGATCGGCACGATCACCGCCGTGTCGCTCGCCGCTACCCCGCTCGGCGCCCTGGCCGCCGGCCTGCTCATAACGCGCTGGGGCCTGGCCACCACGACACTGGCCTTCGGCGGCGTCTATCTCGCCGTCACCCTCGCGCCAGTGAGGTTCCCCGTGTACAAGCAGATGAGCGTCAATCAGCTAGGCAGCTGATGTGAAGCCTGACCCGCCGGGCCGGCCTATATTCAGGCCGGCCCGGCGGTAGATCCGGCGAGTGCCGGTGCTTACCGGAGCGCGGCCGGCATCCAGGCCTCGTTCCCCTGCCGCTGGCCTTCTTCTCTTATCCAGCCCTTCCCCTCAGCGGCGACTCCCTCCAGGACGTGCAGGGCGGTCGTGAGACCGGTCGCATCCAAGGCGGCGCTGGACAGGGCCTCGGCATCTTCCTCCTGCAACTCCAGATTTGACTCCGTCACCGGGACCACGATCGGCTGCCCGTTGACCAACGTCAGCTCGAACGTCCGCCGGTTGTCACCTGGCTCCGTGACGTGTACCGCCGCGATCGCATCGAACCGGTAGTTGATTCGCTCGCAGTCATTGAAGACTCCCTTCCGGAAGTCGAGGTCAGCGGTAACCTGGCGCACCCCGTCGGCGGTGAGCAGGAAGACCAGAAGCCGGTATCTTGTGTAGCGCCATGGACCATTCAGGATTCTCGCCTTCCTGGACGACTTGGCCGGCGCATCGATAAAGGCATGAGCGATGACATCGCTCGGGGCAAGCCGGTAGTGCCTCATCGCCCGGTCCAGGAGAACCCGCCGGTCGCAATCCAGCCAGGTCGCCATCTCGGTGTCGTCGGGCTTGCGGGCCAGTATTCTCTGCCACCGGGCGAAGGCCGCCTCGCTGTCAGTCATCCGCTGCTGGCATTCCGCCAGCTCATCCTGGTATCGCCTCGGTTCCAGCATGATCCTGCGTGTACTCCTCGCGGCGGCACAGCCGCTTCCGGCCAGGAGCGCCGTCCCGGCCACCGCGCCGGCCGGATCCGTTCGCGCCGCGACGGCAACGGCCCATGAAGCACCTGACACCAGAACGGCCAGGCTCAGCAGGGCGAAGGTCTTTGTCGACGCTGGCGTCCGCCACTGGTCCCGGTAGGCCCACAGTGTGCCGCGCTGCCAGCGCCGCTTTACGTCGCCGACCCGGTGCCTGACAAGCCAGGCGATCTGCTCGGACGTGATCCTGGATTCCCGGTAGACCTCAGCGATCTCGTCACGCAGCTGCTGGCGGATGCCCGCCGTAGCCTCAAGCCACACATTCCGGTCCGTGCCGTCCGGCACGTATCTAGCGAAATAGCGGCCGAAGAGCCTATCCAGGCTGGCGGCGAATCCCTCGTCAGGCGCGGATCCGCTGCGCCGCGCTCGCGCCGCTTGCTCGGCTTCCTTGGCGTGCAGCCGCTCGACCCGGTAGCGCCACTCCAGGCTGTAGCCGAAGCAGACGTACCCGGCAGCGATGCTGGCCAGGGCGGCGATCAGGGCCAGTATCCTGCCTCGCTCGACCAGCAACCAGCCGATATAGCCGCATGTCGCCGCGCCTAATGCGGCAGCCGCGATCACAACGAGCCGGTCGGCCAGGGTGACCATCGGCGGATCCGGCCGGCGAACGCGAGGCGGCGCGGGGCGCGACTCGAAGAACATCCAGGCTCGGTTCTCGCGGTCCCCGCCCAGCCGCTCCCGCCTGACCTGACTGATCGCGCGCTTCCAGATCTGGTCCTCAACCGGCCCGCTGAGAAACATCTCAAGATGACGGTAAATCTTTGCCTGCTGTAGAACGCCAAGCCCGTCTACCTGCCGCAGGACAACGTGAATATCGGCATCAGGGTTATCTAGCGAGTCGAGCAGCTGGCTGATCACGCTCAGGCCGCGGGCCCATTCATCGTCGGCGTCGGCCGGGAGCTGAGCGCGCGCGGCGCTCAGGCTCAGGGAATCCTCGACCGAGAACTGGCGGCGCGTCCGGCCGCTCAACAGCGCCAGCATCCAGTGAAAGCAGACCTCGTTCGTCCGGAAGCCACCGGTCATGGCCTCGCCGATGAGCTGCCGGGCCTTCGTGGGCATGCCGCCGTCGAGATATCTGACACCGGCCCGGTACTTCTCATCCGGCGATCGCGCGGCCGGCTGGTACAGGAAGACATCACCGTGCACGACGTGTGCCTGAATCCCGACGTTCGCGGTGTCACCGGCAACGTTAACCATCGCGTCAGCAGGAATCGTCATGGCATGCTCTCCGCTGGTGGCGGGCCCGGTTCCGGCGCCGCGTAGACATTGCCGATGATCTGGGCGGCCTGGATGCCGACCCGGGCGCCGCCCGTGGCGATGTTGGCGTTTCCCCGTGCCATGCTGGCTTCCCCCTCGGCCATTTCTGCCTTCCACCCGGTCTTCCCCGTCCCAGCGGGCCGGGCCGTTGCCTGTTCGCGCACCAGTCGTCCGGCGAGGGCCACCGCGAAGGCCGCGGCGTTCGCCACGGCCCTCGGCTGCCAGCCGTTCTTGTCGGTGGCTGCCTTGCTTCCGTCTGCCCGGTCGCTGATCCCGCGCACCACGATCACAGGCAGGCCGTTGTTGAGGTGCGCGGCCTGCGCGACCCCGGCGGCCTCCATCTCGATCGCTATGGCGTCGTTGTAGTGGTCGCTGACCCACCGGGCATGCTCGGAGATCACCGAGTCACGCACTATCTCACCCGCGGCGATCGGCCCGAAGTGAACTCCTGGCCTGGCGCGGCCCGACCGGAGCCCGCCTGCCCATTCACCCGTGCGGGCAAGGTGCCGGGCGATCTGATCCACACCGTGGGCGATCTCCCAGACCCTGGGCCTGGCCTTGAGCCCGTCATCCTTGCTGGTGCCACCGTGGTAGGCATAGATGTGGGTGGCCACCACGAGATCCCCGAGGGAGATACCACTTCGGAGGGCGCCGGCTACCCCCACGAACAGCACCGCCGCAGGAGCGAACTCCGCTATGGCCCGCTCCGCCAGCACCGCCGCTGGATGGTTCCCCTCGCCGACAAGCGCGAGCGCTACCCGGCCGCCGCTGTCAAGTCGCCCGACCTCGAACCGGGTGCCTGCCGGATGCCGGTGTAACCGCAGACCGGTTAGTTTCTCCCGGACCGCCTGGTACTCCAGGTCCAGGGCCGTCAGCATGACCACGACGTCGTTCATCGGATTCTCCTCGATGCCGATCGGATGGGCGGGCCGGACCACCGGCAGGTGAGCGGATGCGCCCCCGACTTCGCGATCGAGGGTTCCCCCGGAATCGAACCAGGCTCCCGTGCGCCTCGGAGTGCTGCCGCAGTTCCGAGATCGTGACGCCATGCAACTGCCCCTGATGCTCGGCCACAATTGCACTGTAGCTTTTTGTCAGTCTGACAGGAAGAGGGAACCAGCTACCGATTCAGCGACACGAGGGCGAGCTATGCGCCCTCTCCGGATGCAGTTCGGTCCCGCAGGTGATGCACCCGGCCACGATCGCTTCTCTCACTAATGCAGTCTCACCAGGGAAAACATCAGCTCTCCGGATGATGTTCCTGACCGGTCAGCCGCCGATGGCGCGGGCCAGCACACCGCGGCGGGTGCGGGAACCGGTCTTGGCGAAGATCGCCTTGAGGTGGTCTTGCACGGTGTGCTCGGACAGGAACATCATCGCGGCGATTGCCCGGGTGTCGTGGCCCGCGGCCAGCTGCGTGAGCAGCTGCGACTCGCGCGCCGTCAGGCCGTAGCAGCGCGCGAACAGGCTGACCCGCTCCGCCGGGGACGATTCCTCTATGGCCACGGCGATGGCCGGCTGCGCGCCGCCCGGCTCGGCTCGCGGGCCGGCCGCGCCGATCCGGCCAGCCCGAAGGGTCATCCACAGCCCGCCTGACAAGTGCACGCGGGCCCACGGCTCGTTGTCGTCGGCGCCCGCCTCGGCGGCTAGCAGCTGGGCGGCGACGTTGTAGGCGCCTGCCGGGACCGGAGCATAGCCGTCAGCTGGCGGCACGAGCATCCTGAGGTACTCCTGCGCAGGCGGGGTCTCGCCCAGCACCTCCAGGTCGGCCGACAGCAACAGCACCACCGGCCCGGCCCGGCCGCGGCTGTCGGGCTGCCGCGGCGCGAACGCAGCCGCCTGGCCCTCCCGCAGCGACCGGGTCACCGGCGGGCTGAGGCGGGCCAGGAACCCCGCGTCTTCCTGCGTGAACGGCACAGAGCTTGCCGACCGCCACAGGTCCAGGAATCCCCAGCAGCCATGCTGGTCGCGGAACACCACGGACGCCACGTCCGCCACGCCGTAGCCGCTGAGCAGCTCGCGCCAGAGCAGGCTGCGGGCGAGGTCACCGCCGGTCGCCTGGCGCAGCAGCCCGACCGGGGCCTGCAGCCTGGTCCACCGGTTGACGGGGGTGAGGTACTTCAGCCGGATCAGCCGGGGAAGCTCAGGCAGGCAGGGTACGTCCGCCAGCGGCGCGCAGCCGACCGAGGTCTGCGGGTCGGTCAGCAGCCAGGCATAGGCATCGAACCCGACAGCCGCCCTGATCTCGGGGAGCAGCCGCAGCCGCAGCGCCCTGGTGTCCCCCGCCGCCGCGCACAGCCGCGTGATCCGCTCGGCGGATCGCGCACGGGCGCGCGATCCGCCTGGCCGTCCCCCCATGGACATCACCCTACGGACCCTCCGGCTGGGTGCTGGGCAGCGAGAACCCCAGAAAGCTGGGATCGCCGCCCGGGCCGCTGGCTGCCTAGCGTCAGGACAGACGGCACCGCCAGATCGCGCCGCTGACCAGGACGGCGCAGGCTGCCCGGCGCCGCAGGGGAGGAGTCACCATGTCCACACTGCACATCGAGCACGCGATCAGCGATTTCGGCACGTGGCAGGCGGCATTCGCGCGGCTGGCGCCGGCCCGCGAGCGGGCCGGGGTCATCTCGCACCGGGTCAGCAGGCCCGCCGGCGAACCCGGCTACGTCATCATCGACCTGGATTTCGCCAGCATGGCTGAGGCGGAGATGTTCCTCGCCTTCCTGCACGACACCGTCTGGTCGTCTGCGGCCAGCGCCCCGGCGCTGGCTGGCCGGCCGCTGACCCGGCTGCAGGAAATCGAGATGGCCGCAGCCAGCCCGGCCGGCCGGGGCTAGTCGACCTGGGCCGGAGTGCCGCCGGTGATCTGGACCAGCTCGCCGAACGAGGTGGCGAACATGGCCCGCTCGTCGCCGCCTCCGGCCCACAGCACCGGGTAGGCGGCCAGGGCCAGGTCGACCACGGTGCGCAGCCGCGCGGGGTGCCCGACCGGCGCGATCCCGCCGACCTCCTGGCCGGTGTGCTCAAGGACGAACTCAGGGCCGGCCCGGCGGATCTTGGCGGTGCCGAGCCGCCTGGCGAGCCGGCCCGGGTGCACCCGGTGCGCGCCGCTCGCCAGGACCAGCAGCGCCGTGCCGCCGGTCTCGAAGACCAGGCTGTTCGCGATCGCCCCGACATCGCAGCCGAGCGCGGCCGCGGCCGCCGCGGCGGTCGGCACGGGATCGGCGAACAGCCTGATCTCGCCGGCCGCGCCGGCGGCCCTGAGATGGTCCCTGACAGTGCTGACAGCGGCTGAGTACACGCTTGGATGCTAGACAGTGCCCGGCTGACCGCACCACCCGATTCCGGCCAGTCAGCGCGGGCCCGCCCGGCCCGGCTGGAAGCGCCGGGCCGGGCGGGCCGCGGAACGCTACCTGACCCGGAAGTACATCGTCGGGTGCCAGTAACGGTTCATCCGGTGGAACCCGATCCGCGAGCCAGAGTCGGCCGCACCGTAGGTCCAGGCGCCCCGGTCGTAGATCTCCACATGACCCGATCCGAAGAACGCCAGGTCGCCGCGGCGGGCCCGGGCCTTGCTCACCCGGACCAGGTGCCAGCTGTGCAGCATCCCGTACGTGGTGCGCGGCAGCCGGGTGCCCGCCGAGCGGTAGGACGCGAACACCAGGCCAGAGCAGTCGAAGCCGCGCGGCCCGGTGCCGCCCCACCGGTAGGGCTTGTAGTGCTGGCGCATCGCGTACCGCCAGGCGCCCGCCGCCCGGCGGCTGGCGGCAGCGGCGGCGGTCACCGATGCCCGGGCCGTGGCCGGCCGGACCAGCGCCAGCGAGGAGACGGCGGAGATGGCGAGGACGACGGCGACCAGCCCGGCTTGCGCGGGCCGCCGGGCGCACCGGGCGATCGCCACCGCCAGGCGGCCGCCCCTGGCGGCCAGGGCGGCCCAGCCGGATGGCGGCGGGGCCGGCGCTGAGCTGTGCTGTTGCGAGTGTTGATGGTCACGGGCGGCTCCCGGCAGGTCCGGGCCAGGGGCAGCGACGGTCGCGGACGCCTCGCCGCGACGTGGTCTCGGTGCTCCTGACCTGAGGATGGTTGCCTCAGCGGTCAGCGTGCCGGAGGGGCGGCGAGTGATCGTCCTACTCAAATATGATCTTCCTGACGAAGGTACGCCCAGACGAAACACAGGCGTCTGACAATCCGGACGGTAGCACCCCGTTACCACCCGGGGCTTTGCTTTAGCGACGAATGCGACAACGGCACAGACCGGGCCGTGAGCCGCCTGGTTATCGTTTCACCAGGTCAGAGCCATAAAGATGAGCCTTTCCGGGATGAGGTCAGCACGCCTGGCTAAAGCCGCAGTATCTGCCCATCGATAGAAAGTTATGGCCAATAGTTACCCTGCGCAGCGGGCGCTAATCCGTAACCGGGCCGTGCCGCCACCGGGCGGCGGCCCCGCAACGGTCGGCGTTCCGGCCGGCTGAGTGCTCCCGGCCCCCGCCGTGTCCGCCGTGCCCGCCGGGCCGGCCGGCCTGGCGGGCCCGCCGCTCGGGCCATCGGGCAGCCGCCGGCTGACCGCGATCGCCACCATCAGCACCGCGGCCGCGACCGCGAACGCAGCGGTAACGCCAATCCGCAGGTCATGCCCGGTACTCGCGGTCACCGCCGCACCACCGACGCCGACGCCGAGCGCGGTGCCGAGCACGTCGGCCAGGTTGAGCGACGCCGACGCCCAGCCTTCCCGGCCCGGCGGCGCCTCCCGCAGCATCAGCAGCGACAGCGTCGGGTAGGCCATCCCCATGCCCAGCCCGGCGACCGTCCACGCGGCCAGCGCGGTGGCCACCGGCACGCCGGGCTGCAGCGCCACCACCATCCCGGCGATACCGGCCAGGATGATCAGCAGCCCGGCCCGGATCAGGCTGCGCCCGGCCCTGGTCTGGGCCAGCCGGGCCTGCGACCACGACCCGGCGGTCCAGGCGATGGTGGCGCCGGTGACCGCGAGGCTGGCCAGCAGCGGGCTGCGGTGCCGCAGCACCGTCACCGTCAGCGTCACGTAGGCGTCCGCGCCGAAGAACCCGAACGTCAGCAGGCCCCGGCTCAGGATCGTGGCCGGCAGGCCGCGGCGCGCGGCCAGCGTTCCTGGCGGCACCAGCCGCCGCAGCGCGGGCAGCCCGGCCGCCGCGCCCAGCAGCACCATCGCGGCGCCTGCCGCGATCGCCACGGCCCGCGCGCCGCCCGGCCCCGCGTCCGCGGCCACGGTGAGCCCGGCCAGCATCAGCGTGGCGCAGACCGCGGTCCTGACCCCGTCGGTCAGCCGGTGCTCCTGCTCGTGGCCGGGACCGGGCGGGCCGAGACGGTGCAGCGCGGGCACCGCCAGCGCCCCGGTGACCGTGACGACCGGCAGCAGCCCGAGGAACACCCACCGCCAGCCGAAAAGGTGCGCGACCTCCGCGCTGAGCACCGGGCCCGCCAGCGCAGGCGCGACCCAGGCGGTGGACAGCACGGCCATCATCCTGGCCCGCGCCTGGCCCGCGAAGCTGCGGCCGATCGAGGCGTAGGCGAGGGCGGGCACCGCGCCCGCCCCGGCGCCCTGCAGCACCCGCCCGGCGATCAGCACCGCCATCGAGGGCGCCAGGCCCGCCACGACGAGCCCCGCGCCGAACAGCACCAGTCCGGCCACGAACGGGATCGCCGGGCCGCGCCGGTCAGCCTCCCGGCCGGCCGCGACGATGCCGATCACGCTGCCGAGCATGAACGAGCTGAACACCCAGCCATACAGGCCCAGCCCGCCCAGGTCGCGGGCGACGACCGGCATGACCGTGATGACCGCCAGGGCCTCGGAGGCGACCAGCGTGACGGTCAGCGTCAGCCCCACCGTCAGCGCCCTGACCTGCGGTGCCCACAGGCCAGCGGCCCGGCTGTCACCCATCCGCTGTCCTCCGCCCGCGCCGCCGCGCCGTCGCCCGCCCGCGGCCGTGCCAGCGGGCAGCCCGCGATGATCAGTACATCCGGACAACGAAATCCCGCCGCGCTTGCTTCCGCGACGGCCGGTCAGGCGGCCGGGGCGGCGGCGCCGAAGTTGATCGTGACCTGGCGGAACCCGAGCGAGCCCAGCATCCCGTTCAGCATGCCCCTGGTGTTCTTCTCCGCCTCAGTCAGCAGCGGGCTCTTCTTCGCGGCCGTCTCGATCTTCTGCTGGGCCAGCACGTAGACCTGCTGCTGGCTGTTGGGGTTGCCGGCGAAGAAGTTCCCGATCCGGTTCAGCAGGCCCTGCTGCTGTGCGTAGACGTAGGACTGGCGGACGTTGAGCGTGGCCGGCTCCAGCTGGGCGTGCGGCAGGCTGATCGTCACCGCGGTGCGGTCCGGGGAGACCTTGATCTCGTTCTTGCCGATCCGGGAGAAGTCCACGAACGCTATCTCGGTGCCCTGCCCGATGAAAAGCGTCTGGCTGCCCTCGACGAACGACGGCAGGAACGCGGTCTGCCTGGACAGGTCGACGACCACCTGGAACGCGCCGCTGGCGGCCTCGTACCGGCTCAGCGCGGTGATCGACTTCAGCAGCACCGGCTGGCTGCGGTCGGTGGTGGTCTCGGCGAACGGGTTGCGCAGCTGGGGCAGCAAGTGCACCGCGGACAGCACCAGCACGCCGACGATGACCACGACGACCGCTACCGCCAGCCCGGCCAGCCGGCCGGTCATCCGGCTACCGCTCGCGCTGCCCCGGCGCGGGATGAGCATCATGAGAGTCTCCAGTCGCCTGACGGCTGGCATCCGTTTGTGGCTGCCAGGATTCATTTGCTGTTACCCGGGAACTTGGGAATGGCGCTGCCGGTCCAGCCGCGGCACGTCCCCGACGGCAGCGCCGGGCCGCGGCACGCAAGCTGGAGGAGATATGCGCGAACGCTTCTGGCGGCGCCGGCCCCGCAGCCGGGCCAGCGGCTGCCTCTTGTGGATCCTCGGCCTGATCATCATCTTGATCATCTTGTCCGTGCTGTTCGGCGGCTTCCAGAAGGGCACCAAGGTCGGCGGCCTCGCCCCGCTGGCGCATCCCCCCGCCACTACCGCCACCCGGTAGCCCGCCGCCGGGGACGGCTCATGATCGTGGTTGATCCGGTGCGAATACGACACCGGATCAACCACGATCATGCGGGGCTGGCCTGCTAGCGGGAGGAGGAGGCTGAGTCTGCCCGGGAACTGACCCGCTCCCCGGTCTCGTCCGAGTCGGCACCGGTCCGGTCGCGCCTGGTGCCCGAGCGGCTCCAGGCGGCCAGCCTGCTGGTCAGCGGCTTGCTGGTGGTGGACGTGCTCGTCACCGGCGAACTGGTCCGCGGCGCGGCGGCCGGGCGCCGGGCTCGCCGCATGGTGGCCAGCGGCCCGGTCCGCGGCCGGCTGGCCACGGTGTCGTCGTCCGGGGTGGCCTCGTCGGCCAGGGCGCGCTCGGCGAGCCTGGCATCCCGGACGCTGATGACCGACAGCCGGCCGATCGCGATGGCCGCGACACCGGCGATGACCACGCCAAGGCCGGTGAAGAACCCGATCTGCTCGGCGGCATGGTGCAGCGGGCCGCCCACCGGGGTTCCCGGATTCAGCCCGGCGCCCTGCCAGACCGGCCCGATCGCGATGCCGATGGTGAACCAGGCGCCGCTCAGCGCTGCTAGCCAGGCACCGGCCAGCGCGACCGGCCGGTACGCACTGGACAGCACGACCAGCCCGCCGATGATCGCCGCGACACCCGGCAGGATCTCCAGCCAGAACCGGCCGGAAGTATAGGTCCACGCCTGGTCAGGCGTGTAGGCGAACTGGAAGTAGGGACCCACGAAAGCGATCAGGCTGCCCCAGACCCCGAGCAGGATCAGCAGCACGCCACTGAGGGCACCGCGGCTTCGGGGAACCCGCAGCATCCCGTTCATACCGATCACTCCTTATGCAGAAGGCTAGAAAACCGCTCTCGCACTACCCTTCTCGCGGCCCTTCATGCACAACGGCGCCCGCCGCGCGCGCACCGGATGGAGGCCGGCTGGCGGCCTGGCTCCCCCGGCCGGACACCAGGAAACCGCCCGGGCAGCTGCCCGGGCGGCACGCCGGTAACCGCTCGCCGGGTAGGCGGCGGGCCGGGGCAGGCCGGGCCCAGCGAATCCCGGTCCATCCATTTATGCGCCGGCGCTAGCAGTGCCCGCAATTCCCGGCCTTTTCCGGTCGTGGCTGAATCCGGCCCGGGTTAAGCCAGGCGAATCCGGCCGCAAACACCTCCGGCGGCCACGCCGCGCGGCATACTTGTACTGATGAAACCGGCCCGCGCCGCGACCCGGCGCTACCTGCCAGGAAGTCCCTTCAACACACCACCGGTCGTGCGGCCGGTCAAGCAGTTCGCGCTGCACGACCAGGTGACCCACGACAGCTACGGTCTCGGGGTGGTCATCGGCGTCGAGGATGACACCGCTGTGCTGGTCGACTTCGGCCCGCAGCAGGAGCGGATCGTGGCGCCGTTCACCAAGATGACCAAGCTCTGAGCGCAGCCGCCCGCGGTCAGGCAGCCAGGCCATCTGGTGCTCCTGGCTGCCCGCGCCGTCCGCGCTGCCCCTCCGGGCCCGCCGGTCAGCTGCCGACCGGCCTGGACTCCTCTCCGGTGAGGGTGAGCAGCTCGCGGGTCATGGCGGCGTCAGCCGGGCCCCGTATGCCGTTACCGGGCTGGTCCTTGACCTGTACCCGGACCCTGGGGCCGGCGATCTGCGCCACCGCCTGCCGGTACGCGGCCTCGTAGCCCGCGGCCATCACATCGGTGGTGAAGTTGGCCTCGACGTGCTTGCGGCAGATGCCCGGATCCAGCCGCCGGGCCGCGCTGATCGCCGCGGGCAGCTCGCGCGGCTCGTCGACCATGATGCCGGTCTGGCCGGGCACGACGAGCTCGGGCACCGCGCCGCGGCGCAGCGCCACTACCGGCGTCCCGCAGGCCATGGCCTCGATCACCACCAGGCCGAACGGCTCCTCCCAGCAGATCGGGAACAGCAGGCAGGCCGCCCGGGCGAGCAGGTCGCGCTTCGCGGCGGCGTCGGCGACGCCGAACAGGGTGGTGTCCGGGCCGAGCCTCGGCTCGATCTGGCTGGCGAAGTAGGCCCGCTCCAGCGGCTCGGTGCACTTGCCCGCCAGCACGATCGGCAGGCCGGCCGCGCGGGCCGCCTCTATCGCCAGGTGCGGCGCCTTGTCCGGGTGGAACCGGCCGAGGAAGAACGCGAAGTCCTCCTTCTGCGCACGGAACGGGAAGGTCTCGGCCCGGATGGCGTTGTGCACGGTCGCGGTCCACGGCAGGGCAGGCGCCATCGCCCGCTGGGCATCGGAGATCGCCACGAACCGGACGGTCTGGCCGAGCGCACGGTAATAGTCACCCGGATCGCCGGTGGTCGGCCCGTGCACGGTGACCACGGTGGGAGTGCGCCTGCCGCGGGCCAGCAGCGGGCCGGCCAGCGTGTGGTCGTGGATCACGTCGGCATCCAGGTCCTCGAGGATGCTGGCGACGTGAGCAGCGTGCACGACTTCTGGCAGCGGCTCGCCGAGCCGGTCAGCCGGCCCGGCGTCGTAGCTTCGCAGGAACCGCTGGGCCCGGGTGTGGTGCTGCCCGGAGCCGATCAGGGTTACCCGGTGACCCCGGCCGACCAGCGCGTCGACCAGGTCGGCGACGACTGCTTCCACGCCGCCGTAGGCCGTCGGCGGGACGTCGAAATAAGGCGGAGCGATCATGGCTACGTGCAGCCGCTGGGGGGTGGCGGCCGCCTCCGGCGTTCGGAAGAGCGTCGAGGCTGGCGCGCTCACAGATGCCTCCTTATCGCAGAAGTTGGCAGCGTCGTTGGCAGCGAGTCTCCTGGCCATATCCCCCAGGACCGCCAACCGCATATTCACCTGTCACGGCGACGATCATTCCCGCGATTAGGCCGACCGAATACAAACCGGTGTCCAGTTCATCGGCGCGCCGAGAAAATATGCCCGGAAAGTTAAGAAGAAATTACATCTGGGTCAATATGCTGGCGGTCTTGTTTGTCAGGTGCGGCGGGGTCCTGGTGGTCAGCGGGCGGCGCGGTTTCCTGATCAGCTCGATGCCGCGCGGCAGCCCGGCCAGCGTCCAGGCGCTGCCCCGCACGTCCAGGGTGAGGGTGGCGCCGGCCAGGTGCAGGCGCTTGATCCGCAGCGGCAGGTACCGGTCGGGCACCGCGGGCGCGCACCAGAGCCGCCCGAACGGGATCCACGGGTCGAACCGGAGCAAGGTGCGCAGCAGGTACAGCGGGGTGGCGGCGGCCCAGGCCTGCGGCGAGCAGGCGGTGGGGTAGGGCACCGGCTCGCTGAACTCGGCCCGGTCGAACCCGCAGAACAGTTCCGGCAGCCGGCCGTCGAAGGCGGCCCCGGCGTCGAAGACGGCCGTGGCGACCCGCTGGGCCTCCGGCACGGCACCGTAGCGCATCAGGCCGGCCACGGCGATGGCGTTGTCGTGCGGCCAGACCGACCCGTTGTGGTAGCTCATCGGGTTGTAGCCGGCCATGGATTCGGCCAGCGTGCGGATCCCGAATCCGGTGAACATGTCCGGGCTGAGCAGGTGCCCGACGACATGGCCCGCTTTGTCCTCGTCGACGATGCCGGTCCACAGGCAGTGCCCCATGTTCGAGGCCAGCGCGTCGACCGGGCGCTTGTCCCGGTCCAGCGCGAGCGCGAAGTATCCCCGGTCGGGCAGCCAGAAGGCCTCGTTGAACCGGCGCTTGAGCGCGGCGGCCCGGTCCGCCCAGTGCCCGGCCGCGTCCTCGTCGCCCGCCTCCCTGGCGAAGTGCGCCCGGGCCAGGTAGGCGGAGTACACGTAGCCCTGCACCTCGGCCAGCGCGATCGGCGGCTCGGCCAGCCCCCCGGAGGCGAAGCTGATCGCGTCGAAGGAGTCCTTCCAGCCCTGGTTGCCCAGGCCGCGGTCGGTGGCCCGCTGGTACTCCACGAACCCGTCGCCGTCCCGGTCGCCGAAGTTCTCGATCCAGGCCAGCGCCCGGTCGGCGTGCGGCAGCAGCGCGTCTACCTCGGCCCTGGCCACCCCCCAGCGGCGCAGTTCGCCGAGCAGCATCACGAACAGCGGGGTCGCGTCGGCGTTGCCGTAGTAGACGTCCCCGCCGCCGAGCGCGTACGCGCTGTCCAGCCCGGACCGCACCTCGTGCAGGATCCGGCCGGGCTCCTCCTCGGTCAGCGGGTCGGTCCTGGTGCCCTGCAGCCGGGCCAGCGTGTCCAGCGTGCCCAGCGCCAGGCTGGGATCGAGCGGGAGCAGCATCCAGCTGGTCAGCAGCGCGTCCCGGCCGAACAGGGTCATGAACCAGGGCGCACCGGCGGCGACCACGCTGCGGTCGGGCTGGTCGCCGTCGAAGATCCGCAGCGCGCCGAGGTCCTCGGCGCTGACCGCGAGCATCGCGGCAAGCCCCTCATCCGGGGTGCTGACCGCCGGGGTGGCCTCCCGCCACCGGGCGAGCATGGTGGCCGGGCCGCTCGCCTCGACCGGCTGGCCGGGGCGGTACCGGGGCGGCACGCCGGCCCCGTCCATGGCCGGCAGCACCGCGATGGTCACGGTCCACTCGCTGCGCGGGTCGAGCACGGGCCGCCACAGCAGCTGCTGGCTGGTCACGACCGGGTCGCCGGTGCCGGTCACGGTGACGCCGCGCGACCCCCTGCCGTGCCGGTAGCCCAGCCGCAGTCCGTCCGGGCCTGCCGACCGCTCGGTGTCCTCCCTGACGTGGACCCGGTCCTCCTTGACCTCGAACAGCCCGGCGAAATCGGCGTCAACCGTGACGCTGAGGATCACCCCGGCCTTTTCGGTGCCGAGATTGCGCAGGGTGATTTCCTCCATCATCCCGTTGCCGACGTAGCGGCGCCGGACGACCAGCAGCGTGCTGTCGGCTGCCCCGGACCGCGGCGGGCGGCGGCCTACGAACACCCCGGTGTAGCGGTTCGGGCAGCCGAAGGTCAGCGGGTCGAGCCGCTGGCCGTCGATCTCGGCCTCGAACCGGCTCAGGAACCGGGTGTCGCGGTAGTACAGGCCCCGCTCGGCGCCGGGGCCGATGTCGCCGCCGGTGTCGCTGATGCAGAACGTGACGCCCTCGACCAGCGTCAGCGTCCCGTCAGCGGCCCGCGAATGCGGGCTGCCGTCATACCCCCAGCCTTCAGTCACGCTGCTCCCGTTCTCCGGTCCGGTCCCGGCCCACGGCCGGTCACCGCCGCCGCGGCAGCCGGATATCTACCCCTCCGGGGGGCCGGCCAGTAGTTACCGAGCGCGCAGAAACTGGCGACGCAGCGCCTCGACCAGGTCGTCGCCGGCGCCCAGCTGGCTGGCCGCGTAGCCGCGGACCGAGCCGTGGGCGGCGGCCAGGCCGGCCAGGAACAGCGCCATCGCGCCGGCCGGGGCGGTCCCGAAGGCCGGCCAGCTCAGCGCCCGGCCCGGGTTCTGACGGTGCCACTCGGCGATCAGCGCCGCGGTCGCCTGCCCGGTCCGCGCGTAGTCGGCGACGATGTCGCCGTCAGCCACCCCGAGCAGGGCGAGGACCAGCGCGGTCAGGACCCCGGTGCGGTCCTTGCCCGCCGCGCAGTGGATCATCACCGGTGCGGCGCCTGGCGCGGCGATCAGCTCGAGCACCTGCCGGATCTCGGCGGTGCCGTCGGTGGTGAGCTCGGCGTACCGGTCGGCCAGGTAGCGGGCAGGCTCGACCGAGGCGCTGAGCCCGGCCTGGTCGTAGGGCCGGTGCTCCACGCTGATGTTGTGGTAGCTGAGCCCGTCGTCGCCGGGCACCCGGCCGAACATGTCGACCTCGCACTCGTGCCGCAGGTCGATCACGGTGCGGACGCCCAGCTGCCGGAACTGCTCCCGGCTCTCGCCGCGGAGCTTGGAGGGCGTGTCGGACCGGTACAGCCGCCCGCGCGCGACGACCAGGCCGTCAGCCGCGCGGTGCCCGCCCGCGTCCCGGAAGTTGTAGAGGCCGCGGACGGCGATAGGCACTTGCATCGTGTCCATCCTACGAGCGCCGCGGGCGGCCGCCGGGGCGGCTGCCGCCGACCAGCGGTGCGGCCAGGTACGCTGCCATACTCGATTTCCGCACGCGCACCTGGGTTGCGAGGTGATCGCCCGTGGTCATGCCGCTGGCCGGCCGGTCGGTGGCCGCCGTCATCGGCGCGCTGCTCATCCTGGTGACCGGCTATAGCGTCATCGGCACGCTGATCGTGCCCCGGTCGGTCGGCAGCAGGCTCACGAACCTGGTCGATCAGGTCGTCAACGTCTCATTCCGGCTGGCTGTGCAGCGGATCGGCAGGTACCGGCGCGGCCAGGCGCCGACCGCCCGCGAGTCGCAGGCCCTGTACCGGCGGCGGGACCGGGTGCTCGCCGCCCAGGGGTCAGCGATCCTGATCTGCCAGCTCGTGGCGTGGCTGGCGTTCTTCTACGTTGGCTTCGCGCTGCTGCTGTGGCCGTTCATCTCCGGCGGTATCACCACCGCGTTCACCACCGCCGGGCCCGGAATCTGGCAGATCGGCGCCTTCGAGGAGCACGGCGCGGCGCAGCGGGCGATCATCGATTTCGCCGCGATCACCGGGATCGTCACGATCACCCTGCAGATCGCCTACCTGCCCACGCTGTACTCGGAGTTCAACCGGCGCGAGACCGACATCGCGCTGCTGAACGCCCGGGCCGGGGTCCCGTCCTGGGGTCCTGAGCTGCTCGCCCGCACCCACTACGCGCTGGGCTCGGGCTTCTCGACCATCGACACGCTGCCCGACCTGTACTCGCAGTGGGAGCGCTGGTCCGCCGACGTGGCCGAGAGCCACACCACCTACCTTCCGCTGGTCCGGTTCCGCTCCCCGCGACCGCTGTCGTCCTGGGTGACCGCGCTGCTCGCGGTGCTCGACTCGGCCGCCATGATCCTCGCGCTGTCGCCGGCCAGCGCCCCGGAGGTGCCGGCCCGGCTGTGCCTGCGCGGCGGCTTCCAGTGCTTCAACGACCTCGCCGCGGCGATGGGGCTGAAGATCCCCGAGCCCGACCCGGCCGGGGGCGTCAGCCTCAGCTACGAGGAGTTCCTCACCGCGGTGAACCGGATGCGGGAGGTGGACTTCCCGATCGAGCGGGACCCGGCGGACGCCTGGCCGGACTTCGTCGGCTGGCGGGTGAACTACGAGGGGGCCGCGTACGCGATCGCCTACACGCTGGACGTCGTGCCGGCGTTGTGGTCGGGCCCGCGCCGGTACCCGGCCGAGCCGATCCCGCCGATGCGCCCCGGCCCGGGCCGGATGCCGGGGATGAAGAAGAAGTAGCCGGGCAGGCTCAGATCTGGCCGTTCTCGTCGGCGACGGCGATGGCGAAGCCGAGCGCCTTGAACAGGTTCCCGCCGGCCGAGACGACCCGGGCCGTGCCGACCACCGGGGCGACCGCGATCATGACGCCCTGCAGGTCCTCGGCGGTGATCCCGTTGTCGGCGGCGGCCCCGGCGTTGGCGAGGTAGGAGGCGGGCGGCGCGTCCATCGCGATCAGGGCGCTCAGCCGGGCGAGCATCATGTCGCGCGGGGACAGGTAGCTGTGGTCGGCGGACGCGGCGGTCATGTCGGTAAGCGTGTCGAGCACCGGCGTCTCTGCGGGCATGGTCACTCCTTGCTGCTGGCGAAGGCGCCTGCTGGCGCCGCGGTGAGGTGGTGCGGTGGTGCGGTGGTGCGGCCTGGCGCGGCGGCGTGGCCGGCCGCGCCGAGAGGAAGCGGGACGCGGTGATCCCCCCGGTCCCCGCGCCCCGCCCCTCGGTAGGCAGTACACCGGGAACACCGGCCCTCGGTCCTCACCCAGGCGGGGTGAGAATCCGGGCCGGGAATGGCAACCGCGGGCCAGGGAATGGCCGCCGCCGGGTATCAGCCCGGCGGCGCGCCGCCGGGCGGCTCACCCGTCCGGTGTGAGCGCCCGGCCGCCAGGAACCGGGCCAGCTCGGCGGCGTCCGGCGCGGTCGCGGGCCCGCGCCTGGTGACCGACAGCGCGGCGGCCGCGTTCGCGGTGCGGGCGGCGGCGGCCGGGGCGGCCCCCCGGGCCAGCGCGGCGATGAACGTGCCCGCGTGGGTGTCACCCGCGCCGTTGGTGTCGACCGCCTGGACCGGGAAGCCGGGGATGTGCGCGGGCGGCTGGCCGGCCTGGCCGAGCAGGCAGCCGCCGGGCCCGGTGCGCACCACCACCCCGCGGCGGGCCGAGCCGGCCAGCGCGGCCAGCGCGGCGGCCGGGTCGCGCTGCCCGGTCAGCCCGGCCGCCTCGCTGGCGCTGCAGGTCAGCCAGTCGGCCCGGCCCAGGGCCTGGCGCAGCGCGGGTGCCGGGATGCCGGCCACCAGCGGCCCGGGGTCGAAGAACACCAGGCTCGCCTGGTCCAGCCGGGCCAGCCAGCCCAGCAGCGCGTCCCGGCTGCCCGGGTAGGCCAGGCCGTAACCCGACAGGTAGACCGCCTCGCCCGGCCCGGCCCGCACCCCGGCCAGCGCGCTGCTGGCCAGCACCGCCTCGGCGCCCTGGCTGGTGATGAACGTCCGCTCGCCGGACTGGTCGGTGATCGCGATGACGAACCCGGTGTCCTGGCCGGCCGTGGCCGGCTGCACCAGCTCGATGCCCGCCTCCGCCAGCGCCGCCCGGGCCAGGCTGGCGAACGGGCCGGTGCCGTGCGGGCCGGCGTAGCGCACCGGCAGCCCGTGCCGGACGGCCGCGGCCATCACGTTGAAGCCGCCGCCGGCGGCGGCCATGCTGGCGCGGGCCAGCACGTCGCCGCCCGGCGGCGGCAACGCGGGAATCTCCAGCACCACGTCGACCACCACGCTGCCCAGGTGCAGCAGCCGGCCCGGCGGCCCGGTCACGCCCGCGCCGCCCGCAGCGCCGCCAGCTGGCGGGCCGTCTCGTCCAGCCGCAGGTCATTGGCCCTGGTGACGGTGTCGCGGGCGGCCGGGGGGAACGCGGCAGCGCCGCAGCAGGCACCGCCGATCGCGCCGGCCATGGCCGCGATGGTGTCGCAGTCGCCGCCCGCGGACGCGGCCATCCGGCAGGCCAGCCACGGATCGTCCGGGCTGGCCGCCAGCATCGCGAACGCGGCGGGCACCGACTCCTGGGTGGCCAGGCTGGTCCCGACCAGCCGGCCGGCGAGCTCGATGACCTCGCCGGGCGCCCGCCCGGCGGCGAGGCCCGCGGCCCAGCTGATCCTGGCGCCGACGTCGGCGGCGGCTACCCAGTGGCCGCGGCGGGCCGCGATCCGGGCCGCCGCGACCGCGACCTCGGTGGCCTCGCCCACCCCGGCCCCGCCGACGCCGGCGCTGACCGCGGCGGCCACCGCCGCGGCACCGGCCAGCGCGACCCCGGTGTTGTGGGTGACCTGGCTGGCCGCCACGACCCGGTCCACCAGGCCGGCCAGGTCCTCGCAGCCGGCCGCGATGCCGACCGGGGTGATGCGCATCGCGGCGCCGTTGGTGGTGCCGTGCCGGCCGGCCTGCGCCGGGCTGGCCCCGGCGAGCAGCGCGCTGATCGCCCGCCGGGTCGACGGGCCGAGCAGTTCCCGCAGGCCGCGGGCCCGCACCGATTCCTCCCAGGCGAGCAGCCGCGGGGCGATCGCCGCCGGGTCGGGCCGCCCGTCTCCCTCGATGATCAGCTCGGCGAGCAGCAGGGCCTGCTCGGTGTCGTCGGTGACCGTCCCGGCCGGGCGGCCCGCGGCGACCGGGTGACCGGCCGGGGCGGCCTCGAAGGTGGCCAGCAGCTCGCCGTAGCGGGCCACGATCTGCTCCCTGGGCAGCGACTGGGTCGGCATGCCCAGCGCGTCGCCGATCGCCAGGCCGTACAGCGCCCCGGCGGCGCGCATCCCGGCCCTACTCGCCGGCCGCCAGCAGGGCGGCCTCGCTGAGCACGTCGGCCACGGTGACGATTTCGATCAGCGGCTCGTACAGCCGCATCGCCGCCAGCGACCTGGCGTGGTCCTCGTCGCTGCCCGCGGCGCAGGCATCGGCGGCCACCTGCACCGCGATGCCGTCGTCGGCGGCCGCCAGCGCGGTGGACAGCACGCAGCAGTCGGTGGACACCCCGGCCAGCACCAGCCGCCCGGACGGGGCGGCCAGCCCGGCCAGCCCGGCCTGCCACTTGCCGAACGTGGTGGCGTCTAAGGTCGGCCCTGCGCTGGCCGCGAAGTCGTCGACGAGCGCGTAGGCGGGCGCGTCCGGTGGCTGCAGCGCGAACGGCCAGCGCTGGTAGTAGTCCCGCCACGCCCGGGCAGGCCGGGCGGGCGCGACGAACCTGGTGAAGGTGACCCTGGGCTGCAGCGCCTGCGCCAGCTTGGCCACGGCGGGGACGATCTCGGCGAACCGGGGCGCGAACCAGTCACTGGCCGGGTCGGCGAAGATCCGCTGCATGTCGATGACAGCCAGCCATGGCGGCTCTGCCCGGGGGCCGGCCGCCACGGCTAGGCCACGCTCGGCTCGAGCCCGGGCACCGCTTCCTGGGCGTGTACCGCCGACCGGCCGAGCGCCCAGGTGACCGCGAACCCGATCGCCAGCGCGACCAGCACGCCGAGGTTGGCGAATGCCCAGGCGCCGGCCTTGCCGCCCAGCCCGAACGGCCCCAGCAGGTAGCCCTGCCAGGACAGCCAGCCGGCCGCGGAGTTGGTGACCAGCCCCCAGCCCAGCACCGTGCTCAGCACGATGACCGCGAGCGGCACCGCCCGGACGTCGCCGTAGCGGCCGGCCGGGGCGTACAGCTCGGGCTCGGAGTAGTCCCGGCGGCGCAGCATGATGTCGGCGAGCATGATCCCGCACCAGGCGGCGATCGGCACGCCCAGGGTGATCAGGAAGCCCTCGAACTGGCCGATGAAGTTCTTGGCCACGAACACCACGTAGATCGTGCCCGCGGTCATGATGGTGCCGTCGATGAGCGCCGCGACGAACCGGGGCGCCTTCAGCCCGATGGTCAGCAGCGCCAGCCCGGACGAGTAGATGTCCAGCACCGCGCCGCCCACCAGGCCCAGCACCGCGGTGATCGCGAACGGCACCAGGAACCAGGTCGGCAGCAGCGAGGTGAGCGCGCCGATCGGGTCGTCGGCGACGGCTGAGCTGAGGCTGGCGGACGAGCCGGCCAGCAGCAGCCCGAACAGGAACAAGATGATCGGCGCCACCGAGGACCCGAAGGTGGTCCAGCCGATCACCCCGGCGCTCGATGACCGGCGCGGCAGGTACCTGGAGTAGTCGGCGGCGGCGTTCACCCAGCCGAGCCCGAAGCCGGTCATCATGAACACCAGGGCGCCGATGAGCTTCTCCGCGTTGCCGGCCGGCAGCGCCGACACCGCGTGCCAGTGGATCTTGTCGGCGACCAGGATGATGAACATCACCGTGAGCACCCCGGTCACCACGGTGATGACCGCCTGCATCCGCATGATCAGGTTGAACCCGATGACGCCGCCGGCCACCGTCAGCGCGGTCACCACGACCAGCGCGATGACCTTGGTCGCGGTGCCGCCGCCCCAGCCCAGCCGGGTGAACACGGTGGCGGTGGCCAGCGTCGCGAGGATGATGAGCACGGTCTCCCAGCCGACGGTGAGCAGCCAGGAGATGAGCGAGGGCAGCTTGTTGCCGCGGACCCCGAAGGCGGCCCGCCCGGCCACCATCGTCGGCACCGAGCCGCGCTTGCCCGCGACCGCGATGAACCCGCAGAACAGGAACGAGACGATGATGCCGACCAGGCCGACGATCACCGCCTGCCAGAACGAGATGCCAAAGCCCAGCACGAACGAGCCGTAGCTGAGGCCGAGCACCGAGACGTTGGCCGCGCACCACGGCCAGAACAGGTCGCGCGGGTGGCCCTTGCGCTCGGCGTCGGTGATGACGTTGATCCCGTTCGCCTCGATCTGCAGCGGGCGCAGCTCCGCCGGACCGGCCGAGGCGATTCCTTCGTTGCGCTGACCGTCAGCCATGGCGAGTCTCCTTCACGCCAGTCGCACGGCGCCGGACCGAGGATGATCGCGCCGGGCGATCGTAGCCGTTATACCAGGCTACGGCGGGATAACTGAATGCCTGCGGGCCCGCGGGGCCCGGCCGGCCCGGATTTCCGCTAGCTGTAGCGCATGATGACCGACCCGCGGCTGCTGCCCGGACTGGTCCCGGCGGTGGCCGCGCCCCACAGCCAGCTGGTGCCGGGGATGTGGGCCAACGCGCTCACCGAGACCGCGGCGGCGGGCACCGCCGCCTCGTACCAGTGGCCGTGCCGGTAATGCGCCAGGTACCCGGCCCCGCCTGGCCGCATCGCGGCCAGCCACAGCCCGCCGTGGCCGTCGGGCGCCATCGGCCCGGCCAGGCCGCCCGCGGGCAGCCCGCGCGTCACCCGCCGCCAGTGATGACCGTTCCAGTGCACCAGCACCACCGGGCCGCGGGTGCTGCCGGACGCCGCGTACACGGTCCCCCACACGTTCTTCCTGGACCGGGCCAGCATCTGCTCGGGCAGCACGGTGCGCCCGGCCGGCAGCAGCCCGGCCGGCAGCCCGATCACCCGCCATTTCCTGCCGTTGAAATGCAGCGACACCCAGCGGCCGCGGCGCTGGTCGTAACCCCAGGCCCAGACGTTGTGCCGGGAGGTGGCGCTGGCCAGCCGGACCGAGCCGCCGCTGCCCATCGACACCGGCAGCCGGGTGCCGCGCCATTTCCTGCCGTTGTAGTGGAACGCCGTCTCTTTCCTGGTCTTGCTGTCATAGGTGAACGTCCACACGTTCTTGCGGCCGGTGGTGGTCAGCCCGCTGATGTCGACCCGGCCGGGCGCGCCGAACCCGGTCCTGGACCAGGCGTGCCCGTTCCAGTGCTCGAGCGCCGCCGCGCCGGCCAGGGACACCCAGACGTTGCCGGGCGATGACGCGGCCACGCTGGCCGCGGCCGATCCCGGCCCCGGCCGGGCGGCCTGCTGCCAGCGGGTCCCGTCCCACCGGTACACCACCGGCTGGCCGGCCGCCGAGCTGCCCACCGCCCAGGCCTGCCTGGCGCCGGTGGCGACCACGTCATTCAGGCTGGCCCCGGCGGCCTGGACGGTCATCGCCGTGTGCCAGGCCGGGCCCTGCTCGGTGTGGTGCACCGGCAGGCCGGCCGCCAGGATCGCGACGGCCCCGGCGGCGCAGGCCATGAGCAAGCATGCTTTGAGAGCTCCCACGTCTCGCCCCCCCAGCGGAAGTGGATGCCCCACATGATGCGCCGCCGGGCGGCCGTGTTCCAGCACCGGCCGCCCGACGCGCGGCAGGTTTAGTGCCTGGCTGGCCCGATGGCGAGGGCCGGCTCCGGCTTCGGGGCCGGGGCGGGCGCCACGGCGCGGCAGCGGGGCAGCGCGACCGCCACGCCGATCGCGGCCGCCAGCGCCGCGGCCGCGGCGACCCGGATGCCCAGCGCCATCGAGCTGACGAACGCGCTGTGCGCGGCGCTGACGAGCTGGCCGCCGGCCGGCCCGCCGAGCCGCGCGCCGGCCTGGTCGGCGGCCGCCACCGAGCTGGCCGCCTGGTGCGTCACCGGGCCGGGCGTGTGCGCCGCGGCGAGCAGGTCGCCGAGCCGGGACCGGTAGGCCGCGGCGGCCAGGCTGCCCACCGCGGCCACCCCGAGCGCGCCGCCGACCTCCCTGATCGTGTCGTTGACCGCGCTGCCCGCTGCGGCCTGGCTGGCCGGCACCGTGGTCATGATCGTCGTGCTGGCCGGCGCCATGACCAGGCCCATGCCCGCGCCCATGACCGCGACCGCGACGGCGACCGGCGGGTAGGCGGTGTCGACGCCGGCCATGGACAGGCCCAGCAGGCCCAGGCCCAGCAGCGTCAGGCCGGCCGGCAGGACCAGCCGGATGCCCAGCCGCGCGGCCAGGACCGGTGACAGCGGCGACAGCGCGGCCATCGCGGCCGCGAACGGCAGCGCCCGCAGCCCCGCCGAGAGCGGGCTGTAGCCGTGCACCAGCTGCAGGTACTGGGTCAGCACGAACAGGCTGCCGAACAGGGCGAAGAAGACCACGGTGACCGACGCGGCGGAAGCCGAGAAGGCCCGGACCGCGAACACCCTCAGGTCGATCAGCGGGTTCGCGGCACGCAGCTCCCACCAGGCGAAGGCCCCCAGCGCGGCCAGCCCGGCGGCGGCCTCAGCCAGCGTGGCGCCAGCGGTCCAGCCGCGGCCCGGCGCCTCGATGATCGCCTCGACGATCGCCACCAGCGCGCCGGCCACCAGGATCGTGCCCGGCAGGTCCAGCCGCCGCCCGCCGGGCCCGGCCGTCTCCGGGACCGTGAGCAGCACGCCAGCGAGCGCGAGCCCGACCAGCGGCACGTTGACGAGGAAGACGCTGCCCCACCAGAAGTCGGTCAGCAGCAGGCCGCCGAGGACCGGGCCGATCACGATGCCGACGCCCGCCACGGCCGACCAGGCGGCGATGGCCTGCGGCCGCTCCCGCTCCGGGAAGACCGCGGTCAGGATCGACAGCGTGGCCGGCATCACGAACGCGGCGCCCAGGCCCATCACCACCCTGGCCCCGATCAGCACGCCGGCGCCGCCCGCGAACGCCGCCATGGCGCTGCCTGCCGCGAACACGGCCAGGCCGCCGAGCAGGGACAGCCGCCGCCCGTACCGGTCCCCGAGCGCGCCGGCCGGGATCAGCGCGGCCGCGAAGCACAGCGTGTACGCGTCGGTGATCCACTGCAGCCCGCTGGTGCCCGCGTTCAGGTCCCTGGCCAGGGTCGGCAGCGCGGTGTTGAGGATCGTGTTGTCGATGACGACGACCAGCAGGCTCAGGCACAGCACCGCCAGGATCGGCCGGCGGCGCGGGTGGCCGCCGGGCCACCGGGCCGCTGCCGCGCCGCTGGCGGGCTGGTCCGGGATGGTTCTCGCCGGGACAGCGGCGCTGTCCCGGTTGCGGGCGGAATGGCGGCTCATCGGGTCTCTCAGTGTCCTTACGAGTGCTTGCTTACGTGCGTTGGCTTACTATCGTTCACTTACGAACGTAAGCATAGACAGATGAGCTAACGGCTGTAAAGTAGAAGCGTGGAACCGATCGCGCAGACACCGGGGACCTCCGCCGCCGCCAGCAGGGCCAGGCCGGCCCGCAGGCAGCGCAACGCCCGCGGCCAGGGGGCCAGGCTGACCGAGGAGATCGTGTCCGGGGCGGTCGCGCTGATCGAGGCGGCCGGCACCGATGAGGCGGTCACGCTCCGGGCGGTGGCCCGCGAGATCGGCATCGCGGCGCCGTCCATCTACGCCCACTTCGCCGACCGGGACGCCATCATCACCGCCGTGGTCCAGCGGATCTTCGAGGAGCTGACCGAGGCCGTCGAGGCGGGCATGGCGTCGGCGGACCAGGATCCGGTCAGCCGGCTGCTGGCCGGCTGCGACGCCTACGTCAGCTTCGGGCTGGATCACCCGGCGCGTTACGGCGCGCTGTTCTCCGAGCGGCGGATGGCGGCGCGGGAGCACTGCGAGCCGCCCGGGACCGGGCCGGCCAGGACCGGGCCGGACGGCAAGCCGGTGCTGGAGGTCGGCGCGGAGACGTTCGCGCTGCTGGTCCGCGCGATCGAGGACTGCGCCGAGGCAGGCGTGTCGGCCAGCACCGACCCGTTCTCGGACGCGACCGCGGTCTGGGTGGCCATGCACGGCACGGTCAGCCTGCGCCGCGCCGAGCCCTGGTTTCCCTGGCCCGACCCGGACCAGCTCATCCGCGGCTACGTGCTGTCGCTGGCGAGGGTGACGGCCAGCGCGCCGCGCGGCTGAGACCAGGCCCCGGTCAGGGCTGGCGGTCCCGGCCCGGCTGCCCGGCCCGGGTCGCGGCGCGGGCGCTCACAGCGCGAGCCCGGCCTCCAGGCTGGCCAGCGCCCCGTCCATCAGGCTGGCGACGCCGGCCTCCGGCCGGCCCGCCGCATCCAGCATGGCGGTGATCAGCGCGCCGACGACCGCCCCGGACAGCGCCCTGACGGCCGGGTCGGTGACCGGCCGGCCGGACCGTTCGGCCACCACCTCGGCGAGCATCGCGATCCCGTCGGCGAACTGGCTGAACATGGATCCGCGCAGCTCGGGCACGGACAGGATCAGCCCGATCCGCTCCCGCTGCTCCGCCTCCTGCCCGGCGGTCAGCCCGGTCAGCACCGACCCGATGGCCGCGCGCAGCGCCGCGATGGTGGTCAGGCCCGGCGGCTGGGCCCGCAGCGCCTGCGCCAGCAGCGGGTCGAACTCGTCGGTCAGCACCAGGTCGGCCTTGGCCGGGAAGTAGCGGTAGAAGGTGCTTTCCGAGACCTCGGCCGCCTCGATGATCTGCTCGACGGTGGTGGCCTCGTAGCCCTGCTCGCGGAACAGCCGCAGCGCGTGCGCCTGGATCCCGCCGCGCGTCTTCGCCTTCTTCCGCTCGCGCAGGCTAGCCGTCATGCGGTCAGGTGGTGCGGACAGGATCAGCCTCCAGGACGGTGTCAGCCGGCTTCCCTGCCCGGTGCCCGGGCAGGAAGAGTGCAGCCAGGATAAGTCCGGCCAGCCCGAACCCGGCCGACACCCACAGGGCCGCGTCCATGCCGTGCACGAACGAGGCGCGCACCGACGCCAGCAGCGCCGCCGACCCGCTCTGCGTGGCCACCGCCACCCCGCCGAAGATGCCGGACCTGACCGCCCGGGCTGCCGCGGCCGGCAGGCCCGCCACGCTGACGCTGGACTGGTAAGCGGCCAGCAGCACGCTGCCCAGGATCGCCGAGCCGAACGGGCCGCCGGTCTTGTTCACCGCCTGCAGCACCGCCGAGCCCACCCCGCTCTGCTCGGCCGACAGCTCGGCCAGCGCCGCCGAGGCGCTGGTCGCCAGGGCCAGCCCCAGCCCGGCCCCGGCGACGGCCGTCCAGAACAGGGCATAACCGGTGCCCGAGCCTGGCCCGGTCGCGGCGCCGGCCATCAGGCCGGCGCTGAGCACCGCGAACCCGGCGACCGCCGACAGCTTCGCGCCCAGCAGCCCGGCCACCCGGTCGGCCGGCACGGCGCCGAGCATCAGGCCGCCGATCAGCGGCAGCAGCCGCAGGCCCGAGCCCATGGCGTCGGTGCCGAGCACGCCCTGGAAGTACTGCGGGATGGTGAACAGCACGCCGATCATGCCCAGGATCGCGACCGCGACCAGGATCACTCCCCAGGTGTAGGAAGCGGACGAGAACAGCCCGAGGTCGACCAGCGGCTCGCCGCCGGGCCGGGCGCCGAGCCAGCGCTCGTACCAGGCGAAGCCGGCCAGCATCACCAGGCCTGCGATCATCGGGATCAGCGCCGCCGCGGCGCCCCAGCCGTGCTCGCCCGCCTCGATCAGCCCGTAGGTCAGCGCGACCAGGCCGGCCGTGGAGGCGGTGATCCCGGCCAGGTCCAGGCCAGGACGGCGTGCAGCCCGGGACTCGGGCACCAGCAGCGCGGCCGCGGCCAGGCCGATCAGCGCGACCGGCAGGTTGATCAGGAACACCCAGCCCCACCAGTAGTGCGACAGCAGCCAGCCGCCCAGGATCGGCCCGGCCGGCAGCGCGATGAAGTTGACGCCCGACCAGATGCCGATGGCCCTGGGCCGTTCCTGCTCGGTGAACAGCACGGTGAGCGCCGACAGCACCATCACGATGACCCCGGCCCCGGCCACGCCGAGCACCATCCGCGCGGCGATGAACTGGGCCGGGCTGGCCGAGTACGCGGTGAGCGCCGAGCCCGCCCCGAACAGCAGCAGCGAGCACAGCAGCACCTTCTTGCGGCCGTACCGGTCACCGAGCAGCCCGGCAGGGAGCATCGCCGCGGCCAGGACAAGCAGGTAGCCAGAGGAGAACCACTGCAGGTCCGACTCGGACGCGCGCAGCGCGCCGGCCAGCGTGGGCAGCGCCACGCTCAGCACCGTGCCGTCCAGGCTCACCGCGAGGACCGCGAGGCTCAGCCCGGCAAGTGCCCACCACCTGCTCCGCACCTGATTCACGGGAGCCTCCTCCGTTCAAGCTGAAATCTTTTTTTAGAGTCTATCTCATAAGAAGGAGCCTTCCGCAACCCCCGCGCCCCGCCCGTACGCTGAGGTATGACCCTGACGTTCCGGGCCGGGCCGGTGACCGTGCTGGCCCCGGCGACGAGCGCGAACCTCGGCCCGGGCTTCGACAGCCTGGGCCTGGCGCTGTCACTGTGCGACCAGGTCACGGCGCGGGCCGGGGGCAGCGGGATACGGGTCACCGTGTCCGGCGAGGGAGCCGGCCAGCTGCCCGGCGACGGCCGGCACCTGGTGGCGGCGGCGATGCTCGCCGCCTTCGACCAGCTCGGCGGCAGGCCAGCCGGGCTGGAACTGCACTGCGTCAACCAGATCCCGCAGGCCCGGGGGCTGGGCTCCTCGTCGGCGGCGATCGTGGCCGGGATCCTGCTGGCCCGCGAGCTGGCCCCGGCCGGCCAGGGCCGGCTCGGCCCGGCCGGGGTGATCGAGCTCGCCGCCCGGATCGAAGGCCACCCCGACAACGTCGCGGCGTGCGTGCTCGGCGGGTTCACCATCGCCTGGACCGCTGGCCACGGCGGCGAGGGCGCCCGCGCGGTCAGCCTGGGCGATGCCGGGGGCGTGCTGCCGGTGGTGTTCGTGCCGGGCCAGCGCGGCCTCACCGGGCCGGCCAGGGCCGCGCTGCCCGCGACCGTGCCGCTGCCCGACGCGGCGTTCAACGCGGCCCGGTCCGCGCTGCTGGTCCGGGCCCTCACCGGCTCGCCGGAGCTGCTTCTTGCCGCGACCGAGGACCGGCTGCACCAGGACTACCGCGCGGCCGCCATGCCCGCTACCGCCGCCCTGGTCGCGGCCTTGCGGGCGGACGGCATCGCGGCGGTGGTGTCGGGGTCGGGCCCAGCCGTGCTCGCCCTGGTACCCGGCGATGAGCGGCTGGCGGCCCGGGCGCGGCGGCACTGCCCGGACCGGTGGCGGGCACTGCGGCTGCCGGTGGCGGCGCAGGGAGCCAGGGTCCGCTGACGGGCCGGCGGCCGTCAGGGCTGGCGGCCCGAGGGCTGCTCCCTGACCACCTCGGCTGGCTCCTTGTCGTCGCGCAGCCCGAGGAACCGCGGGTGCCGCAGCTGGCCCGCGCTCGTCCACTCGGCGAACCCCACCTGGGCGACCAGCCTCGGCTCGACCCAGTGCACGCCCGATCTCGGCAGTTCCCCGGCGGCGAACGGGGCGGCCCGCCGGGACAGGCCGCGCAGCCGCGCCAGCATCGAGCGGAGCGTGCGCTCGTCGAAGCCGGTCCCCACCTTGCCGGCGTAGACCAGCTGGCCGGCCGGGTCGTAGTAGCCGATCAGCAGCGCGCCGAACCCGGCCCGCGAACCCTGCGGGTCGGTGTAACCGCCGATCACGAACTCCTGGGCGTTCTCGCACTTGAATTTCAGCCAGTCCTTGGTCCGGCCGGCCCGGTACGGCGAGGCCGCCCGCTTGGCGATCACCCCTTCCCAGCCGCGGCGGCAGGCCTCCCGCCAGTGCGCCTCCCCCGTGCCGGTGCGGTGCGTGCTGAACCGCAGCGGCCCGCGGAACGCCAGCTCGCCCAGCGCGTCCTTGCGGGCCAGCAGCGGCCGCGGCCGCAGGTCCTCGCCATCGCGGTAAAGGATGTCGAACAGGTAGAAGATCACCGGTACCTGGCGGATGAGGGCGGGCGAGGGCACCGCCACCTGCATCCGCTGCTGCAGCCGGGCGAAGCTGGTCGCCGGGCCGTCGAACGCGACGAGCTCGCCGTCCACGACGAACTCACCCGCCCGCTGCGCCGTCAGCGCCGCGGCGACTTCCGGGTAGGTGCCGGTGATGTTTTTCTTGTTCCTGGTCAGCAGCCGCACCCCGGCCTCGCCGGCGAAGGCGAGGCACCGCTCGCCGTCCAGCTTGCGCTCGGTGATCCATCCCGGGTCTGAGAACCGCTCGCGGGTCAGCGTCGCGAGTTCCGGCTCCATCCACGACGGCAAGGCCATCAGCATCGTCCCCCTGTCTGCGGGCTCCAGGCTACGGCCGCCCCGGCGGGCCGGCCGGCCCGCCCGGCCGGGCCGCGCCGGGTCAGGGCTGCTCCATCCTCCTGACCACCGCTACCCGGTCCAGGACCTTGCCGGTCACCAGGATCAGCAGCCACAGGTACGAGGTCACGCCCGGCGCGAACACCGCGACCGGGACCGACGCCAGGAACACCGCGGGAATCCGCCCGATCTGCAGGGCGTAGAGCAGCCGCATCTGCTTCGTGACGGCGGGCGCGAGCCCGGCCCCGGCCCGGGTGGCGTACAGCCAGACGATGCCCTCGGTCAGCCCGGCCGCGGCGCAGCAGGCGGCGTAGAAGATCAGCGCGGGCGTCTGGGCCGCCGAGGCCCGGCCGAGCACCTCGGTGGGGTAGGGCAAGAACGCGATCGTGCCCAGGAACAGCAGGTTGAGCAGTATCAGCGTGCGGTCGAAGGCGGTGATGAAACGGGACACCGAATGGTGGCCGAGCCAGAACAGGCCGATCACCGCGAAGCTGATGACGAAGCTCGTGATGCCAGGGACCGCGGCCCGCAGCTGCGCCCCGGACTCGGCGCCGGACCGGGCCGCGGTCATCGGCAGGTCCACCACCAGCAGCGTGATCGCGATCGCGAAGACCGCGTCGCTGAAGAAGAGCACCCGGTCGTACTCCAGGTACCCGTACCTGGCCAGCCCGGCGGGCGACTGGCTCGGCTGGCGCGCCGGCTCTCCCGGCCTGCCGGGCACCGGGTAGTCCTGATCCGCCATGGACTGCAAGCTAGCGCACCGCCGGCCAGCACGGCGCGACCACACGGCGGTGCGGGCCGGCCAGCTGCCCCGCAGCGCCCGGATCCCGGCCGGATCCGGTCCAGGCTGGGCTTAGCGGACGAAGGCGACGACCGCCGCGAGCAGCGCCCTGGCTATCCGCCGCTGAAAGCCGGGCGAGGTCAGCAGCCTCGCGTCGGCGGCGTTGCGCATGTTGCCGCACTCGATCAGGATTTTGGGGACCCGGGTCAGGTTGAGCCCGGCGAGGTCGTCGCGGCTGATCAGGCCGGCCTGGCCGTAGTAGTCGCTGGCCGGCATCGGGGTGCGGGCCAGCAGGGCTGACCTGACCTCGCGGGCCAGCCGCGCCGAGGCGCCGGTCACCTTGTCGTTCGGCCCGTCCGCGACCGGCTCGAGCACCGTGAAGCCGCGCCCCCATGACGGGCCGCCATCGGCGTGGATGTCGATTGCCACCTGCGCGTGGGCCTGGTTGATGATCTGCGCCCTGCGGTTGACGCATGGCCCGGCGCCGCGGTTGCCGTCCCTGGTCATCACCACCCTGGCACCGTCGCGCCGCAGGTACGCGCGCAGGTAGCCGGCCACGTTGAAGTTGAACCTGGCCTCGGTGTACCCCGACTCGGTCTGGGTGCCGGTGGTGTCGCAGGACTCCATCTCCGCGCCGTTCCAGACCAGGTGGCCGATGAAAGACTGGTTCGCGCCGTTATCGCCGTTATGCCCGGGATCGATGCCGACGGTCGTCCCGGCCAGCGGCCGCGCGCCCCGGCCGGCCGCCCCGGCCCGGGACGGCGAGCCGGACGGGTCAGGCGGCACCGGCGGCCGCGGCCGGGCCGGGATCGCCGCGGCCGGCCGGGGCGGTGCGCCGGCCGCCGGGCCGGGCGCCGCGGCGGCGCCGGTCACCGGCTGGCTGGCCGGGGCCGGCCCGCAGGCCGCCGCCAGTAAACCAGCGACCGCGGCCGCGGCTAGCCGCAGCCGCCCGCGCTGGCCTGGCGTCGGGCGGTGGCCACCGGTCATGGGCTTGTCCTCGCTCGGCTCGTCCCGGCAGCACCGCGGGCTGGCGCCGCCCCGGGCAGTCTAAGTGCAATGCGCGCCGCCGCCAGGCGGTCTGCGAAGCTGTCAGCATGACCACCGCGGATCCGTCCCGGCGCCTGGTGCTGCTGCGGCACGCCAAGTCGGCCTGGCCGGACCTGCCTGACCTGGACCGGCCGCTGGCCGGCCGGGGGCGCCGTGACGCGCCGGCCGCCGGGCGCTGGCTGCGCGACACCGGCAACGTTCCTGACCTGGTCTGGTGCTCCCCGGCGGTCCGGGCAAGGCAGACCTGGGAACTGGCCGCGGCGCAACTGGGCGCGCAGCCGCCGGTGGAGTACGAGGACCGGCTGTACCAGGCCAGCGGGCGGCTGCTGGCCGGGCTGATCGCGGCGGCTCCGGCCACCGCGAGGTCGCTGCTGCTGGTCGGGCACAACCCGGGGGTCCAGCAGGCCGCGCTGAGCCTGGCGGCGGACCCGGGCGGCGGGCCGGCCCATGGCTATCAGCGGGCCGCGGCCAAGTTCCCGACCGCCGCCATCGCCGTCCTGGAGCTGCCGGCCGGCTGGGCCGCCCTGGCGCCGGGAACCGCCAGGCTGGCGGCCTTCGTGGTGCCGCGCGACCTGCACGGCTGAACGGGACCAGGTTCCGCGGCCAGCCAGGCTGCCCTGATGGCTAGGCTATGCGGGCAACCCACCGAGAGGAACAACATGAGTGACGTCACCGGGATCGAGCAGACGCTCGTCTTGCTCAAGCCCGATGCCGTGGCGCGCGGGCTGGTCGGCCGGGTGCTGACCCGCCTGGAGCAAGCGCTGCTCAAAATCGCCGCCGCCAAGCTGGTGATGATGGACGCCGAACTGACCAGGAAGCACTACTTCGACCTCGAAGAGCGGTTCGGCTCGGGTGTCTATGACGCGGTGGCCGGCTTCATGCAGACCGGCCCGGTCCTCGCGGTGGTCGTCGAGGGGGTCGACGCGGTCGCGTGCGTCCGCAAGCTGGTCGGCGCGACCTACCCGGACCAGGCGGCACCGGGCACCATCCGCGGTGACTTCGCCCACCAGAGCAAGGCCTACGCCAACGCCAACGGGCTGCCGGTGGCCAACCTGGTGCACGCCTCGGCCAGCGCCGAGGAGGCCAAGCGCGAGATCGAGGTCTGGTTCACGGCCGGGGAGCTGATCGAATACCAGCTCGCCGCGCAGCGCTACATCTCCTGAGCCCTTAGCCGGCAGGCGATCCAGGCCGGGCTGGCGGCCTCCACACGATCTGCACAGCATCCCCAGTCGGGCTGCATGCCCGGCTGGTTACGTTATGGCATGCGCGGAGGGGATCACCCAGATCCGTTGCGGGCGAGTGACGAGGGTGAGCCGCGCCCGGCCATGTCTTAGGCCGAGGGGGGATGAGGGCCCTGGCGAATAGGGGGTTTCGCCAGGGCCACTCAACTGTCCAGGCCCGCCGCGGCGGCCGCCGTCTCGCGGGCCGCGGGCACCAGCCACTGCTCCAGCCAGGCGAACTGCTCAGCCAGCACGTGCAGCACTGACTCGCGGGCCACGTACCCGTGGCTCTCGTGCGGCAGCAGCACCAGCCGGGCGGTGCCGCCGTTGCCCTCGATCGCCTGGAATAGCCGCTGCGACTGCACCGGGTAGGTACCGGAGTTGTTGTCCTGCATGCCGTGAATGAGCAGGATCGGCGTGGTGATCTTGTCGGCATAGCGGAACGGCGACATCTGGTCATAGACCTGCGCGGCCTCCCAGAAGCTGCGCCGCTCCGCCTGGAAGCCGAACGGGGTCAGGGTGCGGTTGTAGGCGCCGCTGCGCGCGATCCCGGCGGCGAACAGGCCGGTGTGCGCGAGCAGGTTCGCGGTCATGAAGGCGCCGTAGCTGTGCCCGCCGACCGCGACCCTGGCCGGGTCGATGATGCCCAGTTCGTCCAGCGCCCTGATGTGGGCGCGGGCGGCCTGGCAGATCTGCTCCAGGTAGCTGTCGTTCATCGTCTCCGGGTCGCCGATGACCGGCATGGTGGCATTGGCGAGCACCGCGCAGCCGCGCAGCGCGAACCAGGACGGCTCGAGCGCGGACAGCCGGGTGAACCGCATGCTGCTGCCGTGTACCTGGCCGGCCGTCCCGGCGTCGCCGTAGTCCAGCGGGTAGGCCCAGATCACCAGCGGCAGCCGGCCGGCGGCGGCCGGGTCGTGCCCGGGCGGCAGGTAGAGCATGCCCGACAGCTGCACCCCGTCCCCCCGGTCATGGGTGATCAGCCGCTTGGTCAGCCCGGTCAGCTGCGGATGCGGATCCGGCCACGAGGTCAGCGGCCGCCGCCCGGACCCGTCCGCCGCGGCGGCCTGCAGGTTCGGCGGCTCGGCCGGGCCCTGGTGCCAGAGCACGATCTCGGCGGGCTGGCCGGCCGCGAAGCCGAACGGCTCGTCCAGGCAGTCCGCCGGGCTGTGGAACAGCCGGGTGCTGGCCCGCGAGGTCAGGTCGAGCCGGTCCAGGAAGGGCCGGTCGCCGGCCGGGGTGGCGCCCAGCCCGCGCAGGAAGATCGCCTGGCCGTCCTGGAGCACGGTCCGCCGGCCGTCAGGCTTGGTGGTGACCAGCGGGGTGCCGGGGTCGGCGTAGGCGTCGTCGGCACTGTGGTCGAACAGGACCTGGTTGCGGCCCGGCTCCTCCAGGTCGCAGGCCCAGGTGGTCAGCCAGCGGCGGTCCCGGTCGTGCTCGGCGACCAGCAGCCGGTGCGGCTCCTCCAGGTCCGCCACGTAGACGCAGCGGTGCCGCAGGTCGAACGCTGGCTCGGGCGCGCCGTGCAGCACGTCCGCGAGCCGCCAGACCCGGTCCCGGTAGGGCGCGGGCGCGACCGGGTCGCCGCCGTCCAGCGCGCTCACCCAGTACAGGCTGGCCGGGGCCCGTTCCTCCCAGGAGACCTGGCGCGGTCCCTCGGGCACGCCCTGGCGCGGCACCTCATCGCTGACCCCCCGGGCGTCGATGACCCGCTCCAGCCCGCCGCTGGCCGCCCACACCTCGATCCGGCGGGCGAAGTAGGGGAACGGCACCCGGAACGAGAACGGCCGCTGCACCAGGTGCACCAGCAGGTGCGCGCCGTCGGGGGACTCCGCCAGGTGCCGGTACAGGCCGGCCGGGCCGAGCTCGGCGCGCTGCCCGGTGTCCGGGTCCGCCCGCACCGGGATGGTGCTCGCCAGCGCCTCGAACGCGTCCTCGTCGGCGGCGGTGCGCAGCAGGTCCTGGAAGGTAGCCATCTGCGAGCGCTTCCCCGCGGCCTGCTCGATCCGGGGCTCGATCGCGGCCGCCGGGACCGCGGCCTGGCCGGGCGGGGCACCCAGGGCGAGCAGCGAGCGGCCGTCCCTCGACCACCAGGCGGCCGCCCCCGGGGTGAACGGGTCACCGCCGAGCACGTCCCGGACGATCAGCCCGGGCACCGGCCGGGCTGTCGCGGTCTGCGCGTCGCCGGCCCAGACCGCGATGCCGTCGTCCTGGTCGACGGTGAACGCGAACCGGCGGCCATCGGGCGCCCACGTCGGCACGGACAGGCCCGCGCCCTGCGGCAGCGGCACCCGCCGCTCGGCGCCGTCGGCCAGCCGCAGCACCGACAGGCCCGCCGGGCGGCGCAGCCGCTTGCGGCCGCCGAGCACGGGATCGATCCTGAGCCCGGCCAGCGCCAGGAACGGCCGGGCCAGCCGGGCCACCGGCGGGTGCGCCTCATAGTGCACCAGCATCACGAACTGGCCGCCCGGCGCCAGCATCGCCAGCGGGGTGGGCGGCGCGTCGATGATCGCGACGACATCGCTGCCGGGGGTCAGGTATGCCACATGGCGATCATTTCACCCGGGGTCCTGGCGCGCCGCGCTGGGCTTACCCGGCAGCCGGGCCCCGGTCAGGTAGCCTTCCAGTCCTCCGACCTTGGGATGGGCCAGGATGCCTGACCGCAGAGCGCTCACCGGCTGGGGCCGCACCGCGCCCTCGGTCGCCCAGGTCGCGGGCCCGGCTGCGCCCGCCGACGTGGCCAGGCTGCTGCGGGCCGCGCCGCGGCGCGGGGTCATCGCGCGCGGCCTCGGGCGCAGTTACAACAACGCGGCGCAGAACGGCGGCGGCCTGGTGATCGAGACCACCAGGATGAACCAGATCGTCGGCATCGACGCCGGGCACGGGGTCGTCAGCTGCGCGGCCGGGGTCAGCCTTGACCAGCTGATGACGACGATGCTGCCGTTCGGCTGGTTCGTCCCGGTCTCTCCCGGTACCCGCCAGGTCACCGTCGGCGGCGCGATCGCCGCGGACGTGCACGGCAAGAACCATCACGCCGACGGCAGCTTCGCCGCCCACGTCCGCGACTTCGACCTGCTGACCGCCGACGGGCGGCTGCGCCAGGTGACCCCGGAGTCGGACCACGACCTGTTCTGGGCCACCGCCGGCGGCATGGGCCTGACCGGGATCATCACCCGGGCCACGATCGCGATGAAAAAGGTGGAGACCTCCCGGCTGCGGGTGGACACGGTGCGCACCAGCGACATCGACGACACCATGGCGTACCTGTCGCGGACCGACGACGCCTACACCTACACCGTCGCCTGGTCCGACTGCCTGGCCAAGGGGGCCGCGCTGGGCCGGTCGGTGATCACCAGCGGCGACTTCGCGGCGCCCGCCGACCTGCCCGCGCGGGCCCGGCGCGACCCGCTCGCGTTCCGGCCTGCCGCGCTGGCCGGCGCCCCGCCGGGGTTCCCCGGCGGGCTGCTGAACCGGCACAGCGTGGCCGTGCTGAACGAGGCCTGGTACCGCAAGGCGCCGCGGCGCCGGACCGGCGAGATCCAGGGCATCGGGACCTTCTTCCACCCGCTGGACGGGATCAGGAACTGGAACCGGCTCTACGGCCCGGCCGGGTTCGTGCAGTACCAGTACGTGGTGCCGTTCGGCGCGGAGGACACGGTGGTCCGCTCGTTCGAGCGGATCAGCCAGGAACGCGCTCCCTCGTTCGTCACGGTGCTGAAGCGGTTCGGCAAGCCCGACCCGGGGATGCTGTCGTTCCCGCTGGCCGGCTGGACGCTGGCGCTGGACTTCCCGGCCCGCACCCCGGGGCTGGCCGGCCTGCTGGACTGGCTGGACCAGCTGGTGCTGGCCGCGGGCGGCCGGGTCTACCTGGCCAAGGACTCGCGGGTCACGGCCGGGGCGCTGGCCAGGATGTACCCGCGGCTCGGCCAGTTCCGCGAGCTGCGCGCCCGGATCGACCCGGGCCGGGTGTTCAACTCCGACCTGGCCCGCAGGCTCGCACTGTGACTGCCCCGGCGGCTAGCGTGGGTGGCTGTGATCGACCAGCACACCCACCGGCTGCTCACCGCCCGGCTGGCCGCTGAGCAGGCCGCTCGCCGGCTGCCCTCGGTGAGCGCGGGCCTGCTGCGCGGCGGCGGGCTGGCCTGGTCAGCCGGGCGCGGCCGGATCCGTGGCACCAGCGGGCCGGTGCCGGACGCGGGGGTGCAGTACCGGGCCGGCTCGATCACGAAGAGCTTCGTCGCCGTCGCCGTGCTCCGGCTGCGCGACGCTGGCCGGATCGACCTGTCCGACCCGGTCGGCGCGCACCTGGACGCGGGCGAGGTCGCGCACCTGACCATCGGCCAGCTGCTGTCGCACACCTCCGGCCTGCGCGCCGAGACCGCGGGCCCGTGGTGGGAGCGCACCGCGGGCATCTCGCTGCCGGAACTGACCGCCGGCTCGCTCGGCCCGGACGCCGCCCGGCTGCGCCCGGGCCGCCGCTATCACTACTCCAGTGTCGGTTACGCGCTGCTCGGCGCGCTGGTCGCCCGGCTGCACGACGCGCCCTGGTATGAGGTCATCGCCGGGGAACTGCTCGCCCCGCTGGGCATGAACCGGACCACGCTGGCGCCGCAGGCCCCGCACGCGGCGGGGTTCGCCGTCCACCCGCACGCGGACCTGCTGCTGCCCGAGCCCGAGCACGACGCGGCCGCGATGGGCCCCGCCGGGCAGCTGTGGACGACGGTCGCGGACCTGGCCCGGTGGGCCAGGTTCCTGGCCGGGGACACCGGCGGGCTGCTGGCCGAGGCCACCCTCGCCGAGATGCGCGAGCCGGTCACGGTGCACGACGCGGCCGGCGCGCCGTGGGCCCAAGGGTACGGCCTGGGCCTGCAGCTGTGGAACGACGGCGGGGCCCGCAGCTACGGGCACAGCGGCAGCATGCCGGGGTTTACCGCGATCGTGCAGATCGCCGCGGACAGCGGGGACGCGGCGATCGCGCTGTGCAACTCGACCGCCGGGTTCGGCGACGCGCTCAGCACCGATCTGCTGACGATCCTGGCCGAGCGGGAGCCGCGGATCCGGGCCGAATGGACGCCCGCCGCGGTCGCCGGTGACGTGCTTGAGCTGGCCGGCCCGTGGTACTGGGGCCCGGTTTCTTACCTGCTGCGGGTGACCGGCGGCGAGCTCGAGCTGACCGCCGCGGCATCGTCGCTGCCGGGGCTGCGGTTCGGGCCCGATGGTGACGGCGGCTGGACCGGCCTGGACGGCCGCTGCACGGGCGAGCCGCTGGTGCCGCTGCGCGGGCCCGGCGGCGAGGTCCGGGCGCTTGACTTCGGCTCGGTGATCTTCACCCGCACGCCCTACGATCCGCAGGCGCCGGTGCCCGGCGGGGTCGATCCCGGCGGCTGGCGGGCCGGGTAGGACCGCCCGGGGCCGGTCACGCGTCCGTTACAGGCCATTTGTCGGCCATTCCCGCACGCAGCCGGGTAACGGGCAGGCAAATTCGTTACCCAGCGTATTTGGCTATTGACGGCTCCCCGAGTCGCGCTTATCGTCCGTTTGGGCCTCGATCGCGGTTTCCCTCTTCCCAACAACGACCCCAGGACACACGCAGCGCAAAGTCACAGACAACGTTGTCATTGCGCTGACGCGTGCCTGGCCCCGCCCAAGGAGGAAGGTCTCTTGCGACTTATCCATGCCCGGCAACGCCGGCGGGCCCGTGCGGGCAGCACCCGCAGCTGGACGATCCTGGCCTCGTCGGCAGCCCTGGTGATCGGCGGGTTCGCGCTCGCCGCGGGCTCCGCATCCGCCCAGACCGTCACCGGCGGCGCCGCGATGCACAGCAGCGCTGCCGCCCACGTCACCACCTCGCATCCGCTTCCCGGCATCTCGGTCACCGGCAACGCCGACTTCCGTCGGGCCTGCACCGCGACCACGGTGCCCGGCCGCGACTTCTGCATGTCGCTGATCCGCACCAACGTCGCGCACAAGGCGCAGTCGACGCTCGCCCCCAACGCCGCGCCGGTCGGCGTCGGCTACGGGCCCCCCAGTCTGCAGAGCGCCTACAAGCTGCCGTCCTCGACCGCGGGCAGCGGCCAGACGGTCGCGATCGTGGACGCGATGGACGACCCGAACGCCGCTGCCGACCTGGCCACCTACCGTTCTGACTGGAGCCTGCCCGCCTGCGGCAGCGGCTGTTTCTCCAAGGTCAACCAGAACGGCGCGACCAGCCCGCTCCCGCCCGCGGCGGGCACCAGCGGCTGGGACGTGGAAGAGTCGCTCGACGTCGACATGGTGTCGGCGATCTGCCCGCTGTGCCACATCATCCTGGTCGAGGCGACCAGCCCGACCACGCAGAATCTCGGCACCGCGGTCAACACCGCCGTCTCGCTGGGCGCGAACTACGTGTCCAACAGCTACGGCGGCTCCGAGTCGTCCTCGGACAACTCCTTCGACAGCAGCTTCTACAACCACCCGGGCAAGGCGATCGTGGCCTCCGCCGGTGACGACGGATTCGGCGTGTCCTACCCGGCCGCGTCGGCTGACGTCGTCTCGGTCGGCGGCACCTCGCTGAACACCTCCACCAACTCGCGCGGCTGGACCGAGACGGTGTGGGGCAGCAGCGCGGGCGGCGAGGGCACCGGCTCTGGCTGCGCGGCTGACAGCTCCAAGCCGTCCTGGCAGACCGACACCGGCTGCTCCCGGCGCACCGACAACGACGTGGCCGCGGACGCCGACCCCAACACCGGGGTTGCCGTCTACGACACCTACAGCCAGGGTGGCTGGCTCGAGGTCGGCGGCACCAGCGCGTCGTCACCGATGATCGCCGCGGTGTACGCGCTCGCGGGCACCCCGGCGGCGGGCACCGAGGCCGGGTCCTACCCCTACGCGCACACCGGCAACCTGTTCGACGTCACCTCCGGCGCCGACGGCTCCTGCAGCCCCGCTTACCTGTGCACCGGTGAGGTGGGCTACGACGGGCCGACCGGCTGGGGTACCCCGAACGGGACGGCAGCGTTCACCAACGGCGGCGGCGGCACCGGCAACACGGTGACCGTCACCAACCCCGGCAACCAGACCGGGACCGTAGGGACCGCGGTCAGCCTGCAGATTCACGCCACTGACTCGGCAACCGGCCAGACGCTGACCTACAGCGCCACCGGGCTGCCCACCGGCCTGTCGATCAACTCCTCGACCGGCCTGATCTCCGGCACGCCCAGCGCCGCGGGCACCTTCACCGTCACGGCGAAGGCCACCGACACCACCGGCGCGAACGGCTCGGCCACGTTCACCTGGACGATCAGCGGCGGGGGCGGCGGCGGCTGCACCGCCTCGCAGTTGCTCGGCAACCCCGGCTTCGAGACCGGCTCGGCTGCGCCGTGGACCTCGACCGCTGGCGTGATCAACCCCAACGGCGCTGGCGAGACCTCGCACAGCGGCACCTGGTACGCGTGGCTCGACGGCTACGGGACCACCCACACCGACACGCTGTCGCAGTCGGTGACGATCCCCGCCGCATGCACCCACACGACGTTCACCTTCTGGCTGCACATCGATACGGCGGAGACAACCCGTACGACGGCATTCGACAAGCTGACCGTCACCGCCAACGGCACCACCGTGGCCAGCTTCTCCAACCTCAACCACAACACCGGCTACGCCCAGCAGTCAGTCTCGCTGGGCAGCTTCGCCGGCAGCACCGTAACCCTCAAGTTCACCGGCACTGAGGACGTCTCGCTGCAGACCTCGTTCGTCATCGACGACACGGCGGTCAACACCAGCTGATCAGTCCTGGAAAAGCGGGCGGCCCGGCAACGCCGGGCCGCCCGTTTCCTTTCCGGCCGCGCCGGGATGGTTACCGGGCCGCGGCGGGCGGCGCGAACGGCCATTCCTCGAACGCGGCGCACCGGCCGTCCGGCGCGAATGCGATGACCCACAGGTCGCGGTATTCCTGCGTCACCGGCTCGCCGTAACCGACCTCGACCCGCAGCACCGCCACATCGCCCGCGACCGCGACGATCTGGCTGGTCATCGCGAACACCTCGCCGGGCCCGTCGCGCTCGGCCTCCCACATCCGCGCGATCGCGGCCAGCCCGGTCAGCGGCTGCGCGTACGGGTGCGCCGAGTAGGTGGCATCCGGGGTGAACAGGCCGGACAGCTGGTCCGTCCCCGGCGACCGCCACGCAGCCTCGTAGCCGGCCAGCCACCTGGTCACGCCCGCCGCATCCATGCCGGGTAACGATACCGGGCGGGCCGGTCATCAGGGCACCGGCCCGGCGGTCAACTGGCCCAACCGGCGGGCGGCGGCGCGCCGCATGGTGTTTGATGGCCTGGCTGCATTCGCAGCAGGCCGGCTCCTCATCCGTGGACCCGGAGTTCTCACCTAGGAGAAAGTTCATGCCTCAGGGCACCGTGAAGTGGTTCAACGCGGACAAGGGCTACGGTTTCATCGCGCCCGATGATGGCACCGCCGACGTGTTCGTGCACCACTCCGCGATTCTTATCGACGGTTTCCGCAGCCTGCAGGAGAATCAGCGGGTCGAGTTCACTCCTGGCCAGGGCACCAAGGGCCCGCAGGCCGAGCAGGTCCGCCCGCTCTGATCCGGTCCGGCCGGACTGCGCATGTTAGTGATACTTATGTGCAGTCGTGCCGGACATTTACCGATCGCCGGGTGAATTCACTGCGGTCCTTATTAGAAGCCGTCGCGGCAAGGCTCACTGCGTGCTATAAAACGCTCGTATCTGCAGCCGGTCAGGCCAGGAGAGAGCAATGTGCTGGCGTAAGCGCACTGGTGGCCAGGTCATTTTCTCCGGCTACCTGTCCTGGCGTGCGGACTGCCCGCAGCGAGCCAGGATCCGCCGGCGCCGGGGCCGGCCGGGACTGCGCTGCCCGGACCGGCGCCGGGCCGCGCGGCGGGCCGGCCGGGCCGGCGGGCACGGCTGAGGACGGCAGCCAGGTGCCGGCCCCTGCCGCGGCCGGGGCTATGCTCCCAGGAACATGATCGTAGTGATCGGCGGGGTTTCGGGGACGGGGAAGACAACCGTCGGCACGCTCCTTGCCAGCCGCCTGAACTGGGAGTTCGCCGACGGCGACGCATTCCACCCGGCGGCGAACATCGCCAAGATGCGATCTGGCCAGGCGCTCACCGATGCGGACCGGCAGCCGTGGCTGGCGGCCATCGGGCGCTGGATGGATCAGCGGATCGCGGCCGGGCAGCCGGCCGTGCTCGCCTGCTCGCTGCTCAAGCGCGGCTACCGCGGGCTGCTGCTAGACAGCCGGCCGGCCGCCCGGCTCGTCTTCCTGACCGCGAGCAGGGAGCTGCTGCACGCCAGGCTGGCCGCCCGGCACGGCCATTTCTTCAGCGCCAGGCTGCTCGGCAGCCAGCTGGCCGACCTGGAGCTGCCAGCACCTGCCGAGGACGCCCTGGTGCTCTCCGCGGCCGGCCCGCCGGCCCGGATCGTGGCTGAGATCATCAGCGGCCTGCGGCTGACCGCCACCGCGGCTCCGGGGCCGCCGAGGGCAAGGGACAATGACCGGTGAACTCGCCAACGCGCAGGGAGGCTAACGTGCCGAGCATGCCGAACGCTTCCGGCGGGGCTGCGCCCGCTCCCCCGGAAGCTGACATCTACCCGGCCGCCCGGCAGGAGAAGCCGTGGGGCTACGAGCTGATCTTCGCGGTGGTCGGCGGCAAGTACGCGGGAAAGGTCATCCACGTCAACGCCGGACACTCGCTCAGCCTGCAGTACCACCGGGAGAAGGAAGAGACGATCAGCGTGCTGGAGGGTGAGGCCGTGATCGAGTACGGGGCCACGGCCGACCAGCTGACCGAGCGCCGGTTCAGCCCCGGCGACACCATTCACCTGCCGCCCGGCGTGCTGCACCGGATCCGGGCGGTCCGCGATCTCACCTTCGCCGAGGCGTCGACAGCAGAGCCGGGGTGGCGCGACGACGTGGTCCGGCTCGAAGACCGGTACGGCCGGACCGGCACCAGCGCGCCCTGACCCTGGTCGCCAGCGCGGGCGCGCCTGTCTCAGGCGCGCCCGCGCTGGCTTGCTACGGGGCGGGGCTGCCGACGGTGTAGCTGTACGGGATCGCGGTGATCTCGCTGCCCGCGTCCTGCACCGCCGGGACGAAGTCGTTGACGTAGAGGTTGCCGCTGACGACTGTGCCCGGCGCGGCTTCCGGCGTGACGGTGACATCGATGACACCGGTCTGGCCCGGGTTGATCCGGAACAGGTCGAATCCTGGCGCGTTCGGGTCGACGGCCTCCTGCCAGAAGTCGCCCACGCTGGTGCTGACCGCCGGGTCGAATTCCTTCGTGGTCGCGCTCACCCCGATCTGGACGCTGCCCGGCGGGGCCGGGGTGGCGCCGAAGCCGTTCGGGGCGGTCTCGTTCGGGATCGCGAACCAGCCGCCGGGCACCACCGGATCGGTCCCGGCCTGGTTGGCCGTGAACGAGCTCGACTGGCTGGCTGACGGGGCCGGCGAGGACACGTAGGTCTGCGGGTCGCCGAGGAACGGGCTGTAGGTGAACACCACCGGCTGGCCGTTGTTTCCCTGGGCGGTGACGTTCACCTGGGTGGTCTGGGTGGGCACCAGCCACTCGGCGGGGAAGTCCGCGCCGGTCAGCGGCAGCGGGATGGTGCTGGAGGAGTTCAGCAGCGGCAGCGAGGTCACTTCCGTGGCGTTGAGCCGGGCGTCGAGATAGAAGTCCTCGGGCTCGGCGCCGTTGTTCGTGACCGAGACGTGGTAGGTCTGCGACTGGTTCTGCGGCAGCACCACCGAGGAGTCGTCGGGCAGCCCGCCGGTGGCGGCCGAGGCCCCGGCCGTGAGGCTGACCTTTCCGGTGTAGCTGTCAGCCAGCTCGTTGCCGTCCACCGGGTTGTCGAACACGATGATGAGCGTCCAGGTGCCCGCCATCGCGCTGTCGGCGTACACGCTCATCTGGTGCTCGTGCGCGAAGTTCAGCTCTCCGGTGAGCTGGTCCTCGCCGGTGATCAGGTAGTTGGACCCGTACCCGACGACTTGCCCGTCGGGATTGACCAGGTAGCCGTCGGTCTCGTCCTTCGGGTCGTTGGCCAGCGTCGCCTCCGCCGACACGTCCGGCTGGCCGGACGGCACGGAGAACTCGTAGTAGGCGATCTGCCCGTTGCCCGCCGCGTTGGTCGCCCGGCCGTTCCCGCCGGTCACCGAGCCGCTGAAGGCGCCGGTCCCGGCCGCGTTGATGGTCGTGCGCAGGGTGACCGGGATCGAGGTCGGGGTGTGGCCGGAGTTCAGCACCACCGAGCCGGACACGTCGCCCGGGCTGGCCGGGGTCTTGGCGGTGAAGGTGAACGTGCCGCTCTGGCCGGCCGCCAGGCTGAGCGAGGACGGGCTCAGCGAGCCGAACGACGCGAAGTTCTGCGTGCTCGCCTGGAAGTGGACCGTGCCGGCCGTGCCGCCGTTCTTGCCCGACTCGCGGCTGAAGATCACCGCGGTCCAGCGGCCCGCCGCCGGGCTGGACACGTCCACGGTGCCGAAGTTGCCGATGCCCTGCGGCTCTGAGTGGGCGGCGAACCGGCCCTTCGGGTCGATCAGGATCAGCCGGACCCGGGCGTCCAGCCCGTTGGCCGGATCGCCCGGCCAGGCGATCTGCGCGGTCAGCAGCTTCTGGCTGGCCGGGACGGTGAAGTGCAGCTCGCCGTAGTTGGCCGCGGTGCCGGTGTAGTCGGTGAGGTGCGCGGAGTGGGCGTTGCTGAGCGTGACGGTGCCGGTGCCGGCCACCTTCGGGGCGCTGAACGTCCGGCTCGACAGCGCGACCGACTGGGTGGCCGAGCCAGTGTTGGTGACCGTCACCTGCCAGCTATCCGCGGTGCTGGCGCCACCCACCGCGTTCAGCTGGTTCACCGAGGTCAGTAGCGTGTCGCCGGTCGCGGCGGGGGCGCCGTCGCTGTTGTGCACGGACTCGGCGGCCTGGACCGCCTTGAAGCTGTTGAGCAGGCCGGCGCCCTCCTGGTCGGCTGGCTGGCCGAGTTCCTTCGCGGTGCTCAGCAGGATCTGCTTGACCAGGGCCGGCGCCGGGCTGTGGTTGCCGTGCGTCTTGCGGTAGGCCTGGATGACCAGCGCGGCGGCGCCGGCCGTCAGCGGCGCGGACTGGCTGGTCCCGCCGCTTTCCTCGATATCTGACCCCTTGCCGAGGAAGTTGACGCAGCCGAAGTACATCGCCGTGTTGGTCGAGCAGGAGGCGAAGCTGAGGTCGCCGGGCGCGACCATGTCCAGGGTCGCGCCGGCCGCCTCGAAGCCGCTGGAGCTGAGGGAGCTGATGTTGTCGTTCAGCCAGCCGTGCGAGCCGAACATGTCCGCCTCGGCGTAGTTCGTCATCGCGTAGAACCGGAAGTCGGTCGACGCGCCGACCGAGATCACGTCCGGGTCGGTGGCCGGCGAGGAGATCATGTTGAACGGCCCCGAGTCGCCGCTGGAGACCACGACGGTGACCCCGGCCCTGGTGGCAGCCTCGTCGGCCTGGTCCAGCGCGTCCAGCGTGGTGACGTTGGGCAGGCCGTCGTTTCCGAACGACTCGTTGAGCACGTTCACGCCGTGGTCGGTCGCGTACTGAATGGCCTCGATGAAGCTGGACGTGGTGCCGACGTCGTTGTTGCCGAATACCTTCAGCGCGATCAGGTTCACGCCCGGCGCCACGCCCTCGATCTTGATATTGCACGGTGATTTCGGTGACTGCGCGCTGAAATGCTGGATGTTATAGACGTGACGGCCCTGGCCGGCGATCGAGTTGGCGTCCAGGAATGCCTCGGCGCCGTCGGAAGGGGCCGCGGTGCCATCCCCGCTGAAATCCCGGTAGCCGGTGAACACCGATGAGCCGTCGGCCCGCAGGAAGTTCACGTTGTGGGTGGCGATGCCCTCGGCCATGAAGGCGACCGTGACCCCCTTGCCGGTGAAGCCGAGCGTGCGCGCGGTCTGCGCGCTCGGGTCCGACGACTGCGTCCGGGTGAGCGACAGCGCCGCGGGCTCCAGCTGCGCCTTGCCATTCGGCAGGCACGCGCCTGACATCGGCTGGATCGACGAGGCCGCCGCGGCCGCCGCGGGCGCGGCCGGCTGGTCGGGACCCTGGATCCGCGCGTCCGGGATCACCCGCTGCACCGCGGGATTGGCCCGCAGCCGGGCCACCTCACCAGCGGACACCGTCGCCGAGAAGGCATTGACCAGGTGGTAGGCCTGCACGTGCCCGGCCTGCACCTGGGTGAGCTCGCTGAGCACGGGGCGCTGGCTGGCGGCGATCGCGCTGTCCCGCTGCCGGCTGGCCGCCGAGGCGGCCGGCACCATCGCAGGCTGATCCTTCATGAACACGATCACGTTCTGATGAGCGTTCCGCGCGAGCTTTGCCGCCTGCGCCGCCGACAGCGGCTGCTGCCCCGCGCCCGCCGACGAGCGCGCCAGGCCGGCCCCGGCCGGCGGCGCCGCGGCCGCCGGGCCCGCCTGGGTGAACGCCGCCGCGGCGGTCGCCGCCGCGATCAGGAGCGCGGAGCCTGCCCGCCGCCGGGGAGCCGCCCCGGCCATGACGCTCGCCCACCGTCGTCGCATGGATTCCTACCCCTCAAACGGCGGCGCGCAAAGCCGCTCCCTGGCCAGTGCCCCCTGGCGGGAGGTTAGCAGAAAGAAACGAAAGAAAGGATTTGTCCGTTCGTAACGCTTTAGCCACGAAGCCATTAGCCCCGCGCGTCCCGCGGGCAGCCGCGATCTGCGCCGATGGTTACGGGGCCGGTCATGGTGACCGGCCCCGTAACGGGCAGTGCTATTCGGTTATCGCCTCCGGCGGCTGACCGCCGGTCCCGCGGGGCCGGTAAGCCCCGCGGGATGCGGCTGTTACTTGATCGTGTAGGAGTACGGCAGCCCGGCCAGCTCGTCCGCCGAGAACTGGTTGAACGGCGGGACGGAGTCGAGCAGGTCATCAACGTAGAGCGTGCCGCTCACCTTCGTGCCCGACGCGCCGGACGGCGTGATGGTCACGTTGATGACCCCAGAGTCGCCCGGGTTGATGATCACTGGCGTGACACTGGCCGCCGGGTTGATGGCCGCCAGGTTGATGTCGCCGGTGTCCGAGGTCACCGAGGTGTCGAACGCCTTGGCGGTCACCGACATCGACACGCTCGCCGTGCCGGCCGGCGCGCCGCCAGCCGGGTACGGCCCGCACTCGCTGGGCGCCGCGAACCATACGCCCGGCGTGAGAGCGCCGTTGTCGGCCGGGGCATAGCTGGCCGCCTGCGTGGTCGAGCAGAGCGGGCCAGGACCCGGGTTGTGGCTGGAGATGTCCGGGTCACCCTGGTTGGCACCGAAGTCGAACATCGCTGGCAGCGATGCCGTCTGCGACACGCTGTCGCTGAAGGCCTCCGTCGGCACGAACCACTGCGGGAAGTTGACCACCAGCGGCAGGTCCAGGCCAGCGGTCTGGTCCAGGCCGGCCAGGGTCAGGGTGGTGGCGGCGTTGAGGCGCGGGTCGGCGAAGAAGCCTTCCGGCGCGTCCGAGTTGTTGGTCACCTTGACCGGGACGGTCACCGGCGTGCCCGCCGCGAGCTTCGTGCCGAAGCTGTGCGGCAGGCCGTTGGCGCTGGCGCTCACGTCGTTGAACTTCACGCTGCCGGAGAACGGCTGGGAGATCTCGTCTCCGACCACCGGCTCGGCGAAGTCAACGATGAGGGTCCAGGTCCCTGGCTGCGGGTTGAGGGTGAAGGCGCTCAGCGACAGCAATGAGGTGCCGTTGAGGCTGTTCTGCCCGAAGCCGCGGACGTCGCCGCTCGGGCTGACCAGGTAAGCGCCCACCCGGTCGGTCGGGTCGTTGGTGATGGACACGTTGGCGGTGACGTTCTTCACCCCGTGCCCGACCTTGAAGTTGTAGAACTCTTCCTGGCCTTCACCGTTGCCGCGGCCGTTGCCGCCGGTCAGCGTGCCGCTGAACTTGCCGCCGTGGGCGACGTCGATCATGCTGCGCAGCGTCACCGGGATCGAGCTGACCCCGCCGGCGCCGTTGTTGGAGTTGAACACGATCGAGCCGGAGCTGTTGCCGGGCGAGGACGGCGTGGTGGCCGTCACGTGCACGGTCTTGCTCTGGCCAGGAGCCAGCACCACGGTGGACGGCGAAACCGAGCCGAACGGCGTGAACTTCTGCGTCGCGACCTGCCAGTGGACGGTCCCGTTCGTCCCGCCGTCGGCGGCGGTGATCGAGAAGATCACGCCGGTCCAGGTGCCCGGGGTCGGGAACCTGATGTCGCTGTTACCGAAGTTGCCCGGCCCCTGCGGCAGCGAGTGCGAGGCAAGCCTGCCCTTGGGGTCGATCAGGATCATCCGGACCCGGCCATTCAGCCCGCTGTTGCAGAAGTTCTGCGCGCACCCGGTCGGGTCACCCGGCCAGGCGAGCGAGCCGTCCAGCCGGTCCTGACCGGGCGGGACGGTGAAGTGGAACTCACCGAAGTTGTTCGGCAGCCCGGAGAAGTTGGTGAACTGCGGGCTGGCCGTGTCGCTGAGCGAGACGGTACCGGTCTGGACGTTGCGGTTGGAGCCGATGGCACGGCCGTGCATCCGGACCAGCTGCGCGTTCGCGCCGGTGTTGGTGATGGTCACCGGGAAGTGCTCGGTGCTGCCCGGCGAGTCGGTCGCGCTCAGCAGGTCGGTCGACTTCAGCAGGGTGGTGCCGGCCGACGAGCCGGTGTGGATCGACTCGGCCAGCTGGACCGCCTTGTAGGCGTTGACCAGGCCAGCGCCCTGCTCATCGGCCGGGGTGCCCAGGTCGCTCGCGGTGCTGGTCAGGATCTGCTTGACCAGCGCCGGGGTCGGGGTGGCGCCACCGTGGGTCTTGCGGTAGGCCTGGATGATCAGGGCCGCGGTGCCGGAGATCCAGGGCGCCGACTCGCTGGTGCCGCCGGCCTCCTCGACCTCGGAGGACTGGCCCTTGAAGTTGACGCAGCCTTCGAAGATCGGGCTGGCGTCACACGAGGCGAAGCTCAGCTCGGCCGGCGCGATCAGGCTGACGGTGCCGTTGCTCTCGGTGAAGCCACCGGAGCTGAGCGAGCTGATGTTGTTGTTCAGCCAGCCGGTGGTGGCGAAGTAACGGGCTGCCGCGTAGTTGGTCTGCGCGTAGAACCGCAGGTCGGTCGAGCCGCCGGCCGCGATGACATTCGGGTCGGAAGACGGCGAGCCGATCGTGTTGGTGAAGCCCGCGTCACCGGTGGAGACGGACACGGTCACGCCGGCCGCCACCGCGGCGTCGTCGAACTGGACGGTCGCGTCGAGCGCGGACACGTCGGGGAACGGGTTGGAGCCGAAAGACTCGTTGATGACGTTCACGTGATCGGTCTCGACCGCGTAGTTGATCGCCTGCAGGAAGTTCGACTCTGTGGTGTCCTCGAACGAGCCGAACACGTTCAGGCCGACCAGGCTCGCGCCCGGCGCCACGCCCTCGATCCGGATGTTGCACGCGGTCGGGGCCGGCTGGGCGCTGAAGTTCTGCACGTTGTAGGTGTGCAGGCCCTGGCCGGCGATCGTGTTCGCGTCCAGGAACGCCTCGTCGCCGCTGGTCACCTGGCCCGGCCCGTCACCAGTGAAGTCCTGGTAGTCGGCGAAGGCCGAGGTGTTGTCGGACCGGATGAAGTTGATGTTGTTCGGGTCGATGCCGTCCGCGATCCACGCGACCTTGACGCCCGCGCCGGTGATGCCCAGCGAGCGGGCGGTCTTGGCGCTGGGGTTGTCAGAGTCGGTGTGCGTCAGCGCGAGCCCCTCGGGGTCGAGCTGCGGCTGGCCTGGCGAGCAGGCGCCCGGGATGTTGTTGGGGGTCAGGTCCGCAGCCGCGTTGGGGTTGGCGGAAGTGATCTTCGCCGTGGTGGAGACGGGCCGGGTGCTGCTGGTGGCCTGCTGGGGCGCGGCACCGTGGATCGTCACGTCCGGGATGACTTTGGCGACCTGGGGGTTCGCCTTCAGCCGGGCCTCTTCACCCGCCGACACCGTGGCGGCGAGCGAGTTGACGAGCTTGAAGGACTTCATGTGGGTCGCGTGTACCTCGCGAAGCTCGCCCATCATCGGCGCCTGCGCGGCCGTGATCGAGTTAGCCCGGGTGGCGGCGGCCTTGCTGCCGACCGGAGCCGCAGCGAGCTGGCCCTTCATGATCACGATGACGTGCTTGTTGACGTTCTTCGACAGCTGAGCTGCCAGCGCCGGGGTCATCGGCGCGGTCGCTGCGTTGAGCGCTGCCGGGGTAGCGGTCGCCGCCGATGCCCCGACAGCCTGACCGGCCACCAGGGCCGGGACTGATGCCGCCGCTATGAATAGCGCGGCCCTGCCTTTGGCGTGCGCTCTACGCGCAACACCAGCCGTGCGTCCTCGCATGCTCGCCTCATCCTCGAGGGCGGCCGGAATCGGCCGCGATGTGTGGCAGTCCCCGCGGGCTGCTCCCCGGGTTACCCGTGAGCGCAGTGGGACTTGAAGACATACATGCCGGACGCTAGCAGGAACGACGGACGCCGAAAATTTCTTACAACGTAACGTTTGAATAACAACAGAGCTTGACACGCTGGTAATCGGCCTATAACGGATCACGGTTCACACTTCCCGCTGCCCGTCAGTAGCGGGACAGGACGGGTTTGCGCGACAGCTGCGACCTAACTCGTGAGCCGGGCGTCAGCTCTAGAGGCTGGCGTTACGTATGGCCTTTGAACTGCTCGGTTTAACGCTATGTGACGGCTGGTCTGATGGCCGTAACGCCGGGCCCGCCGCTATTCTTCTCCGGGCCGCCGCAGCCGCTTGATCTGCGCCCGCCGCTGCTTGTCGGCGAGCCTGCGCTCCACCGCCCCCCGGCTCGGCCTGGTCGGCCGGCGTGGCCGGGGCGGCGGCGCGGTCGCGTCGGTGAGGAGCGCGGACATCCGGGCCGCGGCGGCTTCCCTGTTGCGTAGCTGGGACCGGTATTCGGACGCCGCGACGGTGAGCACGCCCCCGGTCATCCGGCCGGCCAGCGCCCGCAGCGCGCGGTCCTTCAGCACCGGCGGCAGCGCGGCCGAGGCGGCCAGGTCGTAGGACAGTTCTGCCCGGCTGTCGGTGGTGTTGACCGACTGCCCGCCCGGGCCTGCCGACCTGGAGAACCGCCACGCGAGTTCGTCGTCCGGGATCACGATGCCGCGGACCCTGACCTCAATAGCCATGGCTGCCCGCAGCTGCCAGCAGCCGGCTCCAGCCGTGCCCAGGCTGTGCGACCGGCAGCGCCCGGGCCCGGTGCGCCTGGCTGAACGCCGTGCCGCCGCCGGGCGGCAGCTGATCGCCGGTCATCTGACCTGCCTACCACACGCGCGCCCAGCAGCAGGCTGGCCCGGCCGGGCCCCGCGGGGGTCCGGCCGGGCCAGCGAGTGCCCGTGCTGCCTAGTGGCCTACCGGCCAGTGCGGGCGCGGACGAACGGCAGCCCTTCAGGAACAACGGCGACGATCGCCGCGATCAGGCCGAGCCAGGCCCCGACGCCCCAGCCGATCGAGATCCCGAAACCGCCCGCGGGCTTGAACACAAACGAGATGAGCGTTAGCACGAAGTTGACGGCGGTGCCGATCAGCAACAGCTGCTCGTTCTTGATCGGAAGATTGAACGGCAGCTGCGCGAACCCCGCCCTCAGCACCAGGTAGGCCAGGAGCACAAGCGCGATAATCAGCGTGATGTACATGTAGCCGTGGTACAAGCCGTTCACGGACTGGCCGAGCGCGGTGAACCAGGGCAGGAAAAGCGTGATGAACAACACCAGCGTCGCCACGCCGGCAATCAGGTCGTTGCGGCCGAGCCGCTGCAGGTCGAAATTGAAGGCCTGGCCCGCTGCCGCGGGCGTCGCCCCCCCGGCCGGCGCGCCGGCCGGGGCCGGAGCAGGCTGGCTAGCGTCGCCGGCTAGCTGTGCGCCGCAATTGGGGCACGCTGCCGACCCTGCGGCAACATCGTTGCCGCACTGCGAGCAGATCATAGGTTTCCGCCTCTCGAAGCGGCCGGAGCTCTGCTCCGTGCCTTCCAACTGACCTGGATATTTGCCAGGCGCCGCCCCCGCAGCCGACGTAGAGCATGGCAAGCGCCGCAGCGAGAGAGTACGGCTGCCGCGGCAATCTTCGCTGGTAGACAGAAATCTTTCGAGTGTCGGCCCCCTAGTTTCTGCCCTAGTTTTGGCCCTAGTTCCCGGCTTGACTCCGCGGCTGGCCCCGTTTTGCGCAGATCTCGCCGCAAGCTACCTGTCCCGTGCCCCCGTATCGCCCGGCCAGTCGCCGGTATCGCGGTCAGCAGCATGGGCCGCGGCCAACTGGCCCGACCGCGACGGGAGCGACGGCAGCTACCGGATCGATGTCCGCGTCCGGGTCTAGGATGACGCCATCGCTAAATCGACGGATCATCCGGATACGCCTGAGCCGGTCACGCCAGACGTATCGCGCAGGCATGATTCGCCGGAGCTGGCCCGCCTGGAGCGGCTGCCCTACGGGCACCCGTCCTCCCCTTACCGCGATGACGGGACCAGGAAGCCCCCGGTCCTGAGTATCAGGACTGTCGAGCTGCCCGTCGACGCCGACTACGGCCCCGCCAAACCCGCTGGCCCCAACCCCAGCCGCAAGCAAGCCGGCCCCGGGGACGAGACCCCCGACAAGATCCACCCCCAGGACACCCACCCCTCCGCCCGCCCCGCCGAACCCCGGCCCGCCGAACCCCGCCCCGCCGAGCCCAGGCCCGCCGAACCCCGGCTGACGGAATCACGGACCGCCGGACACCGCGCGAGCGATCCCCGGCCCGCGGAACCACGCTCCGCCCAACTCCGGCCGCTGGACTCAGGCGGCACCGAACACCGGTCCCTTGAACCACGCGCGACCGGACCCAGGGCCACCGAACCACGCGCCGCCGAACACCAGACCCCGAACCCAGGCACCACCGGCTACCGGTCCCTTGAACCACGCGCAACCGGACCCAGGCCCGCGGAACCAAGCGCCACAGAATACGGGGCCCCAGACTCAGGCGCCGCCGGTTATCGGTCTCTTGAACCACGCGAACCACATGCTGCGGCAGTTTCGGCCCCCGGACACCTAGCCGCCAGGCAGGCACCCCGTGACGGCGCCGCGGAACCCCGGGACAGTATTACTGCGTCCGCGCCCCGTGAACCGTCCTCCGCTCGGCTGGATGAGCCAGCCCGCAGCGATCCCCCGGCTTCACCCGGTCCCGTGCCCCGCCCCGATACGCGCGGAGACGCCGACCACTCCATGCGGCCCGAATCAGCCTGGTTCGGCGACCGCTCACAGCCCGAGACCACAGCCCGCCCTGATCCTCCAGCACGACTCGATTTCCTGACGCGCCCCGAACACCCAGCTCCAGTCGGCCAGCGGACTGAGCCCAGTGCCCAGGCCCGGCCCGACCGCCTGACCCGCCCCGACCGCCATGCCCGTCCCGACGAACCAGCCCGGCTCGACGGGCCGGCCCGCGCCAGTTACTCAGCGCATTCCGCTGACTCAGCATCCCGGCAACCCGAACGAGCCGATCGCCAGACCGGGCCCGGCTATCCAGCACCCCTCACCCCCCGGATTCCGCCCGGCGACCCGGCCCGGCCTGACCGGCCCAACCAGCTAGCCCGGCCCGACGAGCCAGCGCGAGCGAGCTACCCGGCCCGCCCCAGTGACTCACCATCCCGGCAACCCACGCGAGCCGATCACCAGGCTCGGCCAGACTACCCAGCCCGGCCCGAGCGGCCAGGAGGTCCCGGCCTGCCCTCGCGTTCAGGCGAGCCGCCACGGGTCAGCTATCCCGCGCGAGTTGATGAGTCAGCAGCCAGGCAGCCTGCCCGGCCGGGCGACCGAGCACGGCCTGATGAGCCAGCGCGAGCCAGCTACTCCGACCGGTTGGATGACCGGCAGCGGACCTACCCTCGCGACCCGGGGCGGCTGCCAGAGCCCGACGACACAGCCTGGTTCGGCCAGCGAGACCTGCCGGGCGACAGAGCAACCGACGAGCCGACCCTGACCAGCTATCCGGCGCGGACAGCTGAACCAGCACCGGAGCGGAACCCGACCCGCCCCAGCGAGCCAGGCCGGCCCGGTCACTCGCCACGGCCAGCTGACCTGGCACGGGACGCGCGCCAAGCACGCCCTGATTACCTGGCACGCCCTGACTACTCAGCACGCCCCGACCGGCGGCCGGCACGACCTGACTACCCGGCCCGCGGCGATGAGCCGGCCCGGGTCCGGTATCCGGCACGACCCGATCGGCCATCGCGAGCTGACCGCCTCACCCGGGCGGACGAGCTGAAGCAGGACGGAGATGATCCGGCGTACGAGGGTTACTGGCGCGATGTGCTCCCGGAGTTACAGGCCGCCTGGCAGGCTCACCTGGAGCGCTGGCCTGAAGAGGAACGAAAGCCCGCTGACCGCTCCGATGACGAATCAGGCTCCTGGCGCGGCGACGGCGGCCAGTACCTCAACGTTCAAGAGAACATTGCGGCCAACCAGGAGTTCACCCGGATAAGTGCTGCCGAGCAGGAGATCAGCCCAATTATGCGCGAGGTCGAGGCCACCCTTCCTGGCACCCGTCTAGCCGGTTATGAGAATCGCCTCAAAGGCGAATCTCGCTTTAAAGAGAAGGTGGCCCAGGAATTAAGTGATAAGCCAGATATGAGTGTCGAAGAGATCCTAGGTACAATTCCCGATGCTATCCGGTACACGTTCGAATTCCAGAGCGATCAATATCTGACGAAGTACCGCGAATCTTGCCAGCATCTGATGCGTTCGGGTTGCGAGTTAATATTGACTCGAAACTATTGGGGTAACGACGAGTATAAAGGAGTCAACACTCGCTGGATTACCTCAGGTGGTCAAAAGTTTGAAGTGCAATTCCACACGGTCGAGAGCTTCCAAGCTAAACAACTCACGCACCAGGCATACGAACGCCTTCGGTCTCCCAGTCTAGTTGGATCCGAGTTGCCGGAGCTAGAGACATACCAAAAGATGGTTTCATCAAAAATTCCGAACCCTAAAGGCGTGGAAAATATCTCCAGTTACAGGAAGCAGGGATACTAAGCTTGAGTGACCTAATTACCTATTATGCAATCATCGATCAACGGACCTCCCGCTCCGAACCGCTGGGCTTGGCGCGTCGTCGGCCACTTAATGAAGGTGGTTTTCGTGACGAAGCCCTTGGCCGAGATCTCACCTGGCATTTCACCCCTCTCATAGTTGAGTGGAAGCGGGCCGAGTCAACTGATGATCTTGTTGAGGTTAGTGAGGAGGAGGCGGAGCGGATTATTGGTGGGTTTCGGGAGAGGTGGGGTGACGGGGGCTAGGTGAATTCCAGGATCACGGTGTCCTCGACTGGTATGTAGCCGATCCGCTGGTAGAGCGCGTTACTGGTCGGGTTGGCCAGGTCGGTGAACAGGATGACATGCTCAATCCCCGCGTCGAGCATCGACTGGCTGATCGTGACGGTCGCCGCCCCCGCATAACCTTGCCGTCGCTGATCGGCTGGCGTGTAGACCGGCCCGACTCGGGCGACCCCCGCTACGGCGCGGGTCATTCCGGCCATCGCGACCGGCACCCCGCCGGCTTCCCAGAGGGTTATGCCGCCATAGCTGAGACGGTCATCGATCACTCCGGAGAAGTGTCCAAGCTCGTTGACTTCCCGGCCGAATTCGCCGAACCATCGCTCGAGCAACTGCCGGTCCGGCTCGGCTGCCACCCGGGCGGCGCCAGCCGGCCATGGCTCTGGCCGCACCAGGCTATCCAGCCGGAACATCCTGGTCCGCCGGTGAACCGCTGATTTCGCGCCGGTCAGCTCGTGCCACGCGGCCGCGAATGCGGTGGCAGTGCCTTGGTCGGAGTTGACCCCGACCAGGTCTCTCCCGCTGGCCCTGAACGCCTCGGCCAGCTGCCTGACGGCCGCCAGGGACATGGGCGTGAGCAGGATCGGGAATGGCGGCGTGACCAGGAACGAGCCGTCAATTCCGCCGTCTGCGGACTGGCACCAGCCAAACAACGGAGCGGTCTCGCCGAACGCCGAGGCGCCGTTGACACGCAGGGTCTCCAGGACGCTGAGCTGAATGGTGTGACTGACCGGACTGGCTCGCAGGACCCCGCCGACGGCGGCATCGTACTGTTCCAGGTTCTCTGTTAGCGTCCAGGCCATGCTCCATGCTGGTGGATGCCCGCTGCCTGACGCCACCCGATTTCCGGCCGGCTGCGACAGCGCGGCCGGGTCGCCGCCCGGGGCCGGAGGCGGAGCGCACGCGGCCCGGGGGCGCGGCCGTGACCGGGCTATCCGCGCACGGTGCCCCGTTTGGCCGGAAACCGGGCTGAACCGTTGATAGCGTCTGCGAACAAACTGAACCAGCGCGCCACCCAGGCCATGACCGCCGAGGGGATCCATGAGCGGCTTCAAGAAGTTCCTGTTCCGTGGCAACCTGATCGACCTGGCCGTTGCCGTGGTCATCGGCGTCGCCTTCAACGCCGTGGTCCAGGGCCTGATCAGAGACCTGATCACGCCCATCATCAGTGCCATCGGAGGCAAGCCCAACTTCGGCTCACTCAGTTTCACCGTCAACCACAGCAAGTTCGCCTACGGCGCGTTCATCAACGTCCTGCTCAGCTTCCTGATCATCGCCGCCGTGGTCTACTTCCTGGTGGTCCTGCCAGCCGCGAAGGTGCTGGAGTTCGCCGAGCGGAACAAGGAGGCGGTTGAGCGTGCGTGCCCCGAGTGCCTGAGCCAGATCCCGATCGCCGCGCGCCGGTGCAAGTTCTGCACGGCCGAGGTGCCGCCCGCCAACCCGGTCTCGCGCGGGCGTCACGGCGTGACCAGCTAGCCCTGGCCGCTACTTCGCGTCGGCGTAGCAGTTGACGACCGCGGTGGTCATCGGGAAGCGGACGCCTGTCTCGCCGAACACCAGCCGCCCGGCGGCGGCGGCCGCGTCCTGGACCGCTGCCAGCACGGATTCGGCCATCGCCTCGGGGCAGTGCACGATCACCTCGTCGTGCTGGAAGAACACCAGGTGCGGGCCCCAGTCCCCGGCGTCAGCAGGGGAGCCGGCCGGCTCGCCGTCGCCGTCGGCCGCGGCGAGGGCCGCGAGCCGGCTCCGCAGCCCGGCGAGCAGCACGAGTGCCCAGTCAGCGGCGCTGGCCTGGACGACGAAATTCCGGGTGAACCGGCCCCGCGCCCTGGCCGCCCGGCCAGCACCCGGGTCGCGTTCGGCATCGGGGTCGCCTGATTCCTCGGTGACCGCCCGCCACGCGGCCGACGGCGGCGGGCAGGTGCGGCCGAGGACCGACTTGACCACGCCGCCCTCCTCTCCGGCCCGCGCGGCCGACTCCACGTACCCGGCCGCGGCCGGGAACCGGCGCCGGAGCACCGCCAGCAGCTGACCGGCCTCGCCGCCGGCCCCGCCGTACATCGCCGACAGCAGCGCGATCTTGGCCTTTCCGCGGTCCGCGCCGAACGCGCTGGACAGCGCCTCATACAGATCTCCGCTCGCGGCCACGGCGGCGAACGCCCGATCGCCGGCCAGGGCGGCGAGCACCCGCGGCTCCAGCTGGGCGGCGTCAGCGACGACCAGCACCCAGCCCGGATCAGCCACCACGGCGCGGCGCAGCACCCGCGGAATCTGCAGCGCCCCGCCGCCGCGCGAGGCCCAGCGACCCGACACCACCCCGCCCACCACGTACTCGGGCTTGAACCTCCCGCCGGACACCCATGCGTCCAGCCAGGCCCAGCCGTGCGCGGCGTGCACCCGGGCCAGTTCCTTGTACTCGATCAGCAGCCGGGCCGCCGGATGATCAACCTCACGCAGCACCGAGAACCTGGTCGACGGCAGCCGGACGCCATCAGCCGCGAACGCCTTGATCATCTGCGCGGGTGAATCGGGGTTGACCGGCCGCCCGCCGAACACCGCCGAGATCTGCGTCACGAGCTCGGCCAGCCGTGCTGGCCTAATCCCCGGCGGATGCGCGGGCGGCCTGCGGCCGAGCATGCCGGTCAGCAGCACATCGTGCACGTCAGCGCGCCAGGGGATGCCCGCGTAGCTCATCTCCGCGGCGACCAGGCCGCCCGCTGACTCCGCCGCGATCAGCGCGCCGAACCGGCCCGGGCGGTCGTCGGCGGCGATCGCCCGCAGTTGCGCGGCGTGCGCCGTGATCACCGAGCCGAGCAGCGCGTTCAGGTCCGGCGCGGCGCTCGCCTCCGGCTCGAACAGCGCGCCCTGCGCCGGTCCCGCGAACCCGGCCAGCTCGTCAGCCAGGCCCGCAGCGTCGCGCAGCGCGGCGTCACCCACCGCCCAGTCCGGCTGGCCGGCCCCGCTCTCGCCGCCCGGTCCGTGGCCCGACGCTCCCGCCCCGCGGCCCGCGTCCGCGGCGTCCCTGGTGCCGATCAGCGCCGCGGCCAGGGCCAGGTCATGACACCGCCCGACCCGCACCCCGGCCCGCAGCAGCGCCGGGTACACCCGCGCGGTGCTGGACCAGACCCACCGGACGCCCGCACCGTCCGCCCGCTCATACCCCGCGACAGCCCGGGCAAGATCATTGACCTGAACGGGAGTCCCCAGCGGGTCACCAGCCGCGCTCAGCTCGCACAGCAGCGCAGTCCGGGAGGGCCCCGGCGCGACAGCTACCCGCACAGCAGCGATTGTCGCCCATGGCACCGACAAAATCGCGCGCCAGGCCCGGCTGTCCCGCCAGCCCGGTCACCCCCTCAGCCGGGCAGCCAATCCCGCACCGGGAATCACCCCAGGCCGCGTGGCGTACCCGGTCAGCCAGGCTGGCCGCCGGAGGATTGCGACGGCGGGTTGGGACCGGTCCAGTGCGCGCCCCGCTGGCCGCCGAAGCCGAAGTGCTGCCTGCCCTGCATCATTAGCGTCTGGTCCTGGACCCGGACGGCGGTCGCGGTGCTCCCGCTGACGGTCGCGACCAGCGACGCCTGGTGGCCGGTCTTCACCGAGGAGATCCCGCCGCGCTGCGCGTCGACGATCGTGGCGTCCGAAATAGCGTAGCTATGGCTATATCCGTCGGCGCTGCGCAGCGTTATCGAGGTCGCCGATACCGCCGTGACCTGGCCGCGCTGGATATCGACGGTCTGGAATCCGCCGCCGGGCTTGCGCACCGTGACCTGGCCGTGCAGCGCGCCCGGCCCGGCGAGACCGAGACCCGCGGGGCCGAAAGCCATCCTGCCGAATCCGCGCAGGCCATGACCGAACATCCGGTGCGGCTGGCCAGGCTGCGGCGTCGCGCCAGGAGACGGGGTCGCGGCGACGGTGCTCGGCGCGGCGGCCGGGGTGCCGGCACTAGTGGTGGCCAGCGCCGCGCCCGCGCCGCCGAGCAGGCCCAGCACGCTGATCCCGGCCACCACGAGCGGCCTGCGCGAACGCAGCCCGGACCCGAGCGAGGCGAACGAGTTGAGCGGGGCGATGCATTTCACCCGGCGGACCGGGTCGGCCGCCCAGCCGCCCAGCCATCCCGCGGCCCGGCCAGCGCGGCCTGACTCGATCACGTCAGGCTGATGATCGTCTTTCCCAGACTCTGGCGACATCGGGAGAACGCTCCTTCCGGGCGGCCAGCACTGCGCACCTCAGGTAAGAACGATTTCTTTCTAACCTGAACGGAGGCTGAATCCAAGCACCGTTCTTGCTCCGTCATTGTCGCCATGCCGCGATGCCCGCGTCTGCCTGTCGGGCAAACATTGACCGGAATCGGCGGATGCACGACTGCGCGCCGTGCATCCGCCGGAATCTTCCCGGGCCGTGATGGCCGAAGGCGGCCAGGCTAGAACACCGCGTCACCCGGGCGGCCGCCAGCCGGCGGGCCGTGATGGCCGAAGGCGGAACCGGGCAGCGCCGGGCCGGGCAGGCCAGAACTCAGCCGCCCGGTCCCCGGCAGGCCGCTGGTCAGCCGTCCGGAACCGGGCAGCCCGCCGTGCGGCCCCCCGGTCCCGGGCAGGCCGGCCCTGGGCGAGGCCTGGCCGGGCAGTTCGCCCGACGCCCAGCCCGCCTGCCCGGCTGACACCGAGGGGATGCTCCCGCGCCCGGCCGGGTCCAGGCCGCTGGCCCGCCCGGCGGTCCCGGCAGCCGCCGGGCGGGGCGGCTGCGGCCCGGCCCGGCGCTGCCTGGGCATGGCGTGGCTGCCCCCGGCGCGCGCGCCCCGGCCCCGGCTGGCCGTCCACTGCTCGTCCGGCCCGGTCAGGAACGGGTCACCGTCCAGGCCATCGAAGTAGGAGTCCGGCTCGTGCTGCGGCCGGAACGCCATCAGCTCGCCAGTGCCGTCAGCGCGCCGCGGGCCGCCAGCACCGGGCAGCCCGTAGCTCTGCGGGCCGGGGTGCAGCCCGGCCGGCCCGCCGGGCGGGGCGGCATGCGAGTACGTCGCGGCCGGAGGTGGCGGGGGCCCGCTGGCCTTCCGTGTCTTGCCGGATTCCAGTGGCGGGCCGCTCTTGCGCGCGGACCGGCCCGCCGACTCCCGCTGGGAGTGGCTGCCGCCCGGCTGCGCGCCAGCCTCCCGAGACCGGCCGCCGGTGTCCAGCGGGTCAGCCGCGGCGTGCTCGCCCGGCCCTGCCTCCGGCCCTGGCCGCTCGGCCCGGGACCGCTCCGGCCCGGACCGCTCAGCCCTGGACCGGTCCGTCCGCTCCGGATCGGACCGGGCCTGCTCAACCCGGTCCTGGCCAGGATCGGCCTGGCCGGAGCGGGCCTGGCCGCGGCTCGCCGGGGCCGGCGGTGCCTGCGCCGGGACGTGCACGTGGCTGCCCCGCCCGCGGTCGCCAGGCGCCGCGGGCCCGTCGCACTCGTGGCCCGCTAGCAGCACCGCGATCTGCTCGGCCTCGTCAGCGGCAACGCCGAACACCACCCGCGGCTCGCCCCACGGTTCTTCTAATGAGTAGCCGACGTAGCTAGAGATGGGTGGCATGGGATCAGCGCCCAGCCCGTGCATCGTGCGATACCGATCCCAGGCCCGTTCCAGCGCTGCCGCTGCCCGCTGTGCCCGCATCACCAAATCCGGATCACGCATGTGCGATCCCTCCCCCTCGAAGCGACGGCACGCCCGGCCCCTGCTGGCGGGCCCCCCGGAGCGCACGCGCACGCTACCGTCGTCACCTGCGCCGGACGCACGCGGCGACAGCAACTGGTGCACGATCGCTTGTCAGCCGCCAGACGTCACCCCACGGCGGCATGCGGACAAGTATTACCCAGCCCCCGTGCGGCGAGGTGGAATTACCAAAAGTTGTGTGGCGATCACGTACAGAAGCCAACTCGGGCCGGCTGCGTGACCGGTGAGAATTCCGGATCAGCCATCACGGCTGTAAGGAGGCCGGATCGACCCCGGCTATCTCCGCTCGGACAGCGCCCTCGCGGGCGCCCGCTACGGATTGTGCCCCGTCGCGGCGTACTCCTGGCCGCCGGGGCCGACCCCCCCTTGCTACCTGCACTGGCCGCGGCTTACGCACGTCGCTGTGCGTGAGCGTTCCCAGCACTCTTAGCGCCGGGTAGCGGCCAGTGGTCACTCTGAGCGCTGCTGCGGGATACCCGCGAGCAGAGCGCGAACCTCAGTCTCCCGGTACCGGCGGTGGCCGCCGAGCGTACGGATCGACGTCAGCTTCCCGGCCTTGGCCCACCGCGTGACGGTCTTCGGGTCAACCCGGAACATCGTTGCGACCTCCGCTGGCGTAAGCAGCGGCTCGGCCTCTGGTGTACGTGCAGACATAATTACGGCCTCTCCTCCTGGACCGGTACTGCGATCCTGCGTGTATTGCTCTTGCTGACTCCTCCCTGGAGCCTGCCGTGGATGTCCCATATGGTCTACTCAGACCATATTGCCATCACCAGCGGTGACAAGTCGACCACCAGGAGCAAAGTTTCTGTTGTGAGTTGCCCCGTTGCTCCACTGATCTGAGTCACGCTGCGTGATTCTAGCGATACGGACCGTCGCAACGGGCGGATTCGGAAAAGTCATCCCCGCCTCCTCAGCTGGCGTGCTGGAACGCCTCCAGATCCCGCCATCGTGCCCGCAGTCGCTGATACATGGCCGTGGCCAATTCGTACTCCTTGCTGGCAAGTGCGCTGACCGCGGCGGATACCTCGGCGACCGACTGATCGGCGCGGAGCGCATCGTCATCGAGCAACTGCACAAGCCCCCCGTAATCCAGTTCCACCAGCGAGTGCGGGTGGAACTCCTCCAGCCAGCGGCCCACTTCCTCCAGCCGGGCGCTGGCCCTGATCATCGCCTCGGTGGCCGGGGCGCCGCTGTCCTCACCCTGGCTGCCGCCCGTCCCGCGGCGGCGGGCCTTCGGGCCGGACGCGCGGCGGACCGCTCCCAGCGCCCGTGCCACCCGCCTGCGCGCCTGCGCCATGGCCGTCGCGTAGATGAGCGTCCGGGTCGCTGACGCGGTCGCCGGTCCCTTGCTGTCCCGCTCGGCGGCCGAGCCCAGCACCAGCCAGCGCTCGGTCGGCGAGAACGGGACGAACCACGCGAGCGGCACCGACCACGTCCTGCTCTGGATATGAACCCTGGGCAGCACCCCCTTCCTCTCCCGCCGCGCGTACTCCTGCGCGGCTTCCTGCGCCTGCCGCGGCGCGAGCGCCTCGGCCAGCAGCGGACCCGCGGTGGATCTCAGCCGGGCCAGGGCCAGCCAGGACCGCAGCCTGGTCTGCCACGGACAGACGTACGTAATTCCATCTGCCCACCTCACGTAGGCGTGCAAACTCTCCTGAGCTGGTACAACGATGGGAGGTAGCGCAATAATCCGGCGAAGTGCCTCGGTGCGCTCGGCTTCGAGCGCCTCGGCCCGGCGCGGCCGGTCCGGCGAACTGGCGTAAGCCTGCCAGCGGGCCCGCTCCGCGGGGCCGAATGCCGAAAGCGGCTCATACACGCGCAGATAGACCGCACACGGAAGCATGATCAATCGTGACATGCTCCGGCCCTGCTTAGAAGGCCCGTGCCGCGGCCAGTTAGATGGAGGCAAGTTCCCGCCTGGCCGGCTGCGCATACCCTGGTTCTTGATCCCGTATCAACGGGGATGCGGGACTGAGCCGGGAGCCCACTGCCGTGACCAATGTGTTCGGGACCGCCGACGACGCCCGCGCCGGCGGCGAAGGTGACGTAACTCACGTACCCGCCGTAAGCCCGCATGGCCAGAACGGTCATGAGCAGGTGGTGTTCTGCCACGACGCCCCGACCGGGCTGCGCGCGATCATCGCCATCTACTCCACCGTTCTCGGGCCGTCGCTGGGCGGTACCCGGTTCTATCCCTACCCGGACGAGGACGCCGCGCTCGCGGATGTGCTCAATCTCTCCCGCGCCATGGCCTACAAGAACGCGCTGGCGGGCCTGGACCTCGGCGGCGGCAAGGCGGTCATCATCGGGGACCCGGCCCGGCTGAAGTCCGAGGCCCTGCTGCGCGCTTTCGGCCGCTTCGTCGAGTCGCTCGGCGGCCGCTACATCACCGCCTGCGACGTGGGCACCTACAGCGAGGACATGGATGTCGTCGCCCGCGAGTCCCGGCACGTGACCGGCCGGACCGTCGCGCACGGCGGCTCGGGTGACTCGTCGGTGCTGACCGCGTTCGGCGTCTTCCAGGGCATGCGCGCGTCCGCGGAGCACGTCTGGGGCTCCGACAGCCTGGCGGGCCGCCGGATCGGGATCGAGGGCGTCGGCAAGGTGGGGCGGCAGCTGGTCGGGCACCTGGTGCAGGCGGGCGCGCACGTGGTGATCTGCGACGTCGACCCGGCCGCCGTCGCCCGGATGCAGGCCGCGCACCCGGCGGTGTCCGCGGTGGCGGGCCGCACCGAGCTGCTGGCCGACGGGATCGACATCTACGCGCCGTGCGCGCTGGGCGGCGCGGTCAGCGACGAGACGCTCGGGCAGTTGCGGGCGCGGATCGTCTGCGGTGCCGCCAACAACCAGCTGGCCCATCCTGGCCTGGAGAAGCAGCTCGCGGAGCGGGGAATCGTCTACGCGCCCGACTACCTGGTCAACTCCGGTGGCGTCATCCAGGTCGCCGATGAGCTGGACGGCTTCAGCTTCGACCGGGCCAAGTCGAGGGCGGAGCAGATCTTCGAGACGACCGGGAAGATCCTGGCGAGCGCCGACCAGGAAGGCGTCCCGCCGGCCGTGGCGGCCGACCGGCTGGCCGAGCGGCGGATGTCCGAGGTGGGCCGCCTGCGGGGTATCTGGCTAGGTAGCTGACCTTGCCTTCCGCAATGGTCGGAGGCGCACGCCGCGCAAAGCAGGTACGGTTGTCTATGTACGCCAGGCATGAAGCGCGTTGCGCCCCCGGCGGTGGAGGGCAGCGGGTCAGTCTGGCGTGCAAGAAAGCCCGCAAGCATCAGCGCACTGAGAACACTCAGCGCGGTGACCAGGGGCCCCCGCGGGCCCCGTACGTTCGAGGGGGTCGAGCCAATGGGGCGCGGCCGAGCCAAGGCCAAGCAGGTCAAGGTGGCCCGCCAGCTGAAGTACGGCGGCGGAGGTACCGACCTTGACAGGCTGCGGGCTGAGCTGGGCGTCAGCACGGACCAGCAGGCGGAGGACGATGACGCTTACGCGGATTTCGAAGACCGCTACGACGTGGATGACGACGAGCCTGACGATGAGGACGAGTCCGAGGACGACAGTCTCGGCGATCCGGCTGGCGAGTACCAGCATGGCGTGGGCACCGCGCAGGCAAGGCTGGGCAACCGCGGCTGACTGGGCAACCGCGGCTGAACTGGCCCAGCGGTAGCGTTATCGCCCCGTCGGCGGTCCCCGGGCACTGATCAGCGCTGCGGTATTCCCGGGTGCGCGCTGCCCGGGCTCATCCAGGGTGCCGGCCCGCGAGCCGGGCCTGACCGGTCCCGCTGGTGATCTCGCCGATCATCCACGCCGGGACGTCACGGCCGGCGAGCAATCTGACCGCCCGGTCCGCGTCGGCCGGGCCGACCACGGCGGCCATGCCCACCCCCATATTGAAGACCTGTTCCATCTCCGCGGCCGGCACCCCGCCGCGCGCCGCCAGCAGGCCGAATACCGGCGGCGGCTGCCAGCTGGCCCGGTCGAGCACGGCACCGGCGGCGGGCGGCAGCACCCGGGCCAGGTTCGCGGCCAGCCCGCCGCCGGTGACGTGCGCGTAGGCATGCACGTCGCAGGCCCGGGCCAGCGCCAGGCAGTCCCTGGCGTAGATTCTGGTGGGGGTCAGCAACTCGGCGCCGAGTGGCTGGCCGAGCTCGGCCGGCGCCGCGTCCAGGCTCAGCCCGGCGCCCGGCCGGCTGATGATCTGCCGGACCAGCGAGTAGCCGTTGGAGTGCAGGCCCGATGAGGCGAGCGCCACGACCACGTCGCCCGCCCGGACCCGGTCCGGGCCGAGCATGCTGTCCGCCTCGACCACGCCGGTGGCCGCGCCCGCCAGGTCGAAGTCATCGGGTCCCAGGTGCCCGGGATGCTCGGCGGTCTCCCCGCCGATCAGCGCGCACCCGGCCAGCACGCAGCCGTCGGCGACCCCGCCGACGATCTGCGCGACCCGCTGCGGGATGACCCGGCCGCAGACCAGGTAGTCGGTCATGAACAGCGGCTCCGCGCCGCACACCACCAGATCGTCGACGACCATCCCGACCAGGTCGATCCCGACCGAGCCGTAGACCCCGAGCTGCCGGGCGAGCACCACCTTGGTGCCCACGCCGTCGGTCGCGGTGGCCAGCAGCGGCCGCCGGTACTGGCGGAGTTTCGCGGCGTCGTACAGGCCGGCGAAGCCGCCGATGCCGCCGATCACCTCGGGCCCGGCGGTGCGCGCGACGGCCGGCCGGATCGCCTCGACCGCCTGTTCCCCGGCGGCGATGTCGACCCCGGCCCCGGCGTAACCGGGGCCGGGCTGGCCCGGCCCGGGCGCTGCCTGCCGCCCGCTCCCGCCCGGCCGCATCAGCGCTGGTCTCCCCCGGTCCTCGCGGTCACTTCCAGCAGGTGCTTGCCCTGCTCGGCGGCCGTGACCGGGACCGGGTACTCGCCGTCGAAGCAGGCCCGGCACAGCCGCCCGGCCGGCAACGTCGTCGCGGCCAGCAGCCCCTCCAGCGAGACGAAGCCGAGCGAGTCCGCGCCGATCGACGCCTCGATCTCGGCGACCGACTGGCTGCCGGCGATCAGCTCGGCCCGGGTCGGGAAGTCGATCCCGAAGAAGCACGGCCAGGTGATCGGCGGGCTGGAGATGCGGACGTGCACCTCGGCGGCCCCGGCCTCCCTGAGCATGCTCACGATGGCCTGCTGGGTGTTGCCGCGCACGATCGTGTCGTCGACCGCGACCACCCGCTGGCCGGCCACCACGTCCCGCAGCGGGTTCAGCTTGAGCTTGATCCCGCGCTGCCGGAGCGTCTGGCTGGGCTGGATGAAGGTCCGGCCGACGTAGGAGTTCTTCACCAGGCCCTGACCGTAGGGAATGCCGCTGGCCTCCGCGTAGCCGATGGCCGCCGGGGTGCCTGACTCCGGGACCGGGATCACCAGGTCGGCCTCGGCCGGGTGCTCGGCCGCGAGCGTCCGGCCGACCTGCACCCGGGTGGCCTGCACGCTGCGCCCGGCGATCGTGGTGTCGGGCCGGGCCAGGTACACGTACTCGAACAGGCAGCCGCGCGGCTCGGCGGCCGCGAACGTGCGGGACCGGACGCCGCCGGAGCTGATCGCGACCAGCTCGCCCGGCTCGATCTCCCGGATGAACGACGCCCCGACGATGTCCAGCGCGGCGGTCTCGCTGGCCACCACCCAGCCGCGGGCCAGCCGGCCCAGCACCAGCGGCCGGAAGCCCTGCGGGTCGCGGGCCGCGTACAGGGTGTGCTCGTCCATGAACACCAGCGAGTACGCGCCGCGGACCAGCGGCAGTGTCGCGGCGGCGGCGTCCTCGATGCTGCCGCCGCCGGGCCGGGCGAACAGCGCGGTCAGCACGTCGGTGTCGGAGGTCGCGCCGCTGGCGTCCAGGTCGCCGGCCGCCAGCGCGGCCAGCTCCAGGGTGTTGATCAGGTTCCCGTTGTGCCCGAGCGCGATGCTGGCCCCCGGCGTCGCCCGGAACGTCGGCTGGGCGTTCTGCCACACCGACGAGCCGGTCGTGGAGTACCGGCAGTGCCCGACCGCGATGTGCCCGCGCAGCGTGTTCAGCGTCGACTCGTCGAAGACCTGCGGGACCAGGCCCATGTCCTTGTAGACCACGATCCGGCTGCCGTCGCTGACCGCGATCCCGGCCGACTCCTGGCCGCGGTGCTGCAGCGCATAGAGGCCGAAGTAGGTGAGCTTGGCGACTTCCTCGCCAGGCGCCCAGACGCCGAAGACTCCGCAGGCATCCCTGGGCGGCTGGTCGGCTGGATTCAGTTCGTCCGTCAGGCGGCCATCAGCGGGGATCACCAGGCAAGTCTATTGACGGCGGCGCGGCGGGCGGCGGAGCGGTGAGCCGGCCGGGCCTGGCCAGCGGCAGGTAGCCGGACAGATCCGCGCGCGGCCCGCTGGCCCGCACCCGGCCCGCCGCCACCGCCGCGGCCCAGCCGAGCCGCCCGGCGGCGAGCTCGGTCCAGGTCACCGGGTCGGTCTCCACCACGTTCGGCGGGGTGCCGCGAGTGTGCCGGGGGCCAGCCACGCACTGCACCGCCGCGTACGGCGGGACCCGCACCTCCACCGCCCGGCCCGGTGCCCGGGCGGCGAGCAGGTTCAGCAGGTAGCTGACCGCGCCGCGCTGGGCGGCCGGCAGCGGCGCCAGCCCGGCGTCCAGCGCGGCCAGCACCGCGGCGGCGCAGGCCAGGCCCAGCGCGTCCGGGGTCAGCGGCCCGGCCCAGGGCGGCGCGGACAGCGCCGCGTGCTGGGCGTTGACCGCGGCCAGCAGCCGGGCCGGATCGGGCTGTCGAGCGGGCATCGCTGTGACCGTAACCGACCGGCCAGGGTTGCGCGAGCACCAGATTTTCCCCGGCATTTCGTGATATCGGCTAGCACGACGGCCCGGTTGGCGGTAATCGTTCGGTATGCCAGGTCAGCGCAGCGCACACGGACGTGCTCGCGGATCCTGGGTGCTGCGGCTGGCCGGGACCGGCTTCGTCGTGCTGGTGGCCGGCGCGGCGGTCGCCCTGATCCTGCTCGCCGGGAAGCACCATTCCGCCAGGCCGGGCGCCCGGCTGTCCACCAAGGTGGCCAGCGCGCAGACAGTCGGCCTGCTCACCGGGGGCACGACCGGGTCGCAGGACGGCACGGGCACCGGGCCGCAGTTGCTGGTGGCCTCCCGCGGCGGCCTGGCGTTCATCGCCGTTGATCCCGGCACCCGCCCGGCCGGGTACCCGGAGTGGACCGCCGATCAGATGGTCGGCGGCAGCTACGTGTTCATCTACATCTCCACCGGCCGGTGCCTGGGCGCGGCCCCGCAGCCCGCGGCGGCCGGGGCCGGGCCGGGCCGCGGGCCCGCCCTCGCGCTGCAGCGCTGCGACCTGTCCGCGCGGCAGCGGTGGGGCCGCCAGTACCGCCGCAGCGACGCCGGGCAGCAGCTGTGGCAGCTGCGGAACGCGGCCACCGGCCGGTGCCTGGCCGCGGGCGCGCCGCCGGGCGGCGGCACCTCCGCGCCCGCGTTGCTGCAGCAGTGCGCCGCCGCGGCGCCGCCCGCCGGTCAGCTGATCGCGTTCTCGTCCGGGTTCTGACCGAACAAAGCCGGCAGGGTGGCCTGGTGCGCCCGGGCCAGCTCGGCCAGCGGGATGCTGAACGCACCGTCGACCGAAAGCCCCGTCCCGCCGGTGACCCCGAGCACCGCGGCCGGCACCTCGTGCCGCTGGCACAGCGCACTGAACTCCGCCTCGGCGCCGGGCCGCACCGCGACCACCGCGCGGGCCGCCGACTCGCTGAACAGGCCGGTGAACAGGTCACCGTCCAGCCGCACCCGCACCCCGGTGCTCCCCGCCAGGCAGCATTCGGCCAGCGCCACCGCCAGGCCGCCGTCGGACAGGTCGTGCGCGGCTGCCAGCAGCCCGGCCGCGCACCCGGCCGCCAGCAGCGCGGCCAGCTCCCGCTCGGCGGCCAGGTCCACGGCAGGCGGCAGCCCGCCCAGGTGGCCGTGCACCACGTGCGCCCACAGCGAGCCGCCGAACTCGGCCGCGGTCCGGCCGAGCAGCATCACCTGCGCGCCCGCCGCGGTGAACCCGGCCGACAGCCGCCGCCGGACGTCGTCGTGCACGCCCAGCACCCCGACGACCGGGGTCGGGTGAATGGCCTCGGTCCCTGTCTGGTTGTAGAAACTGACGTTGCCGCCGGTCACCGGCACGCCCAGGGCCGCGCACCCGTCGGCGAGCCCGCGGACCGCCTCGGTGAACTGCCACATCACCGCCGGGTCCTCCGGCGAGCCGAAGTTGAGGCAGTTGGTCACCGCGAGCGGCCTGGCCCCGGTCGCGGCGACGTTCCGGTAGGCCTCGGCCAGCGCGAGCTGGGCGCCCGCGTACGGGTCGAGCCGCGCGTGCCGGCCGTTGCCGTCGGCGGCCAGCGCCACCCCGAGGCCACTGTGCTCGTCGACCCGGATCAGCCCGGCGTCCTCGGGCGCGGCGAGCACGGTGTCACCGCGGACGTACCGGTCGTACTGCCCGGTGACCCATTGCTTGCCGGCCGCCTCGGGCGCGGCGAGCAGCGCCAGCAGCGCGGCCCGCAGCTGCGCGCCGCTGGCTGGCCGGGGCAGGCCGTCCGGGCCGCCGGCCTGCAGCCGGTCCTGGCTGGCCGGGCGGGCGGCGGGCCGCTGGTACACCGGGCCGTCGTCGGCGGCGCTGCCCGGCGGGATGTCCACCACCTGCTCGCCGTGCCAGCTCATCTCCAGCCGGCCGGTGCCGGTGACCTCTCCGATCACCGTGGCCTGGAGATCCCACCGGGCGCAGATCTCCAGGCAGCGCCCGATGCTGGCGGGCCCGACGACGGCCATCATCCGTTCCTGCGACTCGCTCATCAGGATCTCGGCCGGGCCCAGCGACGCGTCCCGCAGCGGCACCGCGTCCAGCCGGACCCGCATTCCCGCGCCCGCCGCCGCGGCCAGCTCGGTGGTGGCGCAGGCGATCCCGGCCGCGCCCAGGTCCTGGATGCCGGCCACGACCCCGGCCTGGTACAGCTCCAGGCAGCACTCGATCAGCAGCTTCTCGGTGAACGGGTCGCCGACCTGCACGCTCGGCCGCTTCGCGCCGTCGCCGTCACCGCCGAAGGACGCGCTGGCCAGCACGGACGCGCCGCCGATGCCATCGGGCCCGGTCCGCGAGCCGAGCAGCACCACCAGGTTGCCCGCCCCCGCCGCGGTCGCGAACGTCAGGTCCTCGTGCCGCATGACCCCGACACACGCCACGTTGACCAGCGGGTTGCCCGCATAGCAGGGGTCGAAGACCAGCTCGCCGCCGATATTCGGCAGGCCAAGGCAATTTCCGTAGAACGCTATGCCGCTCACCACTCCCGGCAGCACCCGGCGGGTGTCGGGGGCGGCAGCGGGCCCGAACCTCAGTGAGTCCAGCACCGCGACCGGGCGCGCGCCCATGGCCAGGATGTCCCTGACGATCCCGCCGACGCCGGTCGCCGCCCCCTGGAACGGCTCGACGTAGGACGGGTGGTTGTGCGACTCCAGCTTGAAGGTGACCGCGTAGCCCTGCCCGATGTCGACGACGCCCGCGTTGTGCCCGATCCCGGCCAGCAGCGCGGGCGTGTCAGGCGCCTTGTCGGCGAACTGCCGCAGGTGCGCCCTGGATGACTTGTAGGAGCAGTGCTCGCTCCACATCACCGAGTAGATGGCCAGCTCGGCGTCGGTCGGCCGGCGGCCGAGCAGGCCGGCGATCCTGGCGTACTCCGCTTCGGTCAGGCCGAGCTCGCCGTAGGGCTGCGGCCGGCCAGGCGTCCCCGCCGCCCGCGCCACCGTGTCCTGGCCGCCCGTCCGCCCGGCCGCGGGGCCCGGCCCGGCCGCGGCCAGTCCGGCCTGCCCGCTCACCGGCCCGCCCCGGCGGCCGCCAGGGCCGGCCCGAAGAAGCCCAGCCCGTCGGTGCCCGGCCCGGTGACCGGGTCGATCGCGTACTCGGGGTGCGGCATCAGGCCGACCACGTTGCCGGCCTGGTTGCTGATCCCCGCGATGTCGCCGGCCGAGCCGTTCGGGTTGCCGTCGGCGTACCTGGCCAGCACCTGCCCGCCCGCGGCCAGCGCGGCCAGGGTCGCGGGACCGGCCCGGTAGGCGCCCTCGCCGCTCTTGAGCACCAGGGTGACCTCCTGGCCGGGCTGGTAGCCGCTGGTCCATGCGGTCTGGGTGGCCTCCATCCGGAGCCGGACCGGCCGGCACACGAAACGCAGCCCCGCGTTGCGGGTCAGCGCGCCGGGCAGCAGGTGCGCCTCGCAGAGGATCTGGAAGCCGTTGCAGATGCCCAGCACCGGCAGCCCGGCCCGGGCGGCAGGCACCAGCTCGGCCATCACCGGCGCGAACCGGGCGATCGCGCCGCAGCGCAGGTAGTCACCGTAGGAGAAGCCGCCGGGCAGGATCACCGCGTCGACCCCGTGCAGGTCACGCTCGCCGTGCCAGAGCGATACCGCGCGGCCGCCTGCCGCGGTGACCGCGCGGGCGGCTTCGCGGTCGTCGAGGGAGCCGGGGAAGGTGATGACGCCCACGCGGGCGCTCATCTGCGTCCTGGCATGCCGGGCATGCTGGCAGGTTACCGGGTCAGCCGGCGTCCCTGAGCTGAGGCAGCGAGCCGGCCTGCCGCAGCGGGGCGTCGCTGCGCAGCTCGATCCGCTTCTGCAGCGACACCACCGTGCCGTGGCCGGGGCGGCTGCGCAGGGTCACGTCGTCGACGCAGGCCTGCATGATGGCCAGGCCGCGGCCGGACTCGGGCAGCTCGGCGAGAGCCTGGTCGTCGGCGCCGCGCCGGGGCCTGGCCAGCCGGCCGCGGGCGTGCGCGGGCCCGGCCAGCACCGGGCCCGACGGCCCGGCGGAGGCGGCCAAGCGGCGGCGCAGCCGGGACATCGGCCGGCCGGCCCCCCGGTACCCGGCGATCCGGGCCGGGTTGAACCCGCGCCCGGCGTCGAGCACCTCCAGCACGCAGCGGTTCCGGCCGACCCGGGCGACGACTTCGTAGCGGAGCCCGGGCCCGCTGTGCCGGAGCACGTTCGTGCACGCTTCGGTTACGGCCAGTAGCAGATCCGCGACGCAGGCGTCCGCGACGCCGAGCCGGTCCAGGGTCTCGCCGAGCACCCGCCGCATGACCGGAACGCTGAGCGCTTCCCTGGGGAACACCAGGCAGAACCTGGCGTCCATGGCCGGCTCCTCGCTCCCCGTCACCCGAGTACGCATGCGCTCCTCTGCTCCCCGCCTGCATCAGCGATGCTGATCACATTGTGAGGGATTCCCGGGACCAGCCCGGGTAATCATGAACTCGGGCGATCTCTGGACGAACAGTGCGGTTCTCTGCTATGCGCGGACCGCCCGGCGGCCCGGTAACGGTCCGTGGCGGGCTCAGGCAGGCCGGACGGTGAATTCCTCGATGACCGGGTTCGCCAGCAACTCAGCGGCGATCTCAGCGGCCCTGGCGGCGGCCGTGGCCGCTGCTTCCTCGCCCATCTCCACCTCAAACCGCTTGCCCTGCCGGACCGCGGTCACCTCGCCGAACCCGAGCCTGCGGCAGGCGCTGGCGATGGCCTCGCCCTGCGGATCGTGGATCTCCGGCTTGAGCATCACCTCGACGACGACCCTGGCCACCCGTTCCTCCGCTGGTTGTGAGCTTGGTCACGGAATGCCCGGGTTACGGCCAGGGACCGGCCCGGCGGGAAGGGCCGGCCGCGGCGGGCCCGCGGCGCGCCACCATCGTGCCAGCTGACCGCCTGCCCGCGTGCCCTGGCAGCGGTAACCGCTGCCGCCGGGCAGCTCAGCCGGATTCCCGCCGCTGCGCGGCGCGCGCATAATCGAGTCATGCGGGTCAACATGTCCAGATGGCCCGCCGGTTCAACTGGTGGACCGCGGGCAACGCCAGCCGGGTACTGTCACAGCGGAACTCCGACGGACGACTGGCCGGCCAAGGCAGCTGCCCGGGATCGGCCCTGAGCATGTAAGGGAGTGGCACGTGGCCGTCAAAGCTGCCGGGCGGGTTGCCGCAGCACCTGATTCCCGACCGGGAACACAGCCGGAGTCAGACGAGCTGATCCAGCTGCTGACCCCGGAAGGAGAGCGCACCGAGCATCCGGACTACCCGCTCGAGATCTCCGCTGAGGAAATCAAGTCGCTCTACCGGGACCTGGTTCTCGTCCGCCGGATCGACTTCGAGGCCATCGCCCTGCAGCGCCAGGGCGAGCTGGGCATCTGGGCGTCCCTGCTCGGGCAGGAAGCGGCCCAGGTCGGCTCGGGCCGGGCGCTGGGCCCGCGGGACATGGCGTTCCCGACCTACCGCGAGCACGGCGTGGCCTGGTGCCGCGGCCTGGACCCGGCCAAGCTGCTGGAGCTGTACCGCGGCGTGAGCCACGGCGGCTGGGACCCCAAGGCGCACAACATGCACCTGTACACGATCGTGATCGGCAGCCAGACGCTGCACGCGACCGGGTACGCGATGGGCATCCAGCGCGACGGCGCTGTCGGCGAGGACGGCGAGGCGGTGATCGCGTACTTCGGTGACGGCGCCATCAGCCAGGGCGACGTCAACGAGTCGTTCATCTGGGCGTCGGTCAGCAACGCCCCGGTGGTCTTCTTCTGCCAGAACAACCAGTGGGCGATCTCCGAGCCGCTGGAGCGGCAGAGCCGGGTGCCGCTGTACCGGCGGGCAGCCGGCTTCGGCTTCCCCGGGGTGCGGGTCGACGGCAATGACGTGCTGGCCTGCCTCGCGGTGACCAGGAAGGCGCTGCAGGCGGCCAGGGAGGGGCAGGGCCCCACCATGGTCGAGGCCTACACCTACCGGATGGGCGCGCACACCACCACCGACGACCCGACCAGGTACCGGCTGGCCGCCGAGCTGGAGGCGTGGAAGCTGAAGGACCCGATCGAGCGGGTCAAGCAGCACCTGATCAGGTCCGGGCTGGCGGAGCGGAAGTTCTTCGAGGACGTCGACGCCGAGGCCGACGAGGTCGGCGGCCGGGTGCGGACCTCCTGCCTGGAGATGCCCGACCCGAAGCCGCTGGCCATCTTCGAGAACGTCTACGCCGAGCCGAACTCGCTGCTCGACGCCGAGCGCGCGCAGTTCACCGCCTACCTGGACACCTTCGTCGGCGAGGAGGCCGCGCGATGACGACGCTGACCCTGTCCAAGGCGCTGAACGAGGGCCTGCGCAAGGCGATGGAGAACGACCCGAAGGTCCTCATCATGGGTGAGGACGTCGGGAAGCTCGGCGGGGTGTTCCGGGTCACCGACGGGCTGCAGAAGGACTTCGGCGAGGCCAGGGTGGTGGACACGCCGCTGGCCGAGTCCGGCATCGTCGGCACCGCGATCGGGCTGGCGCTGCGCGGCTACCGGCCGGTGTGCGAGATGCAGTTCGACGGGTTCGTGTTCCCCGCTTTCAACCAGATCGTGGGCCAGCTGGCCAAGATGCGGCTGCGCTCGCTGGGGCAGCTGAGCCTGCCGGTGGTGATCAGGATCCCGTGCGGCGGCGGCATCGGCGCGGTCGAGCACCACAGCGAGTCGCCGGAAGCGTATTTCGTGCACACGGCGGGCCTGCGGGTGGTCGCCTGCTCGAACCCCGCGGACGCGTACACGATGATCCAGCAGTCGATCAGCTCCGACGACCCGGTGATCTTCTTCGAGCCCAAGCGCCGGTACTGGGACAAGACCGATGTGGACACCGTGTCCGGGGTGTCCGGCGCGCTGCCGCTCGGCAAGGCGCGGGCGGTGGTCAGCGGAACCGACGTGACCGTGCTCGCCTACGGGCCGATGGTCAGGACCTGCGTGGAGGCAGCCATCGCCGCGGGCCAGGACGGCCGGTCGGCCGAGGTGATCGACTTGCGCTCGCTCGCACCGCTGGACACCGAGACTATCTTCGAGTCGGTGCGCCGGACCGGCCGGTGCGTGGTGGTGCACGAGGCCCCGGTCACCGCGGGTCTCGGCGCCGAGATCGCGGCCCGGGTCACCGAGGAGTGCTTCTACCTGCTGGAGGCGCCGGTGCTGCGGGTGGGCGGGTTCTCCGCCCCGTACCCGCCGTCCCGGCTGGAGGAGCACTACCTGCCCGATCTTGACCGGGTGCTGGACGCCGTCGACCGCACGTTCGCCTACTGAGGGGCCGGCCGGAATGTCAGAGCTGAAGGAATTCAGGCTGCCTGATGTCGGCGAGGGCCTGACCGAGGCGGAGATCGTCAAGTGGCACGTGCAGCCGGGCGACCCGGTGAAGGTCAACCAGATCATCGTCGAGATCGAGACGGCCAAGGCCGTGGTGGAGCTGCCCAGCCCGTACGCCGGTGTCGTCGCTGACCTGCTGGTCGCCGAGGGCACCACGGCTGACGTCGGCACGCCGATCATCTCGGTCCAGGTCGGCGCCGCGGCCGGTGCCGCCCAGGCTAGTCCCGCGGCCGGCCAGCCGGCCGCGGGCACGGCGGCTGAGCAGGCGCCGGAGCAGGTCCAGGAACCGCCGCCCGAGGGCGGCGTCGAGCCGGGCGTGCACGGCCGCCTGGCGCCCAAGCCGGAACGCCAGGCGGTCCTGGTCGGCTACGGGGTCAAGCTCGGCACGACCAGCCGCCGGGCCCGCAAGCCCGCCGCCAGCCGCGGCCAGGCCGGCGTTCCGGCCCCGTCCAGTCCGGCCCCGTCCAGTCCGGCCCCATCCAGTCCCGCACCACCCAGTCCCGCACCGGCCAGTCCCGCACCGGCCGGCCCGGCGGCGGGACAGGGCGCCGGCCAGGGCAACGGCGCCGGCGGAGCGGCGAACGGGGCAGCCGGCCGGGCGCACGTGCTGGCCAAGCCGCCGGTGCGCAAGCTGGCCAAGGACCTGGGGGTGGACCTCGCCGCGCTGGCGGGCACCGGCCCGAACGGCTCCATCACCAGGGACGACGTGCAGACGGCGGCCGCCCGGCCGGCGGGCGCCGCGGCCCCGGTGGCGGCCGGCCCGCGGGAGGAGCGGATCGCGATCCGCGGGGTCAGGAAGCACACCGCGGCCGCGATGGTGTCCAGCGCGTTCACCGCCCCGCACGTGACCGAGTTCCTGCAGGTCGACGTCACCGAGACGATGGCGGCGGCGGAGCGGGTCAAGAGCCTGCCCGAGTTCGCCGGGCTGCGGGTTTCGCCGCTGCTGTTCGTGGCCAGGGCGCTGCTGGTGGCGGTGCGCAGGCATCCGATGGTGAACTCCTCGTGGGACGAGGCCGCCCAGGAGATCGTGGTCAAGCATTACGTGAACCTCGGCATCGCCGCGGCCACCGACCGGGGCCTGGTCGTGCCCAGCATCAAGGACGCGCACCTGCTCTCGCTGCCCGACCTCGGCCGCGCACTCGGTGACCTGGCGCAGACCGCGCGGGCGGGCAAGGCCAGCGTCGCCGACCTGCAGGGCGGCACGATCACCATCACCAACGTGGGGGTGTTCGGGGTGGACGCGGGCACTCCCTTGCTCACCCCCGGCGAGGCCGCCATCCTCGCGTTCGGCCAGGTCAAGGACGCGCCCTGGGTACACGAGGGACAGCTGGCCATTCGCAAGGTGACCACGCTGTCGCTATCGTTCGATCACCGGATCGTCGACGGTGACCTGGGGTCAGCCTTCCTGCGTGACGTCGGCGCGATGCTGGAGGACCCGGTGCGGATGCTGGCCTGGTCCTGACCGGCCGGCCGCACCAGGGGCCGGCGGCGGATTCGCTGGAAGGAGCGCGATGATCAGGCACGTGGTGCTGTTCGCATGGACCGCGGAGGCGACGCAGGCGCAGCGGCAGCAGGTGGCCGACGAGCTCAGCGCGCTGCCCCCGCTGATGAAGGGCCTGGTGTCCTACCGGATCGGCGCCGACGCCGGGCTGGTCGACGGCAACGCCGACTTCGCTGTCGTCGCGGACTTCGAGGACGCCGCCAGCTACCTTGCCTACCGCGACCATCCCGCGCACCAGGCCGTGATCAGCGAGTTCATCCGCCCGATCGCCGCGCAGCGGATGTCGCTGCAGTACGAGTCATGAGCCGCGGGCCGTCAGTGTGCGGGCCGGCCCGCGGTTCAGAACGCTGGCTCCCCCGCGGTCAGAACGCGTCTTCGGGCAGGTCCATCAGGTCCAGCGTGGTCGCCTCGGCGATCTCCCGCTCGGCCGCGAGCCGGGGCAGCACGGTGGCCGCGAAGAACCGCGCTGCCGCGATCTTGCCCTGATAGAACGGCCGGTCGGCCGCGGGCGGGCCGGCGTCGAGCCGGGCCATGGCCACCTCGGCCTGGCGGGCCAGCAGCCAGCCGATGACCAGGTCGCCGAGTGCCAGCAGCAGCCGGGTGGTGTTGAGGCCCACCTGGTACAGCGCGGCGGGCTGCTGCGGGCTGGCGGCCAGGAAGCCGTTCAGGGTGTCGACCAGGGCCCGCACGTCGGCGGTCGCCCTGGCCAGTGCCGCCCGCTCGGCCTTCAGCCGCCCGTTGCCTGACTCGGCCGCCGCGAACTCGCTGACCTGTGCCAGCAGGTAGGCCAGCGCGGTGCCCTGATTGCGGACGATCTTGCGGAAGTACAGGTCCATGCCCTGGATCGTGGTGGTGCCCTCGTACAGGCTGTCGATCTTGGCGTCCCTGATGTACTGCTCGATCGGGTAGTCCTGCAGGAAGCCGGACCCGCCGAAGATCTGCAGCGACAGCGTGAGCAGCTCGTAGGCGCGCTCGGAGCCAACCCCCTTGACCACCGGCAGCAGCAGGTCGTTGACTGCCACGGCGAGCTCGTCCTGCTCGCCGCGGGCCACCGCGCCCTGCAGCGTGTCCTGGAACGTCGCGGTGTACAGGACCAGCGCGCGCATGCCCTCGGCGTAGGCCTTCTGCAGCATCAGCATCCGGCGGACGTCGGGGTGGTGGATGATCGTCACCCGGGGCGCGCTCTTGTCCAGCATCTGGGTCAGGTCAGCGCCCTGCACCCGCTCCCTGGCGAACTCCAGCGCGTTCAGGTAGCCGGTCGACAAGGTCGCGATCGCCTTGGCGCCGACCATCATCCGGGCGAACTCGATGATCACGAACATCTGCCTGATGCCGTCGTGCACGCCGCCGACCAGGGTGCCGACGGCGGGCCGGCCGGCCCCGAAGGTCAGCTCGCAGGTAGTCGACGCCTTGAGGCCCATCTTGTGCTCGACGTTGGTGGCGTACACGCCGTTGCGCTCGCCGGGCTGGCCGTCCGCGCCCACCAGGAACTTGGGCACCAGGAACATCGACAGGCCCTTGGTGCCCGGCCCGGCTCCCTCGGGCCGGGCCAGCACCAGGTGGTAGATGTTCTCGGTCATGTCGTGCTCGGCCCCGGTGATGAAGCGCTTGACGCCCTCGATGTGCCAGCTGCCGTCGGGCTGCTCGACCGCCCTGGTCCGGCCCGCGCCGACGTCCGAGCCGGCGTCCGGCTCGGTCAGCGCCATCGTGGCCGTCCAGCCGCGCTCGATCGCCTGCTCGGCGAACCGGCGCTGGTCCGGGGTGCCCAGCCGCCACAGCGCGTGCGCGAACGCGGCCCCGTTCGCGTACATCCAGACGGCCGGGTTCGCGCCGAGGATCAGCTCGGCCACCGACCAGCCCAGCGACCGGGGAGTGCTGGTGCCGCCAAGCTCGGCGGGCAGTTCGAGCCGGAACCACTCGGCGTCGATGAACGCCTGGAACGACTTCTTGAACGCCTCGGGCATCGTCACCGTGCGGGCCGCCGGGTCGTAGCCGGGCGGGTTCCTGTCGGCCTCGGCGAACGACTCCGCGACCGGCCCGGTGGCCAGCCGGTTCACCTCGCTGAGTATCCCCCGGGCGGTCTCCTCGTCGAGGTCGCTGAACGGCTCGGTGCCCAGGATGTCCTGGCGTCGCAGCACCTCGAAGAGGTTGAACTCGATGTCCCTGAGGTTGCTCTTAAAGTGACCCACGCCGCCTCCCTGGCTGCAGAACTGCCCGCCCGAACGGTCCCTACTCGCGGGTAACTTATATTCTACCAGCTAGTAACAAGCCCACCTACCCCGCTGCGCTGAGCCATTTCGCCTAACCGAATCTCGTTCTAGAGTGGTCGGCATCGGCACAGCGGACCGTGAACGAGGTGGACCATGGCGCTCGGCCTGACCGAAGAGCATCAGCAGCTGGCGGAGACCATCCGCGCCTGGGCCCAGCGGAACTGCCCGCCCGAGGCGGTCCGCGCGGCCGCCGACAGCCCTGACAGCGGGGCGGCCAGCTACCAGCAGGCGCTCGCGCCCGGCCTGGCCGAGCAGGGCCTGCTCGGCCTGCACCTGCCCGAGGACGACGACGGCCTGGGCTTCGGCCTGCCCGAGCTGGCGGTCGCGCTGGAGGAGCTGGGCCGCGCCCTGGTGCCTGGCGCCTACCTGCCGACCGTGCTGGCCAGCGCGGTGCTGGCCGCGGGCGGGGTGACCGGCAAGCTCATCGCCGGCCTGGCCAGCGGGACCAGGACCGGCGCGGTGTGCCTGGCCACGGGGCTGGAGGGCCAGCCGGCCGCGGACGGCGGGCTGACCATCGACGGCGCGGCGGGCCCGGTCCTCGGCGCCAGCCTGGCCGAGCTGATCGTGGTGCCGGTGCAGGTCGGCGAGAACGAGGAATGGGTCGCCGTCGACGCCAGCGCGCTGCAGGTGACACCGGTGGACAGCCTCGACCTGACCCGGCCGGTCGGCCAGCTGGCCGCCGCGCGCGTGACGGTGCCCGCGGACCGGCGGCTGACCGGGCTGGACCGGGCGGCGGTCACCAGCCTGGCCGCGATCCTGTTCGGCGCCGAGGCGGCCGGCATCGCCGACTGGGCGGTGCACACCGCGGCTGAGTACGCCAAGATGCGCCATCAGTTCGGCCGCCCGATCGGGCAGTTCCAGGCGGTGAAGCACCGCTGCGCCTGGATGCTGACCGCGGCGGAGCTGGCCGCGGCCGCGGTCTGGGACGCCGCCCGCACCGAGCCGGACGACCCGTCGGCGCAGCCGCCCGGCCGGCCGCGCGAATTCGCCGCCGGCGTCGCGGCGGTGCTGGCCCTGGACGCCGCGGTCTCCTGCGTGAACGACTGCATCCAGGTGCTCGGCGGGATCGGCTACACCTGGGAGCACGAGGCGCACCTGTACTACCGGCGGGCGATGTCGCTGCGCGCCCTGCTCGGGGCGTCGGCGGACTGGTCGGCGAAGGTGGCGGAGCTGGCACTGGCCGGGGCGCACCGGCCGGTCCAGGTGGAGCTGCCCGGCGGTGACGCCGGGCTCCGCGCCGGGCTGGCCAGCGAGCTCGCCGAGATCGCGGCGCTGTCCGGGCAGGAGCGGGCCGGCCGGCTCGCCGAGGGCGGCTGGGTCACCCCGCACCTGCCCCGGCCGTGGGGCCGCGGGGCCGGCCCGCTGGAGCAGGTGATCATCGACCAGGAGCTGCGCAAGGCCGGGGTGCGGACGCCGACCCTGATGATCGGCGCCTGGGTGGTCCCGGCGCTGGTCCAGTACGGCACGAAGGAGCAGCAGGACCGGTTCCTGCCGCCCACCCTGCGCGGCGAGATCATCTGGTGCCAGCTGTTCAGCGAGCCGGGGGCCGGCTCGGACCTGGCGGGGCTGTCCACCCGCGCGGTCCGGGCCGACGGCGGCTGGCGGCTGACCGGGCAGAAGATCTGGACCTCACTGGCCAAGCAGGCCGCCTGGGCGATCTGCATCGCCCGCACCAACCCGGCCGAGCCACGGCACGCCGGGATCAGCTACTTCCTGCTGGACATGGCCGATCCCGGGGTGGAGGTGCGGCCGCTGAAGGAGATGACCGGCGAGTCGTTCTTCAACCAGGTGTTCCTCGACGACGTGTTCGTGCCCGACGACTGCGTGGTCGGCGAGGTCAACGGCGGCTGGAAGGTCGCCAGGACCACGCTGGCCAACGAGCGGGTTTCGCTGTCGCGGTCGTGGGCGTTCGGGTCCGGGGTGGCCGAGCTGCTCGCCCAGGTGCGGGCCGGCGGCGGCGGGCCATCCGGTCAGGCCGGCAGGCTGGTCGCCGAGGGCCACGCGATCGACCTGCTGGGCCTGCGGGTGACGCTGAAGCAGCTGTCGGGAACCGAGCCGGGCGCGACCGGCAGCGTCCGCAAGCTGCTGGGCATGCGGCACGCCCAGCAGGTCGCCGAGCTGTGCTGGGCGATGTCAGGCCCGGACGGCGCGCTCGGCGCGGGCCCGTCCGCCGGGCTGCGCCAGCATGAGGGTCCCAACGGGCCGCACTGGGCCCGCCAGGTGCTGACCAACCGGGCGCTGACGATCGGCGGCGGCACCACCGACATCCAGCTCAACATCATCGGCGAGCGGATCCTCGGCCTGCCCAGGGACCCCGGCCCGCCAGCCGCCTGACCGGGCGGCTGCCGCGGCGTTACCCGGGCGGCCGGCCGCGCTAGCCCCACGCGAGGTGGCGTCCGCGCTAGCCTACGGTGAGCTACGCCCGGGGGAGACGGCGATGAGTGACTACGACGACGGCGCGCCGGAGGGCGCGCGGGGACCTGGCCGTCCGGGCGCGGGCCCCTTCCGGCGGCCGGCGTCGCCGTCTGATCCCGGGGCCGACGAGGACCCACCGGGCCCGCGGCCCGGCTACTACCCGCACGTCGGACCGCCCGCTGGCGAGCCAGCGGACCGGCGCCCGGCTGGCCGGGCCAGGCACACCGGGACCCGGCGCAGGTCCGGGCCCGCGCCGGCCCAGCAGCAGCTGATGGCGCGGATATCCGCGGGCCGCAAGGCACGCCAGGAGCGGGCCGCGCTGGTGCTGTGCGGCGTGCTGTCGGTGCTGGTGCTGCTTGCCTCGGGCACCGCGTGGGCGATCAGCTCCTGGGTCAGCAGCAGCGTCGGCCGGCTGAACGCCGGTACCGCCGGCACGCCGTCCAGCGGGCCGCTGAACCTGCTGGTGGCGGGGGTGGACATCAGGAAGGGCCTGACCCCCAGGCAGGAAGCGGAGCTGCACGTCGGTCATGACGTCAGCTCGAACTCCGACACCCTGATGATCGTGCACGTGACCGCCGATCACCGCAGCGTTCAGGTCATCGCGCTGCCCCGCGATTCCTGGGTCAACATCCCCGGGCACGGCCCGAACAAGATCAACGCCGCGTTCGGGCTCGGCGGCCCGAAGCTGATGGTGGCCACGGTGGAGAAGAACACCGGGCTGACCATCAACGACTATATCGAGGTGAACTTCCTCGGCTTCGTGAAGATCATCGACGCGCTGGGCGGTGTGAACATCTGCCTGCCGTACGCGGTCGATGACCCCTACAGCGGGCTGCGGATGACCGCTGGCGTGCATCACGTGAACGGGATCACCGCGCTGGAGTTCGCCCGCGACCGGCACTCGTTCGCCACCTCCGACCTGGCCCGGATCAAGGACCAGCAGCAGCTGCTGTCCTCGTTGTTCAAGGAGGCGATCAGCTCGGGCACGCTGACCGACCCGGTCAAGTTCACCAGCTTCCTGTCCGCCGCGACCGCGGCGGTCCGGGTGGACCGGGGCCTGAACGTGACCAAGCTGGCCAGCCAGCTGCGCGGCATCTCGATGAGCGACGTCACCTTCACCACCGTGCCGATCGCCAACGCCAGCTACACCGCCCCCGGCGGGGTGTCCGCCGTGCTCTGGGACGCCCAGGCCGCCCGGGCCATGTTCAGCAGGCTGAAGGCCGGCCGGCTGGCGCCGCGGCCAGCCAGCCACAAGCCGGGCAGCCGCCCGCGGCTGACCAGGAGCCAGGTCGTCGTTGACGTCTACAACGGGACCTTCATCGGCGGCCTGTCCGCGGGCACCGGTGCCCAGCTGGCGGCCCTGGGCTTCCACGTCCACGGCGCGGGCCTGACCTGGTCCCGCCAGGATCTCACCCAGACCCTGATCGAATACCCGGCCGGGCAGAAGGCCGGCGCCCGGCTGGTGCGCAAGGTACTGCCCGGCGCCAGGCTCCGCCAGGTCGCGAGCCTGACCAGGATCAGGATCCTGCTGGGCACCGCCGGGCACCAGGTAACCGCCCCCAGCCCGGCGGCAAGCAGCCCTAACGCGGTCCCGGCCCAGCAGCAGACCGCCGCTCAGGCGGCCTGCAGGTAATCAGCTGGCGTCGGCGGCGTGCCCGGCGTGTTCGGGCATCAGGCTGATGCCGTTCTCCGCCTCGTGCGTCTTGATGTCGGCGACCAGCTTGTCGATCTGGGCCTGGGTGTCGCCCGTGCCCCGGCCGGTCTTGTCCGCGTAGACAACCGCGCCCAGGTTCCGCAGCATCACGTCGGCACGCCGCTTCGCCTGCGCCTGGTCGTACTTGACCTTGCTGTCGCGCGCGGTTTCCTGGGTCTTCTGCGCGATCTGCGTCGCCTGCGCCTTTACCTTGTCCATCAAGCCCATCGTCAGCCTCCTGACTGCTGGCGGCTACGTTTCCGGCCTGTCCCCCCGTAGCGTCTCCTGCAAGCATAGATGTGCCCGTTCCCGGCGCCAGGAGCGCTGCCCGGGCTGGGCTGGGCTGGAGCTGACCAGGCCGGCCGCGGCGCTCACTTTCGGTGCTGCGGGTTTCAGTGATCTAGGTCATAACCAGCGTGAAAGGGATGCTCGCGGGCTAACACGGACGTTACACAGAGTGATCCCCATCCGGGACAGGGCGCCGCTCCCAGCGTCAGCCCGGTCCCGTGCCCGCGTGGTCAGGCTTCCCGCCCGCGGGCAGCGCCCCCGGACAACCACATACGCCTCCGGCCGCACCCCCCGTGACGGCCGGGCGATGGGGAACACGCCGAAGGATGCCCCCGTGCCCGCACCCGCACGGCGCGAAGCCTTGCGCGCTCGCCCGCCCCGCCCGCTTGCCCGGATCTCTCGCGGCACACCCCCGCAGGACGCGGCCCCGGCGCGCGTCCGGGTCGCGCTGATCCGCACCAGGGTCAAGCTGGTCGCCGCCCGTGCCGCGCTCGCGGCCGTGGTCATGTTGCTCGCGCTCAGCGCAGCCGTCTCCTGCGCCGCGGACCTGATCAGGACCTGCTGGGACGCCGGGCGGGCCCGGCTCCAGCCTTTCGCCCCGGCATTGGCCCGGGCCCGGGTCATCGTCGAAGCCGCCGACTCAAGGGCCCGCGTTGCGCTCGGCCCGCTGGTCGTGACCTCAGCCTTCGCCGGCTGGGCGCTGGCCTGCTACCTGCGCTGCGTCCTGCCGGTCCGGGCGAAGGCGCCGGCCGCCGCGGTGACGGTACTCGCCCTGGCCAGCGCGGTCACCGCCGCCAGTGTGGCCATCGGCCCGGCCGCGATCGCTGGCCCGGCCGGGCCGGCCATCGCCGCCGCGGCGCTCGGCCGTGCCCCCGCGTCCGGCCCGGCGGCACCCGACACGAGCCAGCCCGCCGGCCACCCCGGCGCGCATCCGGCCGCCGTGACGGTCACACACCGCCGCCACCGGGCCCGCCAGCACGTCCGGCGGGGACCCGAGCTGCTGACGTGGCGTCAGATCACCGAGGCAGCAGCCGGCCACCACCACGGCGGCCCGCTACCGGCCTACCAGCGGCTGCTGCCCGCCGGGCTCAGCGGCGCCCAGGCCACCCTCCCCCTCACCCCCGCCCGCGCCGCCAACGCCCAGCTCATCACCGCCCGCGCCCTCCACCTCCACATGGGCATCCGCTCCGCCGTCATCGCCGTCGCCACCGCCATGCAAGAATCCACCCTCGAAAACCTCAGCTACGGCGACCGCGACTCCCTCGGCCTGTTCCAGCAGCGCCCCTCCGCCGGCTGGGGCACCCCCGCCCAGATCACCAGCCCCGGCTACGCCGCCGACGCCTTCCTGCACGCCCTGGCCAGCTACCAGCACCACGACCCCGCCTGGGCCACCCAGCCCCTGTGG